>CANGIU010000009.1 GCA_947454255.1 Micrococcales bacterium
ACATTTACGTGTTGACGCTACATTCACGGCCCGCTTCTTTTCGTATCAAGAAGCCTTGTCGAAACCGATCATCCCCATATTGAATTACCAAAACCCTTGGTAGGGCTAGATAACTATAAAGCTATCTAATGACATAAACCAGAGTTATTCGGAGATTATTCCCGAATTACCAGTCTTTTCCTTTGGTAGACATTGCTCTGTCTGCTTCACGTTTGTCTTGCTGCTCTTTGAGCGTCTGCCGCTTGTCATACTCACGCTTACCCTTGGCTAGTGCTAGTTCAACCTTTGCTCTGCCGTCTTTGAAGTAAAGAGATAGCGGTATGAGAGTAAAACCTGATTCTTTGATCTTGCCTGCTAGTTTGGCAATCTCTTCACGGTGCATAAGTAATTTGCGCTTACGTCTGGTGTTGTGGTTATTCCAGGTTCCCTGAAGGTACTCAGGAATGTGAACATTCTCAAGCCAAGCTTCCCCGTTTTCAACACTTGCAAATCCATCAACCAAGCTAGCTCTGCCAGCTCTTAACGATTTAACCTCTGTCCCGGATAGCACAAGTCCTGCCTCATACACGTCTTCAATGTGATAGTCGTGACGGGCTTTACGATTGGTGGCAACAACCTTCTGGCCACGTTCTCTAGGCACGATGCGCTCCTGGATAGTTAGAACTCTCTAGATACTCTAGACAGCCCATCAGTCTAACCGTTAGACCCGTAAATATCTTCTGATAGCAGCTGCTGCTGCAATGGCAGCAAGCCCACCACCAGCGAGAACTAGCAATGGAAGAAGAGCTAGGGCATCGGGGATGCCAACGAAACTGGTAAAAGGAAGTTGCTTGGCCAGGAAGCCTTGAACGAATACTTGAACAATTCCCAGGATTGCTCCGCCTGCTAGCAAGCTACCAATCACTCCTGCAACAACACCCTCGAGGATGAAAGGTAGTTGGATATAGAAATTGCTAGCACCTACTAATCTCATGATGCCGATCTCTCGCCGTCGCATCACTGCCGAGAGTCTAATAGTGGTAGAGATCAACAGCACTGCGGAGAAGAGCATTAGTGCGGCAATCGAGAGCGCAGCCAAGCTGGCTATGTTCAGGATGCTAAAAATTTGATCCAGATAGGTTCTTTGATCTTTTACTTCTTCAACACCTGATAATCCATTGAAGCTTTCAATAATGATTGGTGCCTGGTTTGGGTCTTTTAGGTTAACCCAGAAGGTTTCATTTAACTGCTCAGGAGTAACATACTTTGCTACTGAGTTATCTTTGAATTCCTTTTGGAACGTTTTATACGCCTGGGCGTGGTTCTCGAAATAGTACTTATCGATGTATGGGGCAAGAGTTGTTGACTTCAATCTCTCAGTCACAGTGACTTGGACATCTTTGCTTGCTTCACCTTGTGGACAAATTTCAGCGGGAGAAGTTTTAGTACATAGATAGATAGCAACTTGAGCTTTGTCATACCAGTAGGTCTTCATTGATCCAATTTGCTGTTGGAGTAGTCCTGCTGTTCCAACAAATGTTAAAGATATAAAGGTAACCAGAATCACCGAGATGACCATGCTGAGATTGCGTTTGATGGCAATCCCCATTTCACTGAAGACGAAGCTGAATCTCATTCGCTCTCTCCGTAGCTTGCGCCTCTGGCATCGCGAATAATCTTTCCCTGACTAAGTTCAATAACTCGTTTTTGACCACGGTCAACAATGCCTCTGTCGTGGGTTGCCATGACGATTGTTGTTCCGGATAAATTAATTCGATCCAAAAGAGCCATAATGTCCATGCTGGTGGCTGGGTCTAGATTTCCAGTTGGCTCATCAGCAAGCAAGATCGCTGGTTTATTAACAATTGCCCTAGCAAGTGCGATACGTTGTTGTTCACCACCACTGAGCTCGGAAGGCAAACTATTTGCTTTATCTTCTAGGCCAACCAGACGCAACACATCAGGCACTGCTTCGGCGATAAAGCCTTTGGATTTACCAATCACTTCCAAACTAAAAGCCACATTTTGTGCTGCAGTCTTATTTGGCAGCAATCTAAAGTCTTGGAAGACGACTCCAAGTTTTCTTCTAAAGTGCGGAACCCTGCGATTGGGAATACCAATCAGGTTCTCCCCCAAAACGTGAATACTGCCGCTTGAAGGAATATCTTCTCGAAGTATCATTCGCATTAAAGATGATTTTCCAGAACCAGATGCGCCAACCAGGAAAACAAACTCGCCTTTGTCAATCTCGAGAGAGATCCCCTCAAGCGCTGCCCTAGGAGCGCCTTTGTATTGTTTGGATACCTGAGAAATAGAAATCATTAGGTTTTTAGCCTAAGTTGCGAGTGTTCATACCAAGGCTTACCTAGGCTCGTGTCTTACTAATTAGAGCCGGTTTTACGCCATCTAATGCCGGCAGCAATAAATCCTGCTAGGTCGCCATCGAACACTGCATCTGGATTGTTCACCTCAAAATTGGTTCGCAAATCCTTGACCATTTGATATGGAGCTAATACATAAGAACGCATCTGGTCACCCCAAGAGGCGGTAGCATCGCCAGCCAATTGCTTCTTGGTGGCTTCTTCTTCTGTCCTTCTGATTTCCAATAATCGGCTTTGTAAGACTCGCATGGCTGCTGCCTTGTTCTGCAATTGAGACTTCTCGTTTTGACAGGAAACAACAGTTCCGGTGGGAAGGTGTGTGATTCTGACGGCAGAGTCTGTTGTGTTGACAGACTGCCCACCTGGGCCGGATGACCTAAAGACATCGATACGAATATCTGATTCAGGAATGTCAACCACATCAGTTTGTTCAATCAACGGAACAACTTCAACAGCAGCAAAACTAGTTTGTCTTTTGCCAGCTGCATTGAATGGACTCATCCGAACCAAACGATGTGTTCCAGCCTCAACAGAGAGCTGCCCATAAGCGTAAGGCGCATCGACTTCAAATGTTGCTGATTTTATTCCAGCACCTTCAGCAAAAGAGATATCTAGGACTTGGGCTTGCCAACCCTGCTTCTCTGCAAAGCGTAAATACATCCGCATTAGCATTTCAGCAAAGTCGGTTGCATCATCTCCACCTGCACCTGAACGAATCGTGATGATTGCCGCCCTTGAATCATATTCGCCATTTAGTAGAGTCAAGATTTCCTGCTCGGCGACTAGCTTCCTCAGCGATTCGAGCTCATTGGTAGCTTCAGTTGCAGCTGATTTATCGGATTCACTGTTAGCTAAGGAAATAAGCACCTCTAGATCATCTAGTCGGTTGGCTATTTCAATGATGCGATTTCTAGTTGATTGTTTTCTTGATAGCGAACTTGTTACCTTCTGAGCAGCCTCTGGGTCATCCCATAGATTTGGAACCTGAGCAGCCACCTCAAGTTCAGCTATCTCTGCATCCAATTTAGGAACATCAGTAACTTCAGCAATGGTGGCGAAAATGCTACGAATCTGCCTAATTTCAGCGGACAGATCTAGTTCGGACATGCTCTCTAGTCTAAGCGTCAGGTTCTTTAGAGCCTAAGAGAATCGATTCTCTGGGATAATTAGTCGGTGAGCACACCTAATCAATTCTTTTCTAAGCGCAAATTGGTGATGCCAGTATTTTTACCTTCCTTCCTTTTCTCAACAGCTGAATATGGCATCCTGCCGAGCATTCCAGCCAGCGCTCAAGGCTTGGGCGCAAACCTCGCAACAGCAGGTGCAATTACTGGAGCCTTGATGGTTGGTCGTCTCTGTGCTGATATCCCAGCAGCAAAAATAGTAGATGCAGTTGGTGAACGCGTTGCCATGATTTACGCATCTTTGGCTGGAGCGTTAGGGATCCTGCTAAGCCTCTTTGCTCTGAATCTCTTCATGCTTAGTTCCGGGGTCTTTATTGTCGGTGCCGCTGCTGCCGTATTCGGTTTAGCGAGACTCGGCTGGATGACTGAACATGTCCCCTTGGAATTTAGGGCTAGATCTTTATCAATTTTGGGCGGGATGTTTAGAGCAGGTTCTTTTGTCGGTCCAGTGCTCGGAGCTTGGATAATTCATCAATTCTCAGTAACAGAGGTTTTCTATCTTCCACTTATCCTTTGTGGAATCACAGTGCTCATTCTTCTCTCCACAAAGAGTGAGAAAGATTTAATCAAATCAACATCATCGCTAACTGAGACCTATAGAGTTGCCAAACGCGAGTGGAAGAAATTGGCCACACTTGGAGTGGCTTCATCCATTCTCTCTGCTCTTCGCGGCACCAGGATGGTGGGACTTCCCCTCTTAGCACTTGGGCTAAACCTTCCAGCTGAACAAGCATCGCTTTTCATCGGCATCGCCGGTGCTTTAGATTTCGCGCTTTTCTATCTAAGCGGGCAAATTATGGACAAGTTTGGCAGGAGCTTTGCGGCTGTTCCAACGCTCGTGGGTCTCGGCATTACACATCTAATAGTTGGCATAGCAGTTGACGCCAACACATTCCTTTTACTTGCACTACTAATGTCTTTGGCTAATGGAATAGGCAGTGGAGTGATTATGGTTTTAGGTGCAGATCTTGCTCCTAAAGACAAGCGAAATGAGTTTCTGGCAGCTTACCGACTCATGGTTGATGTCGGTGATGCAGGAGCTCCTCCCCTCTTAGCGGGAATTATTGGATTTGGGTTTAGCCTCACAGTCGCAATGGGAGCGTTTGGCTTTCTGGGCTTCCTCGGTGCAGGGCTAATGTTCAAATACATTCCTGTCTACGCTGTAAAGAAAAGCAGCGATCGTTAGCTGCTCTTAGGCAATGCCCACGCTGTGGATAAGTTCCACAAAGACTACCCAAAATCAGTAATCTGCTCGCATGAGATGTTTCACTTGCGAGGCAGAAAATGGATTGTCCACCTTCAAGCTCTTTGACTCTTGGGAATGGATATGTACCCTATGTAAGCACGAACTGGCATTGACTCCTGAAGAGGCAGACTGCAATAGCGGTTTTTTGATATAAAGTTCCCACAGGCGGGAAATCGAATTTTGGTCTAGACTAGTGATGCTCGCGGGAGTGGCGAAATTGGCAGACGCACTAGATTTAGGTTCTAGCGCCCATGGCGTGTGGGTTCAAGTCCCACCTTCCGCACCAGCAAAATAGAGCCGACTGAATGGTCGGCTTTATTTATTTAAGTTCTGGACCGCTTTCAAAGCAGCTGAAGCGTCAATAATGCCAACTCCACAAAGACCTGTGGTTACTTTCTCACCGTTATTGAGCGTGGTGGTAATCAAGTCGGCTGTGCAGTCTGAGCTAGGGGCAAATTCTTTTGAAGTTGAACTCAAAATCGACCAAACCTGATCATCAGTTAGCGATGGCCGAACCGAATACATTAGTGCCACCACTCCAGCAGCAATTGGAGAAGCCATGCTTGTGCCTTCTTCAGCACCATAGGTTGGCTCCCCTGGCGAACGCGTTCCATCGTTTAAGGTTGACCAAATTTGACCTCCGGCAGGAGCACCTAGACCTGCTCGGTCATCTCCACCCGGTGCGGAAATATCTACACCAATAAATACACCTTGGTTTGAGCTGTATCCGGAATAGTTACTGTAATAAGCCCGATCGCCTGTATATCCAGTTGCTCCAATTGTGATATTTCCAAAGCAGTTACCTGGATAGGAAGCTGTGGCATAGTGGTTGTCATTTCCCGCAGCAGTAACCAATGTAACGTTTCGTCTCTTGGACTCATCGATTGCCAACTGTGTTGGTGAATTGGAAAAACAGGTTGAGAAACTCGAAGAGCCAATAGAGAGATTCACGACCTTTGCTGGATATTGGTTTGTTGGCACACCGTTTATGTGAACGCCGATAGCCCAGTTAATTCCTGCGGCAATATCAGCCTCAGTTCCTCCATTTGGGCCAAGAACTCGAATGGGCTCAATTTTCACATTAGGTGCAACCCCTGTTATGCCGATTGAATTTGATGAAGCGGCAATAATTCCTGCAACATGTGTTCCATGCCAAGAGCTCGCAGTTCCATCGGTCAGATTGTAATCGCCTGGATCGCTTGGATCAGCGTCTCTTCCATTTCCGTCTCTTGACTGATTGGAATTGCTTATGAAGTCATAACCAGGAACAACATTGTCGTTTAGATCTGGATGGTTTGTAATTCCGGTGTCGACTACAGCCACAATAATTGAAGGCGAACCTTTAGTAATCTTCCACGCATCAGATGCATTCACCCCAAAATTTGAATCTAAGTACCATTGCATACTCATCATCGGATCTAGTGACTCTGTGACCAGAGCTGAAGTGCTTGAACCTCTTGCATTTGTCGCGGTGACTTGCACTTTGTAAATCTTGCCTGAGGAAAGACCACTCAAAGTACAGCTATTTGAGGAAGTTGTGCAATTGCTAACAGTTGAATCTGAAGCTGTGGCAGTAACGGTATAGCTGACTGGTAACCCGCCCCTGCCAATTTTGTCTTGAACTGCCCAAATCACTACAGGTGCAGTCGAGGTGATGCTGCCAGCTGACTGCAAGACTGGCGCTTGTGGAGTTGCCGTCGGTGTAACTCTTGCAGGAGATGATGGCTCACTTACTGCCGTGTATTTGAGGTTTGATGACCTTGTTACAGCAGCAACCTTAAAACTTGCAGCTGCACCAGCAACTAAGTTATGTGAAATATTTAGGGTTGTCGCTATGCTCTTCGAATTTGAAACAATTACTTTGTAGGTATTTGCTACTGGGTCAAATTTCCAGATGCGGTAACCCCAGACTTTTCCACCATTTAGCTTTGTGGGCGAATTCCAAGTCAAAGTGACTTTGGGTGAGCTTGGTTTTTGAGAATCCCAACTATCCACAGCCTTAACCGAAGTGGGGCTGTTGCTTGCTTTTAGGACAGCAAGTTTGGGGGTTATCTCTCGAAAACTTGCGTCAGAGAGGACATGGTTTAAATAGATGCTCTCAATGCCCTGATCATGCACAAGAGCTTGCGCAATTCCTAAAGCTGATTTCTCGCTGATCGATTTCCTAAAATCGGCAGAGTACATTCCCAAACCTAAATCGACACCTTTAACCAAAGATCCATGCGAGTTCCCAAGTCCAGTTTGATTGCCGAAAATATCAAAGGGGACAACGCCATCTTTGTATTTGAGTACTAAGCCAACTACAGGCTTGTCGCGGTTTTCTGGATCACTGTAGATATTTGCTGAACCCTGGTTTTGCGCAAAGTAAACCGAACTTGCTATAAGAGCAAAGCCGGTCATAGCTGCGGCAAATACAAAGCGTGCTTTCATGACCAAAACCCTACTGGGCGAATCTGACAATTTTCTGAACTTATTCACAAGCTCTTCTGTAATAGGACTGTTCCAAGCCAGCGGTTGAATTTGAAGCCAACCTTAGCTAAATGACCCTGGCGTTTGAAACCGAAGGCTTCGTGCAGGGCAATGGAGGGGTCAGCACCTTTATCACTTATGACTGCAACTATCTCTCGAACTCCTGCTGCCCTAGATTGTTCGATTATTTCGGCCAACAACTTCGTGCCTATCCTTTTTCCTATTGCTGCAGGTCGAAGATAGATAGTGTCCTCTACGGTTCTTCTGTATGCGGCTTTTTGACGCCAAGGAGCTACATATGCAAAGCCAAAAATAGTTCCTGTTGCGCTTTCCGCCACGATGAATGGAAGTTCAAGTGTTTGCAAGTACTCATACTTCTCAAGCCAAGTGGTTTCAGTGGTTTGCTCGATGTCAAAAGTAACCACTGAATTAATGACGTAGTAGTTATAGATCTCAGCGATTTGTTTCATGTCAGAAATTGATGCACTTCGAAGAGTTATCTCTTCAACCGAAGAAACTTTCTCCGCCTCTTTAGCCTTAAGCTTGCGGACCAGTCTCCAACGCGACTCTGAATCTAACGGCACAGTTCCACTTCCTAACAAGACCAATCTATCGGCTCAAGACCTAAATCCTTAAGTGCCCGATTGGTTCTTGTAAATGGCTTTGATCCAAAGAAACCTTTACTAGCAGATAGCGGGCTGGGATGAGTGGATTCAACTATGAGAGCTCGATCAAAGTATTTTGAGGTTTTGAGTTCCGAACCAATAGATTTGGCAAAGTTACCCCAAAGCATGAGAACTATGGAATGATCCTCCAAAATGCGTTCGATAGCCTTCAAGGTGAATTCGTACCAACCAAATTCTTTTCCTAAGTGTGAACCTGCATTTCCTGACTCGACTGTAAGAGCTCGATTCAGCAGCATTACACCTTGATTGGACCATCTAGTCAAATCTAAAGAATTACCGTCTCCAACAAATTTTGGGCCAAGATCTGACTTGAGTTCTAGAGCTATGTTTTTCAAGCTCCTGGGAATTCTTCTCTGGACATCCATCGCAAAGGCTAGGCCAACAGCATCGCCGGGGGTCGGATATGGATCTTGCCCTAATAGGACAACCTTTATCTGGGTTGGATCCAGTGAAAAAGCGCGCATTACTACGTCTTCAGCAGGGAGAAATTCAGCGGCCACTACCTTGGATTCAATGGATTCCAGTAATGCTTTCTCGTCAGCAAGCCAGTTCTGCCAGGTGGGATGCATTTGCTCAAAGAACATAACTAAATCGTAGGCGTCAGTGGTGGCAGATATAGTGCCAAAATAGGAATATCAACTTAAAGAGATGAGATCTTCGTGGACTACGAATCACTAAAGACCCAGGCCAAAGCTAAGCAAGCAAACCTAGTTCAGGTCAGACGCGACCTTCACCAAATTCCTGAGTTTGGTTTAGATCTACCAAATACACTGGCCCGCGTTCTAAAAGAGGTAGACACTCTCGGTGAAGTAACTCTTGGTAAAGACATGACTGCGGCAGCAATCGTTATCAGAGGAGCACAACCCGGCCCTACTGTTCTTCTTCGTGCGGACATGGATGCCCTAGCCGTCGTTGAAGATACTGGCGTTCCTTTCTCATCAACCAACGGTTACATGCATGCCTGTGGACATGATCTTCATATGGCAATCGGAATTGGAGCTGCCCAGCTCATTGCTGAGAACAAAGACCAGCTAAAGGGAAACGTGGTTATGTTCTTCCAGCCTGGTGAAGAAGGTCACGATGGAGCAGGCGTAATGCTTTCTCAAGACATGCACCTAGCTTCTGGCGAGAAGCCAATTGCAGCATTTGGAATTCACGTTTTCTCAACTGATGATCCTGGTTTTTTTGCATCTCGTAGGGGAACCATGATGGCTTCAGCAGGAGATGTAATTGTGACTCTCAAGGGTAAAGGTGGCCATGGCTCAATGCCTTGGAACGCTGTTGACCCAATCACCGGACTTATCGAAATTCTCAGTTCAATACAGTCATTCATCATCAAGCACTTCGATGCACTTGACCCAATCGTTCTAAACGTAGGTTGGATCAAGGCTGGTAATGACCACACCACAAACATCGTTCCTGAGGTTGCAAGTTTTGGAGCAACAGTTCGCTCTTTCTCAAAGCAAGGTTTTGAAGACACAAGAACTAAAATTCCAGCTTTCATCAAAAATATGGCAGCAGCGTTCGGGCTTGAGGCAGAGATTGAATTCAGCCCCGCAACCAAAGTCCTCGTAAACGACCACGCTGCTATCGACAGAGTTGAGAGAGTTGCCAAGACAGTCTTTGGTGAAGGCAGATACATGAACATGGATCAGCCAATGCCTGGAGGAGAAGATATGGCAAGCATCCTTGAAGAGATTCCAGGTGCATTCATATTCTTATCTGCCGCTGACCCGAGCATCCCGATGGAGAAGCGTCAGGCAAACCACAGCAATAAGGCAGTATTTGATGACTCTGTTCTGGCAGATGGTGCCACCATGTTGGCAGCTCTAGCATTTGATACTCTTGATGAAGCAGCTGGAGCTAATTAGTTCCTTTCCTGCTTCTGCCAATCGGGCCAATGCCGTTCAGATCCATCTAAAAGTTACGCCACGTTTCATGGGGTATTTGGGCTATTTGGGGACATTACTTAGCCTTGAAATACACCACCTCCTAATTATCAAGAAAGCACAAAAATGAGCAACGATTCAGCCAACTGGGGATTTGAAACCACCCAGATCCACGCAGGGGCAACTCCAGACCCAACTACCAATTCAGTGGTTACACCTATCTATAACACCACTGCCTATGTATTCAACTCGTCAGAGCACGCTAAGAACCTCTTTGGTCTAGCTGAGTTCGGAAACATCTACACCAGAATCATGAACCCTACCCAGGATGTTGCGGAAAAGCGCATTGCAGCCCTTGAGGGCGGCACCGCTGCCCTGCTGCTTTCATCTGGTCAGGCTGCAGAAACCTTTGCGATTCTGAACATCGCTCAGGCTGGTGACCACATCGTCGCATCATCAACTCTTTACGGTGGAACATACAACTTGTTCAAGTACACACTTCCAAAGCTTGGTATCACGACTACTTTCGTAGAAGACCAAGATGACCTAAGTGCTTGGGCAGCTGCAGTTCAGCCAAACACCAAAGCATTCTTCGCTGAAACTATTGGTAACCCTAAGGTGAGCATCTTGGACATCGCTGGTGTTGCAAAGGTTGCCCATGAAAATGGTCTGCCACTTATCGTTGACAACACTGTTGCAACTCCTTACCTAATCAAGCCGCTAGATTTCGGTGCAGACATTGTTGTTCACTCAGCAACTAAGTTCCTAGGTGGTCACGGAACCGTTGTTGCAGGTGCAATTGTCGATGGTGGAAAGTTCGCTTGGTCAAAGAGCGATAAGTTCCCAGGTCTTACCGAGCCAGACCCTTCATATCACGGCGTTAATTACACAGCCGCTCTAGGTGATGGCATTGCATACATCATTAAGGCACGTGTTCAGTTGCTTCGCGATCTAGGTTCAGCTATTGCACCAACAAGTGCATGGCAGCTTATCCAGGGCATTGAAACTCTTAGCCTTCGAGTTCAGCGCCACGTTGAAAATGCTCAGGCTGTTGCGCAGTGGCTTTCAAAGCACCCTCAGGTTGAAAGCGTTAACTACGCAGGTCTAGAATCATCACCTTGGTACGAAGCAGGTAAGAAATATGCACCTAAGGGTGCAGGAGCAATAGTCTCCTTCGAACTCAAAGGTGGCGTAGCAAATGGTTCTAAGTTCGTGGAGTCACTTAACCTGTTCAGCCACGTAGCTAACATCGGTGATGTTCGCTCACTTGTCATTCACCCAGCAAGCACCACACACTCACAGTTAAGCCCAGCTGAACAGTTGAGTGCAGGTGTAACGCCAGGTCTAGTTCGTCTATCGGTTGGACTAGAGTCAATTGCAGACATCATCGCAGATCTAGAAACAGGATTTGCATCAGTTAAGTAAGGTTCAAATCCAGTAAATGGACTTTCAAACTCCAGAGGACACTGTCCCCTCAGACTTCATAACCGAAGAGCTCACCAGACAACTTGTTGGTAAGCCCAAGGCAACCGGAGCCTGGCGGGACGGTGACCCTGCGGGTGAAAGATCATTTGCCCCACTGGGAAACCTCAATCTAGAAAGCGGCAAGACGCTACATCAAGCGCGGCTTGCATTTGAATCTTGGGGAACACTAAATAAAGATTCTTCAAATGCGGTTCTAGTCCTACATGCACTTACCGGTGATTCGCACGCAGTAGGCAAAGCTTCAAAAGAACATCCCACCGAAGGCTGGTGGAGTGACCTAATCGGTCCAGGTCTATATCTAGATACCAACAAATACTTTATTGTTGCCCCGAATATCCTTGGTGGTTGCCAAGGTTCGACCGGACCCTCCTCGCTAGATAAATCAGGTAAAGAGTACGGTTCACGTTTTCCATACCTAACCATTCGTGATCAAGTCCTAGCTCAGGTCTCGCTGAGTGAGCACCTAGGCATTCAAACTTGGCATGCTGTAATTGGTGGCTCGATGGGTGGGATGCATGTTCTTGAGTGGGCTATCCAATATCCAGAACGTGTTCAAAGAATTGCTGTGATAGCAGCGCCAGCTGTTACGGGTGCAGATCAAATTGCTCTGAACTCAGTTCAAATTGAGGCAATTAAAGCTGACCCGAATTTTCAAAAAGGTAACTACTACGACTCTAAGGCTGGACTTGGTCCGCACGCAGGCCTTGCTTTGGCAAGAAGAATGGCATTGCTTAATTACCGAAGCCCTAGTGAGCTAAACCAAAGATTTGACAGAACTTGGCAATCCGAGATTAACCCGCTAGGAGATGGTGGAAGATTTGCCGTTGTTTCATACCTTGACTTCCATGGCAATAAGTTCACAAGAAGGTTTGACGCAAATTCATACATCTGTCTAGTCGAAGCAATGAATTCGCATGATGTCGGTCGTGGTAGAAAATCCGTCAAGGCAGCTCTGGGGGAGATTAAAGCCAAAGCTCTCGTGATTGGAATTGATAGCGATCGATTATTCCCTATTGAGAATCAGAAGCTTATTGCAGAACATATCGGGTCAGAATTAGTTGGTGGAAAACTTCACACCATTTCTTCAGAATATGGGCACGATGGTTTCCTAATCGAGCACGAAAAAGTTGGCCCTCTGCTAGCTAAATTACTGCGCGCTTAGTTTCTTATTACCAAGTTTGGTCAGTTGGATATTTGACCAGACCAAGACTGCAACTACAGCAAGGTTTCGGGCTATCAAAAGTCCGACACCTAGAGGTTTGCCATCAAGCAACTGCCCATAGTAAATCGGGAATATCAGCCAAGAAAGCCCTGATGAGAAAATGGTCAACCAAACTACAGGTTTCCATTTCGCTGTGCCAAACAGGACTCCTACGAACGCAGCCCCAATAACCCAAAGTTCATACTGTGGTGAACCAACTTTGTTGAATACCAAAAGATCTAATGTTGCAGTTAGGAAAATCCATGCGAAGAGAGTGTTGGTATCTATGCCTGCTCGTTTTGCTCTAATTCCTAAGAAGATAGTTATGGCCAAGGCGCCAATCTGAACCAAGGTCATTATGTTGGCAACTTCAGTAACACCAAAGCCTGAGACCTGGAAGGTAAGAATCTCGTTGTCGTAGTAAATTTTTGCACCTGGGATTCCAAGCAAGATTTGAACCAACCAGATGATTCCAATTGTGGATTCAACTTGAACTCCACGACCACTCTGCATTCCAACAAAGCTGAACATGCTGGAGTCTCCTCCAAGCAGTAAGCCAATAATGACAATTGCTGCCGTTCCGTAGATTAGGTGGAGGATAAATTTCAGTCTGTTGTTGGTAATGACAAATCCAGTGAAGATTGCTGCTATTGGTGCAACTTTGATCCAAGCTGCCAAGTTGAAGAACTGCATAGAGATTGATTCTCTTTTGTTCCATAGAGCAATGGCACCTATGACAGTGAGGATAAGGCTGAATACTTCAAATCTTCCAAGTGCAACAGGTCCACAGAGAAAAATACAGACAATCAAGAACCAAGCGGCCTTGCTTCTTTCCATCTTCTTTCCCCAGCCCAAAAGATAGGCAAAGGTAAGCATGTTTAGATTCACCGTTACTAAGAACCAGCCGGTCATGTAATCGCCAAAGCTTACGAAGTGAGCTAACCATAACGGTATCTCTGCAATAAATGGATAGACCCAGGGTTCATTAATTCCGAGGATGAATCCCTTATCGAGCATGCTGGTGACCCATGCGGCATAGGTATATCGCACATCACCAAAAGGATCACCGCTGGCAGTTCCCAACCAGATCAAAGTCAGCTGGGCAAATAGGGCAATGAGCAGAATGAACCAAAACTTTTTAGGTAATGCAAGCACTCGTGTAGCTAATGTTGTCACCAACGAATTCTCCAAAACCGGCTAAACGCCTCAAGATAGATTCCCTGCTCAAGTCTAAGAGTGCTAACACTTATTAGGCTGTTGCTATGGCTAAGTTATTTGAACCGTTCACAATCCGCTCTAAAACCTCACGGAACCGCATCTGGATTGCTCCAATGTGCCAATATTCATGCGAAAACAAAGATGGTATGGCCAATCAGTGGCACGTAGTCCATTTGGGTTCCAGGGCACTCGGTGGAGCAGGGCTCGTGATGTCTGAGGCAACTGCCATTAGACCTGACGGAAGAATCAGCCCTTGGGATACCGGAATTTGGAATGACGAACAAGTCAAAGCCTGGCAGGAGACCACAAAATTTATTAGAGAAGCTGGTGCTCTTTCTGCAATCCAACTTGCTCACGCTGGGAGAAAAGCCAGTATTTATCGTGAATGGTCTGGTTCAGGAGCCATCAAAGAAGCTGATGGTGGTTGGCAGCCGGTGTCCTCAACGAGTGAACCATTTCCCGAATACAACATTCCCAAAGAACTAACAACTGCCGAGGTGAAGGAACTTGTTGGTCAGTGGGCACAAGCTGCGAAGAGATCTGTAGAAGCTGGTTTTGATGTAATTGAAATTCACGCAGCCCATGGCTATCTAATTCATCAATTCCTCTCCCCAATAACCAACCAACGCACTGATGAATACGGTGGAAGCAAACCTAACCGTGCACGCTTCCTACTTGAAATAGTTGAGGCAATACGTCAAACAGTGGGCGAAGATATTCCATTGAGTGTTAGATTCTCAGCCACTGATTATCGAGAAGATGGTTTCACTGTTGCCGATTGCGCAGAAGTTGCAAAGTGGTGTGAGGAAAAAGGTGCAGATCTATTCGATATTTCAAGCGGCGGCCTAGTCCTCGGTGTGAATATTCCTTTTGGTCCTGGTTATCAGGTTCCTATTGCTGAAGACATTGCAGCGGAAGTTGAAGGACCAGTAGCAGCGGTTGGACTTATCACAACCGGAATACAGGCGGAAGAAATACTACAGAGCACTGAAATTGAAATCATCATGATTGGTAGAGCATCGCTTAGAGACCCATACTGGCCACTTAGAGCAGCATTTGAATTAGATGTCGAAGTTGATTACTGGCCAAACCAATACACCAGAGGAAAGTTCAAGAAGTAATTACTCACGTCTAGTAGCGTCTTGAACTTCACCAACTAGCTCTTCCAAGATGTCTTCGAGGAAAAGAAGGCCCTGCAAATTACCCTCAGGATCAAAGCTAGCCATTAGGTGTTGTCGATCTTTTTGCATTAGAGCCAAAGCGTCTTCAAGTTCAACTCCACCACCGATGGACTTTACCGTTCTAATTAGTTTTCTTTGGACTGGTTCGTCTGCTTCGTCTTCATCAGAATCAATAACGTCTTTGAGGTGAAGATAGCCTTCCAGTGACCCATCAACGTCAAGAACTACGTAACGACTAAAACCATGCTTAGCAACTGCCTGTTCTACTTCCCTAGGTGTCACATCGGTTGGCAAAGTAATTAGATTCTGCACTGGAACCAGGATGTCTTTGACTTTCTTATCGGTAAATTCAAATGTGTTGGTGATAGCCCCGGTCTCATCACTGAGTACACCTGCTCTAGTTGAGTGAGAAACAATATCTTCTACTTGCTCAAGTGTGAAGGCACTATTTGCTTCGTTCTTAGGCCTAACTCCAAACAATCTAACAACACCGTTTGCGGTTGCATTTAGCGCAACCACTACTGGTTTCAGAACTACGGCTAGCCCATAAACAATAGGAACCAGGACTAACGCTGCTCTTTCAGGGATCGAGAAGGAGATATTCTTTGGCACCATCTCGCCAACTAAAACATGAAGGAAGGAAACAATAATCAGTGCGATTCCAAATGAAGTTGCGCTTTCAACTGCATCAGGAAGAGCTAGCCCCGCTAATGGAGCCTTGAGAAGGTCGTGAATGCTGGGCTCAGCAACCAAGAGAATTAGTAACCCTGCAATCGTCACGCCTAGCTGACAGGTAGCGAGAATTAGGCTCACATTCTCCATTGCCCTAATTGTGAGTTTTGCTGGTCTTGACCCTGCTTTAGCTCGGGGTTCGATCTGTGCTCGACGAGCAGAAATAACTGCAAACTCTGCAGCCACAAAAAAACCATTTACCAACAGCAGAACCAGGAAAGCTAGCAAGCCAGCCTCGATGCTATTCACTCTGCTCCTCCTCTGGTATTTCATCAGGAGTGAAACGAATGCGATCGACTCGGCGACCTTCCATTCTCTCTACTCTCAACACACCGCTCTCGATTCGAACTTCATCACCCACCGTTGCAACACGACCTAATTGCGCCATGATAAATCCCGCAATAGTTTCATAACTGCCATCCACTGGAACTTCAATTGCTAATTTTTCTAAAAGTTCATCCGGACGGAACATACCTGGAAAACTAAATGATTTGTCTTTACCGCCAGTGATATCTAATTTTGCTCTGTCGTGCTCATCGCCAAGTTCACCAACAAGTTCTTCGACTAGATCCTCTAGAGTCACAATTCCAGCTGTGCCGCCATACTCGTCAACCACAATCGCTAACTGCAATCCCCTAGAGCGAAGCACCCCCATAAGTTTCTCGAGCGAAAGTGTTTCTGGCACTCGGAATGGTTCAACCATCAATGCCGTTACCGGAACTGATTCTCTTTTTTCCCTTGGAACCGAAGCCGCAGCCTTGACGTGAACAATTCCAACAACATCGTCATTTGATCCAGCAAAAACTGGAAACCTTGAAAAACCTGTGCTGTGTGAAAGAGAAATCACATCTTGAACAGTGGAAGCTGCGTCCAAGGATGAGAGTTTGGTCCTAGGAGTCATAACGTCCGATGCAACTAACTGGCTGAGCGCCAAAGTCTTAGTAATTAGATCGGCAGTGCGCTGCTCTAATGCACCTAAACTTGCAGATCTCTTGACAAGAGCAGAAAGTTCTTCGGCGGTTCGTGATGAGCTGAGTTCCTCTTTAGGTTCAATTCCAAGAGATCGAACAATTGCGTTACCTGTGCTGTTGAGCAACCAGATGAGCCATCCGAATAACCAGGTGAAAGCCAACTGGAATCTAACCACTGCCTTATTCACCCCGAGCGGAAGAGTCAGTGCCAACTTCTTAGGAACAAGCTCCCCAATCAGAGTTGAGAAAAGGGTGGCAATAATTAATGAAAGCGAAAGGGCAACCGCTTGCAGGGTGCCATCTTTGAACCAGTTGCCTAAGCCACTGCTTTCAAGCAACACCGCCAGAGAGGGTTCAGCCAAGAAACCAGTCAACAGTGTGGTCAGGGTAATACCCAGTTGAGCTCCAGATAGATGGGTACTGGTACGTTTTAGCGCTGCAATGCTTGCGCTAAGGCCCCGCTCGCCTCGATCACGTCTGCCCTCAAGCTCGGTTCGTTCAAGGTTTATTAGAGAAAACTCACTGGCAACGAAGATTCCAGTGCCAATTGTGAGCAAAATGCCCAGCCCGAGAAGCAACCACTCGTTCATCGGGTTAGTCCTTCAACGGGGCTCGGGTCGGGATGGTCTGAGTCCATAACCCTTTTAGCATACTCGCGAGAGGCTAGGGCCTCCCCCTTTGCCCACCATAGTTACGCTCTAAAACTTCTAGTTCTCAAAGAAAAGGTAGGCTTGTTTGGCGCTATTCGGGTAAAAAGTAAGAGGTGTTTAGGTGTCCGTGGACAATTCCCAATCCGGTCAAGAATTTGGAGCAAACCAATGGCTGGTAGACGAAATGTATGGGCAATGGCTAGTCAGTCCCGATTCAGTGGACAAAGAATGGCTGCCTATTCTTGAGCGCTACCATCAGGAGAAGCAAGGTCACCCAGCAACTCCTATTACGAGTTCACCTGTGACCACTGCACCAGTTATCGAGAGCGCTCCAACCGGATCAGTTCCTCTAGTTGCTAAAACAACCAGAGTCGAAGCAAAGCCACAACCTATTCCAGCCCAAGCTCCGACCACCTCTTCAGTAGTGGTAGCCGAAGATGCAGAAGACCAAGTAACGATTCTTAAAGGTATGTCAAAGACCTTGGCCGCCAACATGGATGCATCATTAAGTATTCCAACCGCTACAAGCGTTCGTGCAATCCCCGCAAAGCTTCTAATCGATAACCGCATTGTCATCAACTCTCACTTGGGAAGAACACGTGGTGGAAAAGTTTCTTTCACCCACATCATCGGTTACGCAATTATTCGTGCATTAAAGGAATTCCCTAGCCAAAATGTTTACTACGAAGAGGTAGAAGGCAAACCTGCATCAGTTTCTCCTGCAAACATTAACTTTGGTTTAGCAATTGACATTCCTAAGCCCGATGGCTCACGCGCACTGCTTGTTCCAAATATCAAAAAAGCTCAGCGACTTAACTTCGCTGAATACCTAAGTGCCTACGAAGATTTAGTCAAACGGGCTAGGGATAACAAACTAACCGCTGAAGATTTCTCAGGAACAACCGCATCACTTACCAACCCGGGTGGTATTGGAACTGTCCACTCGGTCCCTAGGCTTACCAAAGGACAGGGTTGCATCGTTGGCGCAGGAGCACTTGATTACCCAGCTGAATTCCAAGGAATGAGTGAAGAACATCTTGCCAATCTTGGAATAAGCAAAGTCATTACCTTAACTTCTACATATGATCACAGAGTGATCCAGGGTGCTGGGTCTGGTGAATTCCTCAGAATCATTCACGAATTGCTTTTGGGTGAGCGCGGCTTCTACGACGAAATTTTTGCTGACCTAAGAATTCCTTACCAGCCAATTCGTTGGGCGACTGATTTTGACCTAAACGATGCAAACCCAAGAAGCAAAGAGACTCGCGTTCAGGAACTTATTAACGCCTATCGCGTTCGCGGTCACCTAATGGCAGACATCGATCCACTTGAGTATCAACAGCGTACTCACCCTGATCTAGACGTACTAACTCATGGGCTAAGTCTTTGGGATCTCGATCGTGAATTTAACACTGGTGGCTTTGGTGGCAAATCAAAGATGCTCGTGAGGGATGTTCTAAAGATTCTTCGTGACACATACTGTCGCACCGTTGGTATCGAATACATGCATATCCACAATCCAGAAGAGCGTCAGTGGATGCAGGAACAACTTGAGCGTCCTTACCAGAAGCCAAGCCATGACCAACAGCTTCGCATTCTTGAAAAACTGAATGAAGCAGAAGCGTTTGAAACCTTCTTGCAAACCAAGTTCGTAGGTCAAAAGCGATTCAGCCTTGAAGGAGGAGAGTCAACTATTGCCTCTCTTGATGCCATCTTGCAGGCGTCAGCCGACGCTCAACTGTCTGAGGTCGCTATTGGAATGGCGCACCGCGGTCGCCTAAATGTCTTGACCAACATTGCAGGTAAAACCTACGGCCAGGTCTTCAGAGAGTTCGAAGGAAACACAGACACTAAGACTGTTCAGGGTTCTGGAGATGTGAAGTATCACCTTGGTACTGAAGGAACCTTCACCGGCCCTAACGGAAACCAAACCAACGTTTATCTAGCGGCTAACCCTAGCCACCTAGAAGCAGTCAACCCAGTGCTCGAAGGAATTGTGCGAGCAAAGCTGGATCGAATCGATAAGTCCCCAGCTGAATACCCAGTGCTGCCAGTGCTTATTCATGGTGATGCTGCATTCGCAGGACAGGGAGTTGTTCCTGAAACTCTAAACATGATGAGCCTTCGTGGTTACCGTACCGGAGGAACTATTCACATTGTGATCAACAACCAAGTTGGTTTCACTACCCCGCCTTCAATGTCACGTTCGACCGTTTACGCTACCGATGTCGCTAAGGGCATCCAAGCACCTATCTTCCACGTCAATGGCGATGATCCAGAAGCAGTGGTTAGAGTTTCACAGTTGGCTTTTGACTATCGTCAGAAGTTCCAGAAAGATGCTGTCATCGATCTAGTTTGTTACCGCAGACGTGGTCACAACGAAGGTGACGATCCTTCGATGACTCAGCCGTTGATGTATAACTTGATCGAAGCAAAGCGTTCAGTTAGAACTTTGTATCTCGAATCTCTTGTTGGTCGCGGAGATATCACTCGTGAAGAGTTTGAACAATCAAATACTGACTTCCAAGCAAGGATGGAACAGGCTTTCACAGATGTTCATGAAGCAATGTCAACTCCTGTTGAATTACAGGCAAGACCAATCGGAATTGGCACCACCGCCAGCGATCACCCCGAGATAAACCATGAAAGTGCAATCAAGGGTGAGGTGGTTGAGCTCATCGGAAATGCACACAGCAACCTTCCGCCTAATTTCAACGTGCACCCTAAGCTGCAGCAACTTCTGGCTAAACGTCTTGAGATGTCACGCGAGGGTGGAATCGACTGGGGCTTTGGTGAATTACTTGCTCTTGGTTCACTGTTGGTTGAAGGTGTCAACATCCGGATGTCTGGACAAGACACACGTCGTGGAACCTTCGTTCAGCGTCACGCTGTATTCCACGATCGTGAAAACGGTCAGGAGTGGATGCCGCTTAGAAACCTGACTGCTAACCAAGCAAAGTTCTACATCTACGATTCCCTGCTAAGTGAATATGCGGCAATGGGATTTGAATACGGTTACTCAGTGGAGCGCAAGGATGCCCTAGTACTTTGGGAAGCACAGTTTGGTGACTTTGCAAACGGTGCACAAACAATTCTTGATGAGTTCATATCTTCCGCTGAGCAGAAGTGGGGTCAGCACTCTTCTCTAGTTCTGTTACTACCGCACGGCTATGAAGGTCAGGGACCTGATCACTCTTCTGCGCGTATCGAAAGATACCTGCAGCTCTGTGCTGAAAACAACATGACTGTTGCTCAGCCTTCAACGCCTGCAAACCATTTCCACCTTTTGCGCAGACAGGCATACGCTCGTCCACGCAGACCACTAGTTGTCTTCACCCCTAAATCGATGCTTCGCCTAAAGGCTGCTTCATCAAAGGTGCAGGATTTCACAACTGGTTCCTTCCAGATGGTTATCGACGACGAACGTGGATTAAACAAACAGTCTGTTAAGCGAGTCCTCTTCTGCTCAGGCAAGGTCTACTGGGATCTACTAGCCGAAGCTGAAAAGCGCGGCGGCCAGCAGACTGCAATTGTTCGAGTTGAACAGTTGTATCCAACCCCGGTTGATGAAATCAAGCAGGTATACGCTCAGTATCCAAATGCTGAACTCTTCTGGGTTCAAGATGAGCCAGCTAACCAAGGCCCATGGACATACATCGGTCTCTTCCTACCTAAATACATGGGTGGTCAGGTTGCTAAACTCATTTCTCGTCCAGCTAGCGCATCCCCTGCTACTGGATCTGCAAAACGTCATGCTGTTGAACAAGCAGACCTAGTTGAAAGAGCGTTCTCCTAAACCTTATGGATCAGCCAAGACGCAATATAAGAATCGTCATCATCGGTGACGATATTATTGGCGCAGGCGGAGACCCTAAAGGCTTAGGTTGGGTTGGTCGAGTAATAGCTAAGACTCAAAGCGATTACCCACGAATTGACTTCTATAGCCTGCCAACACCAGAAATATCTTCAGCTGGGCTGAGTGAGCAATGGCTCGAGGAAGCGTCGAAGCGCTTCTCCCCTGTTACTGATAACCGCCTAATCGTTTGTCTAAATGCGCATGACATTAACGCAGGTATCACAATGTCAAGATCGCGGCTGAATCTTGCAAATATCTTGGATAGTGCTGCCAGCAAAGGTGTCCAGTGTTTTGTGGTATCACCCATTCCAAGTCGCAACCCTCAGTTGAACTACGAGATTGAACATCTTTCAGCAGGATTTGAAGATGTGACAGCTAGAAGGTCACTGCCATTCGTGGATTGCTTTAGACCTTTGGTAGATCATCAGGGGTTCAACGAGGAATTGAAAAACTCAACTCTAGGAATGCCTGGCCAACTAGGACATGGACTCATTGCTTGGTTAGTGCTGAATCAAGGTTGGTATCGTTGGCTTGATTTGCCAGAACAAGAAATTTAGGAAAAAGGCCCTGATAATTCAGGGCCTTTATTCAATCCAGCTCTGATCTGAGAGAATTTGAAATTTTATTAAAGAAATTCGAATTCGGCTCTGAACTAAAGGAGGAGTTAATCACTAACTTCGAGATTGTTCGCTCCAAATCGTATTCCGCTTTGCAAAACTGGCAACCAGCTAGATGCCCATCAACTTCTTGCTTAGCCTTTACATCCAGCTCATCGCCAAGATATTCATAAACTTTTCTTCGGGTTTGATGGCAACTTAGGTTACTCATTGTCATATTTCCTTTACTTTTCTTCTTTATCTGAATCAGGGTTAATGCCGTACTCAATGGCCTTCTCGCGAAGTGCGACGCGAAGAATTCTACGAGCGCGGTGAATCTGTGTTCCAACAGTGTTTTGAGATAGACCAGTAAATTCTGCAATCTCTTTATATTTCCAGCCATCAACAAGATTTAGTAGAACAACTTCACGGAATACCGGATCAATTGCTTGAATCGCATCAACGATTTCTTGAGTTGCCATCTTTGAAAGCACGATGCTCTCGGCTGATGCACCTAACTGTGATTCTTGAGCCTTGTCATAGATGTAATCTTCCTGCCAATCATCGTCGATGTCAGGAGATACGGTCACGCGGTTCTTGTTCTGTTTAGCTTCAGCAACACCCAATGAGATGTTGGTGGTGTAAATTATTCTGTTGAGCCAGGCCTTAGGGCCTTTGCTGCGATCAACATAGCTATCCCAATACTTAAACGCCTTTAGGATTACCGCTTGAGCGAGTTCTTCACCAAAAGTTTGGCTGTGGGTCTTGGCGATAGATGCACGAAGAATGAATTCGTAGTGAGGGCCAATTTCCAACTCGAAATCGGCTAGTTTGCGTTCTTGCTCTTCTAAATTGTTAATGGCATCCCCCAGATCTTGTGAGTTAATTATGTCTGACATGTACTTCTGCTGCTGTTTGCAGGATTGCGGGCCGTAGTTGTGGCGGCGGGGTCTAGCGCTTAGGTTCTTCAATAAAGTGTCTATAGTTTCTGCTTTCTGTTAGTTTGCTCGCCGTTGAGCGGGTGGGAGGCATCAAAACCTGATGCCATATACTTAATAACCAATGAGTGAACAAAATTATTCTCCGAAAGCCAAAGAATTTTGGCCGGCCCCTTCGGTTCACCATGCAATCTCTGCTCGGGTCACCTTGCCGGGCTCAAAATCTCTAACCAACCGAGAATTGGTGCTGTCCGCCCTTGCTGCATCGCCTACACACCTTAGGAAACCTCTAGAATCCAGGGATTCCCAGCTAATGATCGAGGCCCTTAGAAAGCTTGGAACTCAGATCAACAGTGATGAATATGGCGACCTTGTAATAATTCCACCAACCACTGACATTTCCATTTCTGATGTGACTATCGACTGTGGCTTAGCGGGAACAGTCATGCGCTTTGTTCCACCAATGGCTGCGCTTACCAAGGGTTCAATAACTTTCGATGGAGACGAAGCGGCAAGAAAGCGCCCTATGAAGACCACGATCGAATCGCTTCGCGGTCTAGGTATTCAAGTTGCAGATAGCGGATTAGGCTCCCTCCCCTTTACTCTGAATGCGACTGGATCAATTTCAGGTGGGGAACTAATAATTGATGCGAGCGCTTCTAGCCAATTTGTTTCAGGATTACTCTTAGCCGCTGCTAGATATAAAAATGGCCTCACTCTGCACCACTCGGGTAGCCACCTCCCTTCGCTTCCGCATATTGAAATGACTATTGAAACGCTCAGGGCTAGAGGTGTCCTAGTTCACCAACCCGACTCTGTCACATGGGTCGTTGAGCCAGGAGATATTTCAGGTGGCGAGATTACCATCGAGCCAGATCTCTCTAACGCCGGACCATTCATTGCAGCAGCTCTTGTTTTAGGTGGGTCAGTTACCATCAAAGATTGGCCAGAGCAAACCACTCAGGTTGGAAAGCACTTTGTTGAACTAATTGCTCAAATGGGTGGCCATGTTGCAAGAGCCGGAAATGACCTAACCTTTACAGGCAGTGGAGTTATCAAGGGGATTGATGTCGATCTGGGTATCGGCGGTGAATTGGCTCCAGTAATTATCGCACTTGCGGTTCTAGCAGATGGGCCAAGCAGAATTACTGGTATCGCTCATCTACGAGGGCATGAAACAGATCGGTTAGCAGCTCTAACTGCTGAGATAAATGCCATTGGTGGAAATGCAACAGAGCTCCCTGATGGAATACAAATCACTCCTAGCGATCACCTAGTCGGCAATACCTGGCACACTTATGAAGATCACCGTATGGCAACTGCAGGAGCAATCATAGGCCTTAGAGTCCCTGGGATTGGTATAGAAGATATTTCGGTAGTCAGTAAAACAATGCCTGAATTTGTCGCTCTGTGGACCAATATGCTGGAGCAAAGAGCTTGAGTTGGCTATATGAACCTGAACCTCAAGAGCATGATCTTGATGAGACAGACGTTCGAGTAAGGCCAAATCCTAAAGGCAATAAGCCAAGAACAAAGAACCGCCCATCACACTCTGATGCCCCAATCGGAATGGTGGTTCAGGTTGACCTAGGCCGATACACAGTTCTACTTGCAGATGAACGCGAAGTCTTTGCAACTTTAGCTAAAGAGCTTCGCAAAGAAGGTGTTGCTGTTGGAGATCAAGTTGCTCTGGCAGGAGACACCTCAGACACCGTCGGTGCTCTGGCCAGAATTGTCCGAGTAGAGCCAAGAACAACTCTGCTTCGCAGAAGTGCTGATGATACTGACCAAGTTGAGCGAGTAATTGTGGCTAATGCCACACAGATGTTAATCGTTGTTGCCATTACTAATCCAGAGCCAAGAACGAGACTAATCGATCGCTACCTAGCCGCTGCTTTTGATGCTGGACTAAAGCCCGCACTTTGCATCACCAAGGTAGACCTTGAAGACCCAGCTGAGTTTGTCAAAAACTTCGCTGATCTTTCGATACCGGTGATTCTAAATCGCAAAGATTCACCAAGTCTTGATGAGCTGAATCAATTTCTAGCTGGACAGGTAACAGTAGTAGTCGGACACAGTGGTGTTGGTAAATCTACTTTGGTGAATTCTTTAGCTCCTGATGCAGCCAGAGAAACTGGCGGAGTCAACGCTGTTACCGGTCGGGGTAGACACACCAGTAGTTCGGTAAGGGCTATCCGACTCGATGCTGCAACCTGGATCATTGATACTCCTGGAGTTAGGTCTTTTGGCTTAGGCCACATAAAACTAGAGAATCTCCTGCGTAGCTTTGAAGATCTTTGGCAGGTGGCTTCCCACTGCCCGAGGGATTGTTCTCACCTAGTCGATTCGCCAGACTGTGGTTTAGATGAAGCAGTTGCTGCTGGAACTATCTCTGCTGCCAGGCTAGATTCGCTTCGCCGGCTGATGGTCTCCATCGCTAATTCAAGTAACGACTAACCTAGATTTATGGATTACACCGAGGACCTAGAGTTTGCACTTCAGCTTGCTGATATCGCTGATGCTATTTCTCTAGAGCGTTTCTACTCGCTCGACCTGCATGTTGAAACTAAACCGGATAAAACTCCCGTAACGGATGCGGATAGAAGTGTCGAGGCCGCTCTTAAAGAGGAACTTAAGAAGCAACGTCCAAATGACTCATTAATCGGCGAAGAGTATGGAACAAGCGGAGAAAACCTGCATGGTAAAGGCAGTCGAACTTGGATTATTGATCCAATTGACGGAACAGCAAACTATATGCGCGGAGTTCCAGTTTGGGCCACACTGATTGCTCTCGCAGTCGACGGCAAACCTGTTGTCGGTGTTGTCAGTGCGCCGGCTATGGGTAGACGTTGGTGGGCTGCCCCTGGAACCGGAGCACACACGAAGCACATCGATGGTAGAACTGCACCAATTCAGGTTTCTAAGATAAGCGATTTGGAGCATGCATCGCTTAGCTACAACAGTCTCAAGCTCTGGGATGAGATGAACATGCTTGATGAACTCATGCAACTTACTCGTAAGGTTTGGCGCACTAGAGCGTACGGAGATTTCTGGGCATACATGCTCCTAGCTGAAGGCTCTTTGGAAATAACATCCGAACATAATCTGGCTATCTATGACATTGCGGCCTTGGTGCCAATTGTTGAGCAAGCTGGTGGACAGATAACAGATCTACGTGGCGAACTAAGTGCAACATCCTCAAGTGTCCTTGCTACCAACAAATACCTGCACAGCACCGTATCTGAGATTCTAAATCACCCGAATATTAGGAACTAGGCGAATACCTTGGCAGAGCAAACTCAATGGCGAAAAATCCAACTGCTCTCGGTTGCATCGGGTGCCTCATTCCTGGGAAGCGCTCTGACTACCTTTGCAGTTGTCCTAAGAGATAAGGATGCCGCTGGAGCATCTGGAGTATCGCTGCTATTTCTATGTATGCTGTTGCCTTCAATCTTTCTATCCCCGTGGGCAGGCCTCCTAGCTGATAAATACAGCACCAGAGTGCTGATGCCACCGCTACTCATCGTCATGTCGCTTTGTTCATTTAGCTTGGCTTTAGGTTTGCCTTCTTGGTGGTCATACATCGCACTACTTCTCTCCGCGAGCGCTAACACGGGTGTTAATGCTGCTTTTAGTGCACTCCTTCCTAGCCTTGCTGCCAAGGAAGATGTTTCGAGAGCTAATGGGTTGAACTCAACATTTACCGCATTAGGCTCCCTCCTAGCCCCAGCTCTTGGTGGCGTTTTAGTTAGTTCAACAGGTTTTGTTTGGCCTTTCTTGATTGATGGAATTTCATTTATCGTCCTAACTATTTCAATCTTGTTGTTGAGAGTTAACCGCGTTGGTGTTTCAGCTCATGAAGAGGGAAGCCTTAAGGCATTAGCCGGAATCAAGTTCGTATTCCAAGACAAACTAATCAGATCAATTGTGATATTGATCACGGTGCTGATTGTCTCTCTTGGCGTTATCCAGGTCGGTGAAGTATTCCTACTTATCAACGAACTTGGTGCAAGCACACTGATTTATGGAATAGCCGGTGCAATATTTGCCCTTGGCGCTGTCACCGGTGGAATCTTCACAACGGTGACCAAAGTCCCAATGCGCTACCACCTTAGAATCATCACCGTCGCTATTCTTAGCGTCTTAGTAGTAGTTGTAGTAATAGCATCTGCACATCACTGGTGGGTAGTGATGACCTTTGGTTACCTAGGTGGTATCTGCGTTGCACTACTTAACTCCTATGGCACTGGAATAATCCAAAACAGAACTAAAGATGAAGTCAGAGCTAGAGTCATGGCAACCTTCGGTGCTGTTATTACAGTTGGCACCGTAACCAGTACTGCTCTTGCAGGTATTACTATTCAAACTTTTGGCGTGAGACAGACCTTTATTGGTGCTGCAGTTATCGGAGCTGTAATACTTGCCATCCTCGGCCCTGCAGTTCTCAAGAACGGCAAGGACTACGGTAAAGAAGAACTAGCTACGAAGTAGCTCCACGGCTGCTTCAAGTTCTGGTGCCATAAAGCGATCAGGCCCAAAACCTGGAACCACGTTTCTCAATGAAGAAAAAAGCTTTCCAGTTATTGGGGCTGGTTTTAGAGGAGCACGTAATTCAACGCAGCGAGCGGCACCAATTAGTTCAATCGCCAATATGCTTCGAAGGTTTTCTACTACTTTGCGTAACTTTCGACCAGCATGCCAACCCATAGAAACGTGGTCTTCTTGCATAGCCGATGATGGAATTGAATCGACGCTTGCCGGAACAGCCAAGCGTTTAGAGTCTGAAACAAGACCTGCCGCAGTGTATTGAGCAATCATCAAGCCACTATCAACTCCAGGGTCTCCCGCTAGAAATGGCGGTAAGCCTGAATTGCGAGCCTTATCGAGCATGCGATCTGTTCTACGTTCACTTATAGAACCAAGGTCTGTTGCAGCTATAGCTAGGAAGTCAAGAACATAGGCAACCGGTGCACCATGGAAGTTTCCGTTAGAGGTAACCTCACCTGATTCCAGAACCACTGGGTTATCAATGGTGGATGCTAGTTCTCTAAGCGCTACCTGCTTTGCGTAGGTAACGGTGTCTCTAACCGCTCCCGCTACCTGAGGAGCACATCGCAGTGAATACGCATCCTGAACAACACCATCACCATGACGGTGAGAGGCAACAATTTCTGAACCCTTTAGAGCTTCAAACATGTTTTTAGCTGATTGAATCTGGCCAGGATGTGGCCTTAGTGGTTCATGCAGTTCTGCTCTGAACACCTGATCGGTTCCAAGTAATCCCTCAACACTCATGGCGGCTATAACATCCGAGTAATCAAGAAGTTTCTCAAGATCAGTAATGGCAAGAATGAGCATTCCCAACATGCCATCAGTTCCATTGATAAGCGCTAAACCTTCTTTTTCTGCTAGTTCGACTGGAGTAATACCAGCATTCTTTAATAGTTCTAGAACAGGAGCTTCAATCCCATCTGGCCCTAAGGCACGACCCTCACCCATCAACACCATGGCGCAGTGTGCCAACGGAGCTAGATCTCCTGAACAACCAAGAGAACCAAACTCATGGACAATTGGGGTGATACCCGCATTGAGTATTGCTGCCATTGTCTGGGCAACAACCGGTCTGGCTCCTGTTCTACCAGAACATAAAGTCTTCAACCTCAAACTCATCAGTGCTCTCACAACTTCGCGTTCCACCATTGGCCCCATTCCAGCGGCATGAGATCGAATTAGTGACTTCTGAAGTTGAACACGATCTTCAGGTGCAATGTGTTTACTTGCCAATGCGCCAAACCCAGTTGATATTCCATAAACAGCAACTTCTCCTTGAGCAAGCCCCTCAACCTGATCACGAGTTCTCTGCATTCCAGATATGGCATCAGCTGAGATAACAATCTGAGCGTTTTGCCTTGCAATAGCTATGACATCTTCAAAGCTAATGCCAGAGGAGTTGATAGTTACGGTCTTCACTTATTGCTCCTGTATATAGATGTTCCTGAGATAAATGTTTCTTCGACTAGGTCAACACCTGGTCGATATGGAATATGTCTGAACGATGGCGCATCGAGCACAACAAAATCTGCAGACTTACCTACGGCAATTGCCCCAACATCTTCTCGCTGTAGTGCTTTTGCTCCACCTAGAGTTGCAGACCATATTGCCTGCTCTGGAGTGAAGTGCATTTCTCTAACAGCAACAGCAATACAGAATGCCATCGAAGATGTGAAGCTGGAACCTGGGTTGCAATCTGTTGCCAAGGCAACTGTGACTCCCGCATCGAAGAATCTTCTAGCATCCGGATAGATGCTCCTGGTGGAGAACTCCGCCCCCGGCAGCAAAGTGGCAACCGTACTGCTGCCAGCTAGTAAGTCGATGTCCTTTGAAGACAAGTGAGTGCAATGATCTGCACTAGCGCAACCTAATTCAACCGCTAGTTCGACACCTCGACCTTGGGTTAGTTGATTAGCGTGAATACGTGGAAGCAATCCGGCCGCTATTCCTGCTTGGAGGATTGCTTTGGACTGGTCGTAATCAAATGCACCTTCATCGCAGAAGACATCTATCCAGCGGGCATAAGGGGCGCAAGCCTCAAGCATTTCCCCTTTGACTAGATCAACATATGCATCAGTCCTGCCAAGGTATTCTTCAGGAACCACGTGGCCACCAAGGAACGTAACGTCCTCAGTATGTTCAACAGCAAGTCTTAGTGATCGAAGTTCATTCTCAACATCAAGACCATAACCACTCTTGGTTTCAAAAGTTGTTATTCCACCTCGATAGAGCTCAACTGCCCTGGTGGCGATATTCTGATCAAGTTCAACGTCAGTTGCTGCTCTAGTTGCCTTAACCGTAGTCATGATGCCACCTGAGCCATATTGACTGCCAGCCATTCTGGATTCAAATTCTAAAGCTCGATCTCCCGCAAAGACTAAATGTGCATGAGAGTCAACAAAACCA
The DNA here is from genome assembly GCA_947454255.1 of Micrococcales bacterium. Taxonomy (GTDB): domain Bacteria; phylum Actinomycetota; class Actinomycetes; order Actinomycetales; family Microbacteriaceae; genus Rhodoluna. Next base: position 29,620 of record CANGIU010000009.1, read on the forward strand.
GGGATAACGGATTTGCCTGCAAGCGAGACTTCTCTATCGGCACTTGGAGAAGCAGAGCTTGAGCCAACCCAAACAATTTGTCCTGACTCTTCAATAAAAGCGGCATTAGCCAATTCACCAAGAATTCCTTTTTCAAGACTCTCATCGTTTGTAACAAGAGAGTTGATGCTGGTGAATAAAGTTGTGGTCATTAGTCTTCGGTATCCAACATTGGAACGTGAACATGCTTTTCCCTTGCTACCTGAACAGCTTCTGGGTAACCGGCATCAACGTGACGAATGACACCCATACCAGGGTCGTTGGTTAGCACTCTGGCTAACTTCTGAGCAGCCAGTTCAGTTCCATCAGCTACGGATACCTGCCCTGCGTGAATGGATCTACCAATACCAACACCGCCACCGTGATGAATAGAAACCCAAGAAGCACCTGAGGCGATATTTATCATTGCATTTAGCAATGGCCAGTCTGCAATAGCGTCCGAGCCATCCTTCATAGCTTCAGTCTCTCGATAGGGAGAAGCCACCGAACCACAGTCAAGGTGGTCTCTACCGATAACAATTGGCGCGCTAACTTCACCAGTCTTAACAAGATCATTAAAGACAGCTCCGGCTTTATCTCTTTCGCCATAACCTAACCAGCAAATACGAGCAGGTAACCCCTGGAATTGAACCCGGTCCTGAGCCATCGTGATCCAACGACGTAGATGATCATTTTCTGGAAAGAGTTCAAGAATTGCTTTATCGGTGCGATAGATGTCTTTCTTATCCCCTGAGAGAGCCACCCATCTAAATGGACCTTTTCCTTCACAGAATAACGGACGAATGTATGCAGGAATAAAGCCAGGGAACTTAAAGGCATCCTTGTATCCACCTTTACGAGCTTCATCTCTGATGGAGTTACCGTAATCAAATACTTCTGCGCCTTTAGACATATAGCCAACCATTGCCTCAACATGCTTAGCCATAGATTCTTCAGCGCGCTTGGTGTAATCCTCAGGGTTCTTAGAAGCTAAAGAAACTGAGTCATTTAGATCAACACCTTCTGGAAGATATGCAAGTGGATCATGTGCTGAGGTTTGATCAGTAACAATATCGATGGCAACATCTCGCTTGAGCATTTCAGGAAGAATGTGCGCCATGTTTCCAACAAGACCAATTGATATTGCACGCTTGGCAGCTTTTGCAGTTAATGCTTTATGAATGGCATCGTCTAGATTCTCTGCAATCTCATCTAGATATCTATCCTGGAGTCTTCTTCTAAGTCTTGACTCGTCAACATCAACAATGAGACAGGTTCCCTCATTCATAGTCACTGCCAATGGCTGTGCTCCACCCATACCACCACAACCAGCAGTGACAGTTAGAGTTCCAGCCAGAGTTCCACCAAATCGTTTTGCAGCAATAGCGGCAAAGGTTTCATAGGTGCCCTGCAAAATTCCTTGAGTACCGATATAGATCCAAGAACCTGCGGTCATCTGCCCATACATGGTCAGACCCATTTGTTCTAATCTTCTAAACTCTGGCCAATTAGCCCAATCCCCAACCAGGTTTGAATTAGCTATCAGAACTCTCGGCGCCCACTCATGGGTTTGAAAAACCCCAACTGGTTTACCGGATTGAACAAGAAGAGTTTCATCACCTTTAAGTTGGGTGAGGGTTTTAACGATGGCATCAAAGGAAGCCCAGTTTCGGGCAGCTTTGCCAGTACCACCATAAACGACCAGGTTCTCCGGATGTTCGGCAACAGCTGGGTCTAGGTTGTTATGCAGCATGCGGATTGCAGCTTCTTGAGCCCACCCCTTAGCTGTAATAGTTGAACCAGTAGCAGCGTGTAATGGGTAGTGCGCATCATTGCTCATAGGTCAATATCACCGCAGAATCTCCATTGGCGCAAACTGACTCGCTCTGCCAAACTGAACCCATGAGCAATGAAGACAGACTTTGGCCTAGAGCCAGCGACTGGCTCACTGAAGCGAGTGCAGAAGCCTGTGATATCGGTGTATTTGGCGTTCCTGCCCATCTAACCAGCATCTCCCCAACCGGCGCTAACCAAACCCCTCAGGCCATCAGAGCAGCCCTTATGAGGTATTCGCTGAACTCTGCAGCTGGCGATTTAGGAGCACTAACAGCTTTTGACTTTGGTGATGTTTCGGAACCGGACAGCTCCGAAGGTGAGGCTAGAACCACAGCAATTACCAAGCATGTTCTAAGCCAAGCAAAACTTGCCATTGCTCTCGGTGGCGATAATTCGATCACCTATGCGGTCGCTAGAGCAACTCTTGAAGCAGGTGGAGGACTAATTACCTTTGATGCCCATCACGATATCCGTGAAGGTGTCAGTAATGGGTCTCCAATTAGAAGACTCATTGATGAGGGATTGCCAGGGAACAAGATTGTTCAAATTGGAATCAACGATTTCTCTAATTCGCCTGAATACACAAAGCGTGCCAAAGCTTATGGGATTCATGTAATTACCAGAGCCGACATCGAAAAGCTGACCGCAGAGAACATCCTTGCTGAAGCATTTGAAGTTATTGGCTCAGGTCCTATCCATGTTGATTTTGATGTTGATGTTTGTGACCGTGCTTTTGTTCCAGCCTGCCCAGCAAGTGCGCCTGGCGGAATAAGCGCATTTCAACTTAGAGAGTTCGCAAGACTTGCCACAAGAAACTCTCAGGTGAGATCAATCGATATCACCGAGATAGATGCAACCAAAGATTCAGAAGATCAGAGAACAATCAGACTAGGTGCCCTTCTTATTCTTGAAGCTGCGGCTGGATTACTTGCTCGCTAAATACCAGCAGCCTGGCCATCTACTCGAACATCGCTACCCCAAGCTTGAGTACCGTTTGGAAGCATTTCAAGAAGTTGCACAGCAGAACCATGACCATATTCAGGTAAGACCAGAACATCGTGACCTAGAGATCTGAGTTCGTTTATAACCTCATCACCAAATCTTGATTCAAGCTGTAACTTGCCTTGACCAGTTTCAAGATCAGAAGAATCACCGATCAGGTGTTGCCATCTAGGAGCTTCTGCAGATTCTTGAACCGTTAGACCTAAATCAATCAACTGAACGATGAGTTGGAAGTTTGATTGAACTTGAATGTTAGCTCCAGGTGTTCCACCAACATAGGCCAATGAGCCATCACTGTTCGTGACAGTCCAAGCGTTCAAAGTATGGGCTGGCCGCTTCCCAGGTTCAATAAAGTTCGGATGTGTTGGATCAAGGTTAAAACCAGTGGCTCGGTTATTTAGCAGTATTCCTGTGCCCTTCGGGACAAACGCTGACCCAAAACCATGAAAGACACTTTGAATCCAAGAAACTGCGTTGCCTTCTGCATCGGCAACGATGAAGTAAGTGGTGTCACTACCTTCTTGAACATTTGCCTCGGGGCCATTCCAAGCTTTGGTCATATCAATCTGTTTACGCCTCGTTGCAATGTGTTCTTTAGACAGGATGCGATCAACACCTACGGGAGTGAACTCTGGGTCCGCCAGAATCTCATTCCTATCTAAGAAACCAATCTTCTTAGCTTCCACCATCAGGTGAATTCTCTGGGCTTCGGTTAGGTCTTTGAGATTTTTGTCCTCAACTAGCAGGAGCTCTTCCATAAGAATCATGCCTTGAGTTGGTGGTGGTTGTCCATGAACTTGGTAGCCACGGTAATCGACTGTTATTGGCTTCTCTACTCGTGTGTGGTGCTTAGCAAGATCTTCATGGTTGAACCAACCATCAGTTCCAGCCACAATCAAGTCAGCTATTTCACCCTTATAGAAAGCATCTCTGCCAACAGAGGCAATCTGTTTCAAAGTCTTGGCTAAATCTTTCTGAATAACCAAATCCCCTACTGAAAGGGATGTATCAATACCCATGTCAGAAAAGAATGTAGCGTCAGGGAATTGCTTTAGAAAGAACTCGATTCGCATGACAAAATCCCGAGTGGCAGCAAAACCGTGCTCGGCATACCTAATTGCTGGGGCAAGAATTTCCTGCATTGATAATTTGCCGTAACGCTCGTGAGCGGCAAACCAGGTTGCCACTGTTCCAGGAACAGTTGCAGATCTCGGGCCATGGTGATCTATGGAATCTGTAAAGGCAGAGGCGACGGCACTGTGTCCTGCTTCACCGCTGCCATTGAAAGCCAAGTTCTCTTTTGTTTTGGCGTGATGGGTAATTAGAAAGGCATCTCCACCTAACTGAGAAGCACCTGGTTCCACTACAGAGATAACCGCACTAAGAGCGATGCCAGCATCAATGAATGAACCGCCGGCTCTAAGGATTTCAAGGGCAGCTGAGACAGCTAGGGGCTGGCTAGCTGCAGCTCCACCGTTACGAGAGTAAACAATTCCGCGATGTGTTTTCATGGCCCTATTCTGCCCGAGTATTCATACTTTCCCAAAGCAGGCTCCCCCTGAGTCATACTTAAGCCATGGAATTTGCAGGTAAAACAGTTTTGGTCATCGGCGCTTCAGGCGCGCTTGGAGCTGAGGTAGTCAGACAAATTAGCGCACTAGGCGCTATCACTTTAGGAACAGCGAGAACAGAGCTTTCTGCAACAAAGATTCCAGATGAGTGCCAAACGATAATGTTGCTTGATTTGGAAAACGCCTCGAGCATTTCAACATTTGTGAATTACTTGATTCAGGAAAACAAACCAATCCATGGAATCATTAACGCCGCTGGATTAGTTGGATTTGGGAAAGCCAGTGAAACATCTCTTCAAGATTCAAATAGATTGATGCAGATCAACCACTTAGGGCCAGCAGCACTTATAGCCTCTCTCCACTCACTACTGACTATGGATTCTGAATCAAATAGCTTTGTTGCTTGCATTACCGGTGTTGTTGTTGAACGAACCTTCCAAGGCATGTCGGCTTATTGTGCAAGTAAGAGTGCCCATTCAGCTTTCCTAAGCACTATCGGACAGGAATGGCGCAGAGACAAGATCCAGATAACTGAAGCAAGACCAGGACATACCGAGACAGGATTGGCTTCTCGTGCACTTTTTGGAACAGCTCCCGCCTTCCCCGAAGGTATGACTGCCAAACACGTTATTGAGGTATTGCTGCAAGGCGTCAGCGCTGGGCAGCCAGTGATCTCAAGTACTGAGTTCTAATTCACACAGGTAACACTCAGGTATTAGCCAAGTAGAATTCAGACAGAAGTTCTAGGTTGTAGTTAGAAAGAGGAGACAAAATGAAAATCTCAAGCTCAGCAATCGGAACCTTAGTTATCGTAGGAACCGCACTTGGTGGCTCTGCAATCGCAGTTAACGCTCGTAGCGGCCAGACTGATGTCAACTCTTCAAGCATCTCTCAGGTAACTATCGACCCTGCTCAAAAGCAGATTTCTCCGGTTAACCCAGCTGCTCCCATTGGAACAATCGAAAACGTAACTCCAACAATTGCTCCAACCAATCCTGTTGCGACTCCAACTCCAACACTCACACCAAGCTTGCCTCCTGTTGTCTCACCAGTTACCCCACCAAACTACGGCGGATCTGGTAACGGGGATGACTCAGAGAATGGCGATTACAACGGTGATGACTCTGGTTATGGCAATGGACACCACGGTGATGACGGTGACGACAATGAAGGCGACTACGAGGACTAGGTTTTAGGCCCAAGCTCCGATAATCAAACCGGCCAAAGTCAAACAAACTACGTCCTGCCCGACTTCGATTAACCAAACCTTCAATGACTTGTAAACCTTCATTCCAGGTTGAGCAAACATTCTGTGTGAAAGAGAGCCAAAAGCTCCTAATCCAACTGAGAAAATGAATCCGAACAATGCGCCATTTGCTGCGTCAAAATTTGCGCCAGATTCTTTAGACAACGAAATAATCGCTGCCAAAGTTGTGATCTGTATTAGTGCAGCCAAATAGGTTCCACCAAACATAAGTAAGGTTTCTCCCCCAGTCATCTTTACGCGTTCGGTAGGAACTTCACGACCTAGGGCTTTCATCCAAACCGGATAGAAAGTCTTCGGCCCAAACCAAACTGCGCCAATGATGAATGAAACTACAGATGCAACAAGCACTGCTAATACGTTGAAGTTAGTGAATAGATATGTCATGGTTTTAGCCTAATTTCCTGTCTCAAAATATTTTCTTAGGTTATCAAAATAACTTTCCATGCCCGCCTTAGCTTGCGGAGCCCGTCCCTCAGGTAGTTCACCAAATTGAGTGAAGCTTACCCAAGAACCACCATCTACCTCTTTGAACTCAATGCTAACCAAGTGCTCAACTGGAGATGGAACTCTTTTCTCAAATTCTTCAAATGACTGGGTGTATGTCATGGTGTGCTCAAGGAGTTCGTGTTCCTTCACCTGTGTGTAGATGCCAAAGAAATAGGCAACCATATTTGCTTGAGGCACACTTACCCCAACAGTCCAAATACCACCGTCAACAGCCTCATTCTGAACTGAATCTTTCTCAACAGAAAGATCAGTCGGGCAATACCAAACCTCTAAAGCCTTAGGTTCCACCCACGCTGCCCAAAGCCTATCGATGCTTACGGGATAACTTCTCTCAACGGTATACAGCAATTCACGCATGCATAGTTCTTTTCTAATTTGATAAATAACGTCAAAATAATAGCTCATGGATAATCTTTGAGCTTAAACTTTGGCTATGGAAAACACCTCATTGAACATTCAGTTGGTCCTAGATGCGAACAATGTTCACTCTCAAGCTGACTGGTGGGCAAAGGCCCTTGGCTGGATCGTTGAGTACCCGAAAGAAGAGTTCCTGATCGAACTAAGCGATGCAGGGTTACTTGATTCAGATGCTTTAGTTGAATTTGATGGAAAACGCGTTTTTAGAACTGCAAGTGCAATCCATCAAGAAAAAGATGGGTTAAAAACAGGGCTTCGAATATACATTCGGGGAGTCAGGGCTGTTAAAACTGAACGAAACCGACTTCACTGGGACATCGAAGCCAAACCTGAATCCATTGATGAGGTTGTCTCTCGTCTTGAAAAGATGGGGGCGAAGCGAATCGGAGAGCATTTCCAAGGCCCAAATCGCTCAGTGCAAATGTTAGATCTCGAGAACAACGAGTTCTGCGTTCACTAGTTGTTAGACGTTGAACCTAAACTCGACAACATCTCCATCACGCATGACATAGTCTTTTCCTTCCATGCGCACTTTACCGGCAGCTTTTGCATCGGTCATTGAGCCGGTTGCAACTAGGTCTTCGAAAGACACTATTTCTGCTTTGATGAAGCCTCTTTGAAAATCAGTGTGAATAACACCGGCAGCTTGAGGGGCTGTCCAACCCTGCTTGATGGTCCAGGCTCTAGCTTCCTTAGGGCCAGCGGTTAGGTAAGTCTGCAGACCAAGAGTCTTAAAGCCAATACGAGCTAACTGATCTAAACCTGATTCGTCTTGGCCAAGAGAAGCAAGAAGTTCATTCGCTTCCTCAACCGATAGGTCAATGAGTTCACTCTCAACCTTGGCATCTAGAAATACCGCTTCTGCTGGAGCAACAAGGTCGGCAAGTTGTTTGCGTTTACCAGCATCACTCAACACAGACTCATCAACGTTGAATACGTAAAGGATTGGTTTGGCGGTTAGGAGTCCTAGCTCCTTTATCTCAGTTATATCGATTGTTGAAACTGATAGTGGTTTTCCAGCGTTAAGCCAAGCCAATGCCTCATCCAAAGTGGCTAGAACTGAAGGTTCTAGCTTTTTGCCCTTAACTTCTTTTTCAATTCTGTTACGAGCTTTATCTAGAGTTTCTAGATCAGCAAGAATCAATTCAGTGTTGATTGTTTCAATATCTCCTGCTGCGTCTACCTTGCCGTCAACGTGGACAACATCTGGATCTGCGAAACCTCTAACAACCTGGGCAATTGCATCAGCTTCACGGATGTTTGCAAGGAACTTGTTTCCAAGACCTTCACCAACCGATGCTCCCCTAACGATTCCAGCAATATCAACAAATGACACTGGGGCTGGAAGTAGTTTCTCAGAGCCAAAGATCTCAGCTAGCTTGTTGAGTCTGCTATCTGGAAGGTTGACCACTCCAATATTGGGTTCAATGGTGGCAAAGGGGTAGTTAGCCGCTAACACATTGTTCTTAGTTAGTGCGTTGAAAAGAGTTGATTTGCCGACGTTAGGAAGTCCGACGATACCGATAGTTAGAGCCACTGTGTAAGTCTAGTTGGAGCATGTAGTTAGATTTAGATGTGCCTCTAAACTTCACCGCAATTGACTTCGAGACCGCTAATGGGTCTCCGGCTAGCCCCTGTGCTGTTGGCTTGGTTAAGGTCGTTGAAGGAAAGATTGTTGATACCTATTCAACTCTCATCCAACCTCCCTATCCGCAGGACTGGTTTGAACCTTTCAACATCAAAGTCCATGGGATTACTCCTGACGATGTGAAAGATGCGCCTAGTTGGGATGTGGCTCTGGAACAGATGCTTACCTTTATTTCCGGAGATGACCTTATAGCTCACAATGCTGGCTTTGACATGGGGGTGTTGAAAGCAAGTGCATTGGCAATTGATGCTGTATTGCCTGATCTTCGCTATGGCTGCAGCCTGATTATGGCTAGAAAGACATACAACCTTGAGAGCTACAAGTTAAACCAGGTTGCCTACGCCATCGGGATTGAGGAATTCAATCATCACGATGCTCTAGCTGATAGCGAGGCTTGTGCTCGAATTGTTATCCATATGGCTGACCGGCACGGGGTGGATAATCTCGATGATTTGGCCAAGCTAACTAACCACAACATCAAGCGTTTGCTGGGGGAACCTGCCTAATTTGGGCATTTTGGCTATACTTTTTTGAGTTGGCCGACAAAGTCGTTTGCTTCTAAAAACCCATCCGCCGTAAAGATTTTGGCGTTGAATAGTTATTGAAATAAGGAGAAAGACATGTCGCAGAGCCAGTTCAGTGCGCCAGTAGTCACCCTTACTCCAGCGCCAACTCTAGACCGCACCTATTACGTTAACCACCTACATCCAGGTGGAGTGAATAGAGCAGACGATGTTCGTGAAGAACTAGCTGGTAAAGGCATCAACGTATCTCGTGGGCTGACTTTAGCTGGCATAGATGCTCCTGGAGTTGTCCCTATCGGTAATGCCGACACAAGTGTTCTAGACAGAACCGGTTCTTCGTTTTTAGTTCCACTCTGGGTTGAAGGTAACCTACGTGTTTCAACCACAATCGTTGACACTCATGGAACTACCACCAAAGTAAACGAATCTCCAAGATCTCTCAGTGAAGAAGACTGGCAGAAGGTTATTGATCTAACTGAACAAGAAGTTAGAAGAACTGGCGCAAAGTGGTTGGTAATCGCTGGAGCACTTCCAACTTATAAGTCATCTGGTGTTTACGTAGATCTGCAACCTATCTTTGATGTCATGAAGATGATGGGAGTGAAGGTTGCTCTCGATACTTCAGGTGAACCGCTTTCTTACTGGGCTCGTAAAGGTTGTGCGAACGTCATCAAACCAAATGCTGAAGAATTGGCTTCTGCAGTTGGTAGAGAACTTGCAACTGTTGGCGATGTTGTTGAAGCAGCCCGTGAACTTTGCGAGCACGGTATTGAAGTAGTACTTGCATCAATGGGCGCTGACGGCATGCTAGCTGTTTCTAAGACTGGAACCTGGGCGGCTAGAACACCTCCAGTGAAAGTTACCAACACAGTTGGTGCTGGGGACGCAACTCTTGCTGGTTTCCTCTCTGCGGTCGTTTCAAATCCAGTAGCTGAAGGCGAAGAAGACTACGGTGTTGGTTTCAATATTCCACTTGGTGTTCAGACCGCTGTGCGTTGGGGTGCTATCGCCGTTACCCAACCAACCTCTGGTTTATCAAATCTAGACAACATGCCGCCTGCAACAGTTGATGCCAATCCGAATTTAAATGTTCCACTAGAAGAAGTAGCCAAACCTTAGGAGAAATAAGTGCCTGTAGCATCACCGGATCAATATGCAGAAATGATCGACCGCGCTAAAAAAAGTGGCTTTGCATATCCAGCTATCAACGTTTCAAGCTCTCAGACAGTTAACGCTGTTCTTCAGGGACTAACCGAAGCTGGCTCTGATGGAATTCTTCAGGTAACAACCGGTGGTGGTGACTACTGGTCTGGTTCATCTGTTAAGCACATGGCAACCGGTGCTGCTGCGATGGCTAACTTCGTAAGAGAAGTTGCCAAGAACTACCCAATCACCGTTGGTATTCACACCGACCACTGCTCAAAACCTCACCTAGAGACCTTCTTGCTTCCACTACTAGAACTAAGCAAAGAGCGTGTTCGCAATCACCAGGAACCATTGTTCAACTCTCAGATGTGGGATGGCTCTGCTGTTTCACTGACTGAAAACTTGGCCATCTCAAAAGACCTGCTAGCTCAGACCAAGAACCTTGGCATCATCCTAGAAGTTGAGATCGGTGTTGTTGGTGGAGAAGAAGACGGCGTAGAAGGTGGTGAAGGTGAACACCTTTACTCAACTATCGAAGATGGTTTACTAACCGCAGAAGCGCTAGGTCTAGGCGAAAACGGTCGCTACCTAACCGCACTAACTTTCGGTAACGTGCACGGTGTCTATAAGGCCGGAAACGTTGTGCTTCGCCCAGAACTACTAAAAGATATCCAGCGTGCAGTTGGCGATAAGTATGGCAAAGACATGCCTTTCGATCTCGTCTTCCACGGTGGCTCAGGTTCAACTGAGAAGGAAATTGCTGACGCTGTTTCTTTCGGTGTTGTAAAGATGAACATCGACACCGACACCCAATATGCATTCACCAGATCAATTGCAGGACACATGTTCGCCAACTACGACAAGGTCCTAAAGGTCGATGGTGAAGTTGGAGATAAGAAGGCTTATGACCCTAGAGGTTGGGGTAAGACAGCGGAAGCTGCGATGGCTAAGCGCGTATTGCTCGCAACCCAAGAACTAGGTTCTGCTTCAAAATCTATGAGTCTGTAGTTTGTCTTCGGTTAATCCTTTTTACGATAACGGTAAGCCCAGATTCAAGGGCGATTACTTAGACGGTGAGATGCACGGCTTCTGGGAATTCTTTAGAAAAGACGGCTCGCTAATGCGTTCGGGGTCTTTTGATAATGGCAACCAGGTTGGCATTTGGAAGACCTTTGACCGTGAAGGAAATCTAGTCAAAGAAACAAAGATTAGTTAGCGCTTGACCTTGTTGCTGGTTTCTTCTCCGGCAGCTTTTAGATCTTTTCTTAATTCTTTAGGTAGTGAGAACTGAACATCCTCTTCCGCAGTCTGCACTAACTCAACATCGCCATAACCTCGCTGAGCTAAATACTCAAGTACTTCATCAACTAGAACTTCAGGAACGCTCGCTCCAGAGGAAACACCAACTGAAGATACCCCTTCAAACCATGATTCTTGAATCTCGGTTGCAAAGTCAACTCGATACGATGCTTTGGCTCCAGCCTCTAACGCCACTTCAACTAGTCGCACAGTGTTAGATGAGTTAGCGGAACCAACAACGATCACCAGATCGCTTTCCTTCGCTACCTTCTTGATTGCAACTTGTCTGTTCTGAGTCGCATAACAAATATCATCACTTGGTGGGTTTTGGAGTGTTGGGAACTTTTCACGAAGAGCATTGACTGTCTCGTAAGTTTCATCAACAGAAAGAGTAGTTTGAGAAAGCCAAATAACCTTCTCTGGGTCTTTGATGGTTACGTTGAGAATTCCATTTCTTCCATCAACAAGTTGGACATGCTCGGGGGCTTCTCCGGCTGTTCCTTCAACTTCTTCGTGGCCCTCGTGACCAATCAAAAGAATGTCGTAATCCTCACTGGCAAAGCGCTGGACCTCGCGGTGCACCTTGGTAACCAGTGGACAGGTTGCGTCAATAGTGTTTAGGTTTCTGCTTTCGGCAGCCTTTACAACAGCAGGACTGACCCCATGGGCTGAGAAAACCAAGATTGAGCCCTCAGGAACTTCATCGACTTCATCAACAAAGATCGCCCCACGCTTTTCAAGGCTGCGAACCACGTGCTTATTGTGAACAATCTCTTTACGGACATAGACCGGAGAACCGTGGAGATCTAGGGCCTTTTCGACGGCAATAACGGCCCGGTCTACTCCAGCGCAGTATCCGCGGGGAGCAGCTAGCAAGACCCGCTTAGCGGAGCCTGATTGTCGGTTAGCCGAAGTATTCTGTAAGTCAGTCACTTAGGTAATTCTAAACGGGCTAGATGAGGAAGCAGTAATGAACGACTCCGTGGATTTGAACTCCATAGGTAAAGACCCAGATCACCCCTTTACCGTTCAGCAGTTGAGCGAACGTGTTGGGGCTGCCGTTAGCAAATGGGGAAATGCCTGGGTTGAGGGTGAACTAATCAAATTCCAGCACAAGGCTGGTGGTCACGCCTACCCCCAGCTCAGAGACCTAGCAACCGGATCTACCATCTCTTTGGTGATATTCGCAGGTGTCTTAGCCTCAGCTGCTGAGCAGTTTGAGGACGGTGACAGAGTTCTAGTTTCGGGCAACATGGATTACTACATAGCCAGAGGCTCGCTGAGCCTAAAGGTCTCCAGTATCAAGAAAGTTGGAATAGGCGTTCTCATGGCTGAAATTGAAGCCAGAAGAGCAAAAATTATTGCGGAAGGGTTAGCGGACCCTGAGAAGAAACAGAAGCTTCCTTTCTTACCTGGGGTAATTGGTCTAATTACTGCATCTGGTTCTGATGCCGAGAAAGACGTGAAGCAAAATGTTTTGCTTCGTTGGCCGGAAGCAAAATTCAGAATGATTAACGTTTCTGTTCAAGGGCCTGATTGCGCCCCAACAGTCACAGCAGCGATCAAGGAACTAGATGCTGACCCCGAGGTTGAAGTAATTATCATCACCAGAGGTGGTGGTGGATTCCTCGACCTTGTTGGTTTTAGCGATGAGACCTTGGTGAGGACTGCGGCCGCAGCAAAGACTCCAATTATTTCAGCCATCGGCCACGAGAACGATAATCCGATTCTCGATAACGTTGCTGACCTTCGAGCATCAACTCCTACCGATGCCGCCAAGCGGGTAGTGCCTGATGTCGTTGATGAGCGAAGGAAGATTGCCGATTCTCTTACAAGAATGAAATCAATCATTAGCAACTTCGTTAACAATCAGATGACTTTAGTTCAGCAAATTAGACAGCATCCACTGCTTAAAGATCCTCATGCTTACTTAGATCAGCGAGCAGACGACTTACTAAGAGCGGTATCAGATCTAAGGGATGATGTTGATTCAAAGTTGGAGCGTCATAGCTCAGACCTCGTCTCGAAGCGAAGCTTGCTTCGCTCACTTTCCCCACAGAGCACTCTTGACCGTGGCTACTCTGTCATCCGAGATGCCAATGGCAATGTAATAACCGATTCAGCCCAGGTAAAGACTGGGGATGCCCTAAATTTAAAGGTTGCCAAGGGTGACCTAAGCGCAACCGCCAACTAACGATTAAACTGGAGATATCATGACCGAGAAGACCCCTAACGCTGACATCGAGAAAATGACCTACGAAGAGGCCAGAGATGAGCTAACCAAGGTGCTGAACCAGCTTGAAGCAGGTTCAGTGACCTTAGATCAAAGCATGGCTCTCTGGGAGCGTGGCGAGGTTCTAGCGCAAAAGTGTGAACAATGGCTTGCTGGGGCTAGAGCAAAATTAGACGCAGTTCTAAAAGACAAAAAGGAATAGTCCTTGAGCGATTCGGCAGCAAGACATAGAGCGAGACAGACTGTAATCAATCTGGCCTTAGCACTAGCAGCCAGTGTTGGCCTAGTTGTCGTTTTGGTTCTCATTGTTCCTAGGGATGACTCGAACCGAATCAAGTCTGTTGATTACGCAAGCATTTCCCATGGAGCTGCTACTGATAGCAAGTTAGCGATTTTCACAATCACGCCACCTTCCCCATGGTGGAGCAACAACGCTGCCTTCAATGAGAATCCTGTTGACACCGTGAAGAATTTCACTGCTGGCTTTGTTGGAAGTGAAACAAAATACATCGGCTACACCCAGGCATTTGATGCCAACCCAACTTGGCTAGCTCTTAACCTCAATGGATTAACTCCAACCGGTGAGCTAAAGACTGAGCATTACACCTGGCAGACATACAAATCCATCGAGAAGCATGATCCTCGTAAGACAAAGGATTACATGATGGTGCTGAACTCAAACGACCACGATTATGTCTTGCTCTATGGGGTTGCAGAAACCACAGAGTTTGAAACATTCGCAAAAGCAATTGATAAGCAGATAGCGGGGATACCTGATCTTGGTTGATTCAAATAGACCTACTAATCCAAAAGAGGCTTGGGCGGCCATTGTTGAAGGCAATGCACGTTTTGTGTCTGGAGACCTCGCACACCCCAGACAAGATATCGACCACCGAGAGAAGCTTGCTGAAGCACAAAAGCCATTCGCTGCTTTGTTTGGTTGCGCCGACTCCCGTCTTTCTGCTGAAATCATTTTTGATGTTGGTCTTGGAGACTTGTTCGTAGTTCGTAACGCAGGTCAGGTAATCGCTGAAACAATTCTTGGGTCCTTGGAATATGCGGTTGAGGTTTTAGGTGTGCCTCTAATCTTGGTTCTAGGTCACGACGAGTGCGGGGCTATCAGGGCAACCATCGATGCATCTGAGGGCAAGATGAATGCTCAAGGTGAGTTCATTCACAATCTTGTTGAACGAATCTCCCCTACCGTCAAAGAAGCTCAAGCGCATGGTCTTCACCACATCGACGAAATAACAGATCTGCATGTAAGAGATACCATCAACGAAATGATCGGACGCTCGAAGCTCATTGCCGAACGCATTGATTCGGGTAAATTGGCAGTTGTTGGTGCAAACTATCGCCTCACCCTGGGTGAGGTCCATGAAATCGTCACTTTTGGAAATATCAACTAGTAGGGCAGGCAAATAGATGGAATATCGCATTGAACACGACACCATGGGCGAAGTTAAAGTCCCAGTAAACGCCCTGTACGCTGCTCAGACAGCCCGTGCAGTGGAGAACTTCCCGATCAGTGGAACTACCTTAGAACGCGCTCACATCGCTTCATTAGCTCAGATTAAGAAATCTGCTGCGTTGGCAAATGCCTCACTTGGAGTCCTTGATAAAGGAATTGCTGATGCTATAGCTGCTGCTGCAGATGAAGTCATTGCTGGAAAACATGATGCTGAATTCCCAGTCGACATCTTCCAGACTGGATCTGGAACTTCATCAAACATGAACATGAACGAAGTCCTAGCCACCCTGGCAACAAACAAGCTTGGCTCAAAGGTTCACCCTAACGACCACGTAAACGCCTCACAGTCATCTAACGATGTCTTCCCAACCTCAGTGCACGTTGCTGTTACTTCTGCCCTCATCAACGATCTGCTACCCTCTCTAGATCACTTGGCTAAAGCACTAGAAGCTAAAGCGATTGAATGGGAAACCGTGGTTAAGGCGGGTAGAACTCACCTGATGGATGCAACTCCGGTAACACTTGGTCAAGAGTTCGGTGGCTACGCAGCCCAGATTCGATATGGCATTGAAAGAGTTAACTCATCTATTGCACGTGTTGCGGAAGTCCCACTTGGAGGCACTGCTGTTGGCACCGGAATAAACACTCCTAAGGGATTCCCTCAGGAAGTCATTCGACTACTCGCTCAAGAAACCAAGCTTCCTATTACCGAAGCCCGCAACCACTTTGAAGCACAGGGCGCTAGAGACGGTTTGGTTGAAGCATCCGGAGCGCTTAGAACCCTAGTTGTTGGGGTTACCAAGATTGCTAATGATCTTCGTTGGATGGGTTCAGGTCCAAATGCAGGCTTAGGTGAAATCGCTATCCCCGACCTACAACCAGGTTCTTCAATCATGCCTGGCAAGGTAAACCCTGTCATTCCAGAAGCAGTAATGATGGTTGTTGCGAGAGTTATCGGTAACGATGCGACTGTTGCCTGGGCTGGTGCTACCGGTAACTTTGAACTGAACGTAGCAATCCCAGTGATGGGTAATGCTCTCTTGGAATCAATCAGATTACTTTCTAACTCTCTAAGACTTCTAGCAGACAAGACCGTTTCAGGGCTTGAGGCAAATGTTGAAAGAGCAAGAGCGCTGGCCGAATCAAGCCCTTCAATCGTGACACCGCTAAACAAATACATTGGCTATGAAGCCGCGGCGAAAATCGCAAAGCATGCTGTTGCTAAAGCAATCACAATTCGTGAGGCAACCATTGAACTTGGTTATGTTGATGGTGAGAAGCTCACCATGGAACAGCTAGATAAAGCACTAGATGTTTTGTCGATGACCAAACCTAGTGAGTAAAGAGCCAGGAGCCGCAGGCTCCAATAAAACTCAACAATAGGTATGGGCCTAAAGGAATGCTTGAGCCAATCTTGGCTTTACTAAGAACAATCAAAATCAGGACTATCGCGAAAGCCAAAACAAAAGCGACACTGATGGCAATTAACGGAAGCCATGGATTGAAATAACCCAGCGTTAAAGCAATTACCGCCGCCAATTTCACATCCCCCATACCAAGAGCATTGATGTAATTTGCCGCTAACCCTAAAACACCAACAGCTAATGCAATCAGAACTGCATAAAGTTGGCGTGCCCAGTCTGCTGAAATTACTGTGGCGATGAACTGCGCTAAGAAGGCAACGGGGAACGCAGGTAACACCAACCTGTTTGGAAGTCGATGCTCTCTTAGATCAATCACAGTCAATGGCCACGCCACGGCTAGCAAATACAGAGCAGGTATTAGCGCTATTTGTTCAGACAGACTGGGCACTAGCCCAAGATAGTTTTATCTGTCTTACTCTGCTTAAGTTATGCACAGCCTCTAGTTATCTAGAAGGCTGGTAACCATGTCTGCGATTGGTGATCTTTCACTTCTAGTAAGAGTCAAGTGAGCAAAAAGTGACTGCCCCTTTAGAGCTTCAATAACTGAAGCAACGCCATCATGTCTACCAACTCGAAGGTTATCTCTTTGAGCAACATCGTGAGTCAAGATCACTCTAGAGTTCTGACCAATGCGTGAGAGCACTGTTAGTAAAACATTTCTCTCAAGAGATTGAGCTTCATCAACAATCACGAAGGTGTCGTGAAGAGATCTACCTCTGATGTGAGTAAGCGGTAGTACTTCTAGCAGTCCACGATCTGTGACATGCTCTAAAACTTCTTTAGAAACCAATGGGCCGAGTGTGTCAAACACTGCTTGAGCCCAGGGGTTCATCTTCTCTGCCTCAGAACCGGGTAAATAACCAAGCTCTTGACCACCAACTGCATAGAGCGGTCTAAAGACCATGATCTTCTTGTGTGCTCTACGCTCTAGAACTGCTTCTAGACCTGCACAAAGTGCAAGAGCTGACTTACCAGTTCCTGCACGTCCTCCTAATGACACAATTCCAATCTCAGGATCTAGTAATACATCGATGGCAAGTCTCTGTTCCGCAGATCTTCCGTGCACACCAAAGAGGTCTCTGTCCCCTCTAACCAGCTTTACTTTCTTATCTGCCGTTACACGACCTAGTGCATGTCCGCGTTCACTTGTAATTACCAAACCACAGTTGACGGGTAGGTCTTTAACCTCGGGGTGCTCATAAGTCTCAGCATCGTAGAGGTCACTCATTTGATCTGCGCTCATAGCCAGTTCATGAATACCTGTATATCCAGAGTCGACAGCCATCTCTGCCCGGTATTCATCTGCCATCAGTCCTAGAGCAGAAGCTTTAACGCGTAATGGTAGGTCTTTAGAAACGACGGTGACATCAAAACCTTCGTTAGCCAGGTTGGCTGCCACCGCAAGGATTCTAGAGTCGTTATCGCCAAGCTGGAATCCAACCGGAAGAACGTCGGGATTGATGTGGTTCAGTTCGACTCTTAGAGTTCCACCATCACCAATCTCAACTGGAAAATCTAACCGCTCGTGCTTCATGCGTAGGTCATCCAGATGACGAAGTGCTTGTCTTGCAAAGTATCCAATTTCTGGATCGTTACGCTTTTTCTCTAGTTCGTTGATGACGATGATTGGCAGGACGATTTCGTGCTCTGCAAACTTGAATATCGCTCTTGGGTCAGCAAGGAGTACCGAGGTATCGATGATGAAAGTTTTGATTGCCGTATCTGGCTTTTTGGGGGTTGCCTTCGCAGTGGTCTTGGTGGTTTTGCTTGAAGTACTGCTTTTAGTAGGCATTAACTCTCCTGCTGATTCTGTTTGGTTTGAGATTACGCCTTAGATGTTTTGGGCTTGGAACCAACACGCCCGAATCAGGGTGTGGTAATCAAAAATTTACTTAAGCACCAAACCTGCGGTTACGTTTACCAAAAGCACGAAGGGCTCGAAGGAAATCAACCCTTCTAAAATCAGGCCAGAGAGCTTCTTCGAAGTAGAGCTCACTGTTGCTGCTTTGCCAGAGCAGGAAACCACTTAGTCGTTGCTCCCCTGAAGTCCTAATTATCAAATCAGGGTCCGGTTGACCTCCGGTATACAGGTGCTCGGTGATTAGTTCTGGTGTCAGTAACTCAACTAGATCTTCCGTGCTTGCACCAGATTTGACGTGAGTCTTAACAATCTCTTTCATGGCTTCCGCGATCTCGTTTCGCCCTCCATAGGCAACAGCTAGATTCACGTGCAGACCGTGAATGTTCTTTGTCGCCTTTTCTGCTTTTTCAATTCGCTCAAGCAGCTCCTTAGGCAAGGACTGTCTAGAACCCACTAATTGAACTCGCCAGAGCTGAGCTTCAGCTAACTCTGTTGCCACGTCACCAATAATACGAAGAAGGTCTTCTAGTTCGTCTTCAGTGCGTTTAGTTAGGTTTTCAATCGAGAGCATATACAAAGTCACAACTGGGATGCCTAGGTCATCACACCAACCAAGGAACTCATGAATTTTCTTCCCTCCGGCAGTGTGACCAACTTTTGCCTTAGCGGAGAAATTGCGTTCAGCCCAACGTCTATTGCCATCGAGCATGACGGCAACGTGCTTGGGTAAAGCATCTTTAGCGAGACCACCCAGAATGCCGCGCTCATAGAGACGATAAATTAACTTACGCACCCTTTAAGGTTACCTGCTGATTAGTGTTCAGAAATACTGGTTAGGGTTTAGTAATGGAGAACAATCAACAAGATAGCCCCGACCCGATTTACCTGCCTCTGTCGGAGACGATCTCCGCTGATGCCTTGGATAAGAAGCCCTCTTGGCGAGGCTGGATTCACACTGGGGTGCTTCCGATTGTCATAGCCGGTGGCATCGTCTTGATTGTTCTAGCTCACGGAGCAATCCCTAAAGTTGCCGCGAGCATATTCTTTGCAAGCTCCTTCTTGCTCTTTGGAAACAGTGCTTTGTATCACCGATTCAACTGGAAACCGAAGATGAAAATAACCCTCAAAAGGATTGATCACGCCAACATCTTTTTGCTCATCGCAGGCAGCTATACCCCAATGGCGATGCTGGCACTTCCCTCAAGTAAAGGTTTGGTTCTCTTAGTTGCAGTTTGGATTGGCGCAATTCTAGGAATTAGTTTCAGGATCTTCTGGATAAATGCACCGCGGTGGTTGTATGTTCCCCTCTATGTGCTTTTGAGCTGGGCCGCAATGTTTTACGTTGCTGACTTTTTTGCCTTCAACGCAGTAGCGATGTCTTTGATTCTGATTGGTGGCATTTGTTACACCATAGGTGCGGTTGTTTATGGTCTAAAAAGACCTAACCCAATTCCTGGACATTTTGGTTTTCATGAAATATTTCACTCGTTAACAGTGATTGCTTTTATCTGCCATTGGGTTGCAGTCTTACTAGTGTCGATCAAACCACTTCTAGGTTCGCTAGGTAACTAGTTCTTCTTTTTCTGCCTTGCTAATTCAGCGGCCTCTTCGGCAGCTGCTTCCTCTTCTGTGATCTCCTGTTGGATTTCAGCGCGGTATCGCATTCGTCTAATTCTTCTCACCATGTCATAAATCAAGAACAAGGCAGCGACTGCCAAAGCAAAAGTGAAGATCCAACCGATAGTTCCTGGGCTGGTTGAGATGGCAGTTGGCTCAGCTGACTCAGTTGGAAGCGGTGTACCGTCTGCTTTGAGAATTAGGGAAAACAAGTTCATGAGTTAACCTTATTCTGATGGAAGAGTTACCAAATCAAATAGCCGAAAGATACGGCCGAAGCCCTAGCCAGAGTGCTAGAAATCGACTTGGAGTGATTATTACCGCCATAGTCTTTGGCCTGCTGTTTGCAATCTGGATGATCTGGGTGACAATTACTGGGGCAAACCAGCTAAGCCCTAAAACCACTGCTTACGAGCTTTTTGGTTCAGGACAAGTCTCAGTTACGTTCACAGTGGTAAAGCCCGCTGATAAGACTGTCATCTGCGCTGTGAAGGCTCTAAAACAGGATTACGGCATCGTTGGCTACAAAGAGGTGACCCTGCCTGGGGACGCTTCTAGAGACGGCACAGCAGTTGAAGTAGCCCAAAAGGTAACCTTTGGGACAACCGAGCAGGCTGTTACAGGACTGGTCGACAGGTGCTGGTTTTACTAGACTTGTCATAATGACGCTCGACCTTCGGTCGAGCGCTTTTATTTAGGTCCCCATAAACATCTGGAGCATCATGAACAACAATCCGACTTGGCTCACCCAAGAGGCGTATGACCGTCTCAAGGCTGAACTCGACAACCTGCTTAACGTCGAGCGCGCAGCCATCGCCAAGAAGATCCAGGATGCCAGAGAAGAAGGTGACCTAAAGGAGAACGGTGGCTACCACGCTGCTAAAGACCAGCAGGGAATCATCGAAGCGAGAATAGCTCGTCTAAACCAGATTCTGGCTAACTCTGTTGTTGGTGAATCAAAAGAGAACAGTGACACTGTTTCTCAAGGAATGGTTATCACCATTGAACTAAATGGTAAGCAGATGGAATTCTTGCTTGGTTCTGCTGAGATGGCGGAGAACACTGACCTAACTGTTTACTCACCGGATAGCCCAATGGGCACTGCAATCATCGGCGCAAAGATTGGTGAATCAGTTTCATACACCGCACCTACCGGTAAAGAGTTAACAGTCAAAATCATTGCTGTTAAGCACTTCGAAGGTTAGTCTTCGCGAGCTTCTAAGATTCTAGGTTTTAGACCAGCATGCTTTAGTGCTTTTAGAACTTCAAGAGTATGTTCATGGCCTGAAGTTTCAACTGAAAGATTTAGTTCAACCTCAGAGATCTTCAAACCTAGACCGTGTCGAGTGTGGAGAACTTCAACAACGTTGGCATTCGCCTTTGCAATAACCTCAGCGGTCAGGGCTAGCTGTCCTGGTCTGTCTGGAAGCATTACTGAAATAGTTGTGTATCGCTCTGCTGCTGCTAGACCATGACGAACAACTCTCTGCAACAACAGCGGATCCATGTTTCCGCCAGAAAGAATCACAACAGTCTTACCTTTAAGTTTTAGCTTTCCAGCAATTAGTGCGGCAACACCGACCGCTCCCGCTGGTTCAACAACCTGCTTCGAGCGTTCAAGCAACACAAGAATTGCCTTGGCAATTTCATTCTCAGAAACTGTCACAACTTTGTCTAGGTGCTTCTTAATTAGTTCAAATGGAATTCGGCCGGGTTTGGAAACCGCAATACCATCAGCAATGGTTGGAGTGGTGACAACCTCAGTCAATTTACCTGTCTTCATTGAAGGAACATAAGGTGCAGCATGCTCAGACTGAACACCATAAACCTTTACTTTTCTTCCATTGGCTTTGGCAGAGAGCTTTGCTGCAACAGCAACGCCAGCAGCCAATCCTCCACCACCGATGGCAACAACAATGTTGTCAACATCAGGAAGTTCCTGCATGATTTCTAAACCAACAGTTCCTTGACCAATAACCACATCAATGTGATCGAAAGGAGGGATGAAAACTGAGTTCTTCTTGTGTGAAAACTCTTGAGCGGCTTTAAGACATTCAGCGAAAGTCGCACCGGTTAGTACAACCTCTGCTCCATAACCCTTGGTTGCTTGAACCTTAGGAAGGGATGCACCAATAGGCATAAAAATCGTGGCCTTGATGCCAAGCTTCGAAGCCGCCAGAGCAACTCCCTGAGCATGGTTACCAGCACTAGCTGCAACTACTCCGCGCTTGCGCTCCTGGGCAGTCAATTTAGACATGCGGTTATATGCACCGCGAAGCTTATAAGCACCAGTTCTCTGGAGGTTTTCAGCCTTAAGAAAGACCTGACCGCCAGTTAGGTCAGATAGGTAAAAACTGTCTAACAGTGGGGTTTTCTTAGCGATAGCCAAGACATTGGCTTCAGCAGCCTCAAAATCCTTCAGAGTAGGTGTCACCACCGGAGTCACATTAGACAAACTAACCTCACTTACTTATTTATTAGAGTTTAGTTTGAGAAAGAGACTGATGACCACACCAACCCTGAGCGCTAAAGAAGCTAAGCTCCTAGCCCTGTATGCCTGTGGGTTGGACTCTAGGCAGGACAAGACTGTTCTGGATGTTATTACCCGATTTGGGATGCTCCAGATCGATAGCGTAAATGTGTTTGAACGAGCCCACTACATGCCTCTGTTCAGCCGGCTCGGTTCCTATGACAAGAACGAATTGGATTCACTGACTCAGGGAAACCAACCCAAGTTGATTGAATACTGGGCTCATCAGGCAAGTTTTATCAAGACAGAAGATCTACCTCTCTTTGACTGGCGAATGCAGTGGTATCGAGATAGAGCAGCTAACAAGGAAAGCTTCCAATACAAAAATAAGAAACTGATCGCATGGATACTTTCCGAACTTGAAGCAAATGGGCCGATGACCCACAGCCAATTCGAACATGAGGAAACAAAACGAACTGGATCTTGGTGGGGCTGGAGCAACGTCAAAATCGCCCTTGAGCGACTCATGCGACAGGGTGATGTTATTGCTGCCGGTAGAAGAAACTTCAGTCGTATGTATGCACTTCCAGAGCAGGTTCTGCCTAAGAGCGTTCTAAACAAGAATGTCGATCATCAAACTGGAAAAATGAAATTATTTGGGAATGCAGCAAAACTAATGGGGGTCGGGACAGTCAGAGACATCGCCAATGTTTACTGCATCTACCCATCAGAAGCTAAACCAATAGTTGCCGATCTTGAAGCACTTGGAATAGTGAAAGAAGTCAAAGTAGAAGGCTGGAAAGAAAAAGCATATCTTCACAGAGACTTCTTCAACTTTGATTTCAAGTCTGTAAAACCAGAACTAACCACAGTACTTTCCCCTTTCGATCCGCTCACCTGGCAGCGAGAACGAGCAATAAGGATTTTCGATTTCGATTACAAGATTGAGATCTATGTTCCAGAACCAAAACGCATCTATGGTTACTACTCACTACCAACTCTGCATAAAGACAAGCTGGTAGCAAGAATTGATCTCAAATCAGATCGACAAAATAGTTCACTGCTAGTGCAATCTGCGTGGCATGAACTCGAACTAAGCGCAAAGGAACTGACTGGTTTGAAGAAACCTCTGACTAAGCACCTAGTTGATGTCCAGAAGTGGCAAAAACTAGAATCACTCGAGATCAAAGCCAAGGGGAACCTGGCTTTAGAACTTTCCGCCTAGTTCTTTTAGTCGCTCAATGCGCTTCTCTAGCGGAGGATGTGTTGAAAACAGTCTTTCCGCAACTGATGGCTTTACTGGGTCACTGATATACATGTGCGCCATTGAATTAGAAGCTCTACGCATGGGTTTGCCATATTGCTTTAGCTTCTCTAATGCAGACGCTAACCCCTCCGGGAACCTAGTGATTTCAGCGCCTGTGGCATCGGCTAAATACTCGCGTTGACGAGACACTGCGGCGTTAACCAGAGGACCGATAAGAGCAGCCACAATCCAAGCCACAATCCCAAACAAAATCAGGATCGCACCCAATTGGTTCTTTTCCCTGTCATTACTTCTTGAGAAGAACGAAGCACGGATCAGGAAATCTGCCAAAATACCAACCGCACTGACTAGACCGAAAACAATTGTTGACACTCTAATGTCGTAATTCTTTACGTGACTCATCTCGTGAGCCATAACACCTTCTAGTTCCTGATCATCCATGATGGCCAGCAAACCTGTTGTGGCTGCCACTATTGCATGCTTCGGATCACGTCCTGAGGCAAACGCATTCGGAGCTTCATCTTGGATGATGTATACCTTAGGCATTGGCATACCTTCTGTAATGGAGAGGTTTTCAACTACATTCCAAAGTCTTGGGTTATCGGACTTCTGGATCTGGACTGCGCCAGAAGCTGCAACTGAAAATGCGCCGGCGCAGTAATACTGAAGCAATGCATAAAGAGAGACGAAACCAATTATTAGGAACGCTGAAGAACCATTACCTGTCGCATAGCCAGCCCATGTGGCTAATCCACCAATCAGGATTACGAAGAACAGAATGATGAAGACAGTGTTGCGTTTATTAGCGGCTATAGCCGAATACATAAATACTCCTGAAGTTGGCTGTTAGAACTTGACTTCAGGGGCATCAGCGATAGCGGCAAGATCAGCCACTTCGAAGAATGCACGCTCTGAGAATCCAAGGCCTTTTGCAAAGAATGAGTTTGGCCAAACCTTTAGCTTGGTGTTCAGTTCACGCACTCCACCGTTATAGAAACGGCGTGCAGCCATGATTTTGTCTTCGGTGTCAGAAAGTTCTGACTGAAGGCCAAGGAAGTTTTGTGACGCTTGGAGCTGAGGGTAAGCCTCTGCAACCGCAAACAATGACTTCATCGCTGATTGGAATTGACCCTCAGCTTTGGCTGCCTCTGCAGGGTTTGAAAGTGCCGATCCAGAGATGGTGGCAGCACGAGCCTTGGTTACATTTTCAAAGACGCCTGATTCATGCTTTGCATAACCCTTGACTGTTTCAACCAGGTTAGGGATAAGGTCAGCTCTTCGCTTTAGCTGAACAGTGATATCACTCCATGCTTCATCAACACGAACGTTAAGACGGACAAGTCCGTTGCGCATTGATACAAACCAAATACCCGCAATAACAATTACTGCTAGGGCAATGTATAGAACTGATAAATTCATGACTCTCCTTGATCAGGTTGCTAAATGCAACATTGATATAAGAATAATCAAGTTAGACCACATTTAGAAAAACTATATGTAATCTCTCAGCGAACTGGTGCCCCCAGTGGGACTCGAACCCACACTGGAACGATTTTAAGTCGTCTGCCTCTGCCATTGGGCTATGGGGGCTTTGCGATATTGAGTTATAAATGCGAATCGGCACCTAGGATACCTGGGTGCCGATTCGCGAAAGGTTTTAGGCCTTAGGACGCGATGCCCAGGTTTCAAAGGCTAATCGAGGATCCTTTGTTGCACTGATAGAAACAATGTCACGCTTGAATAGGAAGTTGCTACCCCAACCAACAACCACTCTCCACTTACGCTCAAAAGTTGGAATTGCTAGGCCGTGGTAGACACGGTGAGCACACCAAGCTAGGAAGCCCTTGAGAACAATGTTTCCAGATTGGAACACACCGTTGTATAGGCCGAGACCAGCAACTGCACCTAGGTTCTTGTGGTTATATTCCTTGATGCCTTCACCGCGAAGGTTAGAAACAAGGTTGGCTGCAAGTAGCTTTCCCTGGCGAACAGCGTGCTGAGCATTTGGAACACAGAAGCCACCAACACCGCCACCAGAAAGATCTGGAACTGCAGAAACGTCTCCGGCAGTCCAAGCGTTTTCAATAACCACGCCTTCTTTGGCAACCTGCAGGGTTGGCAATGCTGTTACACGACCGCGCTCATCAAGCGGTAGGTCAGTGTTCTTCACAAATGGAGAGGCCATAACACCGGCAGTCCAAACAATGACATCGCTCTCAAACTTCTCACCAGTAGAAAGTTCGATAACACCATCGGCAGCAGATACCAGCTGTGTGTTTAGGTGAACTTTTCCGCCGCGGCGATCAAGGTCAGATAGCACCCATTCAGAAGTCTTCTGAGAAACCTCAGGCATGATTCTGCCCATAGCTTCAATCAGGTGGAATTTCACATCAGCGAAACTAATTCCTGGGTAGTAGCGAATTAGGTAGCTAGCAAGGTTACGCATTTCTGCGAATACTTCAATACCAGCAAAACCTCCACCAACAACAACGAAGGTGAGAAGGCGATCACGGCTTGGACCTGCTGGCATGTTTGCAGCAAGATCAAAATTTCCAAGAATGCGGTTACGGATTTCGATTGCTTCTTCAACAGTCTTTAGACCAATTGCATTATCGGCAACACCTGGAATTGGGAAGGTTCTAGAAACTGCACCAGCAGTTAGCACAATTTGGTCGTAGGACTGCTTGATTTCCCCAACACCTGGAACATCAAGAGTTGCAGTCTTAGTGGCGTGGTCAATCTTGGTCATCTTGCCGTTGATAATTTTGGTTGTCTTAAGGTGTCTGCGGTGTGAGACAACGGTGTGACGAGCTTCAATGGAACCAGCAACTACCTCAGGTAGGAAAGGCTGATAGATCATGTATGGAAGTGGGTCAACAAGAGTAACCTCAGCTTCACCTGCTCTAAGTAGTTTCTCCAGTTTGAAAGCTGTGTAGAAACCGGCGTAACCGCCACCGACGATCAGGATTTTTTGCATGCTGGGTTTTCCTAAAGATTTAGAAGATTGTTGAGCGCAACTGCGCGCTCCTACGATTTTACTAGATTGCTGCCTTGCAGGAGCACCGACTTGGGTTAAAACCCATCTCGGCTAAAGCCAAGTCACCGATTGGGTTAATCCCAGGTCCTTTAGCCAAAGAGTGAGCGGCCAGAGCATGCAGGCACTTGACCCTGGTGGGCATCCCCCCGGCACTAATGCCTTCAACTTCAGCTACGTGGTCGATAGCTTCTCGCTCGGCTAAGTAGCTCTCGTGTGCCGCTAAATACTTGGCTCTAAGTTCTGGGTCTGCTTCAAGCATTTCTTGTAATTTGGCCATATAGCCGGCAGCTTCTAGACCGCTGAGGAGTGCTGAAGTGTTCGGGTGAGTCAGGTAATAAAAGGTTGGAAATGGTTCACCGTGAGACAAACGAGGTGAGGTTTGAACCACCATTGGTTTACCACAAACACAGCGTGCAGCAATACCTAA
>CANGIU010000010.1 GCA_947454255.1 Micrococcales bacterium
AGACGTGAACTTGCTTCTGAGGCTTTCACTCACACTTCTAGATATGACAGTGCTGTTGCCAGCTGGTTTGTTTCAGAAGTCGAAGCTCGAGCACTGCCTAATCAAACAATTGAAACATCTCACAAGAACCCAGGTTTTCCCCAGACTATTGAAATCGAAGCAACACTGTTGAATGTGCTTCGCTACGGTGAGAACGCTCACCAAGCGGCGGCTATCTATCGAAATGGTGCACCAAGTGCGGTAGCTGGTGTGGCTCAGGCAAAACAGCACGCCGGTAAAGAGATGTCATATAACAACTACGTTGATGCCGATGCTGCCGTTAGAACCGCTTACGATTTTGATGAACCAGCGGTAGCAATTATCAAGCACGCTAATCCGTGCGGTATCGCCATTGCACCTAAAGATGCGCTTGACCCAATTGCTGAAGCTCACTCGGCTGCTTTCCTCTGCGATCAAATCAGTGCATTTGGTGGCGTCGTTGCAGCTAACCGGACAGTGACCATGGCTATGGCTCAGAACTTACTGGATATCTTTACCGAGGTGCTAATTGCTCCAAGTTATGAATTAGAAGCACTTCGCTTGCTTATTGAACGCAAGAAAAACATGAGAATTCTAGAACTACCTAGAAACTACTCGAGAGAATCTCACGAACTGAGACAGGTCTCTGGCGGTTTTCTAGTTCAGGAGCCAGATAACTATAAGAACTTCTCATCTTCAAACTGGAAGTTGGTTTCAGGACCGAGACCTGATGATGCAACCATGAAGGATCTTGAGTTTGCTTGGCGTGCAGTTAGATCAGTTAAATCAAATGCGATATTACTTGCCAAAGATGGTGCATCAATCGGTGTTGGAATGGGTCAGGTGAACCGCGTTGATGCTTGCAAGCTTGCAGTTGACAGAGGAATCATCCGAGTAGTGGGATCTGTTGCCGCTAGCGATGCGTTCTTCCCATTTGCTGATGGGCTTGAAATTCTAATCAATAACAAAGTGAAGGCTGTTGTTCAGCCTGGCGGATCAGTTAGAGATGAAGAAGTTATTGCAGTTGCAAAGGCAGCTAATCTCACCATGTTCTTTACCGGTGAGCGTCACTTCTATCACTAGAGGTTAGCGATATCTGCTTGCTTTGATCTAACTGCCTCGGCAGCAACCTTAAGGTTTTCAAGTTCAACTTCATCGAGTGGAGTTTCAACAATCTTCTTGATTCCACCCTTACCAAGCTGAGCTTCAACACCAAGGTAAACACCAGAAATCCCGAACTCACCATCAACCCATGCACAAACAGGGAACACTGCGCCTGAATCTTCATGAACTGCTTTAGCCATTCGGGCAACCGCAGCGGATGGTGCATAGTATGCAGAACCGGTCTTTAGTAGAGCAACGATTTCTGCACCACCATTACGAGTCTTTTCAACCAGGTCGGCGATGACTTCAGCTGAAAGAACTTCAGTCAGTGGCTTTCCATTAACTGTTGAAACTGAAGGAACTGGCACCATGGTCTCACCGTGGGAACCAAGAGTTAGGGTCTTGACATTTGCAACGTCTGCTCCGGTAGCTTCAGCCACGAAGTTGGTGAAGCGAGCGGTATCTAGGACTCCGGCTTGACCGATGACCCGTTCCTTGGGGAAACCTGAAGCTTTTTGAGTAAGAGCTGTCATTTCATCAAGCGGGTTAGAGACAACAAGAATTACGGCGTTAGGAGCATGCTTAGCAATGTTCTTAGCAACTCCACCAACAATGCCTGCGTTGACCTCTAGAAGGTCCATACGGCTCATGCCAGGCTTACGAGGAAGTCCTGCTGTGATGATCACTATGTCGCTGTCAGCAATAGCTTCATAGCCTTCGCCATCGGGGGTAGTGGTAGCGCCAATTACCTTGGTCTGGTATCCCTCGATTGATCTTGACTGGTTGATGTCTAAGGCAACACCTTCAGGCTTGCCTTCAAGGATGTCGGTTAGGACAACTGTGTCGAAGATGTCATAGGCAGCTAGGCGCTGCGCTGTTGTGGTTCCGTAGAAACCTGAACCGATTACTGAGACTTTACCGTGGCGTGCCATGCTGCATTAGCTCCTTGTGGGATGAAATTGGGTGTTTAGACGGATATAGCCTAATGCTTCCAGATAGACTGAAAGGCTTTGTGAACAAAGCTCAAATTTGAAATTTAGGTATCGAAACAGATGAAAAAATTAGGCACTGTCGGCACGCTCCTGAGGATCTTTCCTTATGCGAAAAGTGCCCTACCAAGAGTGATTCTCGGCACGCTCGCCGCCATCCTCGGTCACATGTTCGCCCTAGCTATCCCGAACTACCTCAGAAACCTGGTGGATCAACTCAATGACAAACCGAGCTTCACCATGCTGGTATTAGCAGTGACTGCTGTTCTTGGTATGGGGCTTCTAGAAGCCATCATGGTTCTTCTCAGAAGATGGCTGGTCCTTACTCCAGGAACACACGTTGAAGCAGGTCTTAGAAAGACTCTCTATGCGAAGCTTCAGGATCTTCCGGTAGCTTTCCATGACAAGTGGCCAAGCGGACAGTTGCTCTCTCGTGTTACTGGTGACCTGAGCATGATTCGTCGTTGGCTCTCATTTGGTCTAGTACTTTTGGTTGCCAACATCTTTACCATCGTCGTTGGCTTCATTGTTCTTTACTCCTATAACTGGATTCTGGCGACAGTGTTCTTTGTCATGATGAGCCCACTTTGGGTGCTTGGTTTTAGATTCGAAAAGGACTACCACGACACTGCGCGTAAGAGCCAAGACCAAGCCGGAGACCTAGCCACAGCAGTTGAAGAAAGCGTGCACGGTGTTCGAGTGCTCAAGGCTTTTGGTCGTGGCGATTTCATGACTCAAAAGTTTGCTCAGGATGCGCTTAACCTTCGCGAGACAGAATTGAAGAAAGCCAAGATGGTTTCCAGACTTTGGTTCTTCTTCTCAACAATTCCTGATTTTGCACTTGGTCTATGTTTGATCATCGGTGTTTGGCAAATCGTCCAGGGTGACATCACTCCAGGAGTATTAGCTGGTTTTATCTTGATTACCCGAGTTCTACACTGGCCAATTGACTCAATCGGTTTCTTGCTATCTATGACTATTGATGCAAGAACTGCAGTTGAGCGTTTCTTTGAAGTAATTGATACCAAGGTTGATATCGCTGATCCAGAAGAGCCAAAACAAATTAGTGAGCCTAAGGGGCATCTGGTCTTTGAAAATGTGCATTTCAGATATGCAGATGCACCAGAAGATCAGCCAGATTTGCTCAATGGCATTAACTTAGAGATTCAACCAGGTGAATCAGTTGCTTTGATTGGTATTACCGGGTCTGGTAAGACCTCTTTGACTGCACTAGCTACAAGACTTTATGAAGTGACCTCTGGCTCAATCAAACTTGATGGCGTTGACATTAGAGATCTCACCCGAGAGGACCTTAGAGCACATGTTGCTATGGCCTTCGAAGATGCCACATTATTCTCTGATTCAGTAAGTTCTAACGTGCTTCTGGGAAGACCTAATAGCACTAAGGAAGAGCTTGATCAGGCCATGGCTATTGCTCAAGCAGGTTTTGCATATGAATTGCCAGATGGACTAGATACCAAGATTGGTGAAGAGGGGCTCTCTCTGTCCGGTGGTCAAAGACAGCGTCTAGCGCTAGCTAGAGCTGTTGCAGCGCAGCCATCAGTGCTTGTCCTAGATGATCCACTGTCAGCGCTGGATGTTGATACCGAGGCAATGGTTGAAGATGCGCTGAGAACAGTACTAAAGGCCACAACAGCTCTTATCGTTGCGCACCGCCCGTCGACCGTTCAGTTAGCTGACCGAGTTGCACTATTACAGGACGGCAAGATTGTCGCTGTTGGTAAACACAGCGACCTTTTAGCTTCGAATGAACATTACCGTTACGTGATTAGCAGCCTTGATGCTGCCGGAAAGATGATTGAGGTGAACAACTAATGAGCATGCAAGGCGTAAAAGACGAAGAAAAGATTCACCTAAATAAAGAAGAACAAAAGCGCATCAGAGCGAGATCTATGAAGCTACTGGGGGAGATCATCCGACCAGTTAGAAATAGGTTGTTCATCAGTTTGGCTCTGGTTATCACTAGCCAAGCACTTAGAGTTTCAGGTCCATACTTGATTGCCTTGATTATCGACAAGGGAGTTCCTGCTGCTAAGGCAGGTGACTGGAACCTGCTTTATCTAATTGTCGGCGGGTATGTTCTAGCTTCACTATTTGCAGGTATCACTATTGCCTTCTTCCTTCGCTTTGCAGCAAAGGTAAACCAGGACATCATGTTTGGTTTACGTAAGAGGCTCTTTGCACACACTCAGAAACTTTCTATTGAGTTCCATGAGACATACACATCTGGTCGTGTTATCGCTAGACAGACATCAGATATGGATTCCCTAAAGGAATTACTTGATTCTGGTGGTAATGAAATGATTGCTGGTCTGCTGTTTATGACCTTCACTGCAATTGCGCTGGTAACAGTTGATGCCTCATCATTCTTGATCATGCTGGTTTCCTTCATTCCGTTGTTCTTCCTTACCCGTTGGTTCCAGGTAAACACCAGAGTTAACTACCGTAAGACTCGTGTTGCATCAGCTAAGTTGATTGTCCACTTCGTCGAGACAATGACCGGTATCCGTGCAGTGAAAGCTTTCCGCAAGGAGAAAAGAAACGAAGAGACCTATAAGGGTCTAGTCGAGGACTACCGTTCGGTGAACGCTAAGGTTATTCAACTCTTTGGTATTTATGATCCAGGACTGATCATGATTGGAAACATTACTGTTGCCTTCGTTCTGCTCTGGGGTGGCTGGAGGGTCATGCAGGGAGATCTTGGAATTGGGGTTTTGATTTCTTGTATTTTGTATGCGCGTAGCTTCTATGAGCCAATGGAAAATATCGCAATGTTCTATAACTCCTATCAATCTGCAAACTCAGCACTTGAGAAAATATCTGGTGTATTAGAAGAAGAACCCTCGGTTCCTCAAGCCCAAAATCCAACTCCGCTTGCTCCAAAGAAGGGGCACCTGCAGTTCACTAACGTTGAGTTTGCTTATTCAAACGGCAAGGTAGTCTTACCAAAATTTGACCTAGATATTCCTGCAGGTCAAACCATCGCTCTGGTTGGAACTACTGGTGCTGGTAAATCAACCATGGCAAAACTAATCTCACGTTTCTATGACCCAAGCAAGGGTGCAGTAGAGCTGGATGGCGTTAACCTCAAGGAACTATCCGATGATGATCTGCGGACAGCAATCGTGATGGTGACTCAAGAGGCTTATCTGTTCAGTGGTTCTGTTGCTGAGAACATTTCGCTTGGTAAGCCTGGAGCATCTCTTGAAGAGATTCAGAATGCGGCTAAAGCTGTGGGCGCTCACGAGTTCATCCTGAGCCTTCCTGATGGTTATGACACTGACGTAAATAAGCGTGGTGGTCGAGTCTCTGCT
This sequence comes from Micrococcales bacterium, assembly GCA_947454255.1. Lineage (GTDB taxonomy): Bacteria > Actinomycetota > Actinomycetes > Actinomycetales > Microbacteriaceae > Rhodoluna. The sequence goes on from CANGIU010000010.1 coordinate 5,447, forward strand.
GGTCAAAGACAACTGATCTCTTTCGCTAGAGCCTTTATCGCTGACCCGACTGTTTTGATTCTCGATGAGGCCACCAGTTCCTTGGATATCCCAGGAGAGCGTATGGTGCAAAGAGGATTACAGACTCTATTGGCAGGCAGAACCGCGATTATCATCGCGCACAGGCTCTCCACCGTATCCATTGCAAACCGCGTGATTGTCATGGAACACGGGCAGATGATTGAAGATGACGCTCCTGCAGTCCTGATTGCGGGTACGGGTAAGTTCTCCAAGATGCACAAAGCATGGCGAGACTCTCTCGTCTAGGCTATAAGTAACCAATCACCACTAAAAAAGAAGGCACCACTATGGAAAAAATTAAGGTAATCGGCAAGGTAGTAGAACTTGACGGCGATGAAATGACTCGAATCATCTGGCAGAACATCAAGGACTCCTTGATCTTGCCTTTTCTAGATGTTGACCTTGAATACTATGACCTATCAATCGAGCACAGAGATGCAACCGATGACCAGGTCACCATCGATGCGGCTAATGCAATCAAGACCCATGGTGTTGGAGTTAAGTGTGCAACCATTACCCCTGATGAAGCTCGAGTTACAGAGTTCAGTCTGAAGAAGATGTGGAAATCACCTAACGGTACTATTCGTAACATTCTTGACGGTGTTGTTTTCCGTGAACCAATTATCATCTCCAACGTGCCAAGACTGGTGCCTGGTTGGACTAAGCCAATCATCATTGGCCGTCACGCACACGGAGACCAATACAAGGCCACTGACTTCAAAGTTCCAGGTGCTGGACGAGTAACAATGACTTGGGCCCCAGCCGATGGCTCGGAGCCGACTACTTTCACTGTTGCTGACTACCCTGAACACGGTGGTGTTGCCATGGGTATGTATAACTACATGGATTCAATTCGTGACTTTGCAAGAGCATCATTCAACTACGGATTGGCTCGTAACTACCCTGTCTATCTTTCAACCAAGAACACCATTCTGAAGGCATATGATGGCGCATTTAAGGATGCATTCCAGGAAGTCTTTGACGCTGAGTACAAATCAAAGTTTGAAGCGGCTGGCCTGACCTACGAGCATCGTTTGATTGATGACATGGTAGCTGCTGCCTTGAAGTGGGAAGGTGGCTATGTCTGGGCATGTAAGAACTATGACGGAGATGTACAGTCAGACACTGTTGCTCAAGGTTTTGGTTCACTTGGTCTTATGACTTCAGTGCTCACCACTCCTGATGGCAAGACTTGTCTTGCAGAAGCAGCACATGGAACTGTTACTCGCCACTACCGTGACTGGCAGGCTGGTAAGAAGACCAGCACCAACCCAATTGCATCTATCTACGCTTGGACTCGTGCTCTTATGCACAGAGCAAAGCTAGATAACACTCCTGAGGTTCTAAAATTTGCTGAGACTCTTGAAGATGTTGTTATCAAGACTGTCGAAGCTGGACACATGACTAAAGATCTATCTGCATTAGTAGGTCACGGTCAGGCATTCCAAACTACCGATGAGTTCATGTCAACCCTTGCAGAGAACTTGAAGGCAAGACTTAGCTAGTTGTGAATAACGGCAAGAGTTCTTTGCCTGTGTAAAACTCCAGCACGAAATGTGCTGGAGTTTTATCTTTATGGGCATGTATAAACACAAAAAATCAAACTGGCTAAAACCAATAATGGTTGCCAGTGCATTCTCGGTAATCATCGGTGTTTTAGTTGTGCCAGAGGTTTACGCTCAGGCGTCGACTCCAACACCGGCTTGTAACGCTAGTAAAACTAGCTGCACAGTAACCTTCCCTTATTCAGGTGACTACTACGTTTGGACACCACCGGCTGATGTTAGAACTATGTCTCTAGTTATTGCAGGTGCTCAAGGTGGCCGAAGCGGCGGTAACGGAGCTAAAGCGAGCGCTTCTTTCAAGGCCATTCCTACTGGCAATCTATACATCTATGTCGGTGGTCAGGGGTCCTCTGGAAATGCAGCTGCAGGTGGCTATAACGGTGGAGGAGCTGCTGGATCTGGCCACGGTGATGAAGGTTCTGGAGGAGGAGCAACAGACATCAGAACAAGCACAGCGCTTGCAGATCGCATTGCGGTTGCAGGTGGTGGCGGTGGAACCGGTGGTTGGATAGCTGGCGCTGGAGGGGCCGCAGGTGGCACAACAGCAAGTGCTGGTGGCAACGGTCAAGGTCTTGGTGGTGGCGCTGGAACCCCTACTGCTGGAGGATCCGGTGGTGTTTCATTCGGATCACAAACTACAAATGGCTCTGCCGGTTCCCTTGGAATAGGTGGTTCTGGTGGAGCAGCCAATACGCCTGGTTCGATGGTTGCCGGTGGTGGTGGCGGTGGTGGCGGATACTTCGGTGGCGGTGGCGGCGGTGCTGACACTGATCCAGTTGGAGTCGATGGTGGTGGTGGCGGTGGAGGTTCTAGCTACGCGAATGCAACCAAGCTGAACTCAGTCACCTACTTCACGGGATTTCAATCAGGTAATGGACTGGCCAGCATCACATACAACTTAGGACCCGCGGTGACATCCTTTACGGCACCAGTGTCTCCTAGCAATGCATCCTTACCAACTTTCAACATCAGCTTCGGACAAAGTGTCACCGGTATAACAGCAGATGACTTCACTATTTCGGGCACTGCTGTTGGTTGTTATGTTTCAACCCTGACTGGCTCTGGAGCTAACTATGCTGCAACAGTTAATGGTTGTAGTGATGGAACTATCAGCCTTACTTTGAAAGCTGACACAGTAACCGGTAACGCAATTGGACCAGTTAGACCAGTGTCAACAACTCCAATCATTCTTGATAGAACAGTTCCTGAAATAAATACGCTAACCAAACAGACCAGTGCAAATAACGTGCTTATCTATAAAGCTAGCTTCACCGAACCTGTCACTGGTCTAGTGGCCGATAGTACGGACTGGTTGGTAAAGGGCGATGGTTGCACTATTCAGTCGATGACCGGTAGCGGAAGTGATTATGTAATTACGATTGCGAACTGTCTCGATGGGCATCTTGCTGGTTTAGTTTTGAACACCGCTTCGGTAGTTGATGCAGCTGGCAACATTGGCCCATCGTTAGCCAATCAAACTAACTCAACGAAGATAGATACTACTGCTCCAGTCGTGCATGTCTTTGATGTGACTGAACCAGGTTCAGCTGCAACACCGACCTGGGTCTTTGACAGTGAAGAGCCAGTAACGGGCATGAGCTCAGGTAACTTTAGTTTCTCCGGGACAGCACAGTCTTGTTCAATGGATTATTCAGTTCTTCGAGTAGGCCTAGGTTGGCAGGTAGCACTTGTGGGTTGTGGAGTTGGGACTACTCAAGTCACGCTCGGTGCAAACACTCTCACAGACACTTCTGGCAATACGGGTCCGCTAGTGGCATTGCCATCCAATGTGGTGACCATTACACCAGACGAAATTGTCAATCAAACTATTTCGCCTAATACACCAACCGGAGCACAGGTTGATGTTCCTCGCGTAGTTGATGATGCAAGCGATTCGAAGACAGTTACAAAAACTCTGCCTGAGGAAGAGATCACAGATTCGACCAAGGATGCACCAATTCCGGTAACCAAGGAATTAGAGAAGCAAGGTAAAGAAAAGGTCGTTATTACACAGTCGCAGCAACAGACCTTCTTGGTAGCACTTGGTTTATCAGCAGTTGCTTTGTTGCTAGCCTCGGTCGCTGCTGGCTCACAACTGCGTTCTAGAAGAAGAAGGCACTAAAGGCGAGGAGACCCTCGTTCTAGTGGAAAATGATTGTTCTATCGGTGTCGAGTAATACTCGGTGTTCGGCAAACCATCTGACCGCTTGGGCGAGGGTCTTCGACTCAACATCCTGACCAATAGCAACTAGTTCTTGCTTTGAGTCACCATGGTTTACTCGAACCACATTCTGCTCAATGATTGGCCCTTCGTCTAGGTCACTGGTGACAAAGTGAGCAGTAGCGCCAATTAGTTTCACACCACGAGCATGAGCTTGGGCATAAGGGTTTGCACCCTTAAAACCAGGTAAGAAAGAGTGATGGATGTTGATGATTTTGCCAGCAAACTCTTCGCAGAACTCGGGGCTAAGAACCTGCATGAAGCGAGCAAGCACAATAAGTTCAATGTCAGCTAATTTGATGTAATCGCGAAGCATGTGCTCAAAGGCAGCTTTGCTGGAAGCATCAGGAATAGCGTGTGATTCAAACTTCACTCCATAGAAATTAGCTAATTCTGCAAGATCGGGGTGATTGCTAAATACGGCTGGGATGTCTACTGGGATACGTCCAGATCTCTGATTGAAGAGTAGGTCGTTTAGACAGTGGGCGCTCTTGCTTACTAAGACTAGGGTTCTAACCTTGCGGCCGACTTCATCGAGGTGCCACTCCAAACCAAAGGTCTCAACGACTCCAGAAATCCGTTTGGCAAACTCTTCTTTGCTGGCAGATACCTCAACCTGAAGGCGCATAAAGAACCTGCCCGTCTCGGTACTGGTGAACTGCTTGCTCTCGGTGATGTTTCCGGAGGCGGCTACGATAGCCCCAGAAATGGCATGGACAATGCCAGGCTGGTCAGCGCAGACAAAAGTCAACACCCAGTGGTTTAGTTGCTTAGTCATAGGCTCAAGTTTAGAGCGCTGAAGGGCTCTAGACGGGTTGGGCAGTAGAATTGGGTTATCGCAACTGGCGCTAAAGATGGGGTTCCATCAGGGAGCGAAGGCATTTTGGTCGTGCGCCTGGGCCAAACCGTTCAAGCCAATATAGGAGTTCCCAAGTGTCCAATTTGCCATCAACATTTAATGACCCATTAGAGGTCACAGATCCAGATATCGCTGCTGTTCTAAAAGCAGAACTAGATCGTCAGCGCAACTTCCTAGAGATGATTGCATCAGAGAACTTCGTCTCTCGTGGAGTTCTAGAAGCTCAGGGTTCTGTGCTGACCAACAAATATGCAGAAGGCTACCCAGGTAAGCGATACTACGGTGGTTGTGAAGCAGTTGACGTTGCAGAGAACCTAGCTCGAGATAGAGCTAAGGAATTGTTCGGTGCAGAGCACGCAAACGTTCAACCCCACTCAGGTGCAAGTGCAAACGCAGCTGTGCTGATGGCACTGGCCAACCCAGGAGATCGAATTTTAGGTCTTGAACTAGCTCACGGTGGTCACCTAACTCATGGTATGAAGTTGAACTTCTCAGGCAAGATGTATGAAGCTCACGCCTATGGATTAGATCCAGAATCATTCTTGATTGACATGGACGTTGTTAGAGCACGAGCACATGAAGTAAAGCCTCAGGTGCTAATCGCAGGTTGGTCTGCTTATTCTCGTCATCTCGACTTTGCTGAGTTTAGAGCTATCGCTGATGAAGTCGGAGCAAAGCTCTGGGTTGATATGGCTCACTTTGCTGGTCTAGTTGCAGCTGGCCTTCACCCTAACCCAGTTCCTTATGCTGATGTGGTTTCAACAACAGTTCATAAGACACTAGCTGGTCCAAGATCTGGTTTGATTCTTTGCAAGGCAGAGTATGCCAAGAAGATTGACTCTTCGGTATTCCCAGGCCAACAGGGTGGTCCACTTATGCATGTTATTGCCGCCAAGGCTGTAGCTTTCAAGGCTGCTTTAGGTGAAGAGTTCAAAGAGAGACAGTCAAGAACTATTCGTGGAGCCCAGCTGATTGCAGAACGCCTGATGCAGCAAGATGTTCGAGCAAATGGAGTCGATGTGTTGACCGGTGGAACTGATGTTCACCTCGTACTAGTTGATCTTCGTAATTCACCAATCGATGGCAAGACGGCAGAAGACTTGCTACACGATGTCGGCATAACTGTGAACCGTAACTCAGTCCCAAATGATCCAAGACCAGCTCTAGTTACCTCAGGTGTTCGAATCGGAACTCCAGCGTTGGCTACCCGTGGTTTTGGTGAAGTTGAGTTCACTGAAGTTGCTGACATCATTGCTTCGGTATTGATGCCTAACCCAGACATCGATGCACTCGGTGACCGCGTTCGCAAACTAACCCAGGCTTTCCCGCTATACAGCGGTTTAGAGAACTGGTAAGACTTTGAACGCTGTTGTGCTTGATGGCTTAGCTACCGCAAAGCAGATAAAGCTAGAGCTCACTGAAGAGGTAATCGCCCTAAAGCAGCGAGGTATCACCCCTGGTCTAGGAACTCTATTGGTTGGCGATGATCCAGGTTCGCATAGCTATGTTGGCGGGAAGCACCGCGATTGCCAAGAAGTAGGTGTTCATTCAATTCGTATTGATTTACCGGCCAGCGCAAGTGTCCAAGATGTTAAGGCAGCAATCAAAGATCTCAATGATGCAAAAGATGTCACTGGATACATAGTTCAGCTTCCACTTCCTTTTGGCTTTGACACTAATGAGTTTCTGGAGCTCATTGACCCAGACAAAGATGCCGATGGCTTACACCCAATAAATCTTGGCAAGTTGGTTCTTGCTGGTAGCGAAGAACTGAACTCTCCGCTTCCATGCACCCCAGCTGGAATTGTTGAACTACTCGCAAGATACGAAGTTGAGCTTTCTGGCGCAGAGGTGGCGGTAATTGGTCGCGGTATTACTGTTGGTAGACCGTTAGGGCTATTGCTGAACAAAAAGGGAATCGACAGCACTGTGACTTTGCTGCATTCAAGATCAAGAGATATTCCACATGCGGTAAAGCGTGCCGATGTAGTGGTGGCAGCTTTGGGCTCCCCTCACTTTGTGAAGGCTGAATGGATTAAACCTGGGGCTGCTGTTTTAGATGTGGGAATTACCAGAGTCGAAAAAGGCTTGGTTGGCGATGTTGATCCGGGGGTGGCAGCGATTGCAGGGTATTTGTCACCAAACCCTGGTGGAGTTGGTCCAATGACCAGAGCTATGTTGGTCCGCAATGTAGTAAAGGCTGCCAGTAAAAACTGACAGCCTTTTACTAACTAATACTTTTTAGTAATTTTCGTTGATGTACTTCTGCAAGATATCGCTGAAGCAGGATAGGTTTGCCTGGATCTCTGGAAGACGAGTATCTAGGTAAGCCAACGAGATGTCTTGATAGATATCAGCCAACTCATAGTCATCGTTGTATAGCTTGATCTTGTCAGGGTTCTGCTGACACCAGCCAGAAAGTTTAGGTTTGATCAGGGTAAGTGTGTAATCCTTGTTTGACTTTTTGTCAGCACCTAGGACATTGATAGTAAGAGTGTTGTTGCCATCTACGAAGTCTTTGTCACCTTTGATGGTGTAGCTGGCGTTTTCGTCAGTCAGTCTTAACTTTAGAAAAACCTGAGTGATACCAGTAGGCAATGTGATGGTGTCGCCTGGCTTGTGTGGTTCTCCGGTTACACCTTCTTGGTAGGTGACTGTAAGTTCTTTGATTGTTACTGGGCTCTTGTAGTAATAGTTTTGAACTACTACTCCGATTGCAAGAAGACCAGCGATGGCCATGACCAGAGGCAAAATCAGTTTCTTCACTCTAAATTCCATTCCTAGCTACATTCGTTGCGGAAAACCGCACTGGATACTAGTTTCCCACAAAAACTAAGGTCTTGGTGCTCTAGTTGGAGTTGGTGTTGGCCGAATTGGGAAGGTAGGTCTAGGAGATGGGGTAAAAATAGGGGTAAATGAAGGGGTTGGCCTAGAAGTAAAGGTCGGCAACGGAGTTGGCCTAGGAGTTCTGGTTGGGCCAGGATTCGGGTTGTAAGTAGGGGTTGGCTCGCTAGTTGGCTTGTAAATGATGGTAACTGTAGGCACTGGCTGTGGTGTCGGGATCTGGACATCGTCCACTACATAGAAAGTCGAAGTACAGAGAAAAGTCTTATCGTTATTGGAACTACTACTGCCTGAGTACTTCGCTCTAAAACTAGGCACATTCCAAGAGCCGTAGTAGTCCTGAGCAGAACCACAGCCGCTGTCGCTTGAGCTATAGCCACTTGAGAGGTATGTCAGAGTGATCTTTTTATATTGAACCGGGCTGGTAGCGCTCGCAGTGGTGCCTAGTGAGATGAAAGCAGATGCCAACATCGCGATGATTCCGCTAACAAACATAGGAATCGCGAGCTTTTCTAAAGAGCTACGTTTACTCATTTTGTCTCCAATTGGGTTTATTGGTTAAACCATAGACCTAACTGGTGACAATTAGCAGACCTAGTTGAGCATCTGGGTTCCTGCTAGCTCCTTATACAGAGGGGTAGATTTCAATAGTTGCTTGTGAGTGCCAGAGCCAATGACTTTACCCTCATCGATAACGATGATTTGGTCGCTATCAACCACAGTAGAGAGTCGGTGAGCAATAACAATCATGGTTCTGTTCTTAGCAACTGCATCGATGGCCTCTCGCATACGTTGCTCGTTCAAGCCATCCAAGCTTGATGTCGATTCATCTAGAAGCATGATTGGTGGAGCGCTGAGCAAAGTTCTTGCAATCGCTAATCGCTGACGCTCACCACCAGAGAGCATGATGCCCTGTTCGCCAACTTCGGCATCAAGTCCGCGTTTGTCTCGTTTCAGCACAGCAGTTAGATTTACTTCTTTCAAAACCCTCTTTAGTTCTGCCTCCGTTGCATCAGGGGCACCAATCAAAAGGTTCTCTCTGATGCTTCCGGCAAGTACTGGGGCATCTTGTTCAACGTAACCAATCTGACCACGAAGATCTGATCTACTGATTGCATGAACAGCTTGACCATCGAGCAGTATCTCACCACCGGTTGGTTCGTAGAATCTTTCAATCAAACTGAAGACGGTTGATTTACCTGCACCTGAAGGACCAACGATAGCAACTCTCGAACCTCGTTCAATCTTGAATGAGATTCCTTTAAGCACTTCCTTAGGTTCGCTCATAATCGGAGCCGCGTTAGGGATAGCCTTACCATCTTTATCAATTGCAGTCTCTGGTCTAGCCGGATAGCTGAACTTTACTTTCTTGAATTCGATAGCAGTTTTATTTACTGCTGATCTTCTTGATTTCTGTGCTCGTTCTGCATCGCTATCTTCAAGTGGAATATCTAAAATTTCTTGGATACGAGCCAGTGCACCGAGGGCTGACTGCACAGAGGAATATGCACCAAAGAATTGACCCACTGGTCGAATCATGATGAACATCAAAAGGATAAAGGTGATCAGTGAGGCAACTTCGGTTTGTCCAGATGCAACTCGATAACCACCGACACCTAGCACCACAATGAATGCACCGTTGGCTGCTAGCCCTCCGATTGGAGTGACCCAGGAGTTAATACGAGCTATCTTCACACCTTGGGTAAACGCCTCAGTTGCATCGGTTTGAATTTGGGCAGACTCTCTAGCTTCTGCACGGGCTGCACGAATGGTTCTAACTGCAGATAGTGCTCTTTCAACAGAGGCTGACATGTTGCCAACGCGTTCCTGTGCTTTAGTCGTTGCAGCTCGGATTCTTCGAGACGAGACTCCAATTGCGGCAACAGCGATAGAAATCATCACCAAAGTGATTGATAGCAACAACCAGTCAATTACTGCCATCGCAACAACAGATCCAATAAATAGCAAGGCACCACCAGCGCCATCTACTAATCCTTGCGTAAGGGCTGCTCTAAGCAAAGTGGTATCTGAACCAACTCGAGACACTAGGTCACCAGTTCGCCTAAGGTCATATTCGAAAATAGGAAGTCTGAGCAATCTCGTTGAAAGTTTAGATCTGGCTGAGAAGACAACTCCTTCACCAGCTTTTGCTAAGACAAAATACATTGCTCCACCAGCGACTGCGCTTAGCAAAGTGATGACTAGCAAAAGTAGTGCAATAGGGAGAACATCTGCACCTTTTTGAACCGTGCTGATAATTCTTCCAACAACTAGCGGCTGAGCAAGGTTGACACCTGCAGAGACGAGGCTAAGAATAACTGCAATGACCAGCAGTCTGCGCTGCTCTTTCATGTATGGCCAGAGCTGATTGAATTTTGCCTTTGGTCCAGTTTCTTTCTTGCCTGGACGACCGCCACGTGGACCCATTGAACTCATTTACTACCTATTTCTCTAGTCCTGGTTCGCCCAGGATTTCTTCATTTATTAGATATCGGATTTCTTGAAGGGATAGGGCTTCAGTGTATGCCGTGTTTCTGTAGAACTTGCTGAAGTCAACTTTTTGTAATGCTGCTAAGACTCGACTGTCATGCAGTTTTAGGAACATCACAGTGCTGTTCGGAACTCGATCAAAAGAGGTTCTGACTTTTCCGCAACTGTAACCAAAGACAGTCAGTGCAACGTCTGCCTCTGTTGGCTTGACTTTAGAAAAAAGTCCAAAGTCGGTCACTTTCATAAGTTGGCGTAGGTTCGCTTTTCTTTCCCAAACTTGGAAGCAGGTGTTCAATCTTGCTTTTTGCCAAACCATTTCACCTAATTCATCAACATAGTCGATAGAAAGGTCTTCATCATGAATCAGATGAAAGTTACGGTTGAGCCGATTGATTACTGACCATTTCCGCCAACTTCTAGGAACCACAAAAGCGATGAATTGACTGTGCTGGGCAGCCTTATTGAAGAAAGGAATGCTTAGAGAGTTGTTTCTTCCAAAAGGGGGGTTAGAAATGGTGACCGCATTGGAAACCTTGTCTAGGGCTTTTGTCTCCAATAGGAAATCGGCAAGCAATACGCCTTCGGATTTTGGCTCGATATCGAAGCTGACTACCTGCGTTGCACCGAGAGCCTTGGTTGCTTTGACAAATGAGCCGGTTCCTCCAGCAGGTTCGATGACAGTTTTATTTTCGAAACCACCGACTAGATCACTAACTGTCTTGGCTAAGCGAAGGGCTAGTTCAGAGGGGGTATAGAACTGTTCCTTGCCTGTAATTCTGCGATTACCTGGGCGAACTTTGACGCTCTCGGCGGGGTTCATAATCACAAGGATATCAGTTCTAAACAATAGACTTGTTGGCTGGGTCGCTTTAGGCCCACCAATACTTAGCCAGAAAGACACGACGAAGTGCCTAAAGAAGTTAGAAAAGAAGCCTCTGCTGAGGCAATGATTACTGCTACCGGACTCACCAAAAAATATGGAGATTTTGTCGCTGTCGATGGCGTGAATTTCACAGTAACTCGGGGGGAGTCCTTCGGGCTGCTTGGTCCTAATGGAGCCGGTAAATCAACCACCATGAAAATGATTGCGGCTACTAGCCAAAGAACTGGCGGAAATCTTGTAATTCTAGGCAAAGACCCAAATAGGCAAGGTCCAGAGATTAGGGCTCACCTTGGTGTGGTCCCACAACAGGACAACCTAGATAGAGAACTAAAGGTTTGGGAAAACCTGATGGTCTACGGTCGCTACTTTGGTTTAAGCCGTAAATTCCTAAAGGGAAAGATTGAGGAGCTTTTAGAGTTCGCTCAACTCGGAGAGAAGCGTAATAGCAAGACTGAAGAGCTCTCAGGAGGAATGAAGCGCAGACTGACCATCGCTAGGGGTTTGGTTAATGAGCCAGAGATTCTGTTACTGGATGAACCGACTACTGGTCTTGACCCACAGGCAAGGCATATACTCTGGGACAGATTATTCAGGTTGAAAGAACAGGGGGTGACTCTGGTTATCACCACCCACTATATGGATGAGGCAGAACAGCTCTGTGACCGTCTGATGGTTATGGACAAGGGCAAGATTATGGCTGAAGGATCTCCTGCAGAGCTAATCAAAAAATATTCGAGTAGAGAAGTTTTGGAAGTTAGATTTGGAAGCGAGAACAATGCCAGCGTTGCTGGAAGGCTTAAAGGAATTGGAGAGCGGCTTGAAGTTCTTCCAGATCGCATTTTGATTTATGAAGAATCTGGTGAGAAGTGCTTAGAGCAGATCATTAAGTTGGGCTTAGAACCAGTTACCTCTCTAGTGCGCCGCTCTTCTTTAGAAGACGTGTTCCTAAGACTTACTGGAAGAACCTTGGTCGAATAATGTCTCTAGATGTTAGAGCTGAAACACAGATGACTTGGGTTGGTGCGAAAAAACTAGTAGACCCTCAGGTGAGCATTCGCTATGGAGCCTTCTTCGTTGCGGAGAACCGATTACGAAACATGGCTAAGTGGTGGCTTTCGATCATTGCTTTTGGCCTTGGTAACCCAAGTCTCTATCTACTCTCCATCGGGATTGGTGTGGGGTCATTAGTTGATTCATCGCTTGGAGCTAATGCCATAGACCATGTTAGTTACCTGACCTTCCTGGCTCCAGCACTGTTAGCGTCAGCGGGTATTCAAGGTGCATTGGATGAAGTTACTTGGCCAACCATGGAGGGTTTTGTCTGGGATAGAACTTTCTTCTCAATGAATTCAACAGCTATAACAGGTAAGCAAATAGTCAGTGGAATTCTGATGGCTGCAATGACAAGATGTTTATTGCAAGTCTTCCTCTATGAGCTTTGCTTACTAGCATTCGGCGCTATCAGTTGGCAATCAATACCAATTCTTCTTCTTGTTTCTGCAACAGCTGGCTTTGGTTTCTCTGCGGTAATGCTGGCCTTTTCAGCAAGCATCAAAGACGACGATGGAGTGTTTGCACTAGTTGGCAGATTCATCATCACTCCGATGTTTATGTTCTCCGGCACCTTCTATCCAATTGATTCAATGCCGATTTATCTTCGTTGGATTGGTTGGATTTCCCCGCAATGGCATGCCACTAACTTAGGCAGAGCACTCTCGTATGGATCACCAGTTGAACCCTGGCTCCAAGCCATTCACTGGGGTCTAATGCTAGTCCTAGCTGTGATCGGCATTACCTGGGCTAACCGCATGTTTGAGAGCAGGTTGGCTAAATGAGTTTAATAAACGCGGCAGTTGACTCAGCTATTGCAATTGCTGAAAAGCGTAAAGGCAAGCTAGGAGCAGGTGTCTACTCCGGTAGACCAAACGTGGTTTTAGAGAGAGGTTTTTACGCTCTCAAGTCATCAACCTGGATGGTAGTTGCTTCAGGATTTGTTGAACCAGTTTTCTACCTTTTAGCCTTTGGCTACGGCATTGGTCAATTCATCAGTGGAACGACCGACGGTAATGGAAGCCCGATAACTTATGCTCAGTTCATTGCGCCTGCACTACTTGCAACCTCAGCGATGAACGGCGCAATCTATGACTCAACCTGGAATGTATTTTTCAAGATGCACTTCGGCAAGGTTTACAACGGCATGCTCTCAACATCAATGGGAACTTTGGATGTTGCATTAGGAGAGATTAGTTGGGCGTTGCTAAGAGGGCTAGCCTATGCAATTGGTTTTATGGCAGTAGTAACAGGAATGGGATTGATCCCATCAATCTGGGGACTGCTAGCCATCCCTGCTGCTGTATTAGTGGCCTTCGGTTTTGCCTCGGTTGGCATGGGTGTTACAAGTTATCTAAAAAACCATCAGCAAATGCAATGGATTCAGTTTGTGATGCTACCGATGTTCCTGTTCTCAGGAACTTTCTATCCGTTGTCTATCTATCCTGAATTTATTCAGTGGTTCATTCAAGCTATGCCACTTTGGCAAGGTATCTCTCTGATCAGAGGTCTGACACTAGGAATCCTTGATTGGGCAATGTTAGGCCATGCTCTTTACTTCGTTGCAATGATAATCGGCGGGCTGTTTTTCACAACCCGCCGACTAACTGCTTTGTTCTTACGCTAACTAAGCTCCGGCTACTTGGCCAAATACTGCTAGCACGATGTTTAGTGTGGTTAGTCCAACAATTGACGGGACAACCCAAACTGGAGTCAAATTCTTTTTGCGGTAACGGAACGCAAGCAAGAAAATGAAAACTAGAGCAATTAGCTTGAGTGAAATAACGAAGGCGTTCAGCTTGCTTGGATCAACTGCTAGCCCTGCCATTGCAAGACCGGTAAACAACATCAGATATGAGCCGTGAAGAACACCAGCAGAGACTTTGATGCCTTTAGTTAGTTCCTTTAGGTTTGAAAAGAACCCTGCCAGTAACACTGCAATACCTAGTAAGTGCAGTACTAAAAAGATGCTGATTAGAAGTTCTTTAGTTGAGTCGTCCATGGTGCCCTTTTCTGTTTAGGTAACAGAAATAGTCTACGAGCGAAGCATTGCCATGCTGATAGCAGCCTCAACTGCTTCGGCACCTTTATCTTCTTTACTTGTCGGTAAACCAGCCCTATCTAGGGCTTGTTGAGCATTGTCTACAGTTAGTAAACCAAAGCCTATCGGGGTGTCGGTGGCTAACTGAACCTGGGTAAGGCCTGCAGTGGCTGCATCACAAACAAAGTCAAAGTGTGGGGTTTCACCCTTGATAACAACTCCTAGAGCAATCACCACATCGGCACCGTCATCGATTGCCCACTTAGCGGCTAGCGGTAATTCAAATGCTCCTGGCACCTTGATGATTGAGTAAACATCATTGCCTGCTGCTTTTAGCGATCTTTCAGCACCCGCAAGAAGCGCATCAGCAATTTCAGGGTGCCAGCTGGCAACCAGGATGGTAACAGCTAGGTCTCTTGCATCGATTTCTAGTTTTGGGGCATGGCCTGACATTAGCTCTCCATTTCAGCGATGATTTCTGGAAGACGGTGACCCATCTTTGATCGCTTAGTTTCTAGGTATCCGAGGTTTTGAATTGCTTCACCAACAATTACCGGAACGTAAGAAGAAACTGGAATTCCTGCTTCGGTAAGGAAGTTAGCTTTAGCAGGGTTATTGGTCATAAGTCTTACGCTTCTTACTCCAAGCTCTCTAAGAATGGAAACAGCAGCACCATACTCTCTAGCTTCAGAAGGTAAACCTAGAGCTAGGTTTGCCTCAACAGTGTCTAACCCCTGCTCTTGAAGTGCATAGGCCTTTAGTTTGTTTAGTAGCCCAATTCCGCGACCTTCTTGGCCTCTTAGGTAAATAACAATTCCACCGTTAGGGTCTGCTTCAATCATGTCGAGTGCATACTGAAGCTGAGGTCCACATTCACACTTTAGAGAACCGAATGCTTCACCGGTAATACACTCAGAGTGCAAACGAACTAGAACTTCTTTACCGGTTGGGTTGCCCTTGATAATGGCAACGTGATCTGCACCGGTTTTGATGTCGTAGTAACCACGAAGCTTGAAGTTACCGTGAATGGTTGGAACATTTGCTTCTGCTTCAAAACGAATTCTGTTGTTAGGTGTTGTTACCAGTTCAATTGAATTCAGTTCTAGATATTCAACCAACTGAGCAACGGTGATTACTGGGATATTCTCGGCAACACCAACTTTTAGTAAGTCTTCGAATCTCATCATTGAGCCGTCCTGGTTTACCATCTCACCGATGATGCCAACAGGGGAGAGGTCAGCAAGCTTTAGCAAGTCAACCGCAGCTTCGGTGTGACCACGTCTTCCGTGAACACCGTGTGGGTGAGCACGCAGTGGAAGGATGTGACCTGGGCGAATGAGCGACTCTGGACCTGCGGTTCCGCTTGCCAGTGTTCTTGCAGTTAATGCCCTATCAGCCGCTGAGATACCAGTGCTCTCGCGAGCAGCTGCATCAACTGTGACCGTGTAGTTGGTTGCGTGCGGGTCTTGGTTGTTGGTGGTCATCAGTGGCAGTTCAAGCTCGTTCGCCTTTTGATCATCCATCGGAGCACATAAGAACCCTGAGGTCTTATTCACAAACCAAGCCATCCACTCGGTGGTCATGAACTGGGCTGCCATGATGGCATCGCCCTCATTCTCACGATTCTCATCGTCTGCGACCAGCACTGGATTACCTGTTCTAAGAGCCTCAAGAGCCTGTTCAATAGTTGCAAGTGCCATTAGTTGTTTCTGCTTTCTAATAGTCGTTCGATGTGCTTAGCCATGATGTCGACTTCAACATTGACCTTGTCGCCTGGCTTCTTATAGCCAAGAGTTGTTACCTTCAGTGTTTCTGGAATCAAAGACAAACCTACGAAGTCTTCACCTAATTCATTAACCGTCAAAGAGATCCCATCTAGAGTTATCGAACCCTTGAGAACGACATACTTCATCAACTCAACTGGAACCCTGATTCTCACCCAATCCCAGTTCTCACTAGCTTCTCTAGAGATAAATTCACCAACACCATCAACGTGACCTTGGACATGGTGCCCACCGAAGCGAGTGTTCATAGTCATCGCTCGCTCTAAATTGATGACGTCCCCAACCTGAACACCGTTCATGCTGGTAAGTCGGATGGTCTCATGCATGACATCTGCTGTGAAGGTGCCATTCTCAATCTCAATGGCAGTCAAACATGTTCCACTGCAAGCGATCGAATCACCTCGTTTGATATCGCTGGTAACGAGGGGGCCAGAGATGGTCAGTCTAAGTGCATCGGGCTGTTCTTCAATTGCAACGACCTTGCCCAGCTCTTCAATGATTCCGGTAAACATTACTTTTCTCCTTCGACAGGGATTGCTCTGATAAACAAATCAGCGCCTAGCTGCTTGATCTCAACGAACTCTAGTTTCAAAGCATCAGCCATCGAGCTGATACCAATGTCTGTCACTGCAACATTGCTACCACCTAACAAAAGCGGTGCTTGATAAATCAACACTTCATCAAATAGCCCCTGCTGAATAAACTCACTAGCAATCTCAGCTCCACCTTCAACAAGGACATGTCTAATTCCTCTAACCCAAAGCTGAGAAAGCACGTCATTCAGGTCATGAGTCTTTAGCTGAACCGTTGGCGCATCGTCATTAAAGACACGAAGGTCAGGGGAGAGTTCACTCTTACCAACCACAACACGAAGGGGCTGGTGTTCATACCTTGAGCCATCGGGTTTACGAGCCGTTAAATCTGGGTTGTCGTATTTGACTGTTCCAGTTCCCACCAAGATCGCATCTAGTTGAGATCTTCTTAGATGAACAACTTCTCTTGCAGCACTTCCAGTAATCCATTTACTGCTCTTATCTGAAGCAGCACTTCTACCATCTAGAGTTTGCGCCCACTTCAAAGTAATAAAAGGTCTCTGCTTCTCCATTGCAGTAAGCCAGACTCGACCTTGCTCCTTAGCCTCGTTCTCAAGAACACCAAAGATCACTTCGACGCCAGCATCGCTTAGAGTCTTTGCTCCATTGGCCGAATCATTACCTGGGTCTTTAGTTGCATAAACAACCCTAGAAATTCCAGCTGCAATAAGCGCCTGAGCACAAGGACCGGTTCTACCAGTGTGATTACATGGCTCTAAAGTGACAACAGCAGTTGAACCTTCTGGAACTGAGGTTAATTTACTCAAAGCATCTACCTCAGCATGAGGAGTTCCTGAACCCTTGTGAAAACCTTCTGCAAGAACATTCAAATCTTTATCAAGGATCAAAGCGCCAACCTGAGGGTTGACTCCATATGCAGGACCGAGTGCAGCTAGCTCAAGTGCACGGCGCATCGCCGGTTCATAAACACTGAGATTTGTCATCCCGAGCCTTTCCTAAAGAAAAGCACCTCGGGGCTTGGTCGGCAGGCGACCAAAGGCTAACCCCTTAAATGGGTCAGCCCTCTGTTCTTCTACCATCCGGACTTTAACCGTCGGTTCTGGAGTTTCACCAGATCAACCGCCAAACCACCTAAAGGTGTTGCCATCAAAGGCAGCTTGTCGGGTCGCGGACTATAACCGCCGGCTCAGATTTACACTGACCCCGAAGAACTTTTACTACTAGATAAGTGTCCCAGATATAGGGAAAAACTGCGACTTAATACACTCAGAGCGTATTTACTTAGCCCTAATAAACCCGACTTTGTCATAAACATCAGCCAAGGTGTCTTCTGCAACTGTTCTGGCTTTATCAGCTCCTGAGGCAAGAAGTCTGTCTAGTTCTGTTGTGTCACTCATTAGTTCGTTTGCTCTATCTCTGATTGGGGCTAGAGCGTTTACTACAACATCGGCAACTTCAGACTTAAGAACTCCGTAGCCAGCTCCTTGGAAGCGTTCCTCTAGAGATAGCAGTGATTCACCGCTAACGGAGGAGTGAATGGAGAGAAGGTTAGAGACACCTGGCTTGTTCTCCCAATCAACTCTGATTGATGCATCGGTATCGGTGACAGCACTCTTGATCTTCTTGGCAATCGTTGTGTCATCATCCATTAGGTTTACTAAACCTTTAGGGTCGGCAGCTGACTTAGACATCTTTGCGGTTGGATTTTGAAGGTCATAAATCTTGGCTGTCTCTTTCAAGATGTGTGCTTCTGGCATCGTGAAGGTTTGACCGAATCTAGAGTTGAATCTCTCTGCAAGATCTCTGGTTAGTTCGAGGTGTTGTCTTTGATCTTCTCCAACAGGAACTGCTTTTGGTTGGTAAAGAAGAATGTCTGCTGCCTGCAGAATTGGGTAGGTAAAGAGACCTACTGATGCTGAGTCACTGCCAGCCTTTTGAGATTTGTCTTTGAACTGAGTCATGCGAGATGCTTCACCGAAGCCGGTTATGCAGTTAAGTACCCAAGCGAGTTCTGCGTGAGCTGGAACATGGCTTTGAACGAATAGGGCTGATTCTTGAGGGTCAATGCCAGCTGCAATGTATTGAGCTGCGGTTCTTCTGGTGTTTGTTCTTAGTTCGTTAGGGTCTTGTGGAACTGTGATTGCGTGAAGGTCAACGATTACGTAGAACGCGTTGAAGTCTCTCTGCATGTTTACCCAATTGACTAACGCACCTAGGTAGTTACCGAGGTGAAGGGAAGATGCACTTGGCTGCATGCCGCTTAGAAGATTAGGTTTGCCACTCATGTTAGATAGCGTACTCAACAACTACGGGGGAATGGTCTGTGAAACGGGTATCGTAACTGGCTGCTCTGTGCACCTTGTAATTACTTGAGAGCTTTGCAAGCTTTGGGGTTGCTATCTGGTAGTCGATTCTCCAGCCCGTATCAGTATCAAAAGCCTGTCCTCTGAAGGACCACCAGGTGTATGGGCCGGGGGTTTCTGGGTGAGCAGCTCTTCCTAGATCTACCCAACCCTGTTTGTTCATCCAGGTATCGAAGTATGCGCGTTCTTCCGGAAGGAAGCCAGCGTTTTTTAGATTGCCCTTCCAGTTCTTGATATCCAATTCCGTGTGGCCGACGTTTAGATCCCCAACAACAACTGTTAACCCATCGTCTTTCATAAGTGTTGCCATGCGCTTGGTCATAGCTTCAAGGAACTTGTATTTCTCAACTTGTTTAGGAGTATCAACTTCACCGGAATGAACATAGGTGCTGATGACGGTAAATACTTTAGAGCCAAGCTTGAAATCAGCTTCTAACCATCTGCCGGCACTGTCAAATGCCTTAGGACCAAGGTCTGTTCTAGAAGCAATTGACTTCACCTTAGAGATAACAGCAACCCCTGCTCTGCCCTTAGCAGATGCATTGTCGTGCAGGATATGCCAGGGTCCTCCTGGCATCTCGGCAAAGATCTCTTCTAGGTCTGTGGTCTCTGCTCTAACTTCTTGCAGGGCAATAATGTCTGGATCTTCTGCCTTTACCCAGTCCGCAAAGCCTTTACGGTAGGCGGCTCTGACACCGTTGACGTTGATGGTTGCTACTTTTACTGAGGCTTTGGGCATGGGACAAGTTTAAGGTGAACTTAGACTTGTCTGGTGAGTGAACGCGTATTAGTTGGGGCCGGTGTCGGCACAGGCATCTCAATTGCGCCTGCCTTCAAATACTCGAGCACTAAGTATGTTCCTTGGGAAAGCGATAAGGCAGGAAGCACAAGAGGGCTTATCGCTATCAAAGCTGCTATCGCCCAGGTTGAACAAGATCTAGATCAGAGCATAAGAGCTGCTGATCCAGAGGCGGCTTCTATTCTCGAAGCACTAAAGCTAACCCTTAGCGACCCTTCACTGGTTTCAGGAATCAAAGAACGTTTAGCAGATGGAGCAAATTCGCAGCGAGCTGTAGCGGGTGCCTTTAGTGGAGCAGCCAAAGCTCTTTCGTCTTTAGGCGAATACTTCGCAGCTAGAGCTGCTGATGTTGAGGAACTTGGTAACAAGGTAATCAAGGTGCTCAGCGGGGAAGAGGAAGTCCAGTTCCCTAAAACGCCTTTTGTGTTAGTCGCCGATTCGCTTGGGCCAATAGAGATGAATCGCCTAGTTGGTAGTGCTGTTGTTGGATTGATCACAAGAACTGGAAGTGCAACTTCTCACACGGCTATTTTGGCGAGAGCTGCTGACTTGCCAACGGTAGTTTCTGTGCTTGGCTCAGATTTCATTCACGAAGGCGATCTTCTCATTGTCGACTCCAGCAGTGGTCAAGTGTTAGTAAATCCTGATGAACAAGAGCAGAGGCAATATAACCAAGCCTTTACAAAGAGCATTCAGAAGATCGAAGTCACTGAAGGTCTTCTGAATGTCGATCTTTATGCAAACTTAGGGTCATCCTCAGAAGCTGAATCCGCGCTTGCTTTTGGTGCCCAGGGTGTTGGTTTGTTTAGAACTGAACTTTTATTTCTAGGTGCAAAGCAAGCACCATCGCTAGAATCCCAAATCCTTGAGTACTCAAGGCTCTTGTCTTCGTTCCCTAACAAACGGGTAATTGTTCGAGTGTTAGACCTTGATACTGATAAACCTCTTCCGTTCTTGAAATTAGCCGAAAGCGGAAAGTATGCCAATCGAGGTTTTCAAGCTTTGCTTTCCAACATTGGTGTTCTAGAGACACAACTTCAAGCTTTGGCAGAGAGTGCTAAACGATTCCCCTCAACAGAACTTTGGGTAATGGCGCCAATGGTAACTAGTCCTAAACAGGCTAAGCAATTTGTTGAACTAGCAAAAAGCTATGGCCTAAAAACTGCTGGAGTGATGATTGAAGTTCCTGAAGTTTGTCAGGAAGAGCCATTACAAGAAATACTCGATGCTGTTGATTTTGTGAGCATTGGAACAAATGATCTAACTCAATACACATTGAACCTTGATCGAATTCAATCGGTTATTGCTCTAAGTGATGTTAGAAAGCCAGAAGTGCTCTCACTCATCGAAAGGGTTATCGCCAAAGCTAGATCATCAAAAAAGCCAGTTGGAATTTGTGGAGAAGCTGCGAGTGATCCAATATCAGCAAAGTTATTTATTGATTTTGGAGTGACAAGTCTTAGCTTGTCACCGGCTTTGCTACCTGGTTTAGTTAGAGCTCTTAGGAATTAAGAGTTACAAAAAGGTTTTTGTTTTCAACGGTAAGAGTGTATTTCTGTAATGGAATCTGTGCCGGCCCTCTGGTCACATTTCCAGTTGTTGTATCAAACTGAGCTCGGTGAATTGGGCAGATTATGTTTGTTCCGCTAATGCTGTTCAATCTGAACCCTTGATGTGTGCATGCGGGGTTGAATGCTCTGAAGACTCCAGATTTTGGTTGGGTGATTAGAATCTGAATCCCTCCAGCTGCACTTAGTTTGAAAATGCTGCCACCACCAACTTTGATTGCATTAGTCGCGCAAACTTTGTATTTCTTGCTTGCAGCTTCAGCTGAACTTGCAATAGTGGTTAGCCCAAGGCTCCCTGCCGCAATAGCGATACCGGAAAAGAAGTTGCGACGAGATAAACCAAGAGTCTCTTTAGTGGCTTCTCTTGCATTTGAGTTACAGGAATGATCTTTTTCAGGCATGGAATAAGCCTATGTTTGAAGGGCTTATTTGGCTCTTTGAAGGTGTTTGTTTCTAGGGTTTTCTCAGCCTAGACACGGCCCCGAAGCACGGCTTGCTTGACTTCCGCAATAGCCTTGGTAACTTCAATACCGCGAGGACAGGCTTCTGTGCAGTTGAAGGTGGTGCGGCAACGCCAGACACCTTCTTTATCGTTCAGGATGTCTAATCTGACTTCAGCTGCTTCATCTCTCGAGTCGAAGATAAAGCGGTGAGCATTTACGATAGCTGCCGGACCAAAGTACTGGTTGTCAGTCCAGAACACTGGGCAAGAGGTAGTGCAGGCAGCGCAGAGAATGCACTTTGTAGTGTCTTCAAATCTAGCTCGGTCTTCTGGAGACTGGATTCTCTCCTTGGTAGGGGAGTCAGAAGCAATAAGGAAAGGTTTGACATCTCGGTAGGCCTGGTAGAACGGGTTCATGTCAACGACTAAATCTTTTTCAACCTTTAGGCCCTTGATCGGTTCAACGTAGATCGGCTGAGTAATGTCAAGATCTTTAATCAGCGTCTTACAAGCCAATCTGTTTCTCCCGTTGATACGCATTGCATCAGAACCACAGACACCGTGAGCGCAGGATCTTCTGAAAGTTAAACTTCCGTCTAATTCCCACTTGATTTTGTGAAGCGCATCTAGCACACGATCGGTGCCATGGACGGTGACATCGAAGTCCTGCCACTTAGGCTCTGCATCGTTTTCTGGATCAAAGCGACGAACAAACAAAGTCACCTGAAAAGAAGGAACCTCTCCGATTACTTTTACTGACTCAACTGCAGTGCTCATTAGTACTTACGCTCCATTGGTGGGTAGTTGGTAATAGTTACTGGCTTCCAGCCAATCTTGATCTCATCATCGGCTTTGTATGCCATTGAGTGAACCATGAACTTCTCATCGTTACGAGTTTCATAATCTTCACGGAAGTGACCACCACGAGATTCTCTTCTCTCACGAGCTGTATAGGCAAGAACTTCAGCAAGGTCAAGCAAGAAACCTAATTCAATGGCTTCTAATAGGTCTGTGTTGAATCGCTTACCGCGGTCTTGAACTTGGATGTGTTCGTATCGCTTACGAAGTTCTTTGATCTTGTCTAATGCTTCGTTAAGTGATTCTTCAGTTCTATAAACCTGAGCGTTCTTATCCATGGTGTCTTGTAGTTCTTTACGGATAACTGCAATCTTCTCGGTTCCAGTTGCGTTTCTCATATGCTCAATAAGTTTCACTGTTTCAGCAATTGCATCTTGAGGAACATCAACAAACTTGGCATCTTTTGCATACTCAACTGCATAGATACCAGCACGCTTACCGAAGACGTTGATATCCAAAAGCGAGTTAGTTCCTAGGCGGTTAGCCCCGTGCACAGAAACACAAGCACATTCACCAGCAGCATAGAGTCCTGGAACGACAGTGTCGTTATCTCTTAGAACCTCAGCCTTGATGTTGGTAGGGATTCCACCCATTGCGTAGTGAGCAGTTGGGAACACTGGAACTGGCTCTGTGTATGGCTCAACACCTAGATAAGTTCTAGCAAACTCAGTGATATCTGGAAGCTTTGCATCGATAACTGCAGGCTCTAGATGGGTAAGGTCTAGAAGAACGTAATCCTTGTTAGGACCGGCTCCTCTTCCTTCACGAACTTCATTAGCCATAGCTCTTGCCACCATGTCTCTAGGGGCAAGGTCTTTGATGGTTGGGGCATAGCGCTCCATGAATCTTTCACCTGAGGCGTTACGTAGGATTCCACCTTCACCTCGGGCCGCTTCTGAAAGCAAGATTCCAAGACCGGCTAGACCAGTTGGGTGGAATTGGTAGAACTCCATGTCTTCCAGTGGAAGCCCCTTGCGATAGATGATGCCAACACCATCACCGGTAAGGGTGTGTGCGTTAGATGTGGTCTTGAAGATTTTTCCGAAACCACCGGTAGCAAAAACAATTGACTTACCTTGGAATACGTGCAGGTCTCCGGTTGCCAGTTCATAAGCAACAACTGCAGCTGGTCTTTCAACGCCATCAACAGTGTTCATAACTAGGTCTAGAACATAGAACTCGTTATAAAACTCGATACCTAGCTTTACGCAGTTTTGATACAAGGTCTGCAGAATCATGTGACCGGTGCGGTCAGCTGCATAACAAGATCTTCTTACCGGTGCTTTACCGTGATCACGTGTGTGACCACCAAATCTTCTTTGGTCAATCTTGCCATCTGGAGTTCTGTTAAAAGGAAGACCCATGTTCTCAAGATCAATAACCGCTTGCACAGATTCTTTAGCAAGAATTTCTGCAGCATCCTGGTCAACTAGATAGTCGCCACCTTTAACGGTGTCGAAGGTGTGCCATTCCCAGTTATCTTCTTCAACGTTGGCTAGAGCGGCAGCCATACCACCTTGAGCTGCCCCAGTGTGTGAACGGGTAGGGAAGAGTTTAGAGATAACGGCAGTCTTAGCATGAGGTCCCGCTTCAATGGCTGCTCGCATACCTGCACCACCGGCACCAACAATAACAACGTCGTACTGGTAGTGATGGACTTTAACTTCTGACAATTTTTTCCTTTAACCCTTGCAAACGAGATCAGGTAGATAGTTGTGAACATTAGGGTCAATGCAAGGATCAAATGTAGTGATCACCAGTGTGCCCAAAAGAATTAGCGTTGCAGCAACTACCCAGAGTGCGATGTTCAAACTCTTACGTAGCCATTCACGTTCGGTGTAGTCGTTAACTAGTGTTCTCATACCGTTGGTGCCGTGGATGAGAGCAAACCAAAGTAGAAGACCGTCATATGCTTGCCAGAATGGGCTAGCCCATTTTCCAGCAACGAACGCAAAGTCGATAGCCTTCACACCATGTTCAGGGAGAACTAGGTTTACTGAAAGGTGACCAATGATTAAGAAGACCAGGATGATTCCTGATGCTCGCATGAAGATCCATGCGCGTTTTTCCCACTGAGCGCCCTTACGGCTACGAGGTGCATCTGGTTGTTCAATAATGATTGCCATGATTACGCTCCAAAGATGTGGCTAAGTTGACGAGGAACAAACCCAGCCATCAGCACAACCCAAATAACTAGAACTGCCCAGAACATTTGGTTCTGGTACTTAGCACCCTTACGCCAGTAGTCGATGAGGATGACTCGGATGCCATTAAAAGCGTGGAACAGGATTGCTCCTACCAGGCCAATTTCGGCTAAACCAATGATGGTTGTCTTATAGGAAGCCACTACTGAGTTATAGGCTTCAGGGCTTACGCGAACCAGTGCAGTATCCAAAATGTGGACAAGTAAGAAGAAGTAGATACCGACACCTGTAATACGGTGTAAAACCCAGCTCCACATGCCCAATTTGCCGCGATATAGTGTGCCGGCTGGTCGAGTTGCCACGAATTTCCTCCTAGATTGGCACCGAATTTTCAGGCCTAACCGAAGTTAATGATAACTTGTGCGGAATAACGAAACTGCTCATTCAGGGCATCTGGGTTAGGCTTTTTAGGTTATGGACAATCAGAGAGAGCCGATGGCTCGGTTCTATTCAGTTATCCCAGCAGGGGGAATCGGTAGCAGGCTTTGGCCGCTATCTCGAGCGTCTGCACCCAAGTTCCTGCACGACCTAACTGGTTCAGGTCAAACCCTTCTTCAAGACACTTGGGACAGGCTCACTCCGCTATCTGGAAAAGACCGAATCTTGGTAGTCACAGGTGTTGCCCACCGCAAGGCTGTAACCGAACAATGTACTGAGCTTGATCGGCTCAATCTAATTCTTGAACCAAGCCCCAAAGATTCAACCGCAGCTATCGCTTTAGCTGCCGCCGTTCTAATGAAGCGTGAACCAGATGTCATTATCGGATCCTTTGCAGCCGATCACGTTATCACCGATAACGATGAGTTTGGCAAATGTGTTCGTGAAGCTGTTGAGGTGGCTGCCACCGGCAAGATTGTCACCATCGGGATTCAGCCCACTGAACCTTCAGTTGGTTTTGGATACATCAAGTTGGCATCCAAGATCGATGGAGCTGAAACAGCGAGAGAAGTCGAGCATTTCGTTGAGAAGCCAAACATCGAACGAGCACGTGAGTATGTTGCTTCTGGAAAATATCTTTGGAACGCTGGAATGTTCATCGCTCCTGCGTCACTTGTTTTAGAAGTGCTGTCTAAGACAGAGCCTGATTTGTATAAGAAGGTAATGGAGCTTGCGGAGGCGTGGAATACCGAGTCAGAAGCAAAGACCTTTGAAGAGCACTGGCCAGGACTAAAGAAGGTCGCAATTGACTATTCAGTTGCTGAGCCTGCTGCCGCTGAAGGTTTGGTTGCAGTAGTTCCAGCTAACTTTGGTTGGCATGACGTAGGGGACTTCGCTGCTATCTCAGAACTGCAATCCGGAGGTAAAAGAAACCATCTTGCTGTTCTAGGTGAAGCTAAGGTTCTTTCAGAGAAATCAAACGGAATCTTGATCAGCGAGACTGGTCGACTAGTTGCCCTAATTGGTTTAGAGGACGTCATCGTTGTTGACACACCTGATGCTCTCTTGATTACCACTAAAGAACATGCTCAAAGAGTGAAGAACCTTGTGGATTCACTTAAGAACACTGGCCACAGCGACGTTCTCTAGGTCTCTGCCATGAAGTTAATCAAAGTAGTTATAAGTGGAATTCTCATTCTGGGATCTTTGACTGCTTGCAGCGCAAGCAAGTCCGAAGATCCAACCCACAAGGCACGCGCAAGTGCTTGTTTAGTTACCCCGGAAGTCACCGTTGCCGGTTCTCCTGATCAGGATCTTGCCTACGACATAATCGAAGCCAAGGTTGTCTATGGACTAAATGCAAAAGAAGTAAAAGTAGCTAAAGGTTCATCTGACTCACAGATTGACAATGTACTTTTTACTAATCTGAAGGCGGGTTGCGTTTACTTCCTATCAGCAGAGAGTCAGATCAATTCACGTATTGCCAAGTTTGCTGGTAATCACAAATACATGGTCGCTCTAATTGTTGGGGGATCAGAACCCAAAGACCAACCAGCCAACGTGCGTTGGGTTTCTGATGATTTTACAAGTGGTGCTGCACTGGCAGGTTTTGCAGCGGCAGCCAAAGCAACGACAGATAACGTCTTATTGCTGGTCCAGGACGGATACTTCCAAGAAGCACCGGTGGTTAGCTCATTCACAGCTGGGGTAAAGGCGTTCAATAAGGCAACAGGTAAAAATGTTGATCTGGAAGTAACCAAAGTTACTAATAGCACTCAGGCAAAAACTGCACTTCAAGCACACAATCCAGAGGTTGTAGTTGCAGTCTTTGCAGGAAAGACAATTTGGAAAGTCGTAAAGAAAAGCGGGGCCCTGCTTCTAATTGGAGCTAATCTGCAACTTGGCAATTCTGCAGATGTAGATCCTCGGGTTGAAGCATCAGTCGAGAGAAACTTCAGTGAGCTTGTTTTGAGCACCGCAAGTGACCTATTGGATAAGAAGTTCAATTTAGATCCAGTTTTTGCCCAAAACGGAGCATTGGCCAATGGATTTATCGAGCTAAGAACAAAGAGCGATACAGTCTTTGACGGTACAACGCTGGACCAGCTAGGCACCTATAAAGAACTATTAATTGCCTCCAAAACCAGTTGATTTGTAACGCCTAGGTAAAAATAACCTTTGATTGGCGTTTCTGCCCACGGGCAGGAGTAGTCTTGCCCTGTGTGTGGCTGGTGATTGGCACCGGCCGAAATTAATCAGGAGGAACAAGTGAACAATGTTTCACGTAAGGCCCTAGCATCTGTAGCACTGGCAGCAGCCAGCTTGCTCGTGCTTTCGGGTTGTGCATCACCAAAGCCTGGCGCTGGATACATCGAATGTGGTGTTTCAGACGAAGGTTCTTGGACAGACAAGTCATTCAACGAGTCAGTAATGGACGGTTTGAAGAAGGCAAAGGACGAGTTCGGTGTCGACCTCAAGTCTGCTGAATCAAACTCTTCAGAAGACTTCGCTCCAAACCTAGACTCAATGGTTGCTGGTAAGTGTGACGTCATCATCGCGGTTGGTTTCAACCTAGTTGACGCAGTAAACACTGCAGCAGAAGCTAACCCAACATTCAACTTCGTAACTATCGATGGTTGGTCAAACGGTGCTACAAACCTAAAGCCGGTTAACTACAAGATGTCACAGTCTTCATACCTAGCTGGTTACGCTGCTGCTTCATACTCAACAACCAAGGTTGTTGGTGTTTACGGTGGTATGCAGATCAGTGCTGTAACTGAGTTCATGGATGGTTTCTACTACGGTGCTAAGGCATACGAGAAGGAAACTGGAACTCCTGTAACTGTTGTCGGTTGGAACCCAACCACTATGACTGGTGACTTCATCGGTGGATTTACACCGAATGACCCAGCTGGTAAGACAATTGCTGCTGGCCAGATTGCACAGGGCGCTGACGTCCTCCTACCTGTTGGTGGAGACCAGTTCGGTGCACTTTCAGAGGCAATCAGCGAAGCTGGTGTTAACGCCAAGATGATCGGTGTTGACAAGAACTGGACCGTTGCTAACCCTGAGTACAAGGACCTAATGCTTACTTCTATTGAGAAGCGCATGACACAGGCTGTGTATGACATCGTAAAGGCTGGAGCTGTTGACAAGACTGCTTTCACTGGCGAGGCATACATCGGTACATTGGCTAACAATGGAACCGACATCTCAGACACAACCTTCCTAGATGACGCTCTAAAGGCGAAGCTTGCTGAAATTAAGGCTGGCATCATCGACGGTTCAATCGATCCACTTAGCTAATACCTAAGAGAGATTAAACAGAACTGCCGGGGTTTCGACCTCGGCAGTTCTGCTTTAAGCATCAAGTGAATACTTGGGCTAGATTAGAGGTAAGAATGCGCAAAGGAGCCTGCAGTCAGCCATGAAACTAGAACTGCGAAACATCACTAAACGCTTTGGTGCGCTTGTCGCCAATGACCAAATTAGTCTGACCCTAGCTCCAGGCGAGATCCACAGCCTGCTTGGTGAAAATGGGGCCGGTAAATCCACTCTGATGAATGTGCTCTATGGTCTTTTACAGCCGGATGAAGGCGAAATCCTTATCGATGACAAGCCAGTTAGTTTTTCCGGTCCTGGCGATGCCATGGCGGCTGGAATTGGAATGGTTCACCAGCACTTTATGCTGATTCCCGTTTTTACTGTTGCAGAGAACGTTGTTCTAGGGCACGAGCCAACTGGAGTGCTTGGAACACTTGACCTGCCAGCTGCGAGAAAACTTGTCAAGGAAATCTCAGATCGCTTTGGTTTTGATATAGACCCAGACGCCAAAATTCAGGATCTACCTGTGGGTGCACAGCAACGTGTTGAGATCATCAAATCACTTGCACGTAATGCCAAGATTTTGGTTCTTGATGAACCAACTGCGGTTCTCACACCTCAGGAAACCGATGAACTCATGCAGATAATGAGAGACCTTGCTAAATCAGGAACCTCAATTATTTTTATTACCCACAAACTTAGAGAAGTTCAGCAGGTTTCCGATCGAATCACTGTAATCCGATTGGGCAAAGTTGTTGCTAGTCCTAGTCCTAAGGCGTCTGCCAGTGAATTGGCTTCTTTGATGGTTGGTCGCGAAGTCGATCTAAATGTCAAGCGCAAAGCACCGAAGCTCGGAGCTGAAACTTTAGTTATAGAAAACTTAACAGTGCTTGATGACCGTTCTCATCAAATGGTTGATGGTGTCTCATTCTCCGTGCACGATGGAGAAGTTCTCGCCATTGCAGGAGTGCAGGGCAATGGTCAAACAGAGTTAGCCGAAGCCATTCTGGGATTACGCAAGATTCACAGTGGAACTATCCACGTAGCTGGAAGAGATTTGACCAAGAGCACTGTTCGCGAAGTTCTTGAAGCCGGCTTAGGTTACATTCCTGAAGATCGTAAGAAAGATGGATTAGTCGGGGATTTCACTATCGCAGAGAATCTAATGCTCGACGGTTCTTACAGCGCTCCATTTGCTAAAGGAGTCCAAATTGATTTCGAGGCGCGTGACCGAATCGCAAATGAGCTAATTCAAGAGTTTGATATCAGAACCCCATCGGCAGAAACCCTAGCAAAGCAGCTTTCGGGAGGTAACCAACAAAAGGTTGTTGTTGCAAGAGAGCTAAGTCGAGAATTGAAGGTTTTGGTAGCCTCGCAGCCGACACGAGGAGTTGACGTAGGCTCAATTGAATTTATTCACGAACAAATCATCGCGGCCAGAGACTCGGGCAAATCAGTCCTCATTATCTCTACAGAGTTAGATGAAGTTCTAGCTCTAGCAGATCGAATTGCAGTCATGTATAGAGGTCGAATAGTCGGAATTGTTGACGCTAAAACCACTCGAGAAAAACTTGGAAAAATGATGGCAGGTATCGCAGCATGACCCCAAAGAAGATTCCTTCAGAGATTCCAGCTGTTGATAGTAAAGCTAACTCAGTATTGAGAGAGATTATGTCGGGCGACCCGGTAAGAATCGGCTTGTCAATTCTGCTTGGATTCTTTATCGGTGCCGTATTCATGGTCGTCTTTAATGAAGATGTTGTGAAATCCTGGTCTAATTTTGGGGCTGACCCAAGTTACGCGCTTTCAACTGTTTGGTGGACTATTCAAGATGGCTATGGCGCATTGTTCTCAGGTTCGGTATTTAATCTAGGAGCAGATAACTTCATAGACGGGATTCGCCCGCTAACAGAGACTCTTCGTTTCGCTGCACCGCTGATCATGGCTGGTCTCGGAGTTGCCCTTACTTTCCGAGTTGGGCTTTTCAACATTGGTGCTACCGGGCAAATCATGGTTGGTTTAGCAGGCGCTACTTTTGTTTCCACTCGACTTCATATGCCAGCAATCATTCATATGCTGGTCGCGGTGCTGGCAGCAGTTTTATGTGCGATGGTTTGGGGAATCATTGTCGGAATATTAAAAGCAAGAACTGGCGCGCACGAAGTTATCGTGACCATCATGATGAACTACGTGGCCACATCACTTTTTACTTTCTTCCTCAGAAACCCTGGCATGTTGCTAGAAGCCTCAGGTGGAGGAACACCAAAATCTGATCATCCAGATGGCACCGCAAAATTAGGTGCACTTCTTGGACCAGATTTCAACCTCCATTACGGATTGATTCTTGCAGTACTAGCCGTCTTTATTTATTGGTGGCTGATGGAGCGCTCTACCTTTGGCTACCGTTTCCGCATGGTTGGTCACAATGCAACTGCAGCAAGAGCTGCAGGTATAAAGGTGGAAAACACCTTCATCTGGGCATTAGCAATCTCAGCTGCGTTTGCTGGCCTTGCAGCCGCCAATCAGGGCCTTAGCTTAGATGGTGGTTTGACCACTTCCATTGAGGCAGGAATCGGCTTTGACGCCATAACTGTTGCTTTGCTCGGTGGTTCTAGAGCCGGCGGAGTTGTCATGGCTGGACTTCTATTTGGTGCTTTCAAAGCAGGCTCATCTTCGATGCAATTCGCTGGAGTATCTCCTGAGGTGTTAGGTGTTGTGAAAGCGCTGATTGTATTGTTCATTGCTGCTCCTCCGATTATTAGAGCCCTTTACCGATTACCGGTACCAGGTCCCAAAATTTATGAAGCCGCTAAGAAAGCTAAAGAAGCAAAGGTGATTAAGTAATCATGAGCAAAATCGAAGTCACCCCTGGAATGTTTTCTAAAGTTGAGGCAAAGCCGAGCTTCAAAACGGCAATCACACTTTTGTCTTCAGCTCTTGTTGTTTTTGTATTTTTCGGGCTTCTTGGTAAAGCCGGGGATGTCAAATTTGTTTGGAGTGATAAGCGTGAACTTATTCAACTTCCACAGTGGGTAATCTCCTCGACAACTCTCTGTTTGACAGTCGGTGGCTTGCTACTTGCCATAGCAGCAGTCTCGCTTTGGCTGGCCATTCGAGAAAAGAAGACCCCGGTTTGGCTTGTAGCGGTCTTTGGATTGCTAGCAATGTTTGCACTTCTTGGCTGGTTAGCAACAGGGGCAACGCAAGGTGTCCAAATGGTATTCATCTTGAGCAACACATTGGTCTTGGCTATTCCTCTGATTCTTGGTGGAATGGCTGGAATTATGTCGGAACGCGTGGGAGTTGTTAACATCGCCATCGAAGGACAGTTACTTACTGGTGCGTTTGTCTCCTCAGTAGTTGGAACTATGACCGGCAATCTTTATTTAGGTTTAGTTTCAGCAATGATTGCCTCTGGGTTGCTTTCCATGGCATTGGCTTCTTTGGCAATCAAGTATCTGGTTGATCAGATCATTATCGGAGTATTGCTGAACGTGCTCGTAATTGGAGTAACGAACTTCCTGCACTCAGCTTGGTTGGAT
Source organism: Micrococcales bacterium (assembly GCA_947454255.1). Classification (GTDB taxonomy): domain Bacteria; phylum Actinomycetota; class Actinomycetes; order Actinomycetales; family Microbacteriaceae; genus Rhodoluna. The sequence continues at coordinate 37,276 of CANGIU010000010.1, forward strand.
AACGACAGTGCTCACCTAAATTTCCCTGGCACATTCGACAAGATCAGCATTCCTTTCCTCTCGGATATCCCTGTCATTGGGCAGGTTCTTTTTGACAACCGCATCACCGTGTATTTGATGTTCATAATCGTGCCTGTTCTCTGGTTCGTATTATTCAGAACCCGTCTTGGCTTAAGGGCTAGAGCAGTTGGTGAACATCCATTGGCTGCTGACACAGTGGGAATAAATGTTGCAATGACTCGGTTCTGGTGGGTGACCATCGGTGGAATGATTGCAGGTCTTGGTGGTGCAGCGCTTACCATCGGTAACGTTGGCTCGTTCGGTCGAGAAATGTCTGGTGGACAGGGTTTTATTGCTCTAGCCGTTGTAATCTTGGGACGCTGGCAGCCAATCTATGTGACTCTTTCAGCATTGCTTTTCGGCTTCACCATCATCTTGCGCATTTGGGCTAATCAGGTCTCACCTGGAATCCCAGTAGACCTAATTACCATGGTCCCTTATCTTGTCACACTGGTTGCAGTCGCCGGATTTGCCGGCAAAGTAAAAGCTCCAGCTGCTTCGGGTCAACCATATATCAAGGGATAACTATGTCTGAAATTAACTGGGATGCGCTAAAGCTGGCTGCTGTCGCGGCTATGAAGAACGCCTATGCACCTTATAGTCATTTCCCTGTTGGCGCTGCAGCGCTTGTAACGGATGGACGTATCGTCTCGGGTTGTAACGTTGAAAACGCAAGCTATGGTGTGGGGTTATGTGCTGAATGCGGGCTAGTGAGCAATCTGAGCATGACCGGCGGCGGCAAGCTTGTTGCCTTTTACTGTGTCGATGGTGCTGAAAACATCTTGATGCCTTGCGGTCGCTGCAGACAGTTATTGTTTGAGCACTCAAGACCTGGAATGCTTCTCCAAACGCTCAGCGGAATTAAAACCATTGAGGAAGTCTTACCTGATGCCTTTGGTCCTAGAGATCTGCTTGAAGGCTTCGGCAATAATCAACGCAACTAGAGAGAATCATGGCTAAAGAATATTCAGCAGTTGAATTAATTGTCGCTAAGCGAGAGAACCAGGAACTAACAACCGATCAAATCAACTGGTTGGTTTCCAACTACACAGCAGGCGTTGTTGCTGATGAACAGATGTCAGCAATGGCAATGGCAATTCTCCTCAATGGTATGAATCGCAGAGAAATCAAAGACCTCACACTTGCCATGATTGCAACTGGTGAGCGACTTGATTTCAGCGATATCACGATGCCAACAGCAGATAAGCATTCAACCGGTGGAGTTGGTGACAAGATCACCCTGATGCTTGCTCCTCTGGTTGCAGTATTTGGGGTTGCAGTTCCGCAGTTATCAGGGCGAGGTCTAGGACACACCGGTGGAACACTGGACAAGCTTGAAGCTATTCCTGGTTGGCAAGCGGCTTTGACCAACCAACAGATGCATGATCAACTAGGCAAGATTGGTGCGGTCATCTGTGCTGCGGGAGCAGGTCTTGCCCCGGCAGATAAAAAACTTTATGCGCTTAGAGATGTCACTGGAACAGTTGAAGCGATTCCACTTATCGCTAGTTCCATCATGAGTAAGAAGATTGCTGAAGGAACCTCTGCTTTAGTGCTTGACGTGAAGGTTGGTTCTGGCGCATTCATGAAGAACCTAGATAGGGCTAGAGAACTAGCTCAGGTGCTGACTCAATTAGGTGCTGACGCGGGAGTAAAGACCAGTGCACTGCTAACGGATATGTCGACACCGCTGGGCATGAAGATAGGTAATGCTCTAGAAGTTGAAGAAGCGGTTGAAGTGCTATCTGGTGGTGGTTCACAAGATCTAATTGACATCACTGTTGCTCTTGCTACCGAAATGCTTCGACTCGTTGGCAAAGCTGATGTTGATGTTGCTGCAGCACTGAATGATGGCAGGGCCATGGATAAATGGAATGAAATGATTTCAGCTCAACACGGTGACCCTAAGGCAGCTTTGCCTAAAGCTAAGCACGAGCATGTCATCACCGCATCTGAAACCGGTTATCTAAATGAACTTGATGCTCTCGCTGTTGGAACTGCCTCCTGGCGATTAGGTGCAGGACGTGCCCGTAAGGAAGATCCCGTACAATTTGGTGCTGGTATTGTGCTTCATGCAAAACGTGGCGACCAGGTAACTCAAGGAGCTCCGCTGATGACGCTTTATACCGACACTCCTGAGCGTTTCGAACGGGCTCTAGATGCCTTGAGCACCGGCATTAAGATTGAAGCATCGAAGAGCGAGAATCTAACACCGCTCATTCTTGATCGCATTAACGCCTAACAGAAAAGAAGCAATGTCAAAGCTAAATATCAAAGCACTTCCTAAGGTTTCTTTGCATGATCACCTTGATGGTGGGCTTCGGCCAGAAACCATCATTGAGCTTGCTAATCAAATTGGCCACAAGTTGCCTGCTGATAACGCGAAAGACTTGCACAACTGGTTCCAAGACTCTTGTGATTCAGGTTCCCTAGTTCGTTACCTAGAAACTTTCGTGCACACCACTGCGGTCATGCAGACCAAAGAGGGGCTGATTCGAGTTGCTAAGGAATTTGCTTTGGACTTAGCTGAAGATGGAGTTATATACGGTGAAATCCGTTGGGCTCCAGAGCAGCACCTAGAACAAGGCCTAACTCTTGAACAGGTTGTTGAATACGTCGAAGAGGGCCTCACACAGGCAAGACATGAAGTCTCAGTAAAGGGCGGATTCCTAAGAACCGGTCAGTTGATCACTGCGATGCGTCAGAACGATAGAGCGCAGGAGATTGCAGAACTTGCTGTCAAGTATCGCGATAGAGGAGTAGTCGGTTTTGACTATGCGGGTCCAGAAGCAGGCTTTAGCCCGTCAAGAGACGCCAAGGCATTCGCTTGGCTAAATCAACAGCTCATGCCGGTTACCTTGCATGCTGGTGAAGCTGATGGCAAAGAATCTATTCGTGACGCCATCATCGATGGCAGAACTCTAAGACTTGGCCATGGTGTTCGCATCATCGAAGATGTCTTCGTAGATGCCAATGATGACAGCAAATATGCCTTTGGTGATGTTGCTACCTGGGTGCTCGAGAGAGGCATTCCCTTAGAGCTGTCTCCTTCCTCCAACTTACAAACCGGAGCTATTCCTGGAGTTGAGAACCCTCAAATGTCAGACCATCCATTTGATGATCTATATCGCCTAGGCTTCAATGTCACTGTGAACACAGATAACCGCCTCATGAGTGGGACGAGCCTAACCCGTGAACTAGAACTGCTAACTGAGACCTTCGGTTATGACCTAGATGACATCGAGTTGTTCCAGCTAAATGCCGCGAATGCTGCATTTATCGATATGGATGTCAGGACAGAAATAATTGAGCGCATCACTGATGCGTTTGCCTTAGCTGCTGAGTAATAATGTCGGGACTTCTAAACCAAGCATTGGCCGAAGGTTCAATTCAGCTTCATGCTCAGGCAAGTAATTGGAAGCAATCCTTAGAATTAGCTGGCGCTGCTCTAGAACAAAGCCATAGAACAACAGGCGAATACACCAAAGCAATGGTGGCCGCCTTTGAAGAACTCGGCCCATACATGGTTATTGCCCCAGGCATTGCTCTCGCTCATGCCAGACCATCTGATGCTGTGCTTTCAACTGGCTTATCTCTTGTGACGCTTAGCGACCCTGTCCCATTTGGCAACGTTTCTAATGACCCAGTGTCACTGGTGATAGGACTAGCTGCTGTTGATCACGACAGCCACATCGATTTGATGGCTGCTTTGAGTGAGCTGTTGATGGATGTAACGAAAGTAAACATGTTGTTACAAGCTGAGAATGTGGAGCAAGTTCGAACTCTGCTTGGTTAGGCTCAAAGAGTGAAAATAATTGCAGTTTGTGGGATGGGGATCGGGACCTCAGTATTACTCAAAATGAATGCTGAAAAGGTGCTTGGCATGCTCGGTATTCAGGCGACTGTGCAAGCTGCAGATATTGCTAAAGCCAAGGTAGAAGGGCCGACAGCCGACATCATCCTGACGACACCAGAACTTGTTTATCAGCTAGAAAAGATGCCAGGCAAGGTAATTGCCATTGATCACGTTTTTGACTTAGTTGAAATCCGCGAGAAGCTCACGGCAGCTCTGAGTTAGTTCAGCCAACTGAGCATCCGCCTCTAAAGCACTCTTTCCAACTGCCTGAAGATAGCACTTCAACTTTGGTTCAGTCCCGCTAGGTCTAATAATTACCCTTCGGTTATCTGCCAGTTCAAACATCAATCCATCGGTTGCAGGGAGCAATGCAGAGCCCAAAGCCATGTCGGTAAATACCAATTTGGTCTGTGCTATCTCAACAGGTGGATTGTTTCGAAGGGAGTCCATTGCCTTTGCAATAACAGCAAGATCTGTGACGCGAATCGAAATCTGACCAGTTGAGTAATAGCCGTAGCGTTCACCTAAATCTGCAAGGAGGTCCCAAAGCGTTCTTCCAGCCATAGCCTCACGTCTTGCAATATTGGAAATCAATAAGGCGGCACTTATGCCGTCTTTATCAGAGACCTGATTAGGGTCAATGCAATAACCCAGTGCTTCTTCGTAACCAAAAATCAGATTTGGTAATTTACTTATCCATTTGAAACCAGTCAAAGTCTGCTTGAAATCCAAGCCATAATGTTTAGCCACAGCAGAAAGCGCAGAGCTAGAAACAATGCTGCAGGCCAAAGTGCCAGATGTTGCCTTGCTTGCTAATTCATCAGCGAGGATTAAGCCAACTTGATCGCCGGTTAGTCGTTGCCAACCTTTTTCTGTTGGTAAAGCTACTGCAAGCCTGTCTGCATCAGGGTCATTAGCAATGATGATGTCGGCGTTGTAATCAGAAGCTAGAGCAAAAGCTAAATCAAGTGCACCGGGCTCTTCAGGGTTTGGGAAGGCAACTGTTGGAAATGCTCCATCTGGCTGTAATTGCTGATCAACAGTAATTATAGCTTCAGAACCAGCCCTGGCAAATAATGGTTCGATAGTTGCCCAACCAACACCGTGCATCGGTGTGTATACAATCTTGAGAGATTTCTTTACTACTTTGCCGGCTGCTCTAAGAACACTTTGCAAATACAGTTCTCTGATCTCTGCACCGATTAGTTCATACTCAGTTGACTGGGTAAGAGTTTGGAAAGTTTCTGTAGCCGCTATTTCATCGATGGCTTTAGCAATCTCAGCATCGACCGGAGCAATAATCTGTGAGCCATGGAAGTCTCCACCCAGGTATACCTTGTATCCGTTATCCCTAGGCGGGTTATGCGAAGCAGTAACCATGACACCTGCACTCAGGCCCAGTTCGCGAGTTGCAAAAGCAACTAGGGGAGTCGGACCCATCTGATCCAAAAGTAAAACTCTTATTCCCATACCGGTAAGCACTTCCGCAGAGTCTTTAGCAAACACATCGCTGTTTACCCTGCCGTCATAGCCGATAACAACACTTGGCTTAGTTTCTTTTGCTAGTAAATACTTACCCAGACCAGCAGCAGTCTGTCCTACAAGAACCCTGTTCATTCGGTTAGTCCCAGCGCCGAGTTCACCTCTAAGCCCAGCAGTTCCAAATGACAACCTGGAACCAAAAAGGGAAGCTAACTCAGCTTCATCTTTTAGTTCGATTAGAGTTGCAAGCTCTGCTCTTGTAACGGGATCAGGATCTTGGTTAAGCCAAGCCTGCGCTTGATTGAGAAGGGTTTCTAAATCAGACATAACTAAAGCTTGGCGATGATTTCTGCAAGAAGTGCACTGATTCGAGGCTCGGCTTCTTTACCTGCTTCGAGAACTTCCTTATGTGAAAGCGGAGTACTACTAATCCCAGCAGCCAAGTTGGTTGAAAGGGAAAGCCCTAAAACTTCTAAACCTGATTGTCTAGCAGCGATAGCCTCAAGAGCTGTGCTCATGCCAACAATGTGAGCTCCAACAGCCTTAGCCATCTGCACTTCTGCGGGGGTCTCGTAGTGTGGTCCTCTGAACTGCATGTATACGCCTTCATCTAATGATGAATCAACAGTTCTAGCAAGATCTCTAAGTCGGAGTGAATACAAATCAGTAAGGTCAACAAAGTTGGCTCCTTCGATAGGACTTGCTGAAGTGAAGTTAATGTGGTCACTGATTAGCACTGGAGTGCCAGGTGCCCAAGAAGTCTTTATGCCTCCAGCACCATTAGTCAGAATCATAATCTTGCAACCTGCAGCTGCAGCAGTTCGAACACCGTGCACTACACGTCTAACTCCATGACCTTCATAGAAGTGTGTTCTTGCTCCTAGCACCAAGGCATGTTTTCCGGTTGGCAGCAGAATGGAACGAATGGTTGATATGTGTCCAACCACTTCACTGCGATGAAAGCCTGGAACATCTGCTGCATCGATAGTTGCAATGGTCTCACCGATTAGGTCTGCAGACTTTGCCCAGCCAGAACCAAGAGTCATAGCTATGTCGTGGGTTTTTACTCCAGACCGTTCAGCAATTACAGCTGCGGCTAGAGAGGCTATTTCGAAAGGATCCGCCTTTGGATCGTCCAGTGGATTGCTCATAAAGTGAGTCTAACTTGCCAGCCAAGCAGCCTACTTAGGCGAAGGCATCCTGGAACCAATCAGTGGCTGACTAGTCTTCAAACTCAATCAACATGGTTCCAGCTGGAACAGTGGAGCCAACGCTAACGTGAATCTTCTTGATCTTGGCGTCTTTTAGGGCGTTCTGAGGAGATTCCATCTTCATGGCTTCTAGTACTAGTAGCTGTTGACCAGCTTTTACTTCTTCACCTTCAGCAACAGCAATCTTTACAACAGTGGCTTGCATCTGTGAGGTTAGTGCTTTACCTGAATCAATCTGCACGTTGGCGTGAGCTTTACGCTTCGGGGTTGAGTGGGCAGGCCTGGTACCACCTGTTGCAAACAGTTGCTTAGGTAAGGTAACTTCGATTCTCTTGCCGTCAACTTCCACTACAACGCTGTTTCGTTCTGGGCTAGGGGCGCTTTCGGTCGCACTTCCTGACCAAGGTTCAATGTCGTTGTTCCACTCGGTTTCAATCCAGCGAGTGTAGATCCCGAACTTGTTCTCTTTACCAATAAATGCAGGATCATTGACAATCTTGCGGTGGAAAGGAAGAACAGTTGGCATACCTTCAATCTGAAGTTCAGCAAGAGCTCTTCTTGAACGCTCTAGAGCTTCAGTTCTGGTTGCACCAGTAACAATCAGTTTTGCAATCATCGAGTCGAATGAGCCGGAGATCTCTGAGCCAGCCTCAACACCTGTATCGATACGAACACCAGGGCCACCAGGAACTTTGAATACTGTTACAGATCCTGGTGCCGGCATAAAGTTTCTGCCAGCATCTTCACCATTGATACGGAATTCAAAAGAGTGGCCCTTGATAACTGGATCTGCGTAATCCAACTTGCCGCCTTCAGCAATTCTGAATTGTTCACGAACCAGGTCAAGACCGGTTACCTCTTCAGAGACTGGGTGCTCTACCTGCAGTCTGGTGTTTACTTCCAAGAATGAAATTGTGCCATCTTGAGCAACTAGGAACTCACATGTTCCAGCACCTTGGTAACCAACCTCTTTCAAGATTGCTTTAGAAGACTCGTATAGACGCTTGACCTGATCTTCAGTTAGGAAAGGAGCTGGTGCTTCTTCAACTAACTTCTGGTGTCTGCGTTGCAGAGAACAGTCTCTGGTTGAAACAACAACAACATTTCCGAAGGCATCGGCTAGGCACTGAGTCTCAACGTGACGAGGCTTTTCCAAATACTTCTCAACGAAACATTCACCTCTACCGAAGGCTGCAACTGCTTCACGGGTAGCAGACTCGAAAGCTTCAGTGATTTCGTTTTGGTCATAAACAACTTTGATTCCTCGACCACCACCACCGTAGGCGGCTTTGATGGCGATTGGTAATCCATGAAGCGCGACAAACTCTAATACTTCGGCTGCACCAGAGACAGGATTTAGAGTTCCAGGGGCAAGTGGCGCACCAACTTTTTCAGCGACGTGTCTAGCTGAAACTTTGTCACCAAGTTGGTCAATAGCTTTAGGGGAAGGGCCAATCCAGATGATGCCTGCATCTATTACTGCCTGAGCGAAGGAAGCATTTTCGGCGAGGAATCCATAGCCAGGGTGGATTGCGTTGGCGCCGGAGCGCTTAGCGATGTCAATAATCTTTTCGATAACCAGATAAGTATCTGCGCTGGTTGTTCCATTTAGGGCATAAGCCTCGTCAGCCATTCTGGAGTGCAGTGCATCTCTGTCCTGATCTGCGTAGATAGCAACGGTTGAGATGCCAGAGTCTTTCGCTGCCCGAATGATGCGAACGGCGATCTCACCGCGGTTAGCAATAAGGACCTTGGTGATTTTGGCTGTGTTTGAGGCAGTCATAGGTATTAAGCCTACCTATTTACCTGCGCCAAAGGCTTGGATAGTCGACATCTAAGTTCAGACAGAGCTCTCTCAGGGTAGTTAGGCTCAGCCCCACAACAGTGTGAGCATCACCTTCAATTGCCTTGATAAAGGCCCCACCTAGGCCATCTATGGTGAAAGCACCCGCTACTTTCAAAGGCTCGCCTGTTCCCACGTAAGCCAGAATCTCGCTATCTGCGAGGTCCGCAAAGTGCACTGTCGTGTTGCTGGCATGGCCTGTGGCTGGGGGCATTGGACTGGAAATTCGATTATCAATCAGCCAGTGACCGGTATAGAGCCTGCCTGAACGACCTCTCATGGCCTTCCAGCGTTCAATAGCGACCTCGGGTTCGTGGGGTTTGCCTAGAGCCTCCCCGTCTAGGTCTAGAGCACTGTCGCAGCCAATGATTAGCGCTCCTTGAGCGTCTGGATGGTTGACCACGGCCTCAGCTTTAGCTTTGGCAAGCAGAAGTACTAAATCTGCAGTGTTAGCTATAAGCCCGGCCTGCATAGCCAAGTCCGCCACATGTTCTTCATCAACGCCAGGGGCTAAAACGATGGGGTCTATGCCCGCATCTTTGAGTAAGCGAAGCCTAGCTGGGGAAGTAGAAGCTAAAACGATTTTGGTCACGGGTCAAGACTACCCAACGCACTGTGAAACACTTATTTAGTGAATAAAACAACTAACTGGTTAGACCAAGTCATTGAAGTGCAAATCGAGAAGGTTGCGCACGGTGGAATCTTCGTGGCTCGCCACGAGGGGAGAGTTGTTTTTGTTTCTCATGTCCTACCGGGGGAGATAGCCAAGGTAAGAGTTTTTGAAGACAAGGGTGGATCATTCTGTCGAGCAGAGCCAGTTGAAATTATTCAGGCTTCGCCCGATCGAGTGCCTCACATCTGGAAGAACGCCGAATTAGCCGGTGGTGCTGAATTCGGTCACATCAAGCTATCTCGTCAGCGAGAGTTGAAAGCGGATGTGCTGCAGGAAGGGCTTTCCCGTTTTGCTGGAATTGATCTTCGAGTTGAAGTTCAATCAGCTCCAGGAGACGATGAAGCAAATGGGTTGGGTTATCGCACTCGTGTCCAATTGCATGTTGATGAAAATGGAGATGCGGGTCCTTACCGTGAGCGAAGTCACGAAGTAGTTCGAGTGAAGAAACTTCCGCTTGCAGTAGCGGAAATTGAAGAGCTTGGTATTCACACTAAGAATTGGCAAGATGTCAAAAAGATTGAAATCGCATATTCAAGCACTGGTCAGTTGCAGTGGACTATCGACAAGAAACT
>CANGIU010000011.1 GCA_947454255.1 Micrococcales bacterium
CAGTGATTAGATTTGCGGGGTTGAAAACATCTCTTGCCTTCGACACTAGTCACGCCCCGTCAGCTGCCAAGCATCTTCGTCGCCTTCGTCTTCGTCGCCTTTGGCTACAAAATCTGAATACTCGCCGGTCGCCATAGCTGCCCCATCAAGTGCGTCTGCAGCCTGCAGCACTTCTCTAGATGCTGTAGCGCCAGTTTCTCCTCGCAATTGGGCAAGGACAACTGGAAGATCTTCTGGTCTAACCATGACATCTCTTGCCTTTGATCCTTCACTTGGACCAACGATGTTTCTCGACTCAAGAAGATCCATTAGCCTTCCAGCTTTAGCAAAACCAACTCGAAGTTTTCTTTGCAACATAGAAGTTGATCCAAACTGAGAGGAAATAATCAATTCAGCAGCCTGCAGCAATACTTCTAAGTCATCACCGATATCAGCATCAACTACACGAGACGCATGAACTTCATTCACGTCCGCACGATACTCAGGCTGCATCTGAATCTTAACGTGAGACACAATTGCAGCCAGCTCCGCTTCCGTAATCCAAGCACCTTGAACACGCATTGGCTTGTTAGTGCCCATAGGTGAGAACAACGCATCGCCCTGGCCAATAAGTTTCTCAGCTCCCGGCTGATCCAGGATAACTCTTGAATCTGTTAGCGAGGATACAGAGAAGGCTAAGCGACTTGGTACGTTGGCCTTGATCAAGCCTGTCACAACATCGACTGAAGGTCTTTGTGTCGCAAGTACTAGGTGAATACCCGCTGCTCTTGCAAGCTGAGTAATTCGGACAATTGAATCTTCAACTTCACGGGGAGCCACAATCATCAGGTCCGCAAGCTCGTCGACAACGACAAGTAAATATGGGTATGGCTGAAGCTTTCTAGCTGAACCCTCAGGAACCTTTATCTCCCCTGCAACTAGCGCTCTATTGAAATCATCAACGTGCTTGAAGCCGAAAGACGCTAGGTCGTCATACCTGGCATCCATTTCCTTCACAACCCATTGCAAAGCCTCTGCAGCTTTCTTTGGATTAGTAATAATTGGAGTGATTAGATGCGGGACACCTTCGTAAGCAGCTAGCTCAACTCGCTTTGGATCGATTAGAACCATCCGGACTTCAGCTGGTTTTGACCTCATCAATACAGATGAAATCATGGAGTTCACAAAAGATGACTTTCCTGCACCTGTTGCACCAGCAACTAGCAAGTGCGGCATCTTGGCTAAGTTTGCAACTACATAGCCGCCTTCAACATCTTTACCGATTCCAATAGTTAATGGATGTTTGCTTTGTTGTGCGACTGAAGAACGGAGCACATCCCCAAGAGAAACCGTTTCTCTGTCCACGTTTGGAATTTCAATACCAATCGCCGACTTACCTGGAATTGGAGCCAGGATACGGACCTCGTTACTTGCAACTGCATAAGAGATGTTTCCTGCAAGCCTTGTTACTGCCTCAACCTTCACTCCAGGTTTAACTTCCACTTCATAGCGGGTGACTGTCGGGCCTCTGGAGAATCCACTTACCTTCGCATCAACACCAAATTCAGTGAACACGGAATTCAATGATTCAACAACCGCGTCATTTGCTGCTGTCTTTGCTTTAGGAGGAGTTCCTGCAGCCAGCAATGATGCTGGTGGAAGAACATACGCACGTTTAGGTTTTACAACCTCAGCAGTTTTTGGAGCGGCGACGTCGTCTGCTATTACAACTGTTGTTGGGGCCTCTCCCACTACATCAATCGGCTCTGTAAGTTCAGAGGAATCAATAGCATCATCTACCGGAGCAACATCTTCAACGTTCTCACCAAAGATTTCCTCGAGTGAAACTGTTTCATCACCAGTAAGGACAGGGGTCTCGTACGCTTCTTTATCTTCAGATTTAGATCTCTTCCACCAAGGCACTTTCGTGCCATCGAAAGCATCGTCTACTTCTTCCTCTTGCTTTTCCTCTCTTGGTTCATTCGAACCTGGGAAGAGGTGGTGGTAAAGCTCTTTAATTCTGGAAAGGATCTTGTTTGGAGCGGTCTTGGTCATGATTAGCAATGAACCAGCCGCCAAAATACTAACTACAGCTCCCGCACCCCACTCGGTAATTGTGTTGATAAACAAAACTGTAATTAACCAGCCGAATAGACCGCCTGCTTGAGCTAACTGCTCAACTCCCATAGATGGTTGAGGTCGGCTGCTGAAAAGATGGAAGAACCCGGCTGTGCTAATAAGCAAGACCACCCAGCCCAGCCCAACTCTGGAGTTATCTCGTTGAGTTGAAGGATGCCTCATCAAATACATCGAGAAAAGAACTAAAACAACTGGCAATGCCACCGATAATTTTCCAAATAATAATCCAGCAGTGAAATTATTTAGACTCTGGCCAATTGGATCTGTCGGGAAAAACCAAACATCTATTGCTCCTGCAACTCCCAGAAGGAACAATGCAAATGGCGCACCATCTCTACGATCTTCTTTGGCAATCTTGTCTGAGCTGAGACTTCTGGCCAACCAGCCAACAGTTGCAGCCCCTGCCAAATAGGTCCAAAGGACAAAGCGTAGGAAGACGTTTCGCTTATCTGTACTTTTTTGGGGACGGGTAGCACTGGCACGAGGGCGTGGCTTAGTTGGTTTTCTTGTTGCCATGCCTCCAAAAATAACAGCGACCCCTGTCAATACTGGGCAGGCAGGGCGGATTAGGTTACGCCGATGGCTTAGTTAGCCTTCAATAACAACGGGAATAATTACAGGTCTTCTGCGGTGACTGCGATTAACCCAGGTGCCAATAGTCCTGCGAATAACCTGCTGGAGAGCATAGGTATCCCTGACCCCTTCGCTTGCAGCCTCGGCTAGAGCCTTTTCAATTAAAGGTTTCACATCATCAAAAACGTGGTCATCTTCGGCATAAGCCTTAGCTCTAATCTCTGGCCCAACAATAATTCGACCTGAATCCTTGTCCATAACTGCAAAAATTGAAATAAATCCTTCTTGGGATAGCAATCGTCGGTCTCTTAGGTCATCTTCTGTGATCTTGCCCACGGTCTTGCCATCAACATAGAGCATTCCGCACTCCACTGCGCCCATAACCTGAGCTCTACCGTCCTTCAGGTCAACTACCCAACCATCTTCAATAATGTGGACACGCTCGTCTGGTAACCCTGTTTGTTTGGCTAGATTGCCGTTTGCAATTAGATGCCTATATTCGCCATGAACTGGTAGCGCATTCTTAGGCTTGAGCAAGTTGTAGCAATACAGAAGTTCACCCGATGCCGCATGGCCAGATACGTGCACCTTGGCATTACCCTTGTGCACCACGTTTGCACGTAGCCTCGTTAATTGATCGATTACTCGATAGACAGCATTCTCATTGCCTGGGATAAGAGAAGAAGCGAGAATGACGGTATCGCCTTCTCCTACGCTTATTTCGTGCTCACTGTTGGCCATCTTGGATAGCACAGCCATTGGCTCTCCTTGAGAACCAGTACACATGTAGACAATTTGATTCTCGGGAATGCTGGCAGCATCCTTCAGGTCGATAAAGATATCCTGAGGAGCTTTTAGATATTCAAGATCTTCCGCTATTTGCATGTTTCGGATCATAGATCTACCAACCAGAGCAACTTTACGGTTATGGGCAGCAGCAGCGTTCAGGACTTGCTGCACCCTATGCACGTGAGATGAAAAAGATGCCACGATAACCTTGCCGGGTGTTCTAGAGATTACATCGTCGATAACTGGCCCGATGTCTTTTTCCAGCGGAGTAAAGCCAGGCACATCCGCGTTAGTGGAATCAGACATGAAAAGGTCAAGTCCCTCTTCTCCAATGCGAGCGAATGCCCGAAGATCTGTCAAGCGGTTGTCAAGCGGAAGCTGATCCATCTTGAAATCACCAGTGTGCAAAACAGAACCTGCAACTGTTCTAATTGCAACAGCTAGTGCATCTGGAATTGAATGGTTAACTGCAATGAACTCAAGGTCGAAGCCTGAGACAGATTTCCTGTCCCCTTCTCTAACTACATATTGGTTGCCAATTATTTTGTGCTCTTTGAGCTTCGCGTCGAGAAAAGCCAAAGTCAGCTCTGAGCCATAGATTGGAATATCTGCTCGCATCTTTAGCAAGTAAGGAACACCGCCGATGTGGTCCTCGTGACCATGGGTGAGCACCATTCCAATGATGTCCTCCAATCGATCATTGAGGTAATTCAAATCGGGCAATATGAGGTCAACACCCGGTTGGTGCTCTTCAGGGAAGAGCACACCACAGTCCACAATCAGAATCTTCTTATCGATTTCAAAGACGGTCATGTTCCGCCCGATTTCACCGATGCCACCCAGAGGAATTATGCGAAGCACGCCAGCTTTCAGAGCTGGTGGATTCGGCAGGTTATCTAGCATCATGATTATCTTGTTGTGCCAGCCACCTTAGGCAAAGCACCACCAGCTGCAGCATTACGGTCAGGTCTAAAGTTCTCAAAGCTCAAACCAGGGACTGTTCCAACTTCATCTATGTCAGCTTCGATGCGTGCGGCTTCTGACTCCTCTGGTCCAACAAGTGGCAATCGCACTCGAGGGCTTGCAATTAGACCTAGTCCATTCAAGATATATTTAGCTGCAACGGTGCCAGGCACGTGAGTCATCGTTGCTCTGACCAGAGGTTCAAGAGCATTGTGCACCCCAAGAGCTGAGTGGAAATCATTTGCATTGGTTGCATCAACCAAATCGCGATAAGCCTTAGGAGCAATGTTGGCTGTTACTCCGATCAAACCAGTTGCTCCGATTGCGATGTGTCCAAGCACGTTGCTGTCATCACCAGAGAAATAAAGCAAATCAGTTTCATTCAGAACCCGGGACACTTGAGCAAAATCTCCCTTGGCATCCTTGATTGCGACAACATTCGGGTGCTTTGCGGCACGCAGAATAGTTTCGAATTGGATTGGAATACCAGTACGGCCTGGAATGTCGTAAAGAATCACAGGAAGGTCTGTGGCATCTGCAATGAGCCTGAAGTGAGTTAGAACACCAGCCTGAGTCGGCTTGTTGTAATAAGGGGTGACAATCATCACACCATCAGCTCCAGCGGCTTCACTTGCTTTGTATAGCTGGATGGCATGGGCGGTTTCGTTTGATCCACCACCGGTAATAATTTTTGCTCTGCCAGCTGCAACAGATTTACCAACTTTTACCAACTGTAGTTTTTCAGCATCAGTCAATGTGCTTGTTTCGCCTGTTGTTCCAGTGACCACAACGCCATCTGCACCATTTGAAATTATGTAATCAAGGTGCTTCTCGGTAGCGTCCCAATCGACTTCACCTTCTGAAGTCATAGGGGTTACCAGAGCCACCAGTACTTGGCCAAATAGGTCTTTATGTTTTTGCGACATAGGTAAAGATTAGCGGGCTATGGCGCTACTCGACCATTCTCGTTAAAAGCCTGATAGGTGTATGGCATTAGCTCTGCCCAGAAATCTTCCATCTTCTCCGCACACATCTCAATTTCACGTTGAGGGAATGATGGGAAGTGAGTGCCTTCACGCTTGGTTCTAAGACTTAGGAAGTTCATCAAAGCTCTAGAGTTCATGGTCACATACATAGAAGAGTAAATGTTCAATGGAAGAACAATTCTTGCAACTTCTCTTGCAACTCCTGCTTCAAGCATGCGCTTATAGGACTCGTAGGCATGCTGTGAGGTAGTTCTTGATTCCTGCTCAACCAAAGCGATCTGCTCAGCACTGCCTGGCAGGAACTCATAGTGGCCAGCTTTTCCAACCTGCAAAAGATTGCGTTCAGGACCTGGAACATAGAACACTGGGTTTAGTTCCTTGTATCGACCTGATTCTTCGTTGTATGAAGCGATGCGGTGACGCATAAACTCACGGAAAACAAATATTGGTGCTTGGACATAGAAAGTCATTGAGTTGTGTTCAAAAGGGGAACCGTGACGATCACGCATAAGGTAGTTGATCAATCCCCTGCTGCGCTTCTCATCTTCACTAGCATCGGTGTGAGCAGCGGCTGCTTCTAGAGTTTGCTCGCCTTGGGTTGATACCCTAGCCGCAAAAAGAACATCGCTGTCAGATGCGCTCGAGCGCACCAACTCAACTGTTACATCACTACGAAAAATAATCTCAGACATTATTTAAGCCTACCCTTGTGATCTCGCTATTGCTTGACGCATTGCCGACCTGGCTCTTTTTCTATCACCGCAGGCATCATAAATAAGCCCTAGTGCGAACCAGTTGCGCCAGTTGGACTCATCTGCCAAGGCCGCATCCTTATATTCTTGAAACTCTTGCAATGCCTCAGCCTTATTTGCCCTACCGGAAGGCAACACACCGAATTTGAACCTTGGCCAGGCGCCCTCTGCCTCAAGCTGTAAACCAAGCTTCTCAATTGCCATGCCAAAGCGAAGTTCGCGGTAAATGGTCCAAGCACCTATTAACGGCAAGAACAAGATGGCAAAGCCCATAATCTTGGCAACGATGTTTGGGTCTAATAGAAATAGGACACCTTTTTGACCAAGCAGCGCCAAATACATCACCACAAGTGCAGACATGACCACTGCACCTAGTTTTGCTGAAGTCATAACTTAGATTCCTAAGACTCTATCCAACCCAATGGTCAGTCCTGGATTTGAGGAAGCAAACCGAATTGAGTGCAAAATTCCAAGAGCATAAGCCTGCACAGAACTTACTTCGTGCGAAATATTGAGAATTTCACTTGGGCCGGTAAGCAAGATCTCTTGTTTGGCAGACGCTCCGTCTAGACGAAGGCTGTGAACAGGAACACCAGATATGACCTGACCTCGGGCTTGCTGACCAACACCCTGAATAAGAGGCTGAACAAGACCTTCGGCTTTTCGACTTGATGAAATCATTTCTGCAGTCCTGATTGCTGTCCCGGAAGGTGAATCGACTTTACCGGCATGGTGAGTTTCAATAATCTCAATTCCATCGAAGTGCTTAGCAGCCAAGGCTGCAAACTTTGAAGCTAAAACTGAACCAACAGAAAAATTAGGCACAATTACGACAGCGGATTCAGGATCTTTCAACGCTGAGCTCAGTCCTTCTGACCAGCCACTGGTTGCTACCAAAACATTTATCTTCTGCTCAATCGCAAATGCAACAATCTCTTTGCTTGCCTCAAGTTTGGTAGCTTCAAAGATGACATCTGCACCAATGGCATTGGTTAGCTCGCTCTTCGAATCAAGAGTTGAGTGAAGCTCGAGATCAGGTGCTCCGTGTATAACTTCCAGCGCTAACTTGCCCATCCGCCCGGTTGCTCCGATAACAGAAACCTTTATAGCCATGAGATAAAACCTACCAATCCACTAAACAAACTCATCAAACAAAGACTCTTTGATTTCACCAACAGCCACAAATGACTTTGGTGCATCAAACATCAATTTTGCCAATTCTTGAACATCAGCTAATTGGACAGCTGCATAGCGAGCCAAAGATTCATCCAAGTCAATGAACTCCCCATCGGTCAGTTCTGCACCAGATAGCCTAGACATCCTTGCCTGAGTACTCTCAAACTTTAGAGCCAACCCGCCAGAGATGTTTCCCTTAGCAAGTGAAAGCTCAGCCTCGGTAATACCATCAACAGATACCTTGCCAAGCTCTTCAAGCATTAACTTGATCACCTCATTGGATTTCTGTGGCGAACAACCCGCATACAAACCAAAGGCCGCTGCATCGCTATAACCCTGGTTGAAAGAGTAGACAGAGTATGCAAGACCACGCTTTTCTCTAATCTCCTGGAACAAACGTGAACTCATCCCACCACCTAAAACAGTGTTCAGGATAGCCATTGCATAGCGCCGTTTATCCCCGGCAACAAGTCCTTGGGAACCAAGAATTATGTTTGCTTGAGCATTTGGACGATTGATTACCTTTACCGATGGTGTTGGCTCAATAACCGCAGCTTCTTGGCTGCGCCAGTTTCTTGGAGTTGCCTTCAAACTGCTGTCCCAACCAGCTATCGCCAGATTCTCGGCAACCATTGCCAAAAGTGCATCATGGTCAACACCTCCGGCTGCAGTAATCACTACGTCTTCAGGACGATAGTTGTTTTGATAATGCTGCCAAACAGCATCTCTTGTGACAGCTTTGATGGTCTCTGGCGTTCCACCGATAGGTCTACCTAATTCGTGACCACCAAGCACAGCTTCAAAAAAGCTTTCGTGGGCGACGTCCTGAGGATCATCATCATTCATTGCTAGCTCTTCAAGAATGACTGTTCGCTCATTTTCAAATTCAACTGGATCAATAACAGATGAAGTGAGCATGTCTGCAATGACTTGAACGGCAACTGGTATTGCTTTGTCCTGCACTCTTGCATAGTAAGAAGTGTGCTCTTTGCCGGTTGACGCATTCGATGCTCCACCAACGGAATCGAAAGCAACAGCAATATCTAATGCAGTTCTGGTTTTCGTTCCCTTGAACAAAAGGTGCTCTAGGAAATGAGTTGAGCCATGGTGGCCGTCAACCTCATCTCTAGAACCCACTGCTACTGCAAAGGAAACCGAAGCGCTCTGCGCTCCAGGCATTACTTCTGTTAAAACGCGAACACCGCTTGGGAGAACAGTTCGGCGTACCGTACTGCCTCCCGAAGCGGTGAACTCTAATTCGGGATTGTCAAGATTGAACTGAACTACGCTCATCTTGGTTTTGGAATCTATTCTTCGTCTGAGCTGTCGTCAGAGGCAACTTCGCCTTCAACAACAGGAGAAAGAGAAAGCTTTCCACGATCATCAATCTTGGTAAGTTCTACCTGAATCTTCTGACCAACTGAAAGGACATCTTCAACATTCTCAACACGCTTGCCAGCTAGCTTGCGTAGTTCAGAGATGTGTAGCAGACCGTCTTTACCAGGGGTAAGTGAGATAAAAGCACCGAAGGTTGCAAGCTTCACAACAGTTCCTAGGAATCGTTCACCGATTTCTGGTACGTGTGGGTTTGCAATTCCGTTGATCATCGCACGAGCAGCTTCAGCAGCTGGACCATCGGTTGCGCCGATGTATACAGTTCCGTCGTCCTCGATTGAGATATCCGCTCCAGTGTCTTCCTGAATCTGGTTAATCATCTTTCCCTTAGGGCCAATGACCTCACCGATCTTGTCCACTGGAATCTTTACAGAGATAATTCGTGGAGCATTAGGTGACATCTCGTCAGGTTCGCTAATAGCCTGAGCCATTAGGTCCAAGATGCTCAAACGAGCATCCTTAGCCTGAGATAGAGCACCAGCAAGAACTGATGAAGGAATACCGTCTAGCTTGGTGTCCAACTGGATAGCTGTGATGAACTCTGAAGTTCCAGCAACCTTGAAGTCCATGTCTCCCAGTGCATCTTCTGCACCAAGGATGTCTGTCAAAGCAGCGTACTCAGTCTTACCATCAACAGTGTCTGAAATCAGACCCATTGCAATACCAGCAACAGGTGCACGAAGTGGAACACCAGCATTTAGTAGTGACAAAGTCGAAGCACAAACAGAACCCATAGAGGTTGAACCGTTTGAACCTAGAGCTTCAGATACCTGACGGATTGCGTAAGGGAATTCTTCACGTGAAGGAAGAACTGGAACCAACGCACGCTCAGCTAGAGCACCGTGACCAATCTCACGACGCTTAGGAGTTCCAACACGACCAACTTCACCAGTTGAATAAGGTGGGAAGTTGTAGTTGTGCATGTATCGCTTAGAGGTCACAGGAGATAGTGAATCGATCTGCTGTTCCATCTTTAGCATGTTCAAGGTAGTGATACCCAAGATCTGAGTCTCTCCACGCTGGAAGATAGCTGAACCGTGAACGCGAGGAATAACAGCAACTTCACAATCGATCTTGCGAATGTTTGCCTTGCCACGACCATCGATACGGATACCCTCTTTTAGAACACGGGTACGAACTACATGCTTAGTAACAGACTTATATGCAGCTGAAACCTGGTTTAGCTGAGCTTCATCTAGAGTCTCTGCAAGCTTTTCCTTTACAGATGCTTTCAGTGCATCATCAGCATTCTGACGCTCGGTCTTATCTGCAACCTGATAGATGCGACCTAGTTCTGCCTCTGCAAGAGCTGCAACAGCTGAGTAAACCTCATCGGTGTATGGAGCAAACAGTGGGTAGTCTGCGGTTGGCTTTGCAGCCTCTGCAGCAACAGCCTGCTGAGCTTTTACCAACTGGGCAATGAAAGGCTTAGCAGCTTCTAGACCCTGAGCAACGATGTCTTCGCTAGGAGCAGTTGCGCCTTCGTTCTTGATTAGGTTCCAAGAAACTTCGGTAGCTTCTGCTTCAACCATCATGATTGCAACGTCTTCTTTACCGTTTTCGTTGATTACACGACCGGCAACAACCATGTCGAATACTGCACGCTCAAGCTGTGAGTGCTTAGGGAAAGCAACCCACTGACCATCGATAAGTGCAACACGCACACCACCGATAGGACCTGAGAATGGTAGACCTGCTAGTTGGGTTGACATAGACGCTGCGTTGATTGCTAACACGTCATACATCTCGTCTGGGTGAATTGCCCAAACAGTAACAACAACCTGAATTTCGTTTCTTAGACCATCAGGGAATGATGGACGTAGTGGACGGTCAATCAAACGACAAGCCAAAATAGCTTCGGTTGATGGACGACCTTCACGACGGAAGAATGATCCTGGGATACGACCAGCTGCATACATTCTTTCTTCAACGTCAATAGTTAGTGGGAAGAAGTCGAACTGATCTTTAGGGGTCTTGCTTGCTGTTGTTGCTGAGAACAACATGGTTTCCTCGTCGATATAAACTGCAGCCGCACCTTGTGCTTGCTGAGCTAGACGACCGGTTTCGAAACGGATTACACGCTTACCGTGCTTACCATTGTCGATGATTACTTCTTGTGCTTTGATTTCTGGACCTTCCATGGTCCCTCCTCTTTTTATTCTGAATATGAAAACGCGCCAAACACCCATAAAAGGTTTATGAGTGCGTAAATAACGCATTTGAGTCAATTCGACAAAATGCCTGAACTCAGGCTGACCTGGCCAACAGTAATAAAACTTGGGTAACTTGCCCCAAGATCCACCACCACTGACCAGCAAACCTGCCGTTTTGAACCTAAAGACAGCCTACCAGCGAACCCTTGATACGCCTAGAGGCAACTCTAGAGAGTCGGAGGGACTCTTTTGTTGCCCTCAGCGAAGCTCTTTGATGGCAAGGAAGTGAATATGATGCTGCTTATCAGGCTGAATACAGAAGCTAATGTAAAGCCAACTGCTACTACGGCAAAAGTTGGGAAGAACCTAGAATCACCAAGAATCTGTCGAATAAGTTCATCTGAAGGGAAATTTGGGTCATTTAGCTGCGCCGAAGTCGTGACATAGCCGAAATTGTATAGATCGAAGGCAATCATCACTAATCCAGCAAAGAACAGGAGAACTCCTGGTAGTGGGGTGAGCAACCAAACCCAAGACTTGCCTGAATCTCGAAGTCTCCTTACTGAAACTGCGAGGTTAGGTATAAAAGTTCCAAAAGAGACCATAGTTGCAAAAATACCGATGCCGGTGAGTCGATCTATTGCTGATGCGGTGAGAGATGCAAGGACTGTGAATAGGACCCAGTACCAATACTCAGATCTTTTGGATACTCCCCTGAAGTTAGCGAAGTTTTTAAAGCCTGATTGAATCGCACCAACGAAATCCATGAATTACTCCCTAGTAAGTCTCTATTTGAAGTTTAAAGCCCAAAAAGAAAAAGCCGCTCCGAAGAGCGGCTTATCCTGTGAAAACTTAGCGACGAAGACCGAGTCTTTCGATAAGAGCACGGTAGCGGTCGATTTCTACGTTCTGCAAGTAACCAAGCAGACGGCGACGCTGACCAACTAGAAGCAGAAGGCCACGACGTGAGTGGTGGTCGTGCTTGTGGTCTTTTAGGTGCTCAGTCAGCTCTTTGATCCGTTCGGTTAGAACTGCAATCTGAACCTCAGGAGAACCAGTGTCACCTTCGTGGATTGCGTATTCTTTGATAATTGCTGTTTTCTTTGTAGCGTCCAGTGCCATTAGGTTCCTCTCGAGGCTCGCTGCGCGGCGCAATAAACCTTGTGAATATTGCTCTGTAGATCCGCGGCCGATACACGGCAACCTCTCTATCTTAGCCCAGAACCGCTTGGGATTGCTAGCCCAGGATTACTCGGATCTTATCCAAATCCGCATTAATAGAGGCAATTAGTTCCTCAACACCTGCAAACTTAAACGCTGGTCTTATGAAATCAACATATTCGATATTCACTACCTGGAAATAGAAATCAAGATCTTTCCGGTCTAGAACATGGACTTCTAGAAGCCTTGGCACTTCTGTGATGGTTTCGTTTGTTCCAATTGAAAGTGCCGCTGGGTATCTCTCTCCTTGTGCGTCATAAAGCCATCCAGCATAAACACCATCCATTGGCAAGAAACCTTCAGCAGCTCTAGAGATATTTGCAGTTGGGAAGCCCAATTCACGGCCGATTTTTAACCCGTGCTCTACCTCTCCCCTGGTGGTATGCAATCTTCCCAGCAATTGAGCGGCTTCTTTTACTTTTCCTTCTTCTAGTAAGGAGCGAATAAGTGTGGTCGATACCCTGACTCCATCAATTTCAATGCTGTTCACAACTTTGACAGTGAAACCAAATTCCGCGCCAAGTTCGCGAAGGCTTTGAACATCGCCGCTCTGATTCGAACCAAATTTGAAGTCAGCACCAACCACTACAGCCTTCGCAGAAAGTCCTTGAACCAAGATCTGCTCTACGAATTCTTTAGCG
This sequence comes from Micrococcales bacterium, assembly GCA_947454255.1. Classification (GTDB taxonomy): domain Bacteria; phylum Actinomycetota; class Actinomycetes; order Actinomycetales; family Microbacteriaceae; genus Rhodoluna. The sequence goes on from CANGIU010000011.1 coordinate 12,768, forward strand.
CTAAGTCTTGCCAAAGCTTCATCGAATGCAAGAGTCAGTACAACTTCCATGCCAGCTTCAGCTAACAGTTCATCCTTTTGACTAGGGCCAATAAGGGGCAGCAGTTCGGATGAGGGGTCAAGAATTGAACCTGGATGTCTGTCGAAGGTAATGACCACAGGTGCTAATAATTGTTCTTCCGCAATTGTGATTGTCTCAGCGAGTAATGCTTGATGACCTAGATGTATGCCATCAAATTTACCGATAGTAACAACTGTTGAACCTAGATCTGCCGGCAGTCCTGCAACATTTTTTACAGAAATCACGGTCTATTTACTCTTTCTGCTAGAAATCCACCAGAGCCCAAACACCGGAAGTAGCAAAGGAATAAAACCATAGCCGATTCCAAAGTAAGACCAGACGGTCGGATGTGCAAAAAATTCAGGGGCCAATAGGCTAAGCGCACCAACAGTTAGGACACCCAGTAATTCGAAAATGAGAGTATTTTGAGCCAACTTGATTTTGTTTTTGGCAAGCGCATAAGTTGCTACTACGTAGATAATTGCAGCCACCAAACTGAGCCAGTAGGCCATTGGTGCTTCATCGTATTTACGCAAGAGCTGATAAGAAGCCCTGACCGTGGCTGATAAAGCAAAAACACCGTAGACAGCAATTACTAGATTGCCAACGCCTCGACCAGTCTGCTGAATACTCACAGCGTCTAGCCTAACCTGCTACTCGGTGGGAGTAGGTGTTGGTGTTGGTAAACCTTTAGAAATCATTGCTAGCGATTCAATACGAATGAATTCCGGAAGTTGCGCGTAGTTCGAGGCACCAATGGATCCTTGAGAATCAAGTCGAAGGATAAATCTGCCAATAGCGTTTGGTAGCAAACTTGAAGAATTACAGGTGTAATAGTTCACTGGGTAAATTGCCTGGTATGGAGAGGGTGCGATATCAAAGCCTGGTGCTGGCTGAGCTTGAATTGAAGGATCAAGTTTGAGAGCTATCGAGTTTGCATCTTTGGTGACTACCCACTGTGTACTACCTGCGTAAATACCGGCTAAATCTGGAGTTGCAAGAATCGGGCTCTCGGTTTCTTTGTCCATACCCAAGTAAATTGAAGCAGCATAAAGTCCAAGTGAAACAGCGTAGCTGTTAGGAACAATTGCCATCTGTCCCTCTTGGAGAGTTGGCACTCGATAAGAGCCAGTCTCATCAAGTGCAGAATAAAGATCCAAACTTGGGTGATTAACTCCGGTAAAGACTGATGAAGTAATTGGATTCCCTTGCGCGGCAGAGTAATCAGAGAGTGACTTAAGTGCCAACTTATCCGCTTCAGGGACGATAGAAATTGGAAGATCAGGAATGTCGGTACCAGGGTTATCAGCAGCAAGCTGGTTCCAGTTGGTAATGGTTCCGTTGAGAATTCCTGCCAAGCTCTTTGGTGAAACTGCAAAAGAGCTCAGATCAGATTCCATGTATACCAAGACTCCAGCATCAACAGCAAGTGGCACAGTCTGGCCAGCAGAACATGCTGCTGGGTAATCAGAGATCTCTGCGTCAACTGAAGCTTCGGTTCCATCAGCAACCGTGAAAGTCATGGTCGGCTGTTCCACTACATCGGTAGTGTATGGGTCATCAATGCAGGCATATGTAAGTGCATCCGCCCAACCAGCAACGATGTCGCTCATGAGTGCAGGAGACGATACAGTGGCATTTCCTTCAACACAGGTATAGGTCTGCTCCGCAATCTGCGCAGCCACTTCAGGTGGCATTGGCGGATCACAAGCTGTTAACGCAAGTGAAGCGCTTGCCAGGATGGCAGCGCTTGCTATGAGTCTTGAAACCTTCATTGACCTATTCCTTAAATAAATGTTCTCTATACAAAAGTAGCGGCGCGGTTGAAAAATCAACCGCGCCACCACTTAGTGCTTTGGAGAAATTAGCCGATCAACTTGATCTGGTTTAGAGCTGAAGTCTTCAGCGCACCACCAAGTGCTACATAACCAAGTGAAGCAGCCTTAGCTGGGATACAGGTCTTTACAACGTAGTTGAAGAAGTCCTGAACAGCTAGCTTGCTTTCGTTTGTGCTCTTACCAACTCCTGTGAACTTAGGAGCGATACCGTAAGTCACGATTGACAGCTGGTATGCACCTGGTACTACCTTGGTGAAGTTGATTACTAGAGTACCGTTTAGGTTTTCAGCAGTTGAAGTGCTTGGAGTCTGTGCACCAATGAACTTAGCTGCAGCAGAAGCAGTTGGCATAACGAATGCACCAGCGGCGTTCTGAAGTGCTGCGATACCTACGTCTGCTGTAACAGCGTCTGATAGGTCGAAGTAACCGAATACGTTCGCGTTGTCTTCAACATAAGCAGCTAGCAACTGTGAGTTAGCAAACTCTGAGTTGATAGGAGCGAACGAACCGCCAGCAGCAGCCTTTAGATCCTTGCTGTTAGCTGTCCAGCCACCAACAGTTTGTGAAAGGTAGTTGGTTAGGTTAGCAGTTGTACCTGAACCTGATGTACGAAGAGCAACCTTGATTGCCTTCTTAGGAAGCTTAACCTTTGGGTTAAGAGTCTTAAGAGCTGCATCGTCCCAACGGGTGATGTTTCCCTTGAAGATGTCAGAAACGATCTGAGGGGTTAGCTTTAGACCGTCGTTAACACCAATAGCTGAGTAAGCGAATACAACTGGTCCACCTAGTAGAGGAACAGTTACATAGTGAGTACCGTTTGAACCGGTGAAGGTCTCAGTTCCAGCGTAAGTACCGTCTGAAGCTGCAAAGTTAAATGTTGAGTTCTGGTAAGAAGCGCGTCCAGTACCTGAGCTTGAAGTTGTGTAGTTAACAGTGTTAGTGGTGTAAGCAGCAGCACATGCATTGATTGCACCAGCTGCGAATGATGAGCCACCGCCGTTTAGCGTAACGCCAGTTGCGTTTGCAGGTGCAGCTAGAAGCACACCAGCAACAACTACAGCTGAAGCTGCAGCAGTAATGATCTTCTTGAACATTGTTCTCCTTGTTTTATGTTTGTCGGTTATCCGATGTGTTTATTCTTGGTACTTCTGACTAACGAATAGTCACGTTTTTCTGGCGTTTTGGCTAAGAAAAGGTTAACGTTTGGTTATCTGACTAGCCGAAGTGGCCATTTACATAGTCATTTGTTCTCTGGTCGATTGGACCATTGAAAATCTGCTCTGTAGCGCCAAATTCCACTACTCCGCCAGGGGTGTTGTCATCAGCTAGGAAGAAGGCTGTTTGGTCTGAAACACGCTGCGCCTGCTGCATATTGTGGGTAACAATCACGATTGTCATGCTTGAGCTCAGTTCCTTGATGGTTTCCTCGATACGACGAGTTGAACCTGGATCTAGGGCTGAACAAGGCTCGTCCATCAAGAGAACTTCCGGGTCCATGGCAAGAGATCTAGCAATGCAAAGACGTTGCTGCTGCCCACCAGATAGTGAAATTGCTTGGTCGTTTAGGCGATCTTTTACTTCATTCCAGATTGAAGCGCGGCGAAGAGAAGTTTCTACCAATTCCTCGGCGTTGCCGATTTTGCGCCCACTCAGACGAAGACCACTCAAAATGTTGTCTTTGATTGACATAGTTGGGAAAGGGTTTGGCTTCTGAAATACCATTCCGATTTTTATACGGACACTAACAGCGTCAAAATCAGCACCGTAAATGTCTTCGCCATCAAGAAAAACTGAACCTGATAAACCAGCTCCTGGAATAAGTTCGTGCATACGGTTTAGGGTGCGGAGGAAAGTCGACTTTCCACATCCTGATGGGCCAATCAGCGCTGTCACCTTGTTGCCAGGGAAGGTTAGGTTTACATCGCTTAGAACCTGGCGTTGACCAAACCACACGCTAATGTCTTCGGTGCTAAGAGTAGATGCTGTTGTCAAGCTAGTCATTTGCTGGCTTTCTGTTTAGTGGGTTTCGATTTCAAAGATTTTGCTCTACCTAGATAACGAGCCAAACCAAAGAGGACTGCAACAAGGACTAGAAGAATCAAACCTGCTCCCCATGCTCTTTGGTGAGCCGACACGAATGAGGACGACAAATAGCCGTAAACATAAGCCGGCAATGTTTCCATTGGGCCATTGAATGGATTCCACGATGTGCCGTTGTTCACGTTGACTGTCAAAAGCAAAGGAGCGGTTTCACCAATGACACGAGCTAAGCCAAGCAATAAGGCTGTAATCAAACCAGATTTTGCAGCTGGAAGAATAACTTGGAAGAAAGCTTTGTAGTTGGGTGCACCCAAAGCCAATGCTGCTAGACGCAGATCCGAAGGGACCAATTTCAACGCTTCTTCAGCAACTCTCGCAACAGTTGGAAGCATGAGCGGGAAAAGAGCAAGAGAACCAAAGATTCCAGATTTCGAGAACCCAAAAGTAACAATGATCGAAAGTACAAACAATCCTGATACTACCGATGGCAAACCACTGAGTGCCTGAGTAACTGTTCTGACCAAACCTCTAAGTTTCGATTGGCTCTGAGTCAAATACACGGCCATCGCTATACCAAGCGGGACAGCCAAAATTGTGGTAATTCCCACGATTAAGAGCGTTCCTAGAATTGCGTTGGCAACACCACCGTATTCAAGAGAAGTGGTGTTAGAAATGTATACGTTGTTTTGAGTTAAGAACTGCAAGCTAATAGCTTTTGAGCCTTCGGATAACACCGAAAGAAATACTGAGAGCAAAAGAATTAGAACAAACGCAGAAAAGAAAATCGTCAAGACAACTAGAACTGCGTCGCCGAACCCTCTCCTTCCAAAAGCTTTTAGCCCAACTAGCCCAGCAGCAATGATCTGCAAAGGCAGGAATATCGAGATAGTCGCAAGGTTTGCATCGAAACCTGCAAATAGGACTATCAGGGCGGTGGCCGCAATTGGCAAAACTGAAGCGAGCAAAATCTGGAATCTACGAGAGGTATTGGCACGTTTCCAGGGTTGTACCTGAGGTCTTGGAGCAAAACTCATTAGTCTTTCCTCCAAGGCTGTGAACGGTTAACAATTGTGTTCGCAATGAAGTTGACAATCAGAGTAATAACGAAAAGAACTAAACCGGCTGCCATGAGTCCTGAGATTTCTCCGGAACTTGCTTCACCAAATCTAGCCAAAATCCACGATGCAACTCCACCACCGTGGCTTTCGAGCAGTTGCCCCCAGTTAATGTCGAATGAAATTTGAAGCACGTAGAAAATCGCAACAGTTTCACCAAGTGCTCTACCCAAACCAAGAAGAACTCCACCAACAACTCCACCTGAGGAAGTTGGCAAAATAACTTTACGGAATACCGAAAGACGACTTCCGCCAAGAGCAATAGCTCCATTGATCAAATCTTTATCTAGCTGACTAAAAATTTCTCTGGTAACAGAGGTAACGATTGGAACAATCATCACTGCAACAATCCAGCCGGCAATAAACGGTGAGCCTCTAAATGCGTTATCAACATTTTCAACTTTGAACAGCGGAATCCAACCAAGGTATTGATGCAAGGTAGTTTCCCAGTTAATTGCAACCGGTGTGAATACATAGAAGCCCCAGAGACCAATAATTACTGAAGGAAGAGCCGCTAGAAGATCGATAAGAGTTGTGGCAACCTTAGCCAAACGGCTGCCAAGCATGAACACAATCATGTATGCCAGCGAAATTGCCATCGGTGTTGCAATGAGAACGCCGACTAAGGCGATCAGCATGGAACCCCAAATCATGGGTCCAATCTGCATTATGAGCGGTTGACCCTCTTCGGCTACCCATTTAGTGCCATAAACGAACTCGAAGCCCTGCTCCTGCAGTGCTGGCCAAGCTTTTAGAAAAAGAAATATAAGTACCAAGGCAACAAGAACGAAAGAGAAATAAGCGGCAATGGATGTGGACCTAAAAAACCACTTGTCACCTGTACTGAGTGGGCCAGCGGACAGCTTGCGTCTTACAGGCGCAGGTTTAGTCACAGAGGATTCGCTCACAGAAATAAGTTTGCCTAGTTTCGCTTACTGAAAGTTATTGTGTTGGTTAACGCAAGGTTAACAAGTTAGGCAGAACCAAACCTTATTCCCGACCAAATCTGCCACATTCTGACCAACATGATGGCCACAGTTAGCCCCGAGACTCCAATAACTACGGTTGACCAGCGGCTACGGTCGATGATCGACCAGCCCACCGCAGCCGGTGGGACAATCAAGGCCGTCAGAATGTAGCCAAAGAATTCAACCGTGTCCCCATGAGCTTGGTGTCCTGTAGCAACAAGGGTAATAGTTACCGCTAGCTGGACCAGTAGGAATCCTTCAACCAGCGCCACAGCCCCCACCGACCACCAAGACGGCGGACGATTGAAGAGTCCTAGCAATATGCAGTAAAAGCCTGCGCCAAGAGCTAAAACCAGCTGCGCCTGATAACCCCATTCAAACATTTGACTCCCCCAGGCTAAAAACCACCAGAGATTTCAATGACTCGAACCCGGCTCCCTCAACAACAGCGATTAGTTGACCGTCAAGTAGAGCTGCTGTTGGGACTTCAACTTGCCCCTTAATTCTTTTGCCATGTCGAAGGTCTATCTCATCTTGCTCAGATATCTCGATGAAAGGCAATGAAGTTTTAGCAGCATCTGCCAACCTGATGATCTCGGCTTCCTTTGAAGCAACAAAACTGTATCCGGTAGCGACATCAAACTCACCGACACGAGTCCTTCTCAAACTGGTTAGGTGTCCCCCAACACCTAAATCATTGCCCAGGTCTCTGGCTAGCGCTCTGATGTATGTTCCACTAGAACAATCCACCACAACATCAAGATCGATGTGATCTTTAGCAAAACGGATTTCACCGACGACTTCAAACCTTGAAACAGTAACCTCACGGCTTGGTAAATCAACTTCCTCACCAGCACGAACTCTTGCGTAGGCTCTTTCCCCATCGACCTTGATAGCTGAGACTGCCGATGGCTTTTGCTGAATTACTCCAGTGAGCTTGGCGATAGCAGAAAGAATTGTTTGCCCCGTTACACCAGCAATTTCATCTTGAGTTGCTTCTTCAAGGACATCGCCTTCACGATCATCTGTCACGGTTGAGTAACCCAGCCTTATTGTTGCCTCATAGGTTTTATCTTTGCCGACAATGAAGGTCAGTAGTTTTGTTCCAGATTCAATACCTAAAACTAATAAGCCCGTTGCCATTGGATCCAAAGTTCCGGCGTGACCGACTTTTCTAGTACCAAGAAGTTTTCTAACTTTACTAACCACGTCATGACTGGTTATTCCCGCAGGCTTATCAACTAGTAACAATCCAGGAGTTACCAAGAATTACTCGTTCTCTTCGTCGATAACTCTTGGCTCTTTATAAGGGTTCTCACCTGCAGCAAATTCAGCATCCTTTGCAAGCTTTGCCACTTCGGCATCTCTCGCTCTCGCTTGAGCAAGTAGATCATTCATGTGTGCGGCTGTTTCAGGAATCTCATCGGATATGAATTCAATAGTTGGCGTCAATCTGATTGACAGTTGTCTACCAATTTCACCGCGAATTTTTCCACGGTGACGCTCAATCACATCATTGCTCTTTGATCTTGCAGCAGCATCTCCAAAGAAGGTGTAGAAAATCTTGGCATGTGACAAATCAGGAGTAACTCTCACATCAGTGATTGTGACAAATCCTAAATCTGGATCTTTAACTACCTTCTCAAGCGCATCTGCAGTTAGAACTTTAATTCTCTCTGCAAGACGCCTAGCTCTTGCTGCATCAACCATTAGACCCTCGGCTTCTCACGCATTTCGTAAGTCTCGATGATGTCGCCAAGCTCAATCTCATTGAAACCAGCAAGTCCAATACCACATTCGAAGTCTGTCTTGACTTCGTTGGCATCATCCTTGAATCTCTTCAATGATTCGATCTTTAGGTTCTCTGCAAGCATTGTTCCGCCTCTAGAGATTCTTGCCAATGAATTACGCTTTATCGATCCGGAACGAACAATCGAACCAGCAATCGTGCCGACCTTAGAAGACTTGAAGATCTCTCGAACTTCAGCGGTTCCAAGTTGGGCCTCTTCGTATTCAGGCTTGAGCATGCCCTTAAGTGACTTCTCGATGTCTTCAAGAGCCGCATAGATCACGCTGTATTGACGGATTTCAACACCTTCACGGTCAGCGCGTTCCTTAGCCTTGTTATCTGGCTTGACATTGAATCCGATGATGATTGCACTGTCAACTGTGGCAAGGTTCACATCAGATTCAGTAATTGCACCAACACCGCGGTGAATGATTCGAAGTTGAACTGAATCATCGACTTCAATCTTCAACAACGAGTCTTCAAGAGCTTCAACAGCACCAGAAACGTCACCTTTGATAACCAAGTTGAGAGCTTCAACCTTGCCATCTTCAAGTGCCTTGGTGAAGTCTTCGAGGCTAACGCGCTTACGAGTCTTAGCAAGCAGAGCATTACGGTCCGCAGCTTCACGCTTCTCAGCGATCTGTCTTGCCTGACGTTCATCTTCGGTAACCACGAATGTGTCACCGGCACGAGGAACAGACTGAAGACCTAGAACCTGAACTGGTCTAGAAGGTTCAGCCGCTTCAACAGCAGCACCATTCTCATCAAACATTGCACGAACGCGACCATGAGCAGCACCGGCAACAATAGAATCTCCAACTCGTAGTGTTCCTGACTGAATCAAAACAGTTGCAACTGATCCACGGCCCTTATCAAGATTTGCTTCGATCGCAACACCACGTGCATCACGATGAGGGTTCGCACGAAGATCTAGTGCAGCATCAGCGGTTAGAAGCACTGCGTCTAGCAACTGCTGAATACCAGCACCGGTCAGAGCAGAGACATCAACAAACATGACATCGCCACCATACTCTTCAGCAACCAAATTGAATTCAGTAAGCTGTTGACGAATTTTTGCAGGGTTTGCACCTTCTTTATCAACCTTGTTCACTGCAACAACAATTGGAACTCCAGCTGATTGTGCGTGGTTCAAAGCTTCAACAGTCTGAGGCATAACACCGTCATCAGCAGCAACAACAAGAATTGCAATGTCAGTTACCTGAGCACCACGAGCACGCATAGCGGTAAATGCTTCGTGACCAGGTGTGTCAATGAATGTGATTGCCCTATCGATACCTTCGTGGTTGGTGTGAACTTGGTAAGCACCGATGTGCTGTGTAATTCCACCTGCTTCACCGCCCTGAACATTCGCGTTACGAATCTTGTCAAGCAATCTGGTCTTACCGTGGTCAACGTGACCCATCACAGTAACAACCGGAGCGCGGTATTCAAGATCTTCTTCGTCTTCTTCATATTCGGTTGAAATATCTAAACCGAATGAGTCGAATAGTTCTTTCTCTTCATCTTCAGGAGAAACGATTTCAATCTTGTAGCCAAGTTCAACACCGAGGATTTGGAAAGTGTCCTCATCCAAAGACGCAGTCGCTGTGGCCATTTGACCAAGAGCAAAAAGCACTGTAATCAGCTGTCCCGCATTGGCATCAATCTTGTCTGCGAAGTCCTGAATAGATGCTCCACGACGAAGACGAATTACTGTGTTGCCATCACCGCGTGGAACAACTGCTCCACCTAGGCTCGGTGCTGAACGTAATTCGAATTCTTCACGTTTTGCTCTCTTAGACTTTCTAGCCTTTGAAGCATTTCTAGATCCACCTTTACCGAAAGCACCGGCTGCTCCGCCGCCACGACCGCGGCCACCAGCACCTGGTCTTCCACCTGGGCCACCGAAACCTGGAGCTCCGCCTGGAGCACCTGCTCCACCTGGACGAGGCGCGCCAGTTCCAGCTGGCCTTCCAGCACCTGCTGGTCGAGGACCACCTGGTCTGGAAGTTGGCGCACCGGCACCAGCAGGACGAGGCCCACCTGGACGTGTGCTTGGCTGACCTGGACGGCCCATACCCTGATTAGTTGCGAATGGGTTATTACCTGGGCGAGCCATAGGACGTGGGATACCCATACCTTGGTTTGCCGCAAAAGGATTATTTCCTGGACGTGGAATACCAGGAACTGCAGAAGGTGCTGCAGGAGCCGGGGCTTCTGCCTTTATTTCTACAGGTGCGCTTGGATCTACTGGCTTAGCATCAACTACTGGAGCAGCTTCGGCTTCTGCCTTAGTTGCCTTTGCCTTAGTTGCCTTTTCGACCTTAGGGGCTTCTTCTTTTGGCTTAGCGTTTGGATACGCTGCACGTAGCTTGTTGGCAACCGGTGGTGCAATGGTTGACGAACCGGACTTTACGTACTCGCCTAAATCTTTTAATTTGGCTAAAGCTTCAGCGGTATCAATACCGAGTTCTTTAGCAATGTCGTATACGCGTGGTAGCGCCACTTAATTTCTCCTGTCTGGGGCCTACCCAGTCAGGGCAGGCTTTAGTGCTTTGAGGCTCTCATTTCGAGGTTCTCATTAGTTTTCTAACATCTATTCGGCCTGTTCTATAAATTTGGCTAGATCATTTACTTGCTCTGGAATCTGCACTTTCGCCTTCAAAGCCCTGCTGAATGCACTGCGTTCGATTGCAGTTTGCAGACAACTGAGACTTGAATGAAGCCACACACCGCGACCTGGCAGGTTCTTAGCGGAATCAATACTCAATAAACCATGAATACTGACTAATCGCAATAAATCTGCTCGATTGCCGTGTTGACGACAGCCAACGCAAGTTCTAACTGGATTCATTCTACTGCCTGCACCCTAGAAAGCCCTAGCCTAAAGAGAACCGGACTAAGCCCTGATTTATTCTTCATCCCCCATGTCATCAGACATGATGTCGATTTTTGCTCCAGTTAGCTTGCTGGCAAGCCTTGAGTTCTGACCCTCTTTACCAATCGCCAGAGACAACTGGTATTCAGGAACAAGAACTCTAACCTTAGGTCTTTCGTCCTTTGGCGCATCCTTTTCATTGACTATAAATGCTGCAGAAACCTTCGCTGGCGACAGCGCTTGGGCAACAAACTTAGAGATATCATCTGAATAATCTACGATGTCGATCTTTTCGTCATTCAGTTCAGCTGTAACGGCTCGAACTCGCTGACCCAGTTCACCAATACATGCACCCTTGGCATTTAGGCCAGGTACAGAAGTTCTAACTGCAATCTTTGTTCTCTGACCTGCTTCACGGGCCACCTGGACGATTTCTACCTGTCCATTTGCAATTTCTGGCACTTCAAGTGCGAAAAGCTTACGAATCAAGCTCGGGTGGGTGCGAGATACATTCATCTGCACCTGACCACGAACATTCTTATCAACCTTTGTTACATAGAAACGCATTCTCTTGCCGTGTGAGTAATCTTCACCTGGAACTTGCTCTTCAGGAGGCAAAATAGCCTCAACATCGCCTATTTTTACGTAAACCATGAATGGACGCGGGCCCTGTTGGATTTCACCAGCAACGATATCCTCAACCTTGGCTTTGAATTCGCCGTAAAGACCTTCATCTGTTAGACCACGAATACGTTGGGCGATGACCTGCTTAGCCGCAGCTGCAGCGATACGTCCAAAGTTTTCCGGTGTCTTGTCAACCTCAGGGATCTTGACGCCATCAGCTGTCTCAGTTAGAAGCTTGTCAGAAGCATCACGTTCCTCGGTATCAGGAACCATGATTGCAACCTTGCCGGTCTTTTGGTCTAAAACTGCTCGTGCTGAGTCGTTGTGCCCAACACTTTTGTTATAGGCAGCGACGATGGCTGCTTCAATGATTTCGACGAGTTCGGCAAAAGGGATCTCTCGGTCACGCTCAACAAGTCGCAGAGCATTCAAATCGATATCCATGAGACGCCTCCTGGCCGCTAGTAAGTTATGCGAGCGACTAGGGCTTTTGGCTCTAGATCGACTCGGTCACCGCTAATTCTACCTTGACCGAGCGCCGCTCGCCAGAGCGTCTATCCCAAAGGTCAACTTCGCCCTGTTCTAGCCCCCTACCAACAATGATGATATTTGGGATTCCAAGTAATTCGGCATCGCTGAATTTGACCCCAGGGCTTACTTTCAAACGGTCATCCAAAAGCACGGACTTCCCCGCAGCCTCAAGTTCTAGAGCTAGTTTCTCAGCAGTCTGGAAGACAACCTCGTCTTTACCAGCTGCCACAATGTGGATATCTGCTGGAGAAACTGTTTCAGGCCAGATCAGCCCTTTCTCATCGTTATTAGCTTCGGCAACTACAGCAATGATTCTCGTGACACCGATTCCATAGGAACCCATAGTGACAGTAACTAATTTGCCATTCTCGTCTAGAACTTTGAGGTCAAGTGCTTGAGCATATTTGCGCCCCAATTGGAAAACGTGACCAATTTCGATGCCTCGAGCAAGTTCCAAAGGCCCACTACCATCAGGAGCTGGATCTCCAGCTCGAATTTCAGCCACATCTGCAACTCCGTCGGACGAGAAATCTCTGCCCGCTACCAAGTTGAAGATGTGCTTATCTGAATGATTAGCGCCAGCAACCCAAATAGTTCCCTTAACAATTCGCGGATCTAAGAGATAGCGAATCTTTGACTCTGCTTTTTCACCTAAGAACTGCAAACCATTTTTGATCGGCCCAATAAAGCCCTTAACCAATCCAGGGTTCTTGGCAAAATCTTCATCAGTCGCAGGTTCAACTTCATAGCCAGGGAATGCAACTTCAGCGCGCTTAGGTTCCATCTCACGATCACCTGGGATGCCAACCACAACTAATGACCGTTTGTGATTAACATCGGTGAGGGCTAGAACAATGTGCTTCAAAGTATTTGCAGCAGTGATAGCCGATAAACCAAGTTCGTTATTCGCATATGAAACAACTGCATCGATTGTCTTCGTTCCTGGAGTGTCATGAATCACAGAATCCGGAAGACCCTCGACACTCTGTTCAGAAGGGGAACTTATGGTGACAGCTTCTACGTTTGCTGCATAACCACCGGCAGATCGCACAAAGGTATCTTCACCAATTGGAGATGGTGAAAGGAACTCTTCGCTCGCTGAACCACCCATAGCTCCAGCGTCAGCCTTGACTATTACGTACTCAATTCCTAGCCTCGTAAAAATGCGCTCATAAGCATCGCGTTGCGCATGATATGAAGTAACTAGCCCTTCATCAGTCACGTCGAATGAATAGGCATCCTTCATTACAAACTCACGGCCACGAAGAAGTCCTGCCCTTGGGCGAGCTTCATCACGATACTTGTTCTGAATTTGATAAAGAGTTAGAGGAAGATCTTTGTAACTTGAATAGAGGTCTTTTACGAGAAGCGTAAACATCTCTTCATGAGTTGGAGCTAAAAGATAATCCGCTTTCTTGCGGTCTTGGAGACGGAAAAGATTATCGCCATACTCAGTCCAGCGACCAGTTGTTTCAAAAGGTTCTCTAGGCAACAGTGCTGGGAAGAATACTTCTTGAGCCCCTGCGCGATTCATCTCTTCACGAACAATTTGCTCTACTTTAGCCTTCACAGCCAGGCCAAGGGGAAGCCAAGTGTAGATACCAGGAGCGGCACGTCTGATGTATCCAGCACGTACCAGCAGCTTATGGCTATCAACTTCTGCTTCTGCAGGGTCTTCACGCAAGGTACGAAGGAATAACTGCGACATACGAAGCAACATAATTAGTCCTTCTTTGCCACTACAACTTGAGGAGAGCCAACCAAGGCCGGATCCATTTCTGCCGCCAAGCGGTTTGCTTCCTCAATCAGAGTTGCAACAATTTCGCTTTCAGGGACAGTCTTAATTACTTCACCCTTAACAAAAATTTGACCTTTACCATTTCCTGACGCGACACCTAGATCGGCTTCTCTTGCTTCCCCAGGGCCATTGACAACACAGCCCATAACTGCAACACGAAGTGGAACAGTCATGTTTTCCAGACCAGCAGTCACATCTTCCGCAAGCTTGTAAACATCAACCTGAGCACGCCCACAGGATGGGCATGAAACAATTTCAAACTTACGTGGACGAAGATTCAGAGATTCAAGAATCTTGGAACCAACCTTGATTTCTTCTACAGGTGGAGCAGATAGAGAAACTCGAATAGTGTCTCCGATTCCTTTGCTCAACAAAGCACCAAAAGCTACAGAAGATTTGATTGTCCCTTGGAAAGCTGGGCCTGCTTCGGTAACACCTAAATGAAGTGGCCAGTCTCCTCTTTCAGCAAGAAGCTCATAAGCCTTGACCATCACAACTGGGTCGTTGTGCTTTACCGAAATCTTAAAATCATGGAAGTCATGCTCTTCAAAAAGCGATGCTTCCCAAACCGCAGACTCAACTAATGCCTCGGCTGTCGGTTTGCCGTACTTCTGCAATAGTCGCGGATCTAGCGAGCCAGCGTTTACTCCAATACGAATTGATACTCCTGCATCTTTTGCAGCCTTCGCAATCTCCCCCACCTTGTCGTCGAATTGACGGATGTTGCCAGGGTTTACACGCACTGCACCACAGCCTGCTTCAATAGCTTGGAAAACATATTTAGGTTGGAAGTGAATGTCAGCGATTACGGGAATCTGAGACTTTTTCGCAATAATTCTGAGCACATCTGCGTCATCCTGGGATGGGCAGGCAACACGAACAATGTCACATCCAGAAGCTGTTAGCTCCGCGATCTGCTGAAGCGTCGCGTTGATATCTGTGGTTGGTGTAGTAGTCATGGACTGCACCGAAATTGGGGCGTCGCCTCCAACTGCAACATTTCCGACCATGATTTGCCTAGTTTTACGGCGTGGAGTCAGCACCGGAGGTGTGTTAGGAAGCCCAAGATTTATAGCTGGCACTTTAGATAACTACTTTCTGCTGTCTAGCGATGTCTCAAGTCTAAATGCCAAGCCTGTTTTCAGTGCGAAAGCCCTAGATGTGAAAGGGGTTCACAATGTCTCTCACTATGAGAATCAAGCTGAGTACAAGCAGTAGCCCCGCTACGAAGTACGCAATCGGCATCATTTTGCTGGTGTCCACTGGTTCCTCAAGAGTCTTGCCTCTGATTCTCCAAATTCCACGTTTGATCCATTCATAGATACCAGCCGCAATGTGACCGCCATCAAGTGGAACTAAAGGCACCATGTTAAATACGAAGAGGGCAACGTTTAGAGACATCAGCAAACTTAACTGTGAAGCGACTTTGTCTTCAAAAGAAATATCCGAGCTTGCTGCAATCTCTCCAGAGAATTGACCTAATCCAATAATTGATATTGCACCGTTCTGGTTTCTTGGAGTTCCTGGGTTCAGTTCACCTATTGCACTAACAGCCTGCATCGGAAGCTGAACAATCAACTCAGCTGTGGATACCAGCATTGACCCTAACTGGATGACTGCACCTACTGGAGTTTGTTGGATTCTTTCAGCTTTGAGGTAGACACCTAGGTAAGGTTTACTGGTTCCATCCAAGTTCAGAGTTACTGGCGTTATCGATAATGTTTGCTCGACGCCAGCTCTTAGAACTTTGATTGAAGTTACCTTGCCGACTGTAGATCTAAGAATTGGTTCAACATCAGACCAAAGATTTACTTTGCTTCCATTTATTTCAAGGATCTTATCTCCAGCTTTCAAACCAGCAATTGATGATGGTGATGGATCCCCCACCTTGTCGCAGTTTGGATTAGTAGCCGTAGGAATGCAGGGAACGATTTGGTTAATTGTTGTAGTTCGCCCATAACTACCAAAACCACAAAATAAAACGAATGCAAGAACTAGAGCAATAACAAGATTGGCAAATGGCCCACCAAACATAATGATGAGTTTCTTCCAAGGTTTGAGGAGATAGAAAGTCCGATTTTGATCTTCAGCTGAAACCTCCTCTTCATTTCCGCGGTTTCTAAACCCAGCATTCTTGAATGCGCTGGCAGGAGGAATCATTCCAATCATTTGAATGTATCCGCCTAGCGGGATAGCTTTGATGCCATATTCAGTGTCCCCTCTTCTTCTTGAAAAGAGTGTGGGGCCAAAACCAATCATGTACTTGGTTACTTTGACGCCAAATTTCTTTGCAGGCCAGAGATGGCCGATTTCATGCAACCCTATTGAAAGTGCTAGGCCCAATAGAAGAATTAGCCAACCGGTGATGAAATTTAGAAATGAAATCATGCTCCAAACCTACTTACCAAGACTGACATTTGGCTGTCAGTGCTTTGCATCAATAATTTGATCAGCAAAAGTTCTTGCCCAACGCTCAGCTTCCAAAACTGCATCGAGCGAGAGTTCTTGAACTGCAGTGTGGGCTTGAATTGATTCTTCAATAACTTCAACAATTTCTGTGAATGAGATTCTATTCAAATGGAAGGCTTCAACGGCCTGCTCGTTTGCTGCATTGTAAACAGCGGGATAGGTAAGGCCATGGCTTCCAACTTCTCGAGCAAGTCTTACCGAAGAAAAAACAGTCTCATCAAGCGGATCGAATTCCCAGGTATGGGCTTGTCTGAAATCAACTGGAGCACTGATATTAGGAACGCGATCAGGCCAAGTCATCCCGAGTGCGATTGGAAGTTTCATATCAGGTGGAGAGCATTGAGCAACTATTGAACCATCTATGAATTGAACCATTGAATGGACTACAGATTGTGGATGAACGGTTACTTCAATCTTTTCAAATGGAACATCAAAGAGGAGGTGTGCTTCGATTATTTCTAATCCTTTATTTACCATCGTTGCTGAATTAGTCGTTACAACTTTGCCCATTGTCCAAGTTGGGTGTTTTAATGCCTGAGCAGGTGTAACCGAGTTCAACTTTTCCTTGCTGTAACCACGAAATGGACCGCCGGAAGCGGTAAGGATAAGTTTTGCAACTTCAGAAGTTCTACCTGCCAACAAACATTGGGCAAGAGCGGAATGCTCTGAATCAACTGGCACGATCTGTCCGGGTTTCGCGAGATCAGTTACCAGTCGCCCACCAACAATCAGGGATTCCTTATTAGCCAGAGCCAGGGTCTTGCCGGTTCGCAAGGTAGCGAGTGTAGGAAGAAGCCCCACCGAACCCGTAATTCCATTAATGACAACATCTGCCTCAGTGTCTTCAATTAGTTTGACTGCAGCTTCTGCTCCGGTTGCTATTTGGCTCTCTGGAACGCCGAACTTCTGAGCCTGGCTAGCTAATAAGTGCTGATTGGAGTTCCCCACCAAGCCAACTACTTGGAACAGACCTGGGTTGGCTTCAATAATCTCCAAGGCTTGGGTACCAATAGACCCAGTAGAGCCCAAGATGATTATTTTCTTCATAGTCCAATCTTGCCATTGACTGAACCTAGCGAGTGAAATCCCTATGCCAAAAGCCTCAGGCGTAGGATTAGAGGTATGACGATTGAACAAAACCGCAAACTTGTCACTTCGATTCCTGGGCCAAAATCCCAAGCGCTGCATCAGAATAGGTTGCAGCATGTTGGCCACGGTGTTGGTGCAACTCTCCCTGTCTACATCGACTCAGCTCAAGGAGCGATTCTCGTCGACGTAGATGGCAACCAATTCATCGATATGGGATCAGGTATCGGTGTTACTACCATCGGACATACCAACGAGGCTGTTGTAAAAGCCGTTAGCGAGCAGGTAGCAAAACTTACTCATACCCTCTTCACCGTAACTCCCTATATTCCTTACGTAGAGGTCTGCGAAATCCTAAATGCTCACATGCCAGGTGACTTTGTAAAGCGTTCTGCATTATTCAACTCAGGTGCAGAGGCGGTTGAGAACGCAATAAAGCTTGCTAGAAAATTCACCAAGCGCAACGAAATCGCGGTATTCGATCACGCTTATCACGGCCGCACAAACCTAACCATGGCAATGAATTTCAAGAACATGCCCTATGCAGATGGCTTTGGCCCTTTTGCAGGTTCGGTTACTCACGTACCAATGTCTTACCCATTCCATGACCCAGAGGGTATGACTGGATTTGAGGCAGCCCAACGCGCCATCAACTACATGGAAAAGCGAATTGGAGGAAAGAACCTAGCAGCTGTAGTGATCGAACCAATCCAAGGTGAGGGTGGCTTCATCGTTCCTGCTCCTGGCTTCCTAAAGACACTAAGCGAATGGACACATGCAAATGGAATCGTTCTAGTTGCTGACGAAGTTCAAGCTGGTATTGCTAGAACAGGTAAATGGTTTGCAACCGAGCACGAGGCTGGGTTCGAACCAGACCTTATGACAATTGCTAAAGGTATTGCTGGTGGTATGCCAATCTCCGCAGTTACAGGCAGAGCAGAAATCATGGACTCATCTCACGCCGGTGGTATCGGTGGAACTTTCGGTGGTAACCCTGTTGCCTCTGCAGCAGCAGTTGCAGTACTAAGACAGATTGAAGCTGGTGGAGTTCTTGAAAAGGCAGTTCACATTGAGAACGTTATGAAGCCAAGGCTTCTAGCTATGCAAGCTAAGTATCCAGTGATCGGTGAGATTCGTGGTCGCGGAGCAATGTTGGCAATTGAATTTATTTTGCCTGGCACTCGCACTCCAAATTCTGCGGCAGTTGATTCAGTAGTCAAGCATTGCCACGCAAATGGAGTTCTTGTTCTTAACGCTGGTACCTATGGAAACGTAATTAGATTCTTGCCTTCGCTTGCTATAAGCGATGAACTAATCAACGAAG
Source organism: Micrococcales bacterium (assembly GCA_947454255.1). Lineage (GTDB taxonomy): Bacteria > Actinomycetota > Actinomycetes > Actinomycetales > Microbacteriaceae > Rhodoluna. The sequence goes on from CANGIU010000011.1 coordinate 31,288, forward strand.
CACTTGATGTTGTTGAACAAGGAATAGCTGCACTCTAAACCTAAAGAATCAAAGAGGATTCAAATGCACTCCTATGCCGACAGAGAAAAATTAGCTCAACTATTTGCCAAGGAGGTCACCCTCTTTGAAGCAAAGCATCCTAAATCAGCTGAATTACACAAAAAAGCAATGGGGCCACTCATGGGTGGCGTTCCTATGTCATGGATGTCAAAGTGGCCAGGCCCTCATCCCGTCTATGTTGAGTCAGCTAAAGGTTCTAGATTCATAGACGTAGATGGAATTGAGTATGTGGATTTCTGTTTAGGTGATACCGGAGCGATGGTCGGTCACTCTCCCGATGCAGCAGTCAAAGCTATTGCCAGCCAACTGAGTAAAGGTATTACTTTTATGCTTCCCACTGAGGATGCAGCAGTGGTAGGGCAAACACTTTCAGATCGTTTTGGATTACCAAAGTGGCAGTTCACCTTGACAGCAACTGATGCCAACCGTCACATTTTGAGATATGCAAGACACGTAACTGGTAAATCCAAAGTTGTGGTCCATGACTACTGTTACCACGGGACAGTTGATGAAACGTTTGCGGTTCTAGATGACAATGGCAACACCGTAAGCCGTGAGAACAACATTGGCCCCCAGGTAGATCCTTCCGAAACAACAATTGTTGTTCCATTCAATGATCTTGAAGCTGCTGAAAAGGCTTTTGCAACTGGTGTTGTTGCAGCGATGCTAATTGAGCCGGCTATGACCAACATTGGAATTGTGCTTCCAGAACCTGGTTACCTAGAAGGGCTTAGAGCCCTTTGCACTAAATACGATGTCATTCTGATCATTGACGAGACTCACACATTGAGTGAAGGCCCAGGTGGAATGACAAAGCGGAGAAACCTTCAACCAGATGCAGTAGTCATGGGTAAGACCATTGGTGCAGGTATCCCGGCGGGTGCCTTCGGCATGAGTGATGCGCTAACCCAAAGGATTCAAAAGAGCTTGCACCTCGAGCACATTGATGTTGGTGGCGTTGGCGGAACTCTAGCTGGAAATGCATTGTCCATGGCAGCAATTAGAGCCACTCTGACTGAAGTTCTGACTCCAGAGGCATTCGTAGCTATGGAAGCTCTCTGTGATGTTTGGACTCAAGATGTGCAGAAGTTGATAGACAAGTATTCTGCCCCTTGGCAGGTAAGTCAGCTGGGTTGTAGAGCAGAATACTCATTCAGAGAAACTGCTCCTAAGAATGGTCGAGAGGCAGCCGATGCCGATGACTTTGAACTTCAGCAGTACCTGCATCTTCATGCACTAAACCGTGGAATTTTGATGACACCGTTTCACAACATGGCTTTGATGTCACCGGCTCACACTTCAGAAGATGTTGCTAGACACACTGCTCACTTTGAGCAAGCGCTGATCTCACTATTTAGCTAACTTAGCTCGTTTCAACGCACCACGAATCTGAGTAGCTAATACAACGACGATAGCAAGGATAAATACTGCAGAGGCAATCACGTTAGCCTCTGCTGGGACTCCCCTGGATGCTGCAACATAAATGTATTTAGGGAATGTTGAGACTGAACCCGAGTTGAAATAAGTGATGATGAAATCATCAAAACTCAATGCGAAAGACAGAAGTGCTGCGGAGACGATACCTGGCATGAGCAAAGGCAGAGTGATCTTCGTAAACACATGGCGAGGATTTGCATAAAGGTCAGCACCGGCTTCTTCAAGCGTCGGATCTAGAGTTTGAACCCTAGCCTTAACTGTCACGACCACAAAGCTCAAACAAAACATTATGTGGGCAATGATTGTGGTGACCATGCCGGGTGCGAAACCGATATTGAAGAACAAGCCGGCAAGACCTGCACCCATAACGACTTCAGGCGTTGCCATCGGCAAAAACAATGAGAGGCTAACTAGAGATCTAGCCTTGAAGCTATATCGCACCAGAGCGATAGCTAGTGCAGTTCCAAGAATCGTCGCGAATAAGGTTGACACTAGTCCAATAAAGATTGAATTATTTAGTGCTTCACAAACGTCTTGCCTAGAGCAGACATTTACCCAGTGTGTGAGCGTGAAGCCTTCCCAAACTGTATTTGATCGTGTCGAATCATTAAACGAAAAGATGATTGTGTAGACGATTGGGATGAGCAGGAAAACAAGTGCCAGCAGTGAATAAAGAGGTAGGACGTATCTTCCGATTGAGAACTTTCTCATAGTAGATCCTCAGTCCCTGAGCGTCTTACATAAAGAGTTACCAAGGCAAGAATCACACCCATAAGCAAGACCGACATTGCTGAAGCTGATGGATAGTTCAGATTTTGAAGGTAGTCAGCTTCAACCATGGTTCCGATCATCGAGGTCTTAGATGAGCCCAAGAAATCGCGGCTGGCATTCACATAGTCACCTGCAATTGGAATGAAAGTCAGCAGTGTTCCAGAGATAATTCCAGGCATCGATAAAGGCAAAGTCACTCTAGTGAAGATGTGTCTTGGATTTGCATAGAGATCAGAACCAGCTTCTAGCAAGCGAACATCTAAACGCTCCAGGTTAGTAAAGAGAGGAAGTGTCATGAATGGGATGAAGTTATAAGTTAGCCCAAAGATTACGGCAGCATCGGTTCCTAAGAAGAATTGTGTCGGAGCTAAGACGCCCATGGAGTGCAGGATGTTCACAAAGCCGGAGTCATCACTTAGCAATTGTTTCCAAGCAATAGTCCTGAGTAGGAATGAGATAAAAAATGGTGCGATGACCAAAGTCAACATCAACCTCTGCGTCAAAGGTCTAGAACGCAGCTTTACCCCAATGAAGTATGCGACAGGGTAACTGATTATCAATGCGAATACTGTTGCGGCGAATGCGTATCCGAAGGAACGCATTATCTGAGGAAGGTAGTCAACTGCAACAGTTGCGTAGTTGGAGAAATTTACGTCATTGAAGTATGAACCGATAGCACCACTTGGGTCGGGGCTCTCTAATGAAGTAATAACAAGCGAAATCAATGGTGTCATAAAGAACAACATCAAATAAATTAGTCCAGGTGCCAATAAGGCAAGCACTACAGGACCAGACTTACGCTTAGTCGAACTATCCTTAGTTGGCTTGTCGTTACTGAATGCAGCAAATGCCACGATTAAGCCTCTTCGGTGCCGTCTGGCAAATCTGCCAAACCGTACGAATGTTCAATCTTCCAAGAAACCCAAACCTTTGCACCGAGTTCAGTCTCAGGTGACTTACCAATATTCTGAGCAAAGACCGTTACTTGGCCAACATTTGGAATGTCAATCAAATACTGGTTGCTAACGCCGGTGAATCGAATATCAATAATTTCACCAGGACCCACAACAATGTGGTCTGCAGAAAGTCTTGGCTTACTTTCGTGGAAATCAACCTTCTCAGGGCGAACACCAATTGCAATCTTGCCAGTGTGTTTCTCAGCACGTTTCTTGGCTACGGTGATTTTGTTACCGCCAACCTCAATAGATACAGATGTCGGATTTTTCTCAACAACCTCACCTATAAATAGATTCGATTGACCCAAGAATTTAGAAACGAAGGCTGTCTTTGGGCGATCATAAAGAACCTCTGGAGCACCCATTTGTTCGATGCGGCCCTTATTCATAACTGCGACGATGTCTGCCATGTCCATGGCTTCTTCTTGATCGTGGGTTACGTGCAAGAAGGTAAGCCCAACCTCAAGTTGGATTGCCTTCAGTTCAATCTGCATCTGTCTACGAAGCTTTAGGTCCAAAGCTCCAAGCGGTTCATCAAGCAAAAGCAGACTAGGGCGATTAACTAACGCTCTTGCCAAAGCCACTCTTTGCTGCTGCCCTCCAGAGAGTTGTTGTGGCCTTCTCTCCCCTAGGTGTGAAAGTTCAACCAAGCTCAGCGCGTCTTTAGCCAACTTTTGATAGTCAGAAATCTTTCGTTGACGAAGACCAAACTCAATGTTTTCAAGCACTGTCATATGTGGGAAAAGCGCATAGGACTGGAAAACTGTGTTCACTGGACGCTCGTGAGGCTTGGAGTTGGTGATGTCTTTTCCACCAATTAGCACTTGTCCTTGAGTTGGAGTTTCTAGTCCAGCAACAATTCTCAAGGTTGTGGTCTTTCCGCAACCGGAAGGGCCAAGGAGTGCGAAGAATTGGCCTGCAGGAATATGCAGATCCATATCATCTAGAGCTGTGAAACCTGGGAAATCTTTTCTGACATCGATTAATTCGAGGTCGGCACCAGCGACCTTTGTATTTTCTGCCAACTACACAACTCCGTTAGCTGCATCAGACCAGGCCTTAGAGAATTCGTTGTCTTCTTTAGGTGTCAAGGCGCGGAACTGCTTTAGCTTGGTTGCAAATATTTCATCAGTAGGGAACATCAGTGGATTATTTCCAAGTGATGGGTTCTCTGCAATTACCAACTCTTTAGCCCCAGCAACAGGGGTTACATAGTTCACACCAGCAAGGGCTAGCTTTGCCGCTACCTCTGGCTGGAAGTAGTAGTCAATAACTGCCTCAGCATTTGCCTTGTGAGGAGAACCCATTGGAATCACAAAGTTGTCACAGGCGAAAGTTGAACCTGAATCAAGAAGAACAACGCCAAGGACGTCACTACCTAATTCGATATTTGCGCCAATAAGGTCACCAGCCCAAACAATTCCAGCAACAGCGTCGCCATTCTTGTAATCTTCGATGTAGCTGTTTCCCTTGATACCGCGGATCTGACCGCTTGAGACAAGGCTTGTGAACTTGTCCAGAGTGTTGTGGAAGTCGTCAGAAGTAAAACTCTCGATGTTAATTCCAGCACCCATCATCATCACACCTAGAGTGTCGCGCATCTCACTGAGAACCTCGACCTTGCCTTTAAGCGCTGGATTCCAAAGATCTTCAAGAGTGGCAGGTGCATCCTTACCGGTTAGCTTCTTGTAATTGGCCTTGTGGTAACCGATTGCTGCAACGATTCCCTTCCAAGGAAGAGAGTATTTACGACCTGGGTCGAATGATCCACCAAAAGTGGTTTTGAATGATGGCAAAAGATTCGCAGAAACATTTGGCATCGCTGTGTAATCAAGTTCTTGAACGTAACCACTGTTGATTAGACGGGCAATCATCCAGTCTGTAAGGCACATGGTGTCTGCTCCAGTGTCAGAACCTGCTGCTAGCTGGTTCTTGATTCTTGCAAAGTATGTGTTGTTGTCATCAACATTGATGTTGTAGTGAACAGTGATTCCGCTTTCTTTTTGGAAAGCTTTCAAAGTTGGGAAAGAGCCGTCTTCGCCATCCATGTAGTAAGGCCAGTTATCCCAAATGACCTGCTTGTCGGTTGCTGAAATGTCCTTGGCTGGGCTAAGTGTCTTCTTACCTGGCGCACACGCTGCTAGCAATGCAGCGATGCTGATAGCTCCACCTCCGGCAAGTAACCCTCTTCGAGTAACTTGAGAATTCTTCGCGCTCGCGATCAGATCCTTCAAGATTGGGTCTTGGTTAGGTTGTTGGTTCATGGCCATAACTCCTTTTTCTTCGGAGAGACCGCATAGCGGCCCAATAAACAAACCGGCTGCGCGAATATTTGCGCATCGAGAAAATACTGCCACAATTTGGCTCTCTCGGTTGGCAAAACCCCCAAATAGATTTGGAGGGTGGCAAAGAGACATCAAGCAGTTGGTTGGGGTATTCTCATAGGTGGTTGAGCAATGAGGCTTAACCCAGAGGAGAATCATGAAGATCGCTGTCCCAACAGAGATCAAGAACAACGAATTCCGAGTGGCTATAACGCCAGCGGGAGTGCATGAACTAGTAGTTTCAGGGCACGAGGTATACATCCAAAAGGGTGCTGGCACAGGTTCCAGTATCACCGACCAGGACTATCAAGACGCAGGCGCTAACATCCTTCCCGATGCTAAGAGCACCTGGGCGGTAGCCGATATGGTCCTTAAAGTAAAAGAGCCTATTGCAGCTGAATACGGCTTCCTGAGACCTGGACTCATTCTCTTCACCTTCCTTCACTTAGCTGCCGATCTAGAACTAACCAAGGAGCTAATGGCTAAGCAGGTCACTGCCATTGCCTACGAGACTGTTCAGCTACCTAACCGCCAACTACCTCTACTTGCTCCGATGAGCGAAGTTGCTGGAAGGCTCTCTGCGCTGGTTGGTGCACAAACACTATTTGCCCAAAATGGTGGTCATGGAATTCTTCTCGGTGGCGTCCCTGGAACAAGGCCAGCCAAAGTTGTCATTCTCGGTGGTGGTGTTGCAGGTACTAATGCAATTGCTATGTCAGTGGGGCTTGGTGCAGAGGTAACTGTGCTGGATACCAACATCAATCGACTCAGGGAACTAGACGCGCTATATCACGGCAGACTGCGAACACTAGCCAGCAACAGTTTTGAGATCAACCGTGCTGTCACTGAAGCAGATTTAGTTATCGGGTCTGTTTTGATCCCTGGAGCGAAGGCTCCAAAACTTGTTACCAATGAATTGGTCAAGAAGATGAAGCCCGGCTCTGTCTTGGTGGATATCGCAATCGACCAAGGTGGCTGTTTTGAAGATTCAAAGCCCACTACTCATGCTGACCCTACTTTCAAAGTTCACAACTCAGTCTTCTACTGTGTTGCAAACATGCCTGGTGCAGTAGCGCATACATCTACCTATGCTCTTACCAATGCAACGCTTCACTATGCAAAAGCATTAGCAAATAAAGGTTGGCTAGAAGCTTGTAAGGATGATTCAGCATTAGCGCTCGGGTTGAACACTCACAATGGTCAATTAGTTAGCGAACCAGTTGCTGCTGCTCACTCAATTGCTTACTCGTCTCCTGACTCTGTTTTGGCATAGCCAACTGGATAACTAGACCTCTGAACCAACCTCTGCCCGGAGGTAGTTTCTCGTTCCAAGAACTCTTAGGCAATCCGGCTGCTAGATGTTGATCAAAATTACTCTGCCTTAGATATATCAAGTGCTCAAATTTCCTCTGCAAAGAAAGCGGAAGCAACACATTGCTTGGCATTGCACACCACACTTGTTGCCCACTTTGGAATGCCTTTTCAAGTTCAGCTATACCTGGAGAGTCAAGAGTTATAGCACTTGGTTCAAGTTCTTTCAGCAATTTGAGTAGCGTGGTCTTTCCTGACAGAGAGGCTCCCACTACAAGAAGTGATTTGCCGATGAATTCCCTAATCGAGATATCCTCAACTCTTTGCTCAGATGGGATATCCAAGCAACCGATGATTTCACTTTCGGATTCAATAGAACTAGGTAAGCCAACTGTCCACTCATAAGTTTTTTGCGTCTGAAGTTTCTCGTCCCCTAAATTCGGCAATGATTTGCACATGGGAAAATCAAAGCAAGTAACATTTCTTCCCCAAATAGCTAAAGCGCGCGAACCAGATAATGTCGTTGCTCGCATAGTCGGCATCAGTGAAATCAGATCCCCTGGGTCAGTGACTCCAATGGCAAATCTGAGTGTGAGATTAGTTACTAACGATCGTGGGATTCCTGCCAGTGATTGACTAGTTGCAATCAAGTGAACCCCAAGAGATCTGCCCCGAGCCGCTATTGCCTCCAGAGTTATTAGTGCCAGCGGATGAGATGAAATGATTGCGGGTAGTTCATCAGCCAAAACAATCATTCGTTTCAGTGACTTCGCTTCAGAAATTGAAGAGACCCCTGCCTCGGCCAGTGCGATCTCCCTAGTCTTGAGTTCCCCAGCTAAGTAATGCCAAAAACGCTCATGTCGATCTTTCTCTAGGTCTGTGATCAACGTGAGCGAATAGGGATGTCGATTAAGTTCTCTAAGGCCTGCCCCTCCTTTGAAGTCAATCAGAACAAGTTCTATTGGATGGGTTGCACTTACCAAAAGAGAGCCTGTAATGAGTTTGAGAAGTTCACTTTTCCCTGCCCCAGTTGATCCGACTATGAGCCCATGAGGCCCATCCCTAACCAAATCAAACTCTAGATCAGTCGATTCGGAGACCCCCGCCCAGAAGGGTAAATGACCGCTAATTGTTGCTTTGAAGTGACTCTCCGCTAGCTCTTTGGAGCGTTGCTGCAACTCTCTTTCAGTCACTTGTTTTGTTGCAAAATCGAAAAAGATGTCGCTGTAATGTTCCTTGAAGAACCAACCTCTTCTAGGTAATACCTTGTCCCCGATGGCAACCGCCCAAGAGCTAAGCCATATTGGTTGATCTGAATAATCGAGGTCTGGTTCTCTTTTATTTCGATTGACCAAGAACGTTGTAATACCAACTGAGATCACGCTGACCAAGGTAAACAACGCGAACTGCCACATTCCAGTCACGAGAGCCATGACAACCCCAAGTAATAGCCCAGGCAGTAATGTCACTAGTCTCACGTCATGATGATTCCCCAACTGAACATTAAAGCAAACTGCCCGCTCTCCTGATGTGGAAAAACGGGCAGTTTAATACTTGTGAATTAATCTCCGATGTAACTCATCACGTGTTTGATTCTTGTGTAATCTTCAAAACCATACATAGAAAGATCTTTACCGTAACCTGAGTGACGGAAACCACCGTGAGGCATTTCTGCAGTTAGTGGAATATGAGTATTGATCCACACACAACCAAAGTTCAAACCCTTGGCAAAGCGTAGAGCCCTGGTGTGGTTGGAAGTCCAAACAGAGGAAGCTAAACCATACTTCACATCATTAGCCCACTTCATTGCTTCAGCGTCATCTTTGAACTTCTGCACAGTAATAACTGGACCAAAGATTTCTCGTTGAATATGTTCATCGTTTTGAAGCAACCCAGTGAGTACTGTCGCTTCGTGGAAGTATCCAGCACCAGCAATTGCCTTACCGCCGATTGCGATCTCTGCATGGTCTGGTAGTCGGTCAATAAAGCCAGTTACTTGAGCAAGCTGGTTCACATTGTTTACTGGACCAAAAAGAATATCATCTCTAGATGGGTCGCCTGTTAGCGCATTTGCTGATACTTCAGCTTTCAGTAGCGCCACAAATTCATCATGAACACTTTCATGTACTAGCAGTCTTGTTGCTGCTGTGCAGTCTTGACCAGCATTAAAGAAACCAGCTACAACTATTTGTGCTGCTGCCTTCTGAAGATCTGCATCAGCAAAAACAATTACTGGTGCCTTTCCTCCAAGCTCCAGATGCACACGCTTCAGATCGACCGCTGCACTCTTAGCAACTTCCATACCTGCTCGAACTGAGCCAGTGATAGAAACCATTTGTGGAATTTCGTGCTCAATCATTGCTCTACCGGTGTCGCGATTTCCAGTCACAACGTTGAAGACACCAGCTGGCAAAAACTCAGCCGCAATCTTGGCTAGAAACAAAGTAGAAGCTGGGGTTGTGTCTGATGGCTTTAGAACCACTGTGTTACCAGCTGCTATAGCTGGAGCAAATTTCCAGGTAGCCATATTCAATGGATAGTTCCAAGGAGTTACCTGCCCTATAACACCGATTGGTTCGCGGCGAATTGAAGATGTGTGGTCCTTGGCATATTCAGCAGTGGCTCGACCTTCTAGGTTTCTGGCTGCCCCTGCAAAGAATCGAATCTGATCAATCGACGGCATGATTTCATACTCGACAAGCGTGCTCCTAGGCTTTCCAGTATTCTCGGACTCTATATCGGCTGCTTCTTCTGCGTGAGCTTCTAAAGCATCAGCGATTCTGAATAATGCAAGCTGACGTTCACTTGGCGTGGTCTGAGACCATTCTTCAAATGCCTTCTCCGCTGCCCTGTAAGCCAGATCAACATCTGCTGCACTAGAAAGCGCTGCTTTGGCATAAATTTCTGCATTTGCTGGATTGATGACATCTGAGGTCTCACCAGAACTGGCTGTTACCTCTTGACCGTTGACAAAGTTCTTTAGTTCACGAACTGCCATTAGAGACTCCTCTTCGAGTAGTTATGGGGCATAAACCCTAGGCATAAGACTAATACATGCGGTAAATTGACCAAATCCGTAGCCTGAAAGGCCCTAAATGTGTGGATTCGGTATCATTTTGGCAAAATCACTACGATTTCTGCGCTTAAATGCCCTTTTGTGTGCCAAAATCGCAGTATGTCCCGCACGGAGAGAACGAAAGCATCGACGCTTGATGACATCTCGAAAGAGATTATCGAGCAGCTCCAGCACGACGGCAGAAAGCCGTATAGCGAAATAGCGAAGGCTGTTGGATTGAGCGAAGCAGCAGTTCGTCAGAGGATGCAGAAGCTAACCGAGTCCGGTGTAATGCAAGTTGTTGCAGTTACCGACCCAATGCAAATGGGCTTCTCGAGGCAAGCCATGATTGGTATCCGATGCTCCGGAGATATGACTGAACTTGCCACCAAGTTAGCTGCTATGCCAGAGGCAGACTATGTTGTTATGACTGCAGGTTCATTCGACATCTTGGTTGAAATAGTTGTAGAGAACGATCAGGACCTCATTGAAGTCCTGAACACCAAGATCCGCTCACTTCCTGGAGTGGTATCCACTGAAACTTTCGTTTATCTAAAACTCCAGAAACAGTTTTACAACTGGGGTGTTATCTAACGATCAAAGGTTTGGGTATCTTCTGATACTCGAAGTGGCTAATCAAACGATTATCCAAAAGCGCAACACAAAAATAATGTAAAGAGTGATATCAAATGGCAACCAAGGAGAGCAAAGCAAGCAAGCTTATCTCGGCTCTAAAGCCAGGTAAGGCTCCGGCATCAGTGCCGGCCAAAGCAACAGCCGACCACGCCACCCCGCTTCTAGACGCGCGTAAAGCAGGAAAAGAAGCAACCCCAGCTATGTTGCAACAAGCAGCGAAGGACAACCTGTTCTTGCACTTCACGCGACACAGCCCATACCAGAGCATGGACTTGCCCATCATCACAAAAGCTGAAGGACACCATTTCTGGGACATAAATGGAAAGAAGTACTTCGATGGAATCTCATCGTTGTTCTCAGTGAACGTCGGGCACGGTCGCGCTCGACTCGCTGAAGCAGCTGCTAAACAAATGAAGAAGCTGGACTACTTTCCAATTTGGTCACATGCACACGCTCCAGCTATTGAATTAGCAGAGCGCATACTCTCGTATGCACCTAAAAACCTGAGTCGAGTTTTCTTTACCACCGGTGGTGGCGAAGCAAACGAGACTGCTTGGAAGCTGGCAAAACAGTACTTCAAGATGAATGGCAAACCAATGAAACACAAGGTTCTAACCCGAGCAGTTGCCTATCACGGCACATCGCACGGAGCCTTGTCACTAACCGGTATCCCTTCAATGAAGAAAATGTTTGAACCTCTTGTGCCGAGCACATTCAGAGTTCCAAACACTAACTGGTATCGAGCACAGGATGACTTCGAGAATGAAGAAGCCTTTGCGATGTGGGCAGCAGACAGAGTCGAAGAAATGATTCTGTTTGAAGATCCAGATACCGTTGCAGCGTTCTTTATTGAACCTGTGCAAAACTCTGGTGGTTGTTTCACGTCACCTAAGTCATATTTCAAACGCGTTAGAGAAATTTGCGATAAGTATGATGTTCTATTGGTCGCTGATGAGACAATCGATGGCTTCGGTCGAATCGGAACTATGTTTGCAAGCGAGAAGTATGAGTTAGAACCAGACATGTTGGTCTGTGCCAAGGGAATTACCTCGGCATACCAGCCGCTTGGAGCTCTAATGATGACCGAGAAACTATTTGAACCGTTCAAACACGGAACTAACATCTTCTCTCACGGATACACCTTCGCTGGTCACCCAGTAGCTTGTGCAGTAGCTCTTGAAAATCTAGATATCTTCGATGAGGAAGACCTAGTAGGAAACGTTGCTCGAAACGAAGCAGCCTTCAAGAAGACACTGGAAAAGCTAAAGGATCTCCCTATTGTTGGTGACGTTCGCGGAGCTGGATACTTCTATGCAATCGAACTCGTTCGCGATAAAGACAGCAGGGAGTCATTCAATGACGAAGAGTCGGAGAAACTTCTAAGACAGTTCCTGTCTCACCACATGTATGAGAATGGTCTCTATTGCCGTTCAGACGACCGTGGCGACCCTGTTGTTCAGCTAGCACCACCGCTAACAATCGGACAGAAAGAATTCGATGAGTTGGAGCAGACCTTACGTCACAGCCTCACACTCGCAGGAGAGCTTTTCGAACTGATGTAGATCGAGTAGTAGAGCCCGGTTATCCACCTCTGGAGGAAGATAGCCGGGTTTTACTATTGGCTGGGTAATCTGAATACATGAAGATTCATAAGGACACTTGGGTTGCCTTCAAAACCCCCGTTGGCGTAGTTCGGGTTTACGCAGAGAACGAAAAGGTTACATTCATAGACATCGCTGCAACTGGAGCAAAGGTAGGAAGCTCGGGAAAGAGCCAAGTCTTAGCAATAGCCGAAAAGGAACTTACTCAATACTTTTCTGGAAAACTGAATAAATTCTCGTTCCCTGTTGATTTATCGAATGGGACAGAGTTTCAAAGAAACGTCTGGAAACAAATTGCCAAGATTCCATTTGGAAAACTAAAAACATACAAAGATATCGCTGATGCAATTGGCAAACCTAAAGCCGCTAGAGCAGTAGGTGGCGCAGTGGGAGCGAACCCTGTTCCTCTAGTGGTTGGCTGTCACAGAGTTTTAGGAGCATCTGGAAAGATAACCGGATACTCCGGCGGCGATGGCTTGCCAACAAAGCGCTGGCTTTTGGCTCACGAGGGACTTACCGCGAAAGAATGAGCAACCACACTCACAAATATGAAGATGGACTTACTAGGTGTAAGTGGCCTGGGAAGGATGAACTCTATATCGACTATCACGATCAGGAGTGGGGGGTTCCGCAGCATGGTGATGACGACATGTTCGAGCGCATAAGCCTGGAAGGTTTCCAAGCAGGACTTTCATGGATAACTATATTGAAACGGCGAGAAGGCTTTAGAAAGGCGTTCAAAGACTTCGAAGTTAAGAAAGTCGCCAAGCTCACTGAAACTGATGTTGAGAAACTTATGCTCAATGAGGGCATCATTAGAAACAGAGCAAAAATTGTCAGCACTATACGCAATGCCAATCTCGTCTTAGAGCTTCAAAAGCAGGGTGAAAGCATCAGCGACATAGTGTGGTCATTCGCTCCCCCGGTTCATAAACGAACCCCGAGCCCAAAGAGTTTTCAATGGCGAGCAACAAGCCCTGAATCAGATGCTCTGAGCAAAGAGTTGCGGAGGCTGGGCTTTGGTTTTGTTGGTTCCACAACTATGTATGCACTCATGCAAGCAACCGGTTTTGTAAATGATCATGCACCCGGTTGCTTTAGAAGAGAAGAACTGAAGTAATCAGGCATCTCTGAATTGACGATAAACGGCGACCCCTACGTCAAATAGTCCTATCAATAAAGCTAAGGGCAACCAATATACCCAAGTGAAATTTGCAATTGCTAAGGAGTTCTCACAGATTTGATAAGTCAAATCGTGAGTGATCGTGTATTTGAAGGTCCACTCGTTATATGTTTGGTGGATTGCGGAAAGCGTAAACGCGAAAATGAAATATCCCAGAACTGGAACCGTGCCAAGAAATATTCCTAGAATTCTAAGACTGAGTCTGAGTCGGTCAAACCATGTTTTCTTTGGAGGTTCAATCATTTCTATTGCTTCCCCCGAATAACCTCACTGGTGATGAAATATATGATGTTGCCTTCAACTTCTAAACCAAGATTAGCCTTCTTCGCTACCCTTTTGAGTTGGGCAATTGTCTTTGGGGCTTCCTTGGCCCGAACAAACTCTCCAACGAACTCACCTTTTGCAGTTTTGTTGAAATGGTTCAATGCTTTTCGTTGACCCTTTTTATCAATGGCAACGACCTCGACCCAATATGAATCTAAGTTCGCAGGGATTGGCGCTAAGTTAACATATGACTTGGACCGGAGATCGATAATCGGCATATCCACAAGTTTTGTCCAAGCGGCGTCTTGATGTTCTTTCCAAATCTTCTTCAAATTTACTTTAGGCAAGACTGTGCTAGCCGAGAGTCTGTACCAAGGAATACGGTCAGTTGCAGAAATCAAACCAAATAGAGCGCTCTGCATAAGCACGTGCTTACGCATCTGCTCTACTTCGTGGCTAGTAAAAGAGGATGTTCTAATTGCCTTGTATAAAGTACCTTCATACCTTTCGAAGGCTGGAAGTGTTGGTGCTGATTTGATTCCCAAGTTGAAATCAATATCACCAAGCTGTTTAGTGCTAAGTTTTAGAGCTTTGGCGGCTTTAGTTTTGTTTTTACACAGCTTTAGTAGGTCTTCTAAGACCAAGTCTCTCGCGTCGTTTAGCTGTCCATAACTGAGGTGTACCTGTTCTATGGTCAGGTTAGATCCACCTTGGCGCTTAGTTTCACTGGGAGGCAACAATAACAACACCAGATAAGCCTAAACTTGTCTAATGGTAAAACTTACAAAGATATACACAAGAACTGGTGACGAAGGACTAACTGGCCTTTCTAACTTCAGCAGAGTTCGCAAGACAGACCCACGCATTGAGGCTTACGCTGACGTAGATGAGGCTAACTCAGCCATTGGTGTTGCTGTTTCTCTCGCTCAGAATGAGTTCGACGAGGAAACCCTCGCGCTTCTCCTTCAGATTCAGAACGAACTCTTTGATCTTGGTGCAGACCTCTCTAACCCACTAAATGAGCACTACGAATACGAGCCTCTTCGTGTTGACGCTGTCTGGGTCGATGCTCTTGAAGCAGCTATCGACAAATACAACGCTGAACTAGACAAACTTGACTCATTCATCATCCCTGGTGGATCAGGATTAGCAGCAGGACTTCACCTAGCCCGCACTGTAGTTAGAAGAGCAGAACGAGCAACCTGGCACGCTATTGAACAGCACGGCACAGAGCCTGCGAAGAAGGGCCACACCGACGGTGGAGTCAGTCTTACGGCCGCTAAGTACCTAAACAGACTCAGCGACCTACTCTTTGTCCTAGCCCGCTACGCAAACATCAAACACGGCGGCGACGTCAAGTGGGTTCCAGCAGCCAACAGACGTGAAGC
>CANGIU010000012.1 GCA_947454255.1 Micrococcales bacterium
AAGACTTCTGGTGGACGTCACCCAGTGACTCCTTGGGGTCAAGCTGAGGGCCGTACCCGTAAGCCAAACTTGCCAAGCGACAAGCAAATTGTTCGCCGTCGTCCACGTGGAAGCCACTAGTAGGAGCTAGAAGAATATGCCAAGAAGTTTAAAGAAGGGCCCTTTCGTTGATGAGCACCTATTCAAAAAGGTTGCTAAGCAGAATGAGGCCAACAGCAAGAACGTGATCAAGACCTGGTCACGCCGCTCAATGATCGTTCCTGCAATGTTGGGTCACACCATCGCTGTGCACGACGGTCGTAAGCACATCCCAGTTTTCGTTACTGAGACCATGGTTGGTCACAAGCTAGGCGAATTCGCACCTACCCGCACCTTCCGTGGACACGTGAAGGACGACAAGAAGGGTCGCAGGAAGTAATCATGGAAGCTACCGCTAAATTACGCAGTGTTCGTATTACACCGCAGAAGGCTCGTCGTGTTGTCGACCTTATCCGTGGCAAGAGTGCAGAAGAGGCTCTAGCGCTGATGAAGTTTGCACCTCAGGCTGCCGCTGAGCCAGTCAACAAGTTGATTGCTTCAGCTGTTGCTAACGCAAGAGTTAAAGCAGATGCAGCTAACGTTCGTTTGGACGAGAGCGACCTAATCATCTCTGCAGCATTTGTTGATGAAGGTGCGACAATGAAGCGATTCATGCCTCGCGCTCAGGGCCGTGCAGCTCAGATCCTTAAGCGCACAAGCCACATCACAGTTGTAGTTTCAACACCAGATGAGATCGTTGCTAAGGCGACCGCACAGAAGGCGAGGACCAAGTAATGGGTCAGAAAGTAAATCCTTACGGTTTCAGACTTGGAATCACAACAGACCACCGTTCACGTTGGTTTGCAGATTCAACCAAGGTTGGACAGCGTTACAAGGACTACGTTGCAGAAGACATCCGTATTCGTATTTTGCTAACTGAACGTCTAGACCGTGCCGGTGTTTCACACATCGAGATCAAGAGAACCCGTGACCGTGTTGAAATCAACATTCACACTGCTCGTCCTGGTCTTGTTATCGGTCGTCGTGGTCAAGAAGCAGAAGCGATCAGAACTGATCTTGAGAAGCTAACCAAGAAGCAGATCCAGCTAAACATTCTTGAAGTCAAGAACCCAGAAATGGATGCACAGCTTGTTGCTCAGGGTATTGCAGAACAGCTAGCAGCTCGTGTTGCTTTCCGTCGCGCAATGCGTAAGGGTATGCAGGGTGCTGAGCGTCAGGGTGCCAAGGGTATCCGTGTTCAGTGTTCAGGTCGTCTAGGTGGAGCAGAAATGAGCCGCTCGGAGTTCTACCGTCAGGGAAGAGTTCCACTACACACACTTCGTGCCAACATCGATTACGGTTTCTACGAAGCCAAGACCACTTTCGGTCGTATCGGTGTGAAGGTATGGATCTACAAGGGTGACATCACAAACAAGGAACTAGCGAAGGAGCAGGCTAACGCCAAGCCAGTTCGCGAAGGCCGTGGACGTCGTCCAGCACAGGCACCAGCAGAAAGCGTTGAGGCATAAACATGTTGATTCCACGTAAAGTCAAGCACCGTAAGCAACATCACCCAAACAGAAGTGGTGCAGCAACCGGTGGTACAAAGGTAGCTTTCGGCGAGTGGGGCATTCAGGCTCTAACTCCTGCATACGTTACTAACCGTCAGATTGAGTCTGCTCGTATTGCTATGACTCGTCACATCAAGCGTGGTGGAAAGGTTTGGATCAACATTTTCCCGGACCGTCCACTAACCAAGAAGCCTGCTGAAACTCGTATGGGTTCCGGTAAGGGTTCACCTGAGTGGTGGGTAGCTAACGTCAAGCCAGGTCGCGTAATGTTCGAACTTGCTGGTGTTACTGAGGAAGTTGCTCGTGAGGCAATGACTCGCGCAATCCACAAGCTTCCACTTAAGGCTCGCATTATCAAGCGTGAAGAAGGTGACGCATAATGTCTATCGGTTCAAAGAATCTAACTCCAGCTGACCTAGATGCAATCGAGGATTCAGTTTTGGTTGAAGAACTAAAGAAGGCTAAGGAAGAACTTTTCAACCTTCGTTTTCAGTCAGCAACTGGCCAGCTAGAAAGCCACGGACGCATCAAGGCTGTTAAGCGCGACATCGCTCGCATCTACACAGTCATTCGTGAACGTGAACTAGGTATCCGTGCAGTTGTTGCTGCAGCTCCAGTCAAGAAGACTGCAAGCAAATCTAAGGCAGCCGCTGAGGTTGTCGAAACTGAGGAGGCATAACCATGGCTGAAGTTGAAAACACTCTAGACCGCGGTGACCGCAAGTCACGTCGTGGCTATGTTGTTAGCGACAAGATGGATAAGACCATCGTTGTTGAGGTAGAAGACCGTGTGAAGCACCCGCTTTACGGCAAGGTTATCCGCCGTACCACAAAGATCAAGGCTCACGACGAAGCAAACTCTGCTGGCATCGGCGACCTAGTCATCATTCATGAGACCCGTCCACTTTCTGCAACTAAGCGCTGGCGTTTAGTTGAGATCGTTGAGAAGGCTAAGTAGGAGATAGAAAATGCTTCAACAAGAATCCAGAATGAAGGTTGCCGACAACACCGGTGCGAAAGAACTTCTAGCTATCCGTATCTTGGGTGGTTCAGGACGTCGTTACGCAAGCCTAGGTGATGTCGTAGTAGCAACTGTCAAGGACGCTATCCCTGGTGGAAGCGTTAAGAAGGGTGACGTTGTTAAGGCTGTCATCGTTCGCACCAAGAAGGAAGTCCGTCGTGCAGACGGCTCATACATCAAGTTTGACGAGAACGCAGCTGTGATCATCAAGAAGGACGGCGAACCTCAGGGAACCCGTATCTTTGGTCCAGTTGGTCGTGAACTTCGTGACAAGAAGTTCATGAAGATCATCTCGTTAGCACCGGAGGTTATCTAATCATGGCAAACATTAAAAAAGGCGACACAGTAATTCTTATTACTGGTAAGAGCGAAGCTCGTGGCGGCGACCGCGGCAAGACCGGAACTGTTTTGTCAGTTGACAAAGAGAAGAACCGCGTAATTGTTGAAGGTCTAAACCTAGTCAAGAAGCACGTTCGCGTTACTGAAAACGCACGTGGTGTGAAAGATGGTGGCATCGTTACCGAGCCAGCTCCGATTCACATTTCTAACGTGGCTCTAGTTGATCCAACCACCAAGAAGGCAACTCGTCTAGGTGTGAAGGTCACAACCGAAACCAAAAATGGCAAGACGAAGACTATCCGTACTCGCATTGCTCGCAAGTCAGGTAAGGAAATCTAATGACTGACGTAAAAATCCAGCCTCGCCTAAAAGAGCGCTACAAGGCAGAAATCAAGAACGAACTTCAGACTAAGTTTGGTTTCAAGAACGTTCACCAGGTTCCAGGTCTTACCAAGATCGTTGTGAACATGGGTGTTGGTGAAGCATCTAAGGACGGCAAGCTTATTGAGTTTGCTATCAAGGATCTAACTGCAATCACTGGTCAGAAGCCTCAGGTAAACCTAGCTCGCAAGTCTATTGCTCAGTTCAAGCTTCGTGAAGGTCAGCCTATTGGTGCACACGTAACTCTTCGTGGCGACAGAATGTGGGAATTCCTAGACAGACTTTTGTCTTTGTCACTTCCTCGTATCCGTGACTTCCGTGGTCTATCTGACAAGCAGTTCGATGGCAAGGGTAATTACACCTTTGGTTTGAACGAGCAGACAATGTTCCACGAAATTAACCAGGATGGCATCGACCGCCCACGCGGTATGGACATCACCCTAGTTACCACAGCTTCAAATGATGAAGAGGGCCGTGCACTTCTAACAGCACTGGGCTTCCCATTCAAGACTCCAGAGAACAACTAACTACTAATTGGATAGGTCTGATTACTCGTAAAGTTTTCAGAAACCGACAAAGAAGGAAACAAATCAAATGACAATGACAGACCCGGTAGCAGACTTTCTGACCCGGCTGCGCAATGCGAACTCAGCGTTCCATGAGGAAATTAATCTTCCTTACTCGAAGCTGAAGGCTAACATCGCTGAAATCTTGAAGGCAGAAGGATACATTGCTGCAATTAAGGTTTCTGACGCAGAGGTAGGCAAGACCCTAAACATTGAATTGAAGTACGGTCCTAACCGTGAGCGTTCAATCTCTGGTATCAAGCGTGTATCAAAGCCTGGCTTGCGTGTTTACGCGAAGTCAACTGAGATCCCTCGTGTACTTGGTGGCCTAGGTATTGCCATCCTTTCAACATCTTCTGGCCTTCTAACTGATCGTCAGGCAACCAAGAAAGGAGTAGGCGGAGAAGTTATCGCCTACGTTTGGTAAGCCCACATGTCACGTATTGGAAAGATGCCAATCCCAGTTCCGGCTGGTGTTGAAGTAAAGATTGATGGTCAAGTAGTTGACGTAAAGGGCCCTAAGGGAACTCTTTCTCACACTGTACCTAGCCCAATCACTATCGTTCTCGAAGATGGCAACATCATCGTCACCCGTCCAGATGACGAGCGTAATTCTCGTTCACTGCACGGTCTAACAAGAACCCTTATCGCTAACAACATTGAAGGTGTTACTAAGGGATTCTCGAAGGGTCTTGAAATCGTTGGAACTGGTTACCGTGTAACCGTTAAGGGTTCAGCTATTGAGTTTGCTCTTGGTTACTCACACCCAATCTTGGTCGAGCCACCAGCTGGAATCACATTCCAGGTAGACGGAAACACCAAGATCACTGTTGTCGGTATCGACAAGCAGGCTGTTGGTGAAGTTGCAGCAAACCTTCGTAAGCTACGCAAGCCAGAGCCATACAAGGGCAAGGGTGTTCGTTACGCCGGCGAAGTTGTTCGTCGCAAGGCCGGAAAGTCAGGTAAGTAATCATGGGACTAACTCCAAAGACTCGCGGTAAGAGCAAATCAGCCGCTCGTGGTCGTCGTCACCTACGTCTTCGTAAGAAGATTGAGGGCACTGCATCACGTCCTCGCCTAGTAGTAACACGTTCTGCTAGACACGTATTCGTCCAGATCGTTGATGACGCTAAGGGTCACACCCTAGTTTCAGCTTCGACTATGGAAGCAGACATGCGTAAGTCATCTGACGACAAGTCAGCTAAGTCAAAGGCTGTTGGTCTGCTTCTAGCAGAGCGCGCTAAGGCTGCTGGCATCTCAGAAGTTGTCTTCGACCGCGGTGGTAACAGATATGCAGGTCGTGTCGCAGCTATTGCTGATGGTGCACGTGAAGGCGGTTTGGTTCTATGAGTCAAGAAAACAAGGAGCAAGAGTTGTCTACTGAAGCAACTGAAACCACAGCTGTGGTAGCTGAAAGTGCACCGGCGGAAACCAACGAGCGCGATGCGCGTCGTGGTTCTCGTGAGCGTGCACCTAGAGGCGAACGTCGCGAGCGCGAAGAAACCAAGAGCCCATTCCTAGAGCGTGTTGTTACCATCAACCGTGTTTCTAAGGTGGTCCAGGGTGGTCGTCGTTTCTCATTCACCGCTCTAGTTGTTGTCGGTGACGGCAATGGCATGGTTGGTGTTGGCTACGGTAAAGCTAAGGAAGTTCCAGCAGCTATCGCTAAGGGTGTTGAAGAGGCCAAGAAGTCTTTCTTCAGAGTTCCTCGCGTTGGTGGAACCATCCCTCACCCAGTTCAGGGTGAAGCAGCTGCTGGTGTAGTTCTTCTTCGTCCAGCTGCAGCTGGTACCGGTGTTATCGCCGGTGGTCCAGTTCGTGCAGTACTTGAGTGTGCTGGTGTTCACGATGTTCTTTCAAAGTCATTGGGATCATCAAATACCATCAACATCGTCCACGCCACAGTCGCAGCTTTGCGTCAGCTTGAAGAACCTTCAGCTGTTGCAGCTCGCCGTGGCCTAACGCTAGAAGAAGTAGCCCCTAAGGGTCTTCTTCGTGCGCAAGAAGCTGCAAAGGCAGGTGCCTAATCATGGCCGCACGTCTAAAAGTTACCCAAGTTAAAAGTGGTGTTGGCAACAGCCAGCGTCAGCGCGACTCTCTTCGCACTCTAGGACTAAAGCGTATTGGCGACATCGTCGTCAAGGACGACAGCCTAGTAATGCGTGGACTTGTTCGTGCAGTAGCACACCTAGTTAAGGTTGAGGAGATCAACTAATGACCGAAGAAAACAAGTCAGTCGAAGAGACTGTAGTAGCAGAGAAAAAGCCTGCCGCTAAGAAGACTGCTGCTAAAGCTCCTGTGAAGAAGCCTGCTGCAGTTCAGGAGAAGAGCAACCTTCTAAAGTTGCACCACCTACGCCCAGCACCTGGTTCTAAGAAGGACCGTACACGTGTTGGTCGTGGTGAGGCTTCTAAGGGTAAGACTTCAGGTCGTGGTACCAAGGGTACTAAGGCTCGTTACCAGGTTCGTCCAGGCTTCGAAGGTGGTGGTGTTCGTCTAGTAATGAGAACCCCTAAGCTTCGTGGTTTCAAGAACCCGTTCAGAGTTGAGTACCAGGTAGTCAACATTGAGACTCTTGTTGAGCTTTTCCCTCAGGGTGGAGAAGTGACCGTAGCTTCTCTAGTTGCTAAGGGTGCAGTTCGCAAGAACGAGAAGGTCAAGGTACTTGGCCAGGGCGAGACTAGCGTTAAACTTGATGTCAAGGTTGACAAGGTCTCAGAGTCTGCCAAGGCAAAGATTCTTGCTGCCGGTGGCTCTGTAACTGAGTAATAGCTCTTTAAGTATTAACTAGCCTCAGGAGGCGAAGAATGTTTAGTGCCATCAAGCGTGCGTTTAGCACCCCTGACCTGCGCAACAAACTACTGTTCACACTTGCTATCGTTGCCATCTATCGTTTGGGATCTTTCATTCCTGCGCCATTTGTCAACTATGGAAACGTTAGGGCCTGTCTAAATGCGGGCAGTGCTAGCGTCAACGGCATTTATGAATTGGTAAACCTTTTCTCCGGTGGAGCTCTTCTTCAACTCTCGATCTTTGCGTTGGGCATCATGCCTTACATCACAGCGTCGATTATCACTCAGCTATTGCGCGTGGTAATTCCTCGCTTCGAGACTCTATACAAAGAAGGTCAAGCAGGACAGTCAAAGCTAACCCAGTACACCCGTTACCTAACTATCGGTCTTGGACTTCTTCAGTCAACAACTCTTATCTCTGTTGCAAGACAGGGCGCACTCTTTGGTAGCAACTGTAATGGTGTATTCAGTGACAACTCATGGTGGGCAATCTCACTTATGGTGATCACGATGACAGCCGGTACCGGTGTAATCATGTGGCTTGCTGAGTTGGTGACTGAGCGTGGAGTTGGTAACGGTATGTCACTTTTGATCTTTACCTCTATTGCGGCTCGTTTCCCTTCAAGCTTGGGTTCAATTGCTCAGACTAAGGGTGTTGAAACTCTTCTAGGTGTTATCGCAGTCGGTGTCGTAATCGTTCTGCTAGTTATCTTGGTTGAACAATCACAAAGAAGAATTCCTGTTCAGTACGCCAAGCGCATGATTGGTAAGCGCAGTTATGGTGGTCAATCAACCTATCTACCTATCAAGGTAAACATGGCTGGTGTTGTCCCCGTAATCTTCGCATCAAGCTTGCTATACCTACCTGGCCTTATTGCTCAGTTCAACCGTCCAGCTGACGGCAAGATTGCAGCGTGGGTTATTTGGATTGACCAGAACCTAACTAAGGGTGACCACCCGCTATACATGCTTATGTATTTCTTATTGATCATTGCTTTCACATACTTCTATGTATCAATCACTTTCAACCCTGAAGAAGTTTCAGAGAACATGAAGCAGTACGGTGGGTTTATTCCCGGTATCCGTGCGGGCCGTCCAACTACTGAATATCTAGAGTATGTTCTTTCAAGAATCACTCTGCCTGGATCTCTATATCTAGGTGTTGTGGCTTTGATTCCATTGATTGCATTGAGCTTGCTAAACGCCAACTCAAACTTCCCATTTGGTGGAACATCCATTTTGATTATTGTTGGTGTCGGTCTTGAGACAGTGAAGCAGATCTCTGCTCAGATGCAGCAACGTAACTACGAAGGCCTCCTGAAGTGAGTCGGTTTCTCTTGATCGGCCCTCCGGGTGCCGGCAAGGGAACGCAAGCCACGCTCTTAGCTCAGGCATACAGTATCCCAGCGATTTCAACTGGAGATATTTTCAGAGCAAACGTTAAAGCGGAAACTCCTCTTGGTGTCCAGGCTAAAGGATTTATGGATCGGGGAGAATACGTTCCTGATTCGCTAACCAATGACCTCGTTCGTGATCGCCTTTCACAAGAAGATGCATCTGCAGGTTTCTTGCTAGATGGGTATCCAAGAACTCGTGACCAGGTTTTAGAACTCGATGACATTCTTGGTAGCAACAATCAGGAACTTGATTCAGTGATTTTACTAAAAGCAGATCCTGATGAGATTGTTCGTAGATTGCTAAATCGTGCTCAAGAACAGGGCAGAGCAGATGATACAGAAGATGTTATTCGTCACCGTCAAAGTGTTTACCTAGAGCAAACTGCTCCACTAATTGAGATTTACAGTGCTCGCGGAATCGTAATTGAAATTGATGGTTTGGGACAAGTAGGTGAGGTCACTGACCGCATCCTGAACTCTCTAACCGCTCGCGGCTTTAGCCCAGCAATTTAGGTCTATCTTGGGTCGCGAAAAGATCACCCTAAAATCCGACGCTGAGATTTTGCTCATGCGTGAGGCAGGACTCATTACTGCAAAGGCTTTAGCTGCTGTCAAAGCTGCAATTGTGCCAGGTATTTCCACATTGGAATTAGATGAAATAGCTGAAAAGACCATCACAGAGCTCGGAGCTAAGAGCAACTTCAAACTTGTAGCGGGTTATCGCCACACTATATGTGCAAGCATCAACGATGAAGTTGTTCATGGAATTCCAAGCCAAAATCGAATATTGGCAGCCGGTGACTTGATTTCCATCGATTGCGGAGCCATTACACCTGCTGGTTGGAATGGCGATGCAGCTTTTAGCTACCTAATCCCTGGGGGAGATGAGGCAATTTCAGCTAAACGCCAAGCACTAAGTAATGCCTGTGAAGGCTCGCTCTGGGCTGGAATAGCAGCCTTGGCCAGTGCAATCAGGCTAAATGAGGTCGGTAGAGCAGTTGAGAAGAGCATCAGAAACTCAGGCCGGTACGGAATATTGCAGGACTACATCGGACATGGGGTAGGTAGGTCCATGCACGAGGATCCAGCTGTTTTCAACTATCAGACTAGAGACTTAGGTCCAGTTGTTGAAACTGGGCTAGTTATCGCAATTGAGCCAATGATCACCGCCGGCAGTGAAAAAGTGCAGATTATGGCGGATGAATGGACTATTTCCACCAAGGATGGCCAGGATGCCAGCCACTGGGAGCATACGGTTGCCCTGCACTCAGGTGGTATCTGGGTTCTTACCGCGGAGGACGGTGGGGAAGCTGGATTGGCTAAATATGGGGTCAAACCAGTCCCGATAAATCTTTAACTACCAATTCTTGAACTTTTGTCCTAAGATTGAGTCTTGGTGTTTCGGCACGTAAAATCCCAATTTTTTCGGTTGGTTTTTCGCGTGCTTCGGAGCAACACAAAGCAAAAGATAAGTGAGTTTATGGCCAGCAAAGACGGCGTCATCGAGATCGAGGGCATAGTTGTTGAGGCTCTTCCGAACGCGATGTTCCGAGTAGAGCTGACCAACGGGCACAAGGTCTTAGCGCACATCTCTGGAAAGATGCGACAGAACTACATTCGTATTCTTCCTGAAGATCGCGTAATCGTTGAGCTCAGCACCTACGACCTAAATCGTGGGCGCATCACTTATAGATATAAGTAAATCGGTTTCTAAAACCACGAACAGAAAAAAGAGACATGAAGGTTAATCCAAGCGTCAAGAAGATTTGTGACAAGTGCAAGGTCATTCGTCGCCACGGTCGCGTCATGGTCATCTGCGAGAACCCTCGCCACAAGCAGCGCCAGGGCTAAGCACACAGATTTGCAACATCCTCACTTCTGTGGGGCATAACTAAATAAAACAACAAGGCAGTGTTCAGGATTTTATATCTGGCACCTCTCGAGAAGGCGAGAGCTTGAATTTATTCAAGACAACACTGCTGCAGACCTTCTAAACAACAGGAGAAATCCAATGGCACGTATTGCCGGAGTCGATATTCCACGCGACAAGCGCGTTGAAATCGCCCTAACCTACATCTATGGAATCGGCCGCACACGCAGTGTGAAAGTTCTAGCCGACACCAACATCGATAAGAACACTCGAGTAAAAGATCTAACTGATGACCAGTTGGTTGCTATTCGTGACTACCTAGAAGGTAACTACAAAGTCGAAGGTGATCTTCGTCGTGATGTTGCAGCTGACATTCGCCGCAAGGTTGAGATTGGTTCATACCAGGGTGTCCGTCACCGCAAGGGACTACCTGTTCATGGTCAGCGCACCAAAACTAACGCTCGTACTCGCAAGGGTCCAAAGCGTACTGTGGCCGGTAAGAAGAAGGCGGCACGCAAGTAGCCCCCGGCTCTTCGCGTCGTATTAAGGATTTAGGAGAAAACTCATGGCAGCACCGAAGACTAAGGCAGCGGGTTCAGTTCGCAAGCCACGTCGTAAAGAAAAGAAGAACGTTACTCACGGACAGGCTCACATCAAGAGCACATTCAACAACACCATCGTGTCAATCACTGATGCAACCGGTGCTGTTATTTCTTGGTCATCATCAGGCGATGTTGGTTTCAAGGGTTCACGTAAGTCAACACCTTTCGCCGCACAGATGGCAGCAGAAGCTGCAGCTCGTAAGGCGCAGGAACATGGTTTGAAGAAGGTTGATGTTTTCGTAAAGGGTCCAGGCTCTGGTCGTGAAACAGCTATCCGTTCACTACAAGCAGCAGGTCTAGAAGTTGGTTCGATTTCAGATGTGACCCCACAGGCTCACAACGGATGTCGTCCACCAAAGATCCGCCGCATCTAAGTTTTCAAAAACATATAACTAAATAAACGCTGTTTAGTGGCCACTAAATAGCAAACCCCAACAAACGAGACATTAAATAGTGGATGTCTCCATGAAAGGAACCACAGTGCTAATTGCACAGCTACCAGTTCTGCACGAAGATATCGACAGCAATTTTCCTAACCGCGCACGCTTCACTCTAGATCCACTAGAGCCTGGCTTCGGTTACACACTTGGAAACTCGCTACGTCGCACATTGCTTTCATCTATCCCAGGTGCTGCTGTTACCAGCATCAAGATTGAAGGTATCAGTCACGAATTCGGACCGATCAACGGTGTGAAGGAAGACGTTACCGAAGTTATCTTGAACGTCAAGGATCTAGTTGTTTCATCTCACGCAGATGAGCCAGTTATCGTTCGCCTAAAGGCTGGCGTTGGTGAAGCTAAGGCTTCCGACATCGTTGCTGACGAGCGTGTAACAATCCACAACCCAGACCTAGTTATCGCAACTGTAAACAAGGGAACCCTTGACATGCAGTTGACCATTGAAGCTGGCCGTGGATATGTTCAGGCATCTCAGAACCGTCAGCCAGACATGGCTAACAACGGCATCATCCCAGTTGACTCAATTTACTCTCCTGTGTTGAAAGTTTCTTACCGTGTTGAGGCAACTCGTGCCGGTGAGTTCACAAACTTCGACAAGCTAATTGTTGACATTGAGACAAAGCCATCTATCACTCCTCGTGAAGCTGTTGCTTCTGCAGGAAAGACTTTGGTTAACCTATTCGGTCTAGCGGCAGCTTTGGATGAGAACGCAGAAGGTATCGACCTTCCTGCATCAGCAATCCCAGTTGATCTACCACCAGCACTTGCTAAGCCAATTGAAGAACTAGACCTAACCGTCCGTTCATACAACTGCCTAAAGCGCGAAGGTATTAACACAGTTAGCGAATTGATTAACCTAAC
This sequence comes from Micrococcales bacterium, assembly GCA_947454255.1. Classification (GTDB taxonomy): domain Bacteria; phylum Actinomycetota; class Actinomycetes; order Actinomycetales; family Microbacteriaceae; genus Rhodoluna. The sequence goes on from CANGIU010000012.1 coordinate 11,876, forward strand.
CGAAGATCAGCTAATGAACATTCGTAACTTTGGTTCTAAGTCTGTTGATGAAGTGCGCGACAAGCTAACTTCAATGGGACTTCGCTTCCGCGACTCAGTTCCTGGTTTCGAAGCAGCATACTTCTCAGCCAACCCAAGCTTTGACGAGGACGACCAGGACTAGTCCTGAGTCAAGAAACTAATAGGAGAAATAAATGCCACGCCCAACTAAGGGTCCACGCCTAGGTGGAGGTCCAGCTCACGAGCGTCTATTGCTCAACAACCTGGCCGCATCACTTTTCACTCACAAGGCAGTGACCACAACTGAGACCAAAGCTAAGCGCGTTCAGCCAGTTGCCGAGAAGCTAGTATCACTTGCCAAGCGTGGAGATCTTCACGCTCGTCGTCAAGTAATGGCTGACATCACTGACAAGAGCGTAGTTCACGAGCTATTTACTAACGTAGCTCCGCTAGTTCAAGACCGTTCTGGTGGATACACCAGAATCACCAAGCTAGGTTTCCGTAAGGGCGACAACGCTCCTATGGCACTTATCGAACTTGTTCTTGAGCCAGTAACTGCAAAGCCTGCAAGAACTAAGACCAAGCTAACCAACGCTGTCAAGGCAACTGCTGCTGCAGTTGTAGTTGAAGAAGTTGTTGAGCACACCGAGCCAGAAACAGTTGTTGACGAAAACATCGTTGAAGAAGCAGTTGTTGAAGCCCCAGTTGTAGTTGAAGAAACTACTCCAGTTGCTGAAGAAGCTCCAGTTGCTGAAGAAGCTCCAGTGGTTGAAGAAGCCGCTGCTGAAGTTGTTGCTGAAGAAGCTGCACCTGCTGAAGAAGCAGCTGTTGCTGAAGCAGAAGCTGAAGCTGGCGATAACCCAACTGCAGACGAAGCCTAGAGTCTAAAGAGAATCTAATGAGACAAGCCGTTGACCAACTGGTCGACGGCTTGACTCGTTTAAGGATTGATCTGGCCTACGACGGAACAGAATTCAATGGTTGGGCTAAACAGCCAAAACTCAGAACAGTTCAAGCCGAAGTTGTCGCAGTTCTAACCAAAATATTCGGCCCTTCCGAAACTGACTTTGGGCTTCGAGTTGCTGGAAGAACTGACGCTGGAGTCCACGCGGAGCATCAGGTGATTCACATAGATGTGAGCCCGGCTCAGCTAAAGCGTCTAGGACGAAGTATGGATCTTCGTTTGAAAATGAATTCACTTTTGGATCCTGATATTCGGGTAGTCAAAGTTGAGCAAGCACCCGCGTCATTTCATGCTCGCTATGCTGCAACGCATCGTCGGTATCGATACACCATCGCAGATGCCACCAGTGGTTGGAACCCGCTTCGAGCCCGATACAACCTCTGGTTGAAATATCCTTTGGATCTTCAAGCCATGCAGGAAGCGAGCAAGGAATTCATCGGATTACATGATTTTGCGGCTTTTAGTAAGCCAAAGCCTAAAGCGACGACAATTCGAGAACTGCGGTCTATCAAAGTCTCTAGAAACAAGGCTTTGGGGAATGTTATTGAGATTGAACTTATGGCCGATGCGTTTGCCCACAATATGGTCAGATCCATCGTTGGGGCGCTCATCAAGGTGGGAGCTGGCAGAGCCACAGCTAAGGACCTCCAGAAGGCCCTGAAATCCAAGTCAAGGGCTCATCCATACAAGGTAGTCACTCCTGAGGGATTGAGCCTTATCGAGGTTGGCTACCCGCCCAAGAGCGAATATGCCAAGCAGGTAGCCACCACCCAGCACACTAGGTCGCTGGACGATAATTAGCCAATATCTGCGGGTTGCATTTACTGCCAACTTCGGGCTAAACTTGACCCTTGGTGCCGTAAGCCATTTGGCTTAGCCCATGTTGATGACTCTTAGATTCATCGCCAATCCGATATAAGAAATAGAAGGCAATCTAGCGTGCGTACTTATTCACCAAAGGCTCATGAGCTTCAGAACGACTGGCTCGTAATCGACGCCACTGACGTAGTTCTTGGCCGTCTAGCCGCCACTGCTGCCGCACTACTGCGCGGTAAGCACAAGCCAACCTTTGCTCCTCACATGGACAATGGTGACTTTGTAGTCATCATCAATGCAGAGAAGGTTGCTCTAACCGGATCAAAGCTTCAGAAGAAGAACGCATACCGTCACTCTGGTTACCCAGGTGGTTTGACTGCAACTACTTATGCTGAACTTCTAGAGAAGTCTCCAGAGAAGGCAGTTGAGAAGGCAATCCGTGGAATGCTTCCTAAGAACACTCTTGGTCGCGACCAGCTTGCAAAACTTAAGGTTTACCGTGGTGCAGAACACCCACACGTAGCTCAGGCTCCAAAGCCATTCACAATCGGTCAGGTAGCGCAGTAAGCGCTTAGAAGAGAAGAAGACTAATGCCAACTAAGAAAGTCGCTGAAGCTGTAGAAGCTGTTGAAGCCGCGCCATCATCTTTCACCACCGAGACTCCTGCTGCCAAAGAAACTAAGCCAGCTAAATCACGTGGCCCACTAACTGTTCCAGGTGCCGGTCTAGGTCGTCGTAAGGAAGCAATCGCTCGCGTACGAATCAAGCCAGGTACCGGAGTGATCAAGGTAAACGGTCGTGAACTTGCAGAATACTTCCCAAACAAGTTGCACCAGCAACTAATCACAGACCCTTTCAAGGTTCTAGGTCTTCAGGATTCATACGACGTTGTCGCTCGCATCCAGGGTGGTGGAGTTGCTGGTCAGGCTGGTGCTCTTCGTCTTGGTATTGCTCGTTCCCTTAACGAGATTGACCGCGAGAACAACCGCCCAGCTTTGAAGAAGGCAGGCTTCCTGTCTCGTGACGCTCGTGTTATTGAGCGTAAGAAGGCTGGTCTTAAGAAGGCTCGTAAGGCGTCTCAGTTCTCTAAGCGTTAAGTCGCTTCGAGCAACTGCTCGGCTAATCTAAAACCATGGCCCGCCTATTTGGTACCGATGGTGTTCGCGGTGTTGCTAATCGCGATCTAACTGTTTCCCTCGCGCTCAACTTAGCTCAAGCTGCCGCACTCGTCCTAGGCGAAACTGCTCGTAATGAAGGTCGTCGTCCAATTGCAATTATTGGTAGAGACCCGCGCATCTCTGGAGAATATTTAGCGGCTGCAGTTGCAACCGGTTTAGCTTCTTCTGGTGTTGATGTTTACGACGCAGGTGTCGTTCCAACTCCGGCAACAGCTTTCCTTACCGCAGATTTCAGTGCAGATTTTGGTGTGATGATTTCTGCTTCACACAATCCAGCTCCAGATAACGGCATCAAGTTCTTTGCAGTGGGTGGCCACAAACTAGCTGATGATATAGAAGACAAAATCGAAGCAGCTATGCAGGAAGAACCACTATCCCCAATCGGTGCAGGTGTTGGCAGGGTGCAAAGATTTGCTGATGCTGAAGATCGATATCTCGTGCATTTATTAGGTGCTATTCCCAACACTCTTGAAGGCCTGACTGTAGTTATCGACTGTGCTCATGGTGCAGCTTCTGCTATTTCTCCTCAGGCATTTGCTGATGCAGGGGCAAAGGTAATTGTTATTGGAAATGATCCTGATGGATTGAACATCAATGCTGGTTATGGTTCAACTCACATGAGCGCATTGCAAGCTGCCGTGTTAGAAAATAATGCGGATCTGGGTTTTGCTCACGATGGTGATGCAGACCGATGTTTAGCTGTTGATCACACTGGTGCAATTGTTGATGGTGATCAATTGATGGCAATCCTTGCACTATCGGCAAAGGCTAAAGGCACACTGGCTAGAGATACCTTGGTTGCAACTGTGATGAGTAACCTTGGCCTGCGAATAGCCATGAAAGATGCCGGCATTACCATGCTTGAAACTAAAGTTGGTGACCGTTACGTTTTAGAGCAGATCCGTGAAGGTGGATATACCCTGGGTGGCGAGCAATCAGGGCACATAATCTTTAGCCGTTATGCCACCACAGGAGATGGGATACTCACCGCACTTATGATTGCTGCGGAAGTGAAAGCAACCGGTAAGAAACTATCTGAGCTTGCAGCGCAGATGAAGATATATCCGCAGGTGCTGATCAATGTTCGAGGTGTTGATCTAAGCAGGGTAGAGACAGATCCTGGTTTGAAAGAAGTGGTTGCTGAAGCAGAGGCCGAACTAGGAAATACGGGACGAGTCTTGCTTAGAGCTTCGGGCACGGAACCGCTTATTCGCGTGATGGTGGAAGCGGCCGATGAAGGAACAGCTCATTCCTGGGCAGACCGTATTGCTCGTGTTGTTGAAAAGAATCTAGCGCTCTAGATCTTTCTAAGCAGGACTCTTTCGACTCTATGCTTACTGCCTTTTTGTAATACCAATGTCGCTCTGGATTTGGTTGAGATTATGTTTTCTTCAAGGTTCGGTAAGTTGATGGTTCGCCAAATCTCTTTGGCTCTTTTTAATGCAACCTCAAGGGGAATCTCTGCATATTTGTGGAAATAGGATTCAGGGTTTCTAAAGGCAGATTCTCTGAGCTGTCTAAATCTTTCTAGATACCAAGATTCAATTTCTTCTGTTGGCGCGTCAACATAAATCTGGAAATCAAAGTAATCGCTTAGGGCAACTTCTTGACCTAAGCCAGGTGGCTGCAAAACATTCAGCCCTTCAACAATCACTACGTCAGGTGAATTCACTACAAGTTCTGATTCCGGGACTATGTCGTAGGTCAGGTGTGAGTAAACAGGCGCTTTCACACTCTCTTTACCTGATTTGATGTCAGCTACAAACTTTAGCAATGCAAGCCGATCGTAGGATTCGGGGAATCCTTTTCTAGACATCAAGCCTTTTTCTTCCAGAACACTGTTTGGATACAGGAAACCATCAGTGGTAACAAGCGCAACCGAAGGAGTGGTTGGCCATCTCGAAAGCAATTCTTTGAGCAATCTAGATACCGTTGATTTACCAACTGCAACTGACCCAGCAACACCGATGATGAAAGGTGTTCGCTTTGCAGTTCTATCTAGGAAATCACCTGAGGCTCTGTGTAACTGCTGAGTATTGGTTACGTAGAGGTTCAGTAGTTGAGAGAGCGGGAGATAGATCTCTTCGACCTCAGCTAAATCTAGAAAATCTCCCAAACCACGAATATTCTCGATTTCTGCTTGGGTTAGGGGAGCGTCTGTTGTTTTGGCTAATTCAGCCCAATCATTTCTAGATATCTCAACAAATGGGGAAACTGCCTGGTTCTCTATAGGGTTTGGCCCTGCCGGCACAGCGTTCACTATGCCATTCTGTCTTAAACTAGGACTATGTGTGGAATCGTCGGCTATGTAGGCCCAAAATCAACTGTTGAGGTTCTGCTCGGTGGTCTGAAGAGACTGGAATACCGTGGCTATGACAGCGCTGGCGTTTCAGTAATTAATGGTTCAGGCACCCTTGAAACCAGAAAGCGCTCTGGCAAACTATCAGTCTTAGTTGACGATATCGAACAGAACCCGCTTGGTGTTGCTCACATCGGCATTGGCCACACTCGTTGGGCAACCCATGGCGCACCAACTGATGGCAATGCCCATCCTCATCTAGGTGGAGCACACAAGAAACTTAGCCTCATTCACAATGGGATCATTGAGAACTTTGCTGAGCTCAAATCAGAGCTTTTAGAAGCTGGGGTTACCTTTACCAGCGAAACTGATACTGAGGTTGCTGCTCATTTGATTGCGGCCGAGTATGACAAAACTGGAGATCTGATAAGTGCCTTTAGGAGAGTAGTTCTAAGACTGCACGGAGCATTCACAATTTTGGTTATGCATGAAGATGAACCTGATGTTGTGCTGGCTGCTAGAAGAAATTCACCTTTGGTTGTTGGTCTTGGGGTTGGAGAGAACTTCTTAGGTTCGGATGTAGCTGCATTCGTTGAGCACACCAAGCGTGCCATCTCAGTTGGTCAAGATGAGATTGTCATTCTCAGAAGTGATCGAGTTGAACTGGAAGACTTTGCAGGCAATAAGGTAACCCATCCAGAGTTCCAGGTTGACTGGGATGCGAGCGCTGCCAGCAAGGGTGGTTGGTCATCCTTTATGGCTAAAGAAATTGCTGACCAGCCGCAGGCTGTTGGCGATACTTTGATGGGGCGAGTTGCAAGCGATGGCACCGTTCATCTCCAGGAGCTTGCTCCACTAGGAAATGCAATTCATTCAATTGATCGAATCATCATGGTTGCTTGTGGAACTGCCGCATATGCTTCTGAAGTTGGCAAGTATGCGATTGAGGCGTGGGCAAGAATTCCAGTTAGCGTGGAGTTATCCCATGAGTTTAGATATCGTGATCCAATTCTCACCAGCAACACCTTAGTTGTTGCCGTCAGTCAATCAGGTGAAACTATGGATACCTTGATGGCTACAAGATATGCAAAAGAAGCCGGGGCTATGGTCTTGAGTATTTGTAATACTCAGGGAGCTACATTAGCTCGTGAAGCCGATGCAGTTTTGTATACCCATGCTGGCCCTGAGGTTGCTGTTGCCTCTACTAAAGCTTTTACTGCTCAGATAACCAGCATCTATCTACTAGCACTGCACTTAGCCAACACTCGCTCCGCGCATTCCAAGAGTGAACTACAAGAAATTGGCAGAGAACTACTAAAGCTCCCTGCGCAAATATCTGAAGTGCTGGCTGGACTTGATCCAATTCGTGAACTTGCTAGAAGTTACAAAGACGCCAAAACAGTATTGTTCTTAGGTCGAAATGTTGGTTTCCCGATTGCCCTAGAGGGCGCATTGAAGCTCAAGGAACTTGCATACATTCACTCTGAAGGTTTTGCTGCTGGGGAACTAAAGCATGGCCCGATTGCTTTGATTGAAGAAGGTCAGCCGGTCATTGTCATCGTTCCAAGTGTTAACGATCCAGACTCGCTGCACGCCAAGGTGGTCAGCAATATTCAGGAAGTATTAGCTCGTGGGGCAAAGGTAATTGCCATCGCTGAAGAGGGCGATAAAGCAGTTGCTCAGGTAACCGATCAGGTTTGTTATGTTCCAGCCGTGCACAGGATGCTTGCACCAATCCTCACCGTTATTCCGCTTCAGGTATTTGCAATGGAGTTATCTGCCGCTAAGGGTCTAGATGTTGATCAGCCACGTAATCTAGCCAAGTCTGTTACGGTCGAGTAATCATGATCGTGGGCATTGGTGTTGACATAGTTGAACTTGAGAGATTTCAAAGCAAGCTCGATGGCACACCAGCTCTAATTGAACGTATCTTTACTGAAGCAGAACGGGACCAAGCAACTCAATCGTTAGCTGGATGCTGGGCTGCCAAAGAAGCCCTAATCAAAGCACTCGGTAATCCAGTTGGACTTAGTTGGCAGGATGTTGCCGTTGTTAAAGATGAAAAAGGAAAACCTTTTCTAGCCGTATCAGGAGAAACACAATCCCGCGCCCAATCAATGGGCATCACTAATTGGCATCTCTCGATTAGTCACGATGGTGGGATGGCCTGCGCGATGGTTGTGGCAGAGGCAGGTGCTTGATGAGAAAACTTACTATCGACCTAAATGCTGTCGCAAAGAATCTAACGGCCATCAGAACTTTAGTTGGACCGAATGTGAAAGTAATGGGTGTTGTTAAAGCTGATGCCTATGGTCACGGCATGATCCAGGTGGCAAGAAAGCTTGAAGCTGAAGGCATAGATTTCCTAGGCACTGCAGATCTAAATGAAGCACTGACGCTAAGAGCGGCTGGGATTAGCACAAGGATACTTTCCTGGTTACACGATCCGGAAGATGATTTTATTGCAGCGCTAAAGCACAATATTGATTTAGCAGTGTCCTCTAACGACCAGCTCTATCGAATTCAAAAAGCAGCTAAGAGCACAGGTAAGACTGCAAGAATCCACATCAAGGTTGATACTGGTCTTGGCCGCAACGGCGTTACTGTTCACGAACTAGAAGAACTGCTTTCAAATATCAAACTTGCTGTTGCCGATGGGGTTGTAGTGACTTCTGGAATCTTTAGCCACCTTTCTTCAACTGGTGCTATTGAAGACTTAGCTCAAATAGCAAAATTTGATGAGGCCTTAGCGCTAGCTAGTAGTCATGGCTTTGAGTTTGAAGTCAGACACCTAACCGCAAGCGATGGCACACTTAGTTATCCGCAGGCACACTATGACATGGTGCGTTGCGGAATTGCTCTTTATGGGCTGTCACCGTTTAGCGATAACAGGGCAAAGGAGTTTGGGCTAACTCCGGTTATGTGTGCCGAAGCAAAGGTTGTCCAGACCAAGCGAGTTCCTGCCGGTAGCGGTGTCTCTTATGGTTACTTGTATCACACCGACCGTGAGACGACTCTTGCACTTGTCCCAGTTGGTTATGCAGAAGGCTTACCTCGCAACGCAACGGGTAAGGCCAAGGTTTGTATCAACGGAACACTTTACACAATTCAATCTCGAATCGCCATGGATCAATTCGTTGTTGATGTTGGGGATGCTTCAGTTAGCCCTGGCGATCGAGTAGTTATCTTCGGTGACTGTGGTCCTTCCGCTGATGATCTTGCGGATGCAGCCGAGACCATCAACTACGAGATAGTAACCAGAATTGGCTCTCGACTAAATCGCGTTTATCTTGGTGCTATTGAGGAAAGCAGCAATTGACCTCTAGTACTTTGCTCTTAGATTCAGTTATTGAAACAACAGAAGAGATGATGGGTCTTGGGGAATCGGTGGCTAAAGTGCTCACCGCTGGGGATCTAGTTTTGCTTATTGGCCCACTAGGAGCTGGTAAGACCACTTTCACTAGAGGTGTTGGCAAAGAGCTAAAAGCTATCGGGAACGTATCTAGCCCAACTTTTGTTATTGCTAGAACACATAAGCGTGAAGATTCAGAAATACCATTGGTACACGTGGATGCCTACCGTTTAGGTTCACCCAGCGAATTAGATGATTTGGACATTCCATTTAGCGAGGCGATCGTCTTGGTTGAATGGGGTAAAGGGCTTACTGAGGATATTGCCGATAATTGGTTAGAAATTGAAATTGCAAGAGATACTTCAGGGGCTACTGAAACTAGAACGATAAAAATTACAGGCTTTGGAAGTCGTTGGCAGCAGGTGAAAATATGAACAACGTGACTTCAACCAAATTAGCTGATTTTTCAGTCGCTATCGACACCTCAGCAGGTACCACAATCGCATTACTGAGTTTAGGTTCAGTAATTGCTGAAGTTAATTACTTAGAACCGATGACTCATTCGGAACGTATCGGGAGTGCTATCCAAACTGTTCTCACTCAAGGACAAGTGTCGCCTAGAGCTATTGCTCAAGTTGTCGTCGGTAGAGGTCCTGGCCCCTATACAGGTCTAAGAGTTGGGTTAGCTGCCGCAAGATTCTTTGCAATTGGAGCTAAAGCAGAACTAGTCGGTGTTTGCTCTTTGGACGCCATTGCTTATAGCTATTACCTAGCTAATCCAGATCAGTCGTTGCCCATTCTGGTAACTACCGATGCCAGAAGAAAAGAAGTCTTCTGGGCCTTGTACACAGGCATGTCCGCTGGCATCCCAATCCGAGTTGAGGGGCCAAGTGTGAATAAGCCTGACTATTTGGCAGAGCATTTGAGTGGGCAGGAGCATGTTATTTGTGATTTACCGATAACTGCGTCTGCTCTAGGCCAGGTTGCTTACTACCAATCTCTTACCGACATAGGGCCGAGCCAGGATAGCTCTCCAATTTACCTTCGGGAACCTGATGCAGTTCCTGGTAAAGCTAAAAAGGTCAGTGGCTAATGACTTATGTAATCAGAGAGGCAAGAGCGACTGACCTAGATGCCATCATGGCAATTGAGGTTGAATGCTTTGTCAATGACGCCTGGTCAAAAGAAAACATGCAGTCAGAACTTATCGCTTCCCACACTTACTACCTAGTTGCACTTGTTGAAGATAGTGTGGTCGGTTATGCCGGATCTAGCCAGTTAGAGGGCGCAACCCAAGCAGATATTCAAACCATTGCAGTTAAACCAAATCAACGTGGATCCGGGATTGGCAAAGCTCTAATGGTTGCTTTGACTAAAGAAGCAAAGCGCAGAGGCGCAAAAGAGATTTTCTTAGAAGTTAGAGCAGACAACACTGTGGCGCAGAAGCTCTATAAAGTGTTTGGATTCAAGCAGATTGGGCTTAGAAAGCAGTATTACAAACCCGATGGAGTGGATGCTTTCGTAATGAAGACTTCACTGCTACCAGAAGTCCTCGAAGAGCCATTGGTGTTAGGTATCGAAACCTCTTGTGATGAAACAGGTATTGGCATCGTTAGAGGAAACGCTCTGCTGGCTAACGTGATTTCATCGAGCATGGATCTGCACGCAAGATTTGGTGGTGTAGTTCCAGAAGTCGCAGCTCGTGCTCACCTAGAAGCGTTATTGCCAGTTCTAGAACAGGCTCTTGCTGAAGCAAATGTCAACCTCGATGATATTGATGCCATTGCAGTAACCAACGGACCTGGCTTAGCAGGTGCGCTCATGGTTGGAGTCGGTGCAGCAAAGGCACTTGCGGTTGCAACAGGTAAACCGATTTATGCAGTTAATCATTTGGTAGGGCACGTTGGTGCAGACATCTTGGATCAGGATAAATTAACTGTTCCAACTATTGCTCTTCTAGTTAGCGGTGGCCACACCTCACTCTTATTAGTCAGGGATTTACTAAACGATGTCCAACTACTTGGTGAAACTATCGATGATGCTGCGGGGGAGGCATTCGATAAAGTAGCGAGAGTTCTTGGGCTTGCCTACCCAGGGGGACCTGAAATTGATAAAGCAGCCATTGGCGGGAATCCTTCAGCGATTAGATTCCCAAGAGGTCTAACTTTGCCAAAGGATATGGATGAGCATCGCTATGACTTTAGTTTCTCAGGGCTAAAAACTGCAGTGGCAAGACATGTTGAATTAGCCGAATCAAAAGGCGAAGATTATTTAATTGCTGACGTTGCAGCAAGCTTTAGAGAAGCAGTCGTAGATGTTCTAGTGAACAAAGCAATAGCAGCTTGCTTGGATCACGGCATTCATAGATTGCTACTTGGCGGTGGTGTTATTGCCAACGCTAGATTGCGCGAAGTTGCTATTGCCAAGTGCGCTGCTAATGGAATTGAACTAAGGATTCCTCCGCTTAGCCTCTGCACAGATAACGGAGCCATGATTGCAATACTCGGTTCCCAACTGGTTCAGGCTGGTTATGCCCCCAGCACACTAGATTTCTCTGCAGATTCCACACTTTCTGTAACAACAATCCAGTCATAGATTCCAAGGTTATATCCACTTCAAATACAGCAGACATTCAGGTTTGGTTGCTGTAGTTATCTAGTACCCGAACTTCGGGTCCTAGATAAGGAGTGCAAAATGGCTGATGCCAAAAACAAATTCGATTACAGCAAACTAAATACCTTGGCTGTTGTCTCCCTTGCAAGTGCAATAACTTTATTCGGCGCTCCGGCAGCTGTCCTAACTGGCCATGTTTCTCTGGCTCAGTTAAAAGAAGACAATAAGAAAGGTCGTTGGATGGCCATTACAGGTCTTGTTTTAGGATACGTTGGCATCGCCTCTGCGATTCTCTTCACTGCTGTTGGCGTAATTGTTAGAGCTAGACATGGCTTTGGCTTCGACGATGGCAATCATTGGCAAAATGACTTCTTTGGTGGTCACAACCGTTTTGACGATGGCGGTGTAACACCTCAGCCATTCCCGACCGATCCAATGCCTGGGCCAACAATTCTTCCCCCAGTACCGGGAACTAACTAGTCATCCCAATTTCAAAGCTAAGCCCCTCACCAAGCTGACAGGTGAGGGGTTTTACTTTAGGCTCTCGACAACGAGCACTCTATGTGTTGTGCCAACTCGAGTTACGATAAGCGTCGCTGAATTTGATCCTTTTGGATCGAGTTCTCTTCTCAGTTGTTCTGGCGTTATATCCGCACCACGTTTTTTGATCTCTAAAGTGCCAATATTTCTTTCTCGAAGGTATGCCTTTAGTTTCTTGCGATCAAAGACTAGATTGTCTAGCACTTTATAAGACTTCAACCATGGTGAAGAAATTTCCTTTTCACCAGTCAGGTATGCGATTTCTGGAGCGAAGATGTGCAGGTTATTAGACAGCGCTAAGTCTCCTATTAGATGGGATCTAATAACTGAGTTATCAGGCTCATAAACGAAATCACTTATCTCGCCTATTGGCGCGTCAGTTCGCTGTCTCGAGGAACTTGTAATCTCATGGGACCCAGTGGGGGTTAGTAGAAGAGCTGCTCTTGAGACTTCAGATCTTTTTACAGAGTTGAAATATAGGCCTGCTTCAACGAGATCGCCGTTGTCAGATACCCAGACAGCTTCAGCGTCCATCGGGATATCTTTGTGATCAATCCCTGGACCTAGCTTGGCTATCGTTGGTTTTGATTTTGCAATCTCTAAAACAAAATCAAAAGACGGGGTGAGTTCTTGAATGTCAAACTTACGCTTTGTTGATTCCCTAACTGGGCCGTCTAGTTCCCTTCTAGCTGGGTCAATAAAGAAACCTTCGTAAGCACTTAACTCAAGCTTGGTGACATCAGCTTGTTCAATTTTGACCTTAGGAAAGTTAGCTAGGTTATAGGTGGCCATTGCCGCAGTGACTTCATCAAGCTCGAAGGCTGAAACCTCCAATTCAAGAGAAGCCATGGCTAACGATTCTGCACCAATACCGCAACCAAGATCAGCAACATGAGTTACCCCAGCTGCCCTGAATCTACCTGCGTGGATAGCTGCCACTTTTAGCCTGGAGGCTTGTTCCAGCCCTGCTTCGGTAAAGAACATCTGCTGGGCGAATTCTCCGAATTTAGCCTGGGCTCTTCTGCGCAATTTGGCCTGGCTTAGAACATTTGCAACGAGCTCAGGTGAATGCCCAGCTTTTCTAAGTTTGCTAACCAGAGCTAGAACATCTGTCTTGGACTCCAGATCCCCAACTTCTGCCAGGAGAGCCTGCCCTTCAGGGCTAATCAGGCTAAGAAAACTGGCGCGGTCCATAACTCAACGCTAACAGCCAGTAATTAGCACTCTGGTTGCACGAGTGCTAATCAAGAGATAAACTGAAGTCTGCGCTAGAGCCTAATTCAGCGCTTATCCCCGTTTTCAATAACAGAAGAGGTCAAACGTGTCGGTTTCAATTAAGCCGCTTGAAGATCGCATTGTTGTTCTGCCAGTTGAGGCAGAGCAGGTCACAGCATCAGGTCTGGTAATCCCAGATACCGCTAAAGAGAAGCCTCAGGAGGCTGAGGTTATTGCCGTAGGTCCAGGTCGTATCGATGACAACGGTAACCGTGTGCCACTAGACATCAAGGTCGGTGACCGCGTTATTTTCTCAAAGTATGGCGGCACTGAGCTTAAATACAACGCAAAAGAGTACTTGGTACTCTCAGCCCGTGATGTGCTGGCAATCGTAGAGCGCTAAAGATACTTGCTATCAGCCCCGAGCTAGCTCGGGGCTTTTGCATTTAATGTGCAGACTAAAGGCAATAGGATTTTAGGAACCACAACTTAAGGTAGAGATTTGACCGAACAGATGGATCTAAGCGACGACGTCGTTGCTGTCCCACTTCGTCATCCTTGGCGCTGGATTTCCGGCGGCATTGCCACAGCATTGCTGCTGAGTTTTATCTGGGCAGTATTTAGCGCTACATCCATTCAGCACGACATAGTCACTAAGTTCCTATTTGACCCAAGAATTCTTATCGGCATGGGCGTCACCGTTGTCGTGACCGTGGTCTGTATGTTTATTGCTACCGTTTTGGCGACACTGCTTGCTGTTATGAAGTTGAGTGACAACCCACTGCAGCGCTGGTTGGCTACTGGGTTCATCGAGTTCTTCCGAGGAACACCTTTGCTTTTACAAATTGTGTTCTGGGGATATTTGGGAATCATCTTCCCTCACCTAGTCCTTGGAGTCCCATACACAGACATTGTTTTCCTAAGCGGTAAGACTAGCGATCTGATCCCAGCCATTGTTGCCGGCATCATCGCCCTCTCACTGAACGAGGCTGCCTACTCTGCAGAAATTGTAAGAGCGGGAATTCTTGCAGTTGATGGTGGACAGGTGGAAGCGGCTAAATCACTTGGTATGTCATCTAGCTACACAATGCGAAGAATTGTTTTACCTCAGGCGATGCGAGTGATTATTCCGCCAATGGGTAATGAGTTCATAGGAATGCTAAAGAACACATCCTTGTTGCAGGTGATTGCTGTGGCGGAGCTATACACCGCTTCGAGCACAATCTCTGCTGCCAACCTTGCTCAGATTGAGCTGCTAATGGTTTCGGGATTCTGGTACTTGATAATGACCACTGTTCTTGGAGTTCCGCAGCGTGCGTTAGAGCGCAGATATGGAAGAGGCTTCGAGGTTGTCGGCGGCAGGTCTGCTCCTCGGGCATTCAAGGTGGGTAAACGCTAATGGCTAATTTGATGGTCGACGCTCGCAATGTGCGCAAGAGCTATGGCTCAAACCAAGTTCTTAATGGAATTAGTTTGACGGTGCAACAGGGTGAGGTGCTCTGCATCATTGGGCCTTCTGGTTCCGGTAAGTCAACATTCCTAAGATGTCTGAATCACCTCGAGTCAATCAATGGTGGTCGTATCTATGTCAACGATGAGCTGATGGGCTATCGCCAGGTAGGTAATGTCTTGCATGAACTTAAACCCCAGGACATCGCTAAACAGCGACAGTCAATCGGAATGGTTTTCCAAAGATTCAACCTATTCCCGCACATGACCGCTTTACAGAATGTCATTGAAGCACCTATCGGCGTTGCTGGTATCGATCCGGAAGAGGCAAAGAAGCAGGGGCTTGAGTTGCTTGCCCAGGTTGGACTCCAGGATAAAGGTGACCACTACCCAGCTCAGCTATCTGGTGGCCAGCAGCAGAGAGTCGCTATTGCTAGAGCGCTTGCGATGAAGCCGAAGTTGATGCTTTTTGATGAACCAACTTCAGCTCTAGACCCAGAACTTGTGGGTGATGTTCTAGATGTAATGAAAAGCCTAGCTAAGGCTGGTATGACCATGATCGTGGTTACCCACGAGATGGGCTTTGCTCGAGAAGTTGCCGATAAAGTGGTATTTATCGACAAAGGAGTCATCGTTGAGCAGGGGAAGCCTAAGCAAGTCTTGGATAACCCACAAGAAACAAGAACCAAGTCATTCCTAAATAAAGTTCTTTAGTAAACCCAACCAAAGAGAGCGAGAAACAAATGGCTATAAAGAAACTAGGTCTAGTAGCAGTTATGTCTGCTGGACTATTACTACTTGCAGGCTGTGCCGGTGGAGTAGACAACGGTGTTGACCAGTCAAAGGTTGACAAGGCAGCGCAGGCACTTCTTCCTGCAGACTTCCTAAAGAACGGCATCGATGTCGCCAGCGACATCCCTTACGAGCCATTCGAATACAACGATGAAAGCGGAAAGCTAACCGGTTTCGATGTTGAGCTAGGTGCTCTAATCAGCCAGAAGCTTGGTACTGAACTTAGATTCAACGATGCTGTTTTCGACACCATCATTGCCTCTCTTGAATCAGGCACAAATGACATCATCATCAGCTCTATGAGCGACACTGTTGAACGTCAGCAGAAGGTTGACTTTGTCGACTACAACATTGGTGGTTCACAGATGATCGTTGCTAAGGGTAACCCTGAGAACATCGTCGATGCAGCGAGCCTCTGTGGCAAGACTGTCATCGTCCAGAACGGAACAATCCAGATCGACCTTGTTGGAACAATGTCTTCAGACTGTGAAGCAGCAGGACATGCAGCTATCACAATTACTCAGCTACCTGATGCACCAAGCATGGAGAACGCACTTCGCGCAGGTCAAGGCGATGCAGTGATGATGGACTCATTCGTAGCTCAGGGTGCAGCGGCTAAGGCTGGTAACGGTGAATACTTCGACGTTGTCTCAGATGCAGCAGCACCTAATGGTTATGATGCCGGTTTTGTCGGTATCGCAATCTTGAAGAAGGACTCAGGTCTTCGCGATGCAATCCAGGCTGCACTTCAGTCACTGATTGATGACGGACAGTATGCAACACTTCTACAAAAGTGGAACATGTCTGCAAATGGTGTTACTTCAGCCAGCATCAACGGCACCAAGTAATTTAGAACTAAACGAATACGGGTCGGCCAATTGGTCGGCCCGTTTTCCTTTGTGGATAACTTCAACTAAGACTTAGGCAATTTACTAGCATCAAGCGATGCGCAAGATACCTGCAATCCTCTCAGCACTTTTACTTAGCCTTGTTGGGGTCTATTTAGTTTCGGTTAGTTATGCCAAACCTCTAGCTCCTCCGCTTCGGGTTGGGGTATTGGTGTCGGATTCTGGCCCACTGTATTTTGCAGGTCCAATACAAAGAGCGACTGTGAAGCTTGCTGCAGGGGATTTAGCCAAAGCCGAGCAACCGGTAAATGTGAGTATCGATTTTGAGGACTTGGGGGATTCGGACAACGAGTTCCTAAATGCAACGAATAGGCTCGCAAAGTTCAAGCCAGATCTCACCCTCGCACCAATCGAATCTAGTTCCGCAATACGATTTCTAAAATACATTGGACCAATTCCAACTATTTCTGTTTCAGCATTGACTGAAAAAATCGAGAACTCAAGTTGGTTATTTAGATTGGCAACCACCCAGTCACAAGAAATCATTGCTCTAGCACAATACATAATTGAGAGCAAAGCTGATTCGGTGGCCATTGTTTTTAGCGACGATGATTATGGAAAATCGACAATGAAGTCATTAGCCATGGCCTTTGCACTCAGGGGCTTGAGCCGTGTGCAAGTAGTACCAATCGCTGAAAGTGAACTGTTGGCGAAATCAAAACCAGATGCTGTGGTGCTCGCCAGCATGGAACAATCAGTTTCTTTTCTAAGTAATTCATCCAATTTACCCAGAAAACCAAACCAGCTCTTCCTAGTGGCGGGCAATCAGGCAAACTATTCAAATTTCTCATGGGCCGAAAACCTATCTGGAACTCTTGCCCTGAGTTCAGATAATGAGGTTCCAAATAGCTTTAGGTTGCGGCTGGCTCAAGCCCTAAATCGGCCAAGCATCCAAACCTCGCAAAACCCCATGGTGGCTTTGGCCTACCGAAGCTACCAGGCAATCATGCTTTCAGCCGAAAGTTATCTCCGTTCAAAGAGCACCAGCGCACCTAAGTTGAAGGCAGCACTTCTGGATACCCATGTCGACGGCAAAGATCTCTTTACCAGTGCCGGGTTCTTGAATCAGGCAAAGTATGCGGTTTATAAATACTCTGCGAAGGGCAGTTATTCTCTGGCCGGAGAATATGACCCTAAACAATAGGGCTTTTGGCAGGGTAGAATTGGCGTACCGCTAGATTTTGACAGGGCAAAAATGACTCAAAATGACCCATTTGGTTTTACCGGACTTACCTATGATGACGTCTTGCTTCTGCCAGGGCAGTCCGATATCGTCCCTAGCCAGGTAAGCACAAAAACTCAGGTAACTAAGCGCCTATCCATCAACATCCCACTGCTGTCCTCAGCAATGGACACCGTCACTGAAGCTAGATTGGCTATCGCCATTGCTCGTCAGGGTGGTTTAGGTGTCCTGCATCGCAATCTCTCAATTGACCAGCAGGCAACCCAGGTGGACCTAGTTAAGCGCTCAGAAGCTGGAATGATTACTCATCCGGTAACTACCCACCCGTTAGCGACTTTGCAAGAAGTTGATCACATCTGTGGCACTTACAGAGTCTCAGGTTTGCCAGTAATCGATGAAGATGGCACTCTGCTAGGAATCGTCACCAACCGTGACATGAGATTTGTAAATGAAGTACAGAAGTCAATCACTTTGGTGAAAGATGTTATGACCCCGATGCCGTTGGTCACAGCAGAGGTAGGAGTTAGCCCAGAGAGCGCTATTGCAATCTTCGCTCAACACAGAATTGAGAAACTACCCATCGTTGATGCTGGTAACAAGCTTCGCGGGCTTATCACAATTAAGGATTTCGATAAGAGTGAGAAATACCCGTTGGCAAGCAAGGATTCAGCTGGACGGCTAATGGTAGCTGCAGCAGTTGGTGTTGGCGATCAGGGCTGGGAAAGAGCTATGGCACTGGTTGATGCTGGTGTTGACATCTTGATCGTTGATACAGCTCATGGCCACAACAGCGCGGTGCTAGATATGGTTGCCAAGCTAAAAGCTGAACCAGTAGCTAAGCACGTTGATGTTATTGGTGGAAACGTAGCAACTCGTGAAGGTGCTGCAGCACTGGTTGCTGCTGGTGCTGACGGCGTCAAAGTCGGTGTTGGCCCCGGTTCGATTTGTACTACCCGAGTTATCGCTGGTGTTGGTGTTCCTCAGATCACTGCTGTTTATGAAGCAAGTTTGGCTTGCAAGCCTGCTGGAGTTCCAGTAATCGCTGATGGTGGTTTGCAGTTCTCAGGAGATATTCCAAAGGCTCTTGTTGCAGGCGCAAATGCCGTGATGATTGGTTCATTGCTAGCTGGTACTGATGAAGCACCAGGCGACATTACGTTTGTAGGTGGCAAGCAGTTCAAAACTTACCGCGGTATGGGTTCTCTTGGTGCAATGCAGTCAAGGGGAGAGGCCAAGAGCTATTCCAAGGACCGCTATTTCCAAGACGATGTACTTCGCGAGGACAAGCTTGTTCCTGAAGGTATTGAAGGAAGAGTTCCCTACAGAGGAACAGTTTCTTCTGTTGCTCATCAACTAATTGGTGGTCTTCGTGCCGCAATGGGTTATGTCGGTGCTGGAACTATTGAAGAATTACAAGCTAAAGGCAAGTTCGTCAGAATTACTCCTGCCGGTTTGAAAGAGTCACACCCACACGATATCCAAATGACCGTCGAAGCACCTAATTACAACAATCGCTAGGAGATACCGTTGAGCGAAATAGAAATTGGCCGCGGTAAGCGTGGCAACCGAAGCTGGGCTTTCGATGACATTGCAGTAGTTCCGTCTAGAAGAACTAGAGATCCGAGAGATGTCTCAACTGCCTGGAACATTGACGCGTATAGCTTTGAATTACCAGTTCTGGCTGCTCCTATGGACTCAGTGGTTTCCCCTGAAACAGCAATTGCAATTGGCAAGCTTGGCGGACTTGGTGTCCTTGATCTAGAGGGTCTCTGGACTAGGTACGAAGACCCAACTAAGCAGTTAAAAGAGATTGCTAATCTGAGCGATGCAGAAGCAACCATCGGGCTTCAGCGCATCTATGCGGAGCCAATCAAGCCTGAACTTATTCGTGACCGTTTAGCTCAAATTCGTAAAGCTGGAGTGACAGTTGCTGGAGCTCTTTCTCCTCAGCGCACTGCAGAATTTGCCAGTGTAGTTATCTCAAGCGGTGTTGATCTTTTTGTGATTCGTGGGACAACAGTTTCTGCAGAACACGTTTCTAAAACCCAAGAGTCACTAAACCTAAAGCAGTTCATCTATGAATTAGATGTTCCTGTCATTGTTGGTGGAGCCGCCACATACACTGCAGCACTTCACCTGATGCGCACCGGTGCCGCTGGTGTTCTTGCTGGTTTTGGTGGTGGCCGTGCGTCAACCACTCGTAATGTTTTAGGTATCCACGCACCGATGGCAACCGCGGTTGCCGATGTTGCAGGAGCTAGACGCGATTACATGGATGAATCTGGAGGTCGTTACGTTCACGTAATTGCAGATGGTGGCCTAGGTTCTTCAGGAGATATTGTTAAGGCAATTGCCTGTGGTGCAGATGCGGTCATGCTTGGGTCTGTCTTGGCAAGAGCTAATGAAGCGCCAGGTTCAGGTTGGCACTGGGGTGCGGAAGCATATAACCCAGAACTTCCTAGAGGTGAAAGAGTAAACGTCGGCAACGTTGGTTCACTAGAACAAATCTTGCAAGGGCCTTCAACTGCGGCTGACGGTAGAACTAACCTTATGGGTGCGCTAAGACGAGCAATGGCAACTACCGGATACTCAGATCTAAAAGAGTTCCAAAGAGTTGACACTGTTGTTGCACCATACAACTCCTAATCGCTGATGCTAAAACTCGCACTTAGTGCTAAGTGGCTTGGCGCATTACTGTTTTGTTTTCTTCTAGCTGCGATATTCGCTGCCCTTGCCCAATGGCAGGTAACCAGATCTGTTCTTCCAAATTCTGATAACGCTGGTTGGGATATCGTTGAAACTCAACCCATTGAAGAAATTGCCCAACCTGGGCAAAGCTATACCTTCAACGAAATAAGCAAGCTAGGTAAGAAGAAAGTTCTGACTGAAATAACTACGAACATAACCGTTAATGCCAGCGCTGCAGTGTTAGTTGCAAATCGTATCCAGTTGGATGGAACCAAGGGGTACTGGCTAGTGGTGCCGGCAACTTCCCAGAGCGGAAGACTCTATGTTGCAGTTGGATTTATTTCTGATCAGACTCAGGCAAGGTCAGTTCTAGCGACAGCTAGAAAACTTGTACTACCTATGGCTCTTCTAACAGTCCAAGGCCGATACTTTCCCAGCGAAGCACCTGAGCAACAGTTAGACCCAGATACTTTCAGTACATTATCGATCGCCCAACTGGTTAATCTTCCAGCACTCGAGCAAGGTGTTCAATCAAACACCTATAGCGGGGCACTAGCTCTTACCCACCACAACCAGTTCAGCACCTTAGCTAACCTTGAGACTATAACTATCGGTCTAGCCAAATCAGAAACCCAGTTGAATTGGCTGAGTGCTTTCTATGCAATTGAATGGACTGTCTTTGCATTATTCGCACTTTTTATCTGGTGGCGGTTGCTGTCCGATGCATACCTGAAGCAGCAGAGTAAAATAGGGAAATGACCTCCCCAACTGAAGCCAAATCTGCTCTTTCTTTCTACCGAGTAACATCCATCACAACCGGTGTCTTTCTGTTGCTAGTGGTTGCTGAAATGGTCTTCAAATATGCCTTTGGCCAGACCATTTGGTCGGGTGGATCAGTTGGTTTCCTGGGGCTAGTTCCTAATCCTGTCGATGACATTGGACTGCCTGATTCAGGTACAGACATGTCCAGGACGCTGCTTCAGATCCACGGCTTACTCTATGTGGTTTATCTGTTTGCAGATTTCAGAATCTGGAGGCTAGCTGAACTTAGGTTCAAAGACTTTATTGTCATTGCTATGGGTGGAATCGTTCCATTGAGCTCATTCTTTATCGAGCGTAGCTACCACAAGAAACTTGAAGCCATCTTTGCTGAAAAGGCAGGTAAGCAAAATTAGCGAGAGCACTAATCGTCCAGTTCTAGTTGTTGACTTTGGTGCGCAGTATGCGCAACTTATTGCAAGACGTGTCCGCGAGGCAGGTGTTTATAGCGAGATTGTGCATCACAATGTTTCTGCTGCAGAAGTATCAGCTAAGAATCCGCTAGCCATTATTCTTTCTGGTGGCCCATCAAGTGTTTATGAACCGGGTTCCCCTCAACTTGATAAAGGCATTTTGGAACTTGGCGTTCCAGTACTTGGCATTTGCTATGGTTTCCAAGTTCTGGCTCAAGCCCTTGGTGGTCGCGTTGATAAGACCGGACTAAGAGAGTATGGAGCGACAGAGCTACACGTCACCGCTGCCGGTGAAATACTTTCGGGTCAGGCAAGCTCACAGATTTGTTGGATGAGTCATGGCGATCAGGTCATGGTTGCACCAGATGGCTTTGAAGTCTTAGCTAGCACTGCAACAACACCGGTAGCTGCATTTGCAAGTAGTGAGAAGAAGATTTACGGTGTCCAGTGGCACCCTGAAGTCAAACACTCACAATTCGGACAGAACGTCTTG
This sequence comes from Micrococcales bacterium, assembly GCA_947454255.1. Taxonomy (GTDB): domain Bacteria; phylum Actinomycetota; class Actinomycetes; order Actinomycetales; family Microbacteriaceae; genus Rhodoluna. The sequence goes on from CANGIU010000012.1 coordinate 33,598, forward strand.
GAAAACTTCCTGCACAATGCTGCAGGAATCCCAGCGGACTGGAATAGTGGCAACGTAATTGCTGATCAGGTCGCCAAGATCAAAGCTCAGGTTGGTAATGACCGAGTTATCTGTGGGCTATCTGGTGGAGTGGACTCTGCTGTTGCAGCAGCTCTTGTTCATAAAGCAGTTGGTGATCAACTGGTTTGTATTTTCGTAAATCATGGCCTGATGCGTTCAGGAGAGGTAGAGCAGGTTGAACGTGATTACGTTGCCGCTACCGGAATTCGTCTTGTAACGGTTGATGCAGAAGAGAAGTTCCTTGCAGCTCTTGCAGGAGTAACCGATCCGGAAACTAAGCGCAAGATTATCGGTAGAGAATTTATTCGCTCTTTTGAAGATGCTCAGGCTCAACTAATTACAGAATCGAAGGCTGACAACCGCCCAATCAAGTTCTTAGTTCAGGGAACCCTATATCCAGATGTTGTTGAATCTGGAGGCGGGGTAACTGCAGGTATTAAGAGTCACCACAATGTGGGTGGTTTACCTGAAGACCTGCAGTTTGAACTTGTTGAGCCTCTAAGAACTCTTTTCAAGGATGAAGTGAGAGCTATTGGCAAAGAACTAGGGTTACCTCATGAAATCGTTGGCAGACAGCCTTTCCCAGGACCTGGTCTTGGTATTCGAATTGTTGGTGAAGTGACTAAGGAACGCTTGGACCTTCTTCGTCATGCAGATGCCATCGTTAGAGCAGAGTTAACTGCGGCCGGTCTTGATGGTGAAATATGGCAGTGCCCGGTTGTACTTCTTGCTGATGTCAGATCTGTTGGGGTTCAGGGTGATGGCAGAAGCTATGGTCACCCAATTGTGCTGAGACCGGTTTCTAGTGAGGACGCAATGACTGCTGACTGGTCTAGATTGCCTTATGACCTGCTAGCTAAAATCTCTAACCGCATTACTAATGAAGTCTCTGGTGTAAACAGAGTGGTGCTAGATGTTACTAGCAAGCCACCTGGCACCATCGAGTGGGAATAGTAAGTAAATGAGCTCACCTTTGGTTATAGCTCATCGCGGAGCTAGCGCATATCGACCAGAGAACACAATAGAAGCATTTGAACTAGGCCTTGCCCAGGGTGCTGATGGAATTGAATTTGATTTAGTCACAACCAAAGATGAAGAACTCATCATCAGGCATGAGAATTCTCTCAGCGGGACTACCAACGTTAAAGACCTTCCACTGCTTAGGACATTGAAGCGAGAAGAAGAGAAGAACCAAAGCAGCGACTGGTTTTCAGAAGATTTTACAATCACAGAAATCAAACAACTTAGAGCGGTAGAGAGACTCCCAGAGCTAAGGCCCGGTAGTGCAAAATTCGATGGGCAGTTTGAGGTGCCGACCTTCAAGGAATTACTTTCTCAAGATTTCATCAAAGACAAGTCATTGGTGGTGGAGCTAAAAGGCGGTAGTCATCTAGATCACCTCTCAAGCAGTATTGGTGAATTGACAGCAAGAGTAATTCGATCAATAGAACCTAAGTGCAAGCTCATAATCGAGTCCTTTGACTTAGAAGTGTTACTAGATGCGAAAGAGCAGCTCGAAGGTGTTGAAGCTAGTTTTCTTTATGCCTTAGAAGGGACAACGCTTGCCCACGTTGATCTCTATTACTTGGCAGAAAACTTTGCTGGACTTACTATCTCACTCGAGATGCTCTTTAGTGAGGACTGGGTAAGTGCTTGCCACGAGGCCGGGCTTCAGGTTTGGGCATACACGGCTAGAGCAGAGGACGCTGAAACCTCCATCGATGAGTATTACGAGCGAATCATTGAGACCGGTGTTGACGCCATATTTGCCGATCACCCAGACCTGCTTCGGCGTGTGCTGGCCGACCGAGGCTGAACTGTCTCCGGCGCAACCTAAGATTGCTTAGTTATGACCTTCTTAGAACCTTCTAACTCAGATAACCTGCTTGACGGGCTAAATCCGCAGCAGCGTGAGGCCGTCCTCTATAGAGGGCCAGCCCTACTAATTGTTGCTGGAGCTGGTTCAGGTAAAACGAGGGTGCTAACTCACCGTATCGCTCACCTGTTGGGGAATAAGGAAGCTTGGCCCTCACAGATCCTGGCCATCACTTTCACTAATAAGGCTGCCAATGAGATGCGTGAACGTATCAAACATCTAGTGGGTGATCCTGAGGGAATGTGGATTAGGACTTTTCACTCCGCCTGTTTACAAATTCTTAGACGAGAAGCAGAACGGCTAGGACATAACTCAAACTTCACTGTTTATGACACCGGGGATACCAGGGCTCTAATCAAGAGATTGATAAAAGCTGGTGGCTATGACATTGACAATCTAAAGCCACAATCAGTTGCAGCGGTAATAAGTAAAGCAAAGAATGAATTACAAACTGCCGAGGATTTCGCTACCAACGTTGATGTTAAGAATCCAAAGTCTTCTGCTATTGCCGAAATCTTCTCTGCTTATGAAAATGAGAAAAAGCGAAACAACGCTTTTGACTTTGATGACCTAATTGGCGAGACGGTCTTTTTACTCAGAGCGTTCCCTGAAGTGGCCGCTAACTATCAACGTAAGTTCAGGCACATCCTCGTTGACGAGTATCAGGACACCAATCATGCGCAGTACTCTCTGATCAGAGAATTGACCAAGCCAATTCATTCAGCTCATGCTATCCCTGACCCAAAAACTGGAGAATTGCTGGGGCCTGCATCCCTCACCGTTGTCGGTGACAGCGATCAGTCCATCTACGCCTTTCGTGGGGCAGACATCAGAAATATATCTGAGTTCAGCAAGGACTTTGCTGGTGCTCACACCATCCTCCTTGAACAGAACTACAGATCAACCCAGAACATTCTGTCTGCTGCTAATGCTGTTATTGCTAAAAACTTTGATCGACCAGATAAGAACTTATGGACCGATGCCGGTACTGGTGAACAGATTATTCAGTTCACCGCTATTGATGAACGCCATGAGGCGGGCTTCATAGTTGACCAGATTCAGGAGCACCATGGTGAAGGGATTGCCTATAGCCAGATGGCTATTTTGTATCGAACTAACGCGCTAACTCCAAGCATCGAAGCCGAGCTAAAATCCCAGCGCGTTCCATACGCAGTTATTGGCGGATTGAAATTCTACGAGCGTAAGGAAATCAAAGATGCGCTCGCTTATCTAACTGCCATCTCTAATGGCAGAAACGATGAAGCGGTTAGAAGAATCTTGAATGAGCCTGGCCGCGGAATTGGTGAGAAGACTGAACTTAAGATTGCCCAACTTGCTCGCACAAACCAAATTAGCTTTAGAGAGGCACTTGGCTATTCACAAGATTTAGGCTTAGGGCCTAAGTTGACTGAAGCCATAGCTAAGTTTTCTAAATTGCTAGGTGATCTAGAGGAGATGGCAGCAACGGCCAAGATCAGCGATGTTTTGATTGAGGCGTTAGTTCGCTCAGGTTATCGATACAACTTAGAGATGAGTAGAGATCCGCAGGACGAGGCAAGAGTTGAAAACCTCGATGCTTTGGTTGGTCAAGTTATTGAATATCAGCTACGAAATCAGGAAGCCAGTTTGGCTGACTACCTTGCTGAAATAACTTTGGCAGCCCCAGCCGATGAGATTGATGATGGTTCTGGTCAGGTTTCACTTATGACATTACACACAGCTAAGGGACTGGAATACCCTGTGGTATTTATCGCAGGTCTTGAACAGGGAACGCTTCCGCATATGCGCTCGTTCGAAGAAGTCGGTGGCTTAGCTGAAGAACGAAGGCTGTTCTATGTTGGTATCACTAGAGCGATGAAGCAGTTGTATCTGACTCTCGCATTACAGCGCACCCTCTTTGGGCAAATGAACTCCACTATGCCCTCAAATTTCTTACTGGATATCCCAACAGAGCTTGTTGATCAACGTGGGGCAGAACGAGAAAAGCCGATGTATCAACCAAGGGCAGTGGGTTCGGGTAATTATGACCGTCCGCCTCGGGAGAAGAAGGTTTGGAATAACGCCATTACCCAGGTTAGAAACAATGAGGGTCTGGTCTTGGCGGTTGGAGACAAAGTAAAGCATGATGACTTCGGACTGGGTACGGTTATCGCCACTACGGGGGAAGGCGCTCGTCAGACAGCAGAGATTCGCTTCGAAAGAGTCGGCACTAAGCGCTTGATGGTGCGAGTGGCACCCATCGAGAGGCTCTAAACTTAGATACAGGTGCACGGTTTAGTGCCCATTTTTTCTGATTGGAATCATAAGTGGATTTATTTGAATACCAAGCCCGCGACCTTTTTGAAGCCTATGGCGTACCGGTTCTGCAGGGCATTGTTGCGGACACCCCTGAGGAAGTTGAGGCAGCTGCCGCCAAGATTGGCGGAACTGTTGTGGTCAAAGCTCAGGTCAAAGCAGGTGGACGCGGTAAAGCAGGTGGGGTCAAGGTAGCTCACACACCAGCCGATGCAAAGGCTGTTTCAGTAGATATCCTGAATCTGACTATCAAGGGTCACAAAGTTAACCGTGTCATGGTAGCCCAAGGTGCTGCTATCGATAAGGAGTATTACTTCTCGGTCTTGCTAGATAGAAGCAACAGAACTTTTCTCTCTCTTTGCAGCGTTGAAGGCGGAATGGAAATTGAGCAACTAGCCGAGGAGCGTCCAGATGCTTTAGCCAAGATTGCTATCGACGCTATTTCTGGGATTGATCTAGCTAAGGCTCTAGAGATTGCTAAGGCTGGTGGCTTTGATGATGAGATTGCTGCCAAGGTTGCTCCAGTTTTTGTGAAGCTCTATGAAGTTTTTGTTAAAGAAGACGCAACTCTGGTTGAGGTTAACCCGCTGATCTTGAGCAAGGATGGCGAGATTATCGCTCTGGATGGCAAGGTCAGTCTTGATGACAATGCTGAGTTCAGACATGAGCGTGAAAACCTAGAACGCGATCAGCTTGATCCACTAGAAGCTAAAGCTAAAGAGTCTGATTTGAACTATGTAAAGCTTGATGGTTCCGTTGGAATCATTGGTAACGGTGCTGGTTTGGTTATGTCTACGCTAGACGTTGTTGCCTATGCAGGGGAGCGTCACGGTGGAGTAAAGCCGGCTAACTTCCTAGATATCGGTGGTGGTGCTTCTGCTGAGGTTATGGCTGCTGGTTTAGATGTGATTCTTGGTGACCCTCAGGTGAAGAGCGTTTTCGTAAACGTCTTCGGTGGAATTACTGCCTGTGATGCAGTTGCTAACGGAATCGTTGGGGCCCTTGCAAAGCTAGGTTCGTCAGCTACCAAGCCGCTGGTTGTTCGTCTTGATGGTAACAACGTTGTTGAAGGTCGAAAGATTTTGGCTGATGCCAACCACCCACTCGTCACAGTAGTTGACACCATGGACGAAGCAGCTGACAAAGCCGCAGAACTTGCAAACCGCTAAAGAGAGATTTAAGAATGTCAATTTTCCTAGATAAAAACAGCAAAATCATCGTTCAGGGCATGACTGGCTCTGAAGGCATGAAACACACTAAGCGCATGCTGGCTGGTGGTTCAAACATCGTTGGTGGAGTGAACCCTCGTAAAGCTGGTGAGACCGTTGATGTTGATGGCACCTCACTTCCAGTATTTGGTTCCGTTGCAGATGCAATCGCTGCAACCGGCGCAAATGTTTCTGTAATCTTTGTTCCACCTGCTTTTGCAAAATCTGCAGTTATTGAAGCAATCGACGCACAGATTGAATTAGCTGTAGTTATCACTGAAGGAATTCCAGTGCACGACAGTGCATCCTTCTGGGCATACAGCAACTCCAAGGGCAACAAGACCAGAATCATTGGTCCTAACTGCCCAGGTATCATCAGCCCAGGAAAATCTAACGCTGGTATCACTCCTTGGAACATTTCAGGAGCAGGTCCTATCGGTCTAGTTTCTAAGTCAGGTACTTTGACTTATCAGATGATGTTTGAGCTACTCGAGATTGGTATTTCAACCGCTATCGGTATTGGTGGAGATCCAATCATCGGTACCACCCACATTGATGCACTGGCCGCCTTCGAGGCAGATCCAGAGACTAAGGCAATCGTTCTCATTGGTGAAATCGGTGGTGACTCTGAGGAGAAGGCTGCTGCATACATCAAGGACAACGTCACCAAGCCAGTGGTTGCCTATGTTGCTGGCTTCACAGCTCCAGAGGGTAAGACTATGGGCCATGCTGGTGCCATCGTTTCAGGTTCTGCTGGAACTGCTCAGGCGAAGAAAGAAGCTTTTGAGGCTGTTGGCGTGAAGGTCGGCAAAACACCGAGCGAGACTGCAGCCCTAATGCGCGGTGTTATCGCTAGCCTGTAATTCATGCGAATCAGGGGATTTGGTCAAGGCGCTTTAGAGGCAACATTTGTCATTGCCATTGGCTTTGTCACAATCTTTTTGCTCAACATTGCAATTTGGCTAATTGAACAAACCGCAGGTTCTAATTTTGGTTCAGTGCTGCAAACCTCAGCTCTTATTTGGTTCAATGCTCACGGCGTCCCGATTCAATATGCGGCCAGCAAGCTTGGAAATGTTCAAGTTCCCCCTTACACATTTGATCTAATTCCCCTAGGTTTTAGCATCCTAATCGGCTGGGCAATCTATCGAGCGGGAAGAAGACTCAGTAGTGATGAGTTCTTGGGTTCAAGTTGGGTTGGAGCCATTCTCAGTTACGGAATACTTGCAGTTGCACTGAACTCTGTTGCTAGCACCAAGAAGGTTTTTGTTTTGGATTGGCAGGCAATATTCATTCCAACAGCACTCTTTGCGGCTATTTTGATTATCGGCTCGGTAGTGGGTGCTCCAAAGCATGAAACTTCAGGTCCACTGCGAATTAGGTTCACAGATTTTTTCATCAATCGCTTTGAGAAATTACCCTGGGCTATCAAACCTTTGCTCTCACCTGCACTTAGAGCTGGAACTGGAGTTGTTTTAGCACTGACTGCTTTCAGTGCTATTTATATTGCTATCGCGTTGGCTTGGAACTGGATTGAAGTAATTCGTCTTTATCAATCTCTGCAGTTAAGTTTCCTAGGGACCGTATCGGTGAGTTTTGGTCAGTTGGCCCTATTACCTAACCTGATTGCTTTGGGAGATTCTTGGCTAAGCGGAGTTGGGTTCTCAATTGGTCAAGGTTCCATGGTCAGCCCGCTTGGAACCGAGCTTGGTCCAATTCCCGCGATCCCAGTATTAGCCGTGATCCCGGTTGGCAGTTCAACTTTGGCAATACTCTTCGTGATTATTCCGTTGCTCTCGGCTTTCCTAGCAACCTTGTTGGTCAAATCACATACCGCAGAACTTAGATTTAACTATGCCTCTGCAACATCTGCTGCCCTAGCCCTTGGACTATCAATTGGTTTTGTGGCAGCAGTTGAAATGTTCTTGTTAGCTGATTTCTCTGGCGGTTCAATTGGCCCAGGACGGATGGCTTCGGTGGGGGCAACGCCTTGGTTAGTGGCGACGGTTACCTTTGTTGAAGTTTCTTTGGCTGCTGTCTTAGCTGCTTTCTTTAGCGCTAGACCTGAGGCTGCCGACCGTGAACTTATTCAGAAGGTGCGACGGGTAAAATAGGGGAGTGCTCTCTGTTGTCGTTCTCATCTCTGGCAGCGGTTCTAACCTTCTTGCATTACTAAAAGCAGCTGAGAATCCGCTCTATCCAGTCAAAATAGTCGCAGTCGGATCCGATAAGGATGCCCCTGGGCTAGAGCATGCTGAACTCTTTGAGATAGACACTTTTGTAGTTCAACCTGAAAGATTCAGCGATAGAAACCAGTGGGGCCAAGCCCTATTAGCTAATGTCTTGCACCACCAACCAGATCTTGTAGTTTTGGCTGGCTTTATGAAGATTTTGCCGGAGGGCTTCGTCTCGGCTCTGTCTGGAAAGCTGATCAATACTCATCCTTCGCTACTTCCTGAGTTCAAAGGTGCACACGCGGTTCGCGACGCACTTCAGGCAGGAGCTAGCAAAACTGGTGTGACCATTCACTTTGTTGATGCCGGAGTTGATACCGGTCCAGTGATTGTTCAAGAGGAACTACAAATTATTCCCGGCGAATCTGAAGCACAACTTCACGAACGAATAAAAGAAATTGAACGTGCATTACTGGTTAGAACTGTTGAAAATATTGCACTGGGCAAGATCAAATAAAGGAACTAGAGGAATAAGTGTCTGCAAGTAACGAATACACCCCTGCTGATTACCAGCACCGTGATCGCATAGCCATTAAGCGTGCACTTTTATCAGTAAGCGATAAGACCGGTCTGCTGGATCTTGCTAAAGCACTTGCTGAGCATGGTGTTGAGATTGTTTCGACTGGCTCAACTGCCTCCACTATTAGAGATGCTGGATATGCAGTAACCGATGTTTCTGCGGTTACCGGTTTCGCTGAAGCCCTTGATGGAAGAGTCAAAACATTACATCCAAACATTCATGCTGGTTTGTTAGCTGACCTACGTTTAACCAATCACCAGCAGCAACTAAAGAATCTTGCAATCGAGCCATTTGAGCTAGTGGTAGTAAACCTCTACCCATTTGCTAAGACAGTTGCCGGTGGCGCTAAAGGCGATGCAGTTGTTGAGCAGATTGATGTTGGCGGCCCAGCTATGGTCAGAGGATCTGCAAAGAACTTTGCCAATGTTGCAGTTGTTGTCGATCCGGCAAAATATTCAGAAATTGTCGCGGCGTTAGTTGATGGTGGAACAACATTGAACCAAAGACGTGAACTTGCTTCTGAGGCTTTCACTCACACTTCTAGATATGACAGTGCTGTTGCCAGCTGGTTTGTTTCAGAAGTCGAAGCTCGAGCACTGCCTAATCAAACAATTGAAACATCTCACAAGAACCCAGGTTTTCCCCAGACTAT
>CANGIU010000013.1 GCA_947454255.1 Micrococcales bacterium
CAGCAACGCAAGCGCTGCCAAAGATCTTTCACCACCGGAAAGCAAACTCAATCTTTCAATACGCTTACCGACAGGCTTGACGTTAACTTCAATTCCAGTTGTCAACATGTTGTCATGGTTGGTGAGGTAGATAGAGCCAGTTCCACCTGGGAATAGTACTGGGAACACTTCTTCAAATGCGCGCTTGGTATCCTCGAAAGCTTCTTCGAAGATGGTCTGCATCTTTTCATCAAGTTCAGCAATGATCTGAATTAGGTCTTTACGAGTCTTAGTCAGGTCTTCTAGCTGTTCAGTTAGGAACTTGTGTCTTTGTTCTAGGGCAGCAAACTCTTCTAGCGCGAGTGGGTTCACTCTTCCTAAACGATCAAGAACTCTTTCAGCTTCATGCAATCTCTTCTGCTGTTCGCTTCTGACAAAAGGAACGGCATTCTCTGGATTCTCTGTATCTGGAATCAACTGATTAGGACCATACTCAGTTACCAAAACCTGCTGGTCCAGACCCAACTCATCGGTTGCCTTCGCAACTAGATTGGCTAGGTTCAAACGCTTCTCATGGTTTGAGAGCTCAATGTCGTGAACTGTTTGAGTCAGTGAAGAAAGCCTGTTCTGAATTGTTGCGGTTTCACCTCTTAAACGAACTAACTCTTCATTCTGATTTCTGCGCTTGCTTTCAAGATCATGCAACTGCAATTTTGCTTGCTGTGAGGATGATTCAAGTGAGGAAAGGACATGAGGAAGAAGCTCTAAGGTGTGTTGTGCAGAGCGAAGTTGTTTGGCCTGAATAAGCGCTGCTGCCTTTGATTTCTCAATAGCATCCAGCGCTTCACCAATTTGTGAACGGAGCAGGGTCGCACGATCGGTTTCAACTCTTAGACGCTCGGCTGCTGCTCCTAATTCAACTCGAACATCAAGTTCACGCTGACGAGAAAGATCGACGGAAAGCACAAACTCTTCACGAGCTGATAGGTCTAGATTCGGTCTTTCTTGGCTAGCAAAGCCTGCAAGTGCACTCTTCGCAGTTGCAACAGAACCTTCCGCTGCAGCTATGACTTCTCTTGCAGTTTCAGCAACCCTAGAAAGTCTTGAACGCTCGGCATCAAGAGCCTCAACTTGGACTCTGAGGCGCCCTAGTTTTTCAGCATTAGAGGCAATCTCAACATCGTGCTTCTTTAGTTCTGCAAGCGATCTGGCCGCTTGTTCTTTCGCAGTTGTCTCATTGGCCCGAGCTGCACTTAGATCAGCTCGAATACTTTCGATCTCAGCGTTAACCGCCGCAAGTCTTTCTTCCGCAGTGTCTCGTTCTGCCACTAGCTCAACCTTTGAAGGCTCTTTACCCGAACCTCCGCGAATGATGCTTTCGGTGAGTAAGTCACCTTCTTTAGTTATAACTACCAACTGCAATGATTTTGGTTCAGCAAGGTAAAGGGCCTTGGCTGCTTTTAGATCATCAACGATTACGACATTAACCAGATTGGCCAAGATACCAGCAGGAGCTGAGACAACCTCAACAGCGCTTCTAGCACCTGCAATATTTGGAAGGTTCTGTGGCTTTACAGTGCTCTCTATATCGGCAATCACCAACTCGACACGGCCACCGTTATTGCTCTTTAGGTGATCAACAGCAAGCAATGCCTCATCTCTAGAGTCAGCAACAATTGCATCAGCTAAAGTTCCTAACGCTGCCGCAATCGCAGCTTCAAAACCTGGATCTATTTTGATGTGAGATGCAACAAGCCCTCGAATACCTCGAAGACCTGCAGAAGTTAGAACGGTGGTTCCGTCCTTCTGTTCAAGCATTAGGTTTAGCGCACTGCGCTTAGCACTCAAGCCATCGCGTTCACGCTCCGATTGGTGCAGTGCATCTCTAAGCGATTCAATTTTTGCGCCAACTTCGGTGACAACCTTTGTTGCGGACTCTAAGTTCTGTTCAAAAGTATTTTCAACTGGCTGCGAACTATTTAGTTCTGTTTCAAGTGCCTCGTATTTTGCAACTGCGTCAGCATGTCTTGAATTAGCCTCGGTAAGGGCTTCCTCGTGACGAGCTAGCTCTTCCTGAACTGAAGCAAGTCTTGATTCAGCAAGCGTGACCTCAGAAGTTAAGCGATTCAGTTCATTGTCAAAGGCAGTTATTTCTGCGTTACGAAGTGCAGCCTGGTTATCAAATGCCTCTAGTGCACTTCTTGCTTCATCTCTGCTGGTTTCTGAATCACGTAGAGCGCCACGAAGAGTTTCAACAGCAACTGTCAACTCCACTACTGAACTATCAGCCGCATTTGCTTCTGCTTCAATGGCGGCGGGATCAACCTGTGAACCAGTTAGCTCAGCTTGGGAGCCAAGCAATGCAACCTTTTGGTTGGCAATTGCCAACATGCCTCTAAATCTTTCAGTAATGGTGTCAAATTCAAATGCAAGCGATCTTGCTTGTTCAACTTCTGGTGACATCTGCTGAGTTTCAAGTTCAGTGAGCCTGCCTGAGTTCTCATCCAACTGCTGCTGCAAAATGTTTCGTTCTGCTTTTCGATCAGATTCTGATTGTGAAGTTTCATCTAGGCCACGAAGTAAATCAACAACATCGGCAGCCATAAGTCTTGCTTTCGCATCTCTAACCACAGATGCAATTCCCTGTGCCTGTCTTGCTGTTTCTGCCTGTTGACTTAATGGTTTTAACTGACGTCTAACTTCACCGGCTAGATCATTCAACCTAGTTAGGTTAGTTTGCATAGCCTCGAGCTTGCGTTCTGTCTTTTCTTTTCTGCGACGGTGCTTCAAGATACCGGCAGCTTCTTCTATGTATCCACGACGTTCTTCAGGAGTTGCTCGCAAAATACCATCGAGCATTCCTTGACCGACGATTACGTGCATCTCTCGACCAAGACCTGTATCGCTTAGAAGTTCTTGAACATCAAGAAGTCGACAAGGCTCACCGTTAATCGCATATTCTGACCCACCGTTTCTAAACAGTGTTCTAGAGATAGTTACTTCGGTGTAATCGATTGGAAGTGCACCATCAGTGTTATCAATGGTGAGCGAAACTTCAGCTCTACCTAGTGGACCTTTGGTAGCGGTTCCAGCGAAGATGACGTCTTCCATCTTTCCACCGCGAAGAGTCTTCGCTCCCTGCTCACCCATAACCCAGGCAAGCGCATCAACGACGTTTGATTTACCAGATCCGTTAGGGCCGACGACAGCGGTGACGCCCTTTTCTAGGATAAAAGTCGTAGGGTTGGCGAACGACTTAAAGCCCTTGAGGGTAAGGCTTTTGAGATGCAAGTCAGGTCGCTTTCAATAGGGTTTTACCGAATCAAATCGGTTCTAGACAAAATTACCTTAAATCCAGCCCTTACTTTGGCTATAACTCGGTATTGAGGCTAAGAAGCCTTTAGTTTCTGGCATTTTGGGCAAAAGTGTGACCCTCGGTTCATCCAGTTATCCCGCTGGATGGCCCTTCCGCAGCGCTTGCAAGGCAGTCCGGTAAGTCCATAGGCATTCAGGCTGATACTGAAATAACCTGATTCGCCATTGATGTTCTTGTATTGCTCATCAAAGCTGGTGCCACCGGCAATGACAGCATTTGCTAGCACTTGCTTCACATGGGTCAAGAGTTCCTTGGCCTTAGCTTTGGGCAGGCTATTTGCAGGCTGGTCGTAGTGAATCTTGGCCAGCCAAAGACTCTCATCGGCATAGATGTTACCTATCCCACTAAGCACACCCTGATCTAGGAGAACTCTCTTGATACCAGAGTTTTTCTTTTTGAAAAGTTTCAGGACAGCTTCTTCATCAAAAGCAAGATCTAATGGATCCCTTGAAATGTGAGCAACCTGGTTAGGAATTTGATTTTGCCAAGAAGAACTCATCACGCTTTCCCCAGAAAAGCCGCCCGGATTACCGTCCACGGTATCTTCCATTACATCAATGGCCAGCGAACCAAAGATTCTTTGGTCAACAAAACGCATTTGATACTTCATTCCATCCTGAGCTCTCAGGTGAACAATGATTCTGGTCAGTGGGTCATCTTCGTAGTCTGGAGTTCTAACGAGAATCTGACCTGACATACCGAGGTGACCGATGAGAGCTAGTTGCGCCTCATTCTTTTTTTGGTTAAGCGGAAGCCAAAGAAACTTACCTCTGCGAACGGCTGCTTGGATTGTTCTTCCGGTCAGGGTTTCAACAAAGTCCCCCACGTTAGCTGGATGTCTGCGCAGACTTCTTGCATCAAGGATTTCCACCTTGGTGACTTTTGCCCCCGTAACAGTTGCTTCAAGTCCTGCACGGACAGTTTCAACCTCAGGTAGTTCGGGCATGATTAGCCTCTTAGAGCTTTGAGCGCCGCAATCGCAGCTTCTGCTTCTGCAGCTTTACGAGATCTACCAGTGCCAGATGCAATTGTTTCGGAATCAACAACAACTGCAGCAAAAAAGGTTCTATCGTGGTCAGGACCCTCATGTGTCACTTCAAACACCGCGTCACCACGGTTAGTGCTTTTTAGTAGTTCAAGAAGAACGGTGCGCGGTTCACTTGTTTCAAGTAGTTCATCTGCAGAATCTATTAATGGAATAACGAATTTGTCGATGATAGTTTTAGCCGCTTCCAAACCTGAAGAGATATATGCTGCACCAATTAGCGCCTCTAGGCTGTCGGCAAGAATGTTTGGTTTATCTTTTCCACCCGAAGCAAGCTCGCCTTTACCAAGTAATAGGTATTCACCAAGACCAATGTTGACCGCTGCAATCGCTAGTGTCTTTGCCGAAACAGCAGCGTTGCGAATTCGACTAAGCGATCCTTCGTCAAGAGTCGGATTAGCAAGATAAATGTGGCCTGTAACAACGAAACCCAACACTGAATCTCCTAGAAACTCCAGGCGTTCATTGTCAGGTTTTTTGCCATTTTCATATGCAAATGAAGAATGACTTAGCGCTAATTCAAGTTGCGCTGAATCAATGCTTATGCCAAGCGTTTTAATGAGCGAGGCGTAGGTCAAGATGATGAGCCTAGGATTTAGGCGTCTGCTACCTTGCGGCCCTTGTATTCGTAGAACTGAACGTCACCGTTCGAGTCTTCTACGGCACGAGCGCGGTGAGGCAAACTGTAAACGGTCTTACCGTTTTCAATGGTCTTAACTAGCTGAGTGTTGTTAGCAACCCATGCCGAGCGACGGTGGCGGGTATTTGATCTCGACAGGCGTCTTTTAGGTACTGGCATTAGTCTTCTCTTTCTTGTGCAAGCTTTTCTAGTGCACTCCACCTCGAGTCAATCGGGGCTTCGTGTTCGTGATTCGGGTTTTCGTTCATCTTCACTCCACACTCCGGGCACAAACCTAAACAGTCTGCACTACAAATTGGGGTGAACGGAAGATTTAGAACCACCGAGTCAACGATGACCTGTTCCAAGTCGATTTGCTCATCTTGGATGACAAAGTCATCTTCTACCTCTAAAGAATAGGCGAAAAGTTCCTGAATATCTACCTGAATCGGCACACTCATTGGCTCTAAACACCTTGAGCAGTCAGCTTGAGCCTTAGTTTTCAACCCTCCAGAGACATAAATCCCCTCGTGGACGCTCTCCAGGCGAAGAAACAGTTCGACTTTTCCACCCTTTGGAACAGCTGCTAAACCTGCGCCTAGGGCCTCAGGAAGCTCGACATCGGTGTCTAATTCCCGCATCTGACCTGGTTTATGCATCAGATCATGGACTTGAATCTTAAAATCGCTCATTAGTTCTTCAATGCCTTTGCAACTAGTTCTGGAACATATTTACTGATGTCTCCACCAAGGTCTGCAACCTGCTTTACCAAAGAGGAAGAAATGAAGCCGTGAGCAGGATCTGCCGGCAGGAATACGGTTTCAATCCCAGAGAGGTCTCGGTTTACCTGGGCCATCGGCAACTCATAGTCAAGGTCAACATTGGTTCTTACGCCTTTGACTAGAGCATGAGCAGATATACCTCTGCAGTAATCAACCAAAAGACCACTCGCTAATGAGTCAACAATGAAGTTTCCTGGCACATCTGCCAATACGGCCTTCACAAGTTCGACGCGCTTTTCTAAAGAAAGCTTTGGATTCTTGGCAGGATTATGAACTACAAGCACATGAACCGTTTCAAATAGTTTGGCTGCGCGGGTAGCGATGTCGATGTGACCGAAGGTGATTGGGTCAAAAGATCCTGGGTAAACGGCTATGGCCATGTATTTAGGTTAGCCGACTATGCCTTGGCAAGAAAGTCCTGTCTTTGCTTATCCAGTTGAACTAGGGTTTCAGCCAGCAGAGGGTGCTTTTCCAAGGTTGGATCGGTCCTAAATATCTCTGCGACTTCAGTTCTAACCTCTTGGATGAGTGCAGAGTCTTTCAGCACTCGAAGTAACTTAAGGCTAGATTTACCGCCTGATTGGGAAGCGCCAAGAACATCCCCCTCACGTCTTAGCTCTAGATCGATTTCACTCAATTTGAAACCATCTGTTGTTTCAGCAACAGCCTTCACACGCTCTAGAGCGAGAGATCCCTCTTCTGCACTAGTCAACATCAAACAAAGCCCAGGCAGACCACCACGCCCTACCCGACCACGCAACTGATGCAACTGTGAGACGCCAAACCGGTCTGCATCAAGAATCACCATTGTTGTTGCATTTGGAACATCAACTCCAACTTCAATAACTGTGGTGGAGACCAAAACATCAATTTCTTTGTTTGTGAATCTTGCCATCACATCGGATTTCTCTTCACTTGATTGCCGTCCATGTAGGACTGCGATCTTCAGGTCTTTCAACACGGGATTAAGCTTCAATGCTTCGGTGACACTCAACGCGGCTGCTAGCGGTCGCTTAGGTTTAGGCGGCGCTAGCTCTTCACCTTCAACGAACTCTTGTTCATCGGGAATACCTCCGGTGAGTAACAAGTCTGTTCCGTCATCTGCATCATCAATTCGCGGACAAACTACAAATGCTTGTCTACCAAGCCCCACTTCCTCCGCCACTCTTTGCCAAACTCGTGCCACCAGTTGAGGCTGATCATCAGTAATCACATACGAAGAGATCGCCTGCCTTCCCTGAGGCAACTCTGAAAGAACTGAAACATCCAAGTCACCAAAGACTGTGACTGCAAGAGTGCGAGGAATCGGAGTTGCAGTCATGGTTAGGACATGGGGTGGCTGTTTACCTTTGAGTCTCAATGCTTCACGCTGTTCAACTCCGAACCGATGTTGCTCATCAATCACAATCAGCCCTAAATCAAAGAATTCGACTTTATCTGCGATAAGAGCATGTGTACCAATAATGATTTGAGCTTTACCGGAAACCATTGCAAGCATCGCGCTTTTGCGATCTCCTGTATTGAGTTGTCCAGTAAGAAGAGTTAGACCTAATGTCTTTGATAAATCAGGACCTAAAGTTTTCTCGATTGACCTAAAGTGTTGGGCAGCTAATACTTCAGTTGGTGCTAGAAGTGCCGACTGTCCTCCGCTATCGGCAACGCTAAGCATTGCTCGGATCGCAACCAGAGTTTTACCAGAGCCAACTTCACCTTGCAGCAATCGATTCATCGGATGCCCGCTTGCTAAATCATCAGCAATTTCATTGCCCACTATTACCTGACCAGTAGTAAGTGTAAAAGGAAGAGTTTTATCAAATTTAGTTAGATAACCATTTTCTTGAGCAACTCTCACTGCGCTCTGTTGATGCTGGTTCTCTGTTCTTCGCTTTAGCAGAGTTGCCTGGAGTAAGAATGCTTCATGGAATCGCAATGTGTCTCTGGCTGCTTGCCAATCACCCATGTTTAGAGGTTGGTGGATTTTCCGTATTGCATCTTCGAGGTTAAGCAAATCGTGTTTTGCTATCAGTTCTTTTGGAACCTCGTCTTGAATCGGTTCCAAAACATCAAGGATTACCCTCACTGCTCTTTGAATGATCCAGGTGGTACAGGTACTAGAAGCTGGATAAATAGGGATAGGCAGTTCTGCCCAAGCTTTAGCAACATCATCTTCTATTTCATCACCAAAGAGTTCGTAGTCTGGGTGCGATAACTGAAGCTTGCCGTTATAGCTGCCAATCTTTCCAGCCCAGAGACCTCTTACCCCTGACTTAAGTTTTTGAGCTCGCCAAGCCTGGTTGAAGAAAGTCGCCGTTACAAACCCATGGCCATCTGTGATCTTGACTTCAAGGATTGAGCCAGCTTTGCCTTTCATACGTCTTTCATAGACATCCACCACGTCGGCGATGATGGTTACGCTCTCCCCAATTGGGATTTCACTTATTGGGGTGAGCTCTCCCCTAGAGGAATATCTCCTTGGGTAATGCTGCAATAAATCCCCTACAGTCCTAAGCCCCAGGTTCTTAGCCAACGACTTGGCAGTCTTATCACCTAGCAGGCGATCCAGATTAGTTGTTGGCAACAGCATGGTTCAATCTTCGCCGACGCCTGCGACAAGTTAGGCTAGCCACACTATGACCAGAATCATTGGCGGTATCGCCGGCAGTAGAACATTAGCCTCGCCAGCTAAAGTAACCAGACCAACTAGCGATCGTATTCGCGAAAGTATCTTTAACCGCCTAGAAGCATTGAACCTTATTGCTGGTGCAGATGTCTTAGACCTTTATGCCGGTACAGGTGCTCTAGGTTTAGAGGCAGCTTCAAGAGGATGTAAATCAGTGATGCTAGTTGAACAGCACAAGCAAGCTCTAGGTGGGATCATCACAAACCAGAGGATGATTAAGGCCGCTTTGCAAAAGGAAGATTTGGATTGTGACATTCGTGCAGAGGGTAAATCTGTTGCCAGTTACCTAACAACTTTTTCAGGCAAATTTGATTTGGTATTTATTGATCCACCCTATGAAATTACTAACGATGAAATAACCTCTAACCTAACGGCACTTCTCCCGCATCTAAACGAGGATGCAGTAATCGTTCTAGAACGCTCCTCTCGGACAGCTGCTGCCGATCTACCGGAAGGGCTTACCCTTACTGAGGAAAAGTCATACGGGGACACTGTGGTCTTTTGGCTGGCGAATTAAATAGACTGACTAGGTGCTAGAAACCGCAAAGACGCAGTGGTCTAAAATCCAGGCAATGGCAATCGCCAGAGCCTTCAGCCTTTTAGGGACTGAACTAACCATATTCACTCTCGTTTTTAGAGAGAAAGATAAAGGGCCAGCAGCAATTGCCGCTCTTTTTATAGTTGGAACTCTTCCTTCAATACTCTTCGCCCCGTGGGCTGGAACAGTTGCTGACCGATTCAGCACTAGGCAAGTTATCCCAATCCTTTCTGTAATTGGTGGCGCTGCCATATTTGCGCAAACACAACAACTAGACACTTGGGCCATTTGGTTACTGCTATTCATTGCCAACACGTGTGCTTCCGTTGTTGGACCAACTTGGGGAAAACTGACTCCACTGCTGGCAACAAAAGATGACATGGGCAGAGCGATGGGAACCATCCAGAGTTACTTTTCGATAGCTGGCCTCTTCGGCCCAGCTCTTGCTGGCCTGTTGGTAAAACAAACGGGTTTTGTTGCAACTTTTGTTATTGATGGAATATTCACCACCTTTATTGCGGTAGTTCCATTTCTAATCAAGGTGAATCATCAACCAGAGACACTCAAGGAAGGAGAGAAAACTGAAGTTAGCCAAGGCTTCAAGTTCATGATGAACAATGCTTTACTGCGCTCCCTTGTAATTCTTGTCTTTGGCATGGTTCTTTGCATAAGCGTCATCAGTGTTGGCGATGTTTTCTTGCTAACCAAGGTAATGGGCGCCGATTCTCTTATCTATGGTTTAGTCGGATCCGGTTTTGCCATTGGCACACTCTTGTTTAGTGCCATTGCAGGAGCTAAAAAGATTAAGCCAAAGACTGAGTTAGTGGTTCTTGGCGCAGGCATGGGAGTGCTTTCAATTGCTGCTGCAGGTGTTGGTTTATCACCGAACTATTGGTTTGTAATGGTCATTTGGTTTATCGCAGGCATAGGAAATGCCACCATCAACAGCTATGGAGTTGGCATGATGATCAAGGTCACACCGCATGAAGTTCAGGGAAGAGTATTTGCAGCCTTCGGGGCAATAATTTCAATTGCCAGCATTGGCTCTATGTCGATTGCCGGCTACCTTATTGACGTCTTTGGTGTTCGCCAGGTCTTTATCGGTTCCGGTGTTTTTGCTTTTCTAGCCTTTGCAGTGCTGTTCCCTACTGTTTACAGAGAACAACTGAAAATCATTAAAGCTAACTAGCTTTACAGGTCTCTCTGAGTAGATCCGATGTATAGCTGCTGTGGTCTACCAATCTTGGTAGCAGGATCATGGTTCATCTCTCGCCAGTGTGAAATCCAACCAGGTAGTCTTCCCATGGCAAATAGTGCTGTGAACATTCTGGTTGGGAAGCCCATCGCCTTGTATATGACACCGGTATAGAAATCTACGTTTGGATAAAGTTTTCTAGATATGAAGTACTCATCTGCAAGTGCCGCTGCTTCTAGTTCCTTAGCAATGTCCAGTAGTGGATCGCTAACACCAAGGTCTGCTAGGACTTTGTCTGCAGTTGCTTTAACGATGCGTGCACGTGGATCCATGTTCTTATAGACACGGTGACCGAAGCCCATTAGCTTCACACCGTCTTCCTTGTTCTTTACTCTGTCAATGTATTTCTGAACTGAGTCACCTGAATCACGAATATCAGCCAGCATCTCCAGCACTGCTTCGTTGGCTCCACCATGTAGTGGACCGAACAAGGCTGATACTCCCGCAGAAACTGATGCGAACAAGTTTGCTTGTGAAGAACCAACGAGTCGCACTGTTGAAGTTGAACAGTTCTGTTCGTGATCAGCGTGCAGAACTAGCAGAGTGTCTAGGGCTTTAGTTACCACAGGGTTTTGGATGTATGGCTCAGCCATGTTACCGAATGACATTCTTAGGAAGTTTTCAACATAGCCAAGAGAGTTATCCGGGTAAAGCAAAGCTTGTCCAAGTGAATTCTTGTGCGAATAAGCAACTAGCGTTGGCAGCTTTGCAAGCAGGCGAACCGTTGAAAGTTCAACTTGGTAGTCATCGTGTGGGTTTAGTGAGTCTTGGTAGAAAGTAGAAAGAGCTGAGACCCCAGCTGCTAGAACAGACATTGGGTGAGCGTTCTGCGGCATCGAGTGGAAGATGTTCTTTAGATCTTCGTGAATCAAAGTGTGTCTGCGTAGGCGCTCGTCCCATTCGCCTAGCTGATTTGCGTTTGGCAACTCTCCATAAATGAGAAGGTATGCGGTTTCAACGAAACTCTTTTGACCAGCAAGTTGCTCAATTGGGTAACCACGGTATCTGAGAATTCCAGCATCACCATCGATATAGGTAATCGCTGATTTAGTGCTTGCTGTGTTTACAAAGCCAATGTCGTACGAGTTCAGACCGGTTGAAGCATTGAGCTTAGAGAAGTCGATTACAGAGTCGCCATCAGTTGAGGTGATGATAGGAAAATCAGCTGAGCCACCAGGGTAGTTCAGTGTTACTTTGTTTTCGTTTTCAGCTGACAAGGCAGTGCTCCCGTGATTCTTAGTTAGTGCTTTAACCCTAGGGCATTAGTCAAACGAGCGGCACCCTCAGCTATGTCTTTATCTGTCGCGGTAATTGAGAAGCGGACGTATTTGCTACCACCTTCTTGGTAAAACTCGCCAGGGACAACCAAGATACCCAGCTCTGCCATTCGAGTCACGGTTGCCCAGCAGTCTTCTTCTAGAGTTGCCCACAAATACAAGCCTGCCTGTGATTCTGCTATTTTAAAACCATAAGCCTTTACCGCTTCAAGCAGAATCTGCCTTCTGTTTCGGTATATGGCTTTCTCAGCCTGAACATGAGCCTCATCACCGAGTGCTGCAATAACTGCATTTTGCACTGGGGTTGGCATCATCAAACCTGAATGCATACGAAGATTTACTAACCCCTTAATGAGGTCAGCATCCCCGGCAGCGAAGGCGGCACGATAACCAGCCAGGTTTGATTGTTTGCTCAAAGAATAGATTGCAAGCAGATTCTTATCGCTTCCGCCTGAGACTCTTGGATCTAACACCGATGGAATCAGTTCTGACTCCCATCTACCCCATCCAAGTTCTGCATAGCATTCATCACTGGCAACAACTGCTCCGAGTTCGCGGGCTCTATCAACAGCTGCTTTTAGTTCAACTGCATCTAAGACCCGACCATCAGGATTACCAGGAGAATTCAACCAAACCAACTTGGTATTTGCTGGCCAGTTAGCTGGGTCATCTTCAGAGATGATTTCTGCACCACAGAGAGCTGCACCAACAACATAGGCGGTATAGGCAACTGAAGGCTGGATTACTACATCGCCTTTGGTTAGCCCGAGCATTAGCGGAAGGAATGAGATAAATTCTTTAGATCCGATATTTGGCATTACCTGATCAGAAGTTAGGGTTACGCCTCTTCTTCTTTTGAACCATTCAACGACAGCTTCACGGAACTCTAGTGAACCAAAGGTGGATGGATAACCTGGTGCGTTAGTTGAATTGTCTAAGGCTTTTTGAATAATCTCTGGAGTTGGGTCAACTGGCGAACCGACACTTAGATCGATGATTCCTAGTTCATGCTTTTGCGCGATTGCACGGTATGGCTTTAGTTTCTGCCATGGGTATTCTGGCAATCCGGTAAACACGAATTACTCGCCTTGTGGAGGCAGCACACTAACCACCGGATGGTCACCAACGATTGGCCCAACTTTAGCGGCCCCACCAGGAGATCCAACTTCATTGAAGAATTCAACATTGGCTTTGTAATAGTCTGCCCACTGTGACGGAAGATCGTCTTCATAGTAGATAGCTTCAACTGGGCACACTGGCTCACAAGCACCACAGTCAACACACTCATCTGGGTGGATATAAAGCATGCGGTCACCTTCGTAGATGCAGTCAACCGGGCATTCAGCAATACATGCCTTGTCTTTGACATCAACACATGGAAGGGCAATTACATAAGTCACTTGAAGATTTCCTTTTCAGCTTTGCTTCTAATTATCGCGCTATAGATGGGTACGTCTTGAACGCGCGCGCCACTTAGCAATTTCAATTTTTGGGAAGATAGCTGCCACCCCACAAATGATCAATGAAAACAGCACATAGCGATTGCCATATTTATCATTGGCAATGAATGCTCCGAACATTTCATTTCTTGATAGCCACCAGATAGCGATGCTCAAACCTAGGTTTAGCAAATAGAGTGCACCGCGGCTGTTTCGCCAGGTGCGAAGGTAGAAGGCAATGGAAGCAGTTGCCCCAAGCGCTAGGTATAGGCCTAACTGAGAGTGAGTAGGGTTATCACCAAGAATTCCGTGGACGTAAGCACCAGCCCAACCTAAAGCTAGCCCCAGTGGCAACCCGAAAAGTGCTCTGATTGCTGGCTTAAACCAAGGGAGGAAGTTAGGGCTAGCGGCTCTAATCTTTTCTGGATCATCAAATCTGAATTCAATGCCATCAGCAACTGAATAAGTGTCCCTATGAATAGTTACCTGGCTAGCGTGAGCCTGTAAGGCGGCTTTCTTTAGGTCAGCAGTCTTTGCTCCACCAATGGCAAAAGTGAATCTTTCACCTGGCTCGGCAATAACGTAGAAGACCGGCTTCTTACCTTTGACTGTTTTTCTATAACGACGAAGAGCCATCGCAGTGGCATCGTGCGCTTTCTTGTGATCGGGATGACCATAACCGCCTTGTGCGTTATAGGTAATAATCGCGTTCGGTTTGAAATCCCTCATGACCTGATAGATGTCATCAGATACCACTGCTGTTGAAACAGCTGACAGTGAAAGTAAATCTAGATTTGGTGGCGTAGTTGGTTGACCAAAGTTTCCGATTCGCATTCCGCTGTCTAGGTAGCTTCTGGTTCCCGCGAATTTGAACTTTGTTACTCCCAAAGTAGCCAGAGCATTCTTTAGTTCGTTAGATCTAAAAGCACCCATGGCTGCTTTGTTAGCTTCTAGAGATTTGAGTTCTTCAAGCTTGGCTTTACCGCGTTCACCTCTGGTAAGGGTGAGCAGGTAAACCTCAGCACCTCTAGCAATAGCGTCAGCCATGATATGAGCGCTTTGCAGGCTTTCATCGTCTGGGTGTGCGTGCACCAACAGGATGCGATTTGCCGCAAAAGATTGTTTAGCCATAAGAAAAACCTTAGTTCAGAGTTTGTGAGTCTTGACCATTTCAGGACCCTGAGATAGATTTAGTTAGGTAACCCTAACTTCGAATGGTCTGATAACCATCCCGAAAGGTAATTTTGCTAGCTAACTTCCTTATTGGCCTCCGCGAAGGCCTAGAAGCAGCGCTAATCGTGGGCATTCTGGTCGCTTATCTCATCAAGACAAATAACCCTAAAGGGGCTAAACAGGTCCTCTGGGGCGTTGCCACAGCTGTTTTGACCTCAGTTCTTGTTGGCATTGGCATTGCAGAATTTATCTCCCTAGTCCCCGCTGGCACAAATGAAATCATCTCTGGAATCGCCTCGATGATTGCCGTCGGTTTTGTAACCTGGATGATCTTTTGGATGGCCAGACAGAGTCGAGGGCTAAAGAACTCACTGCACCAGAGAATAGACTCGGCTGTTGCCACTTCAGCTATCTCGCTGATGGGCGTTGCGTTCTTCTCAGTAATCCGCGAAGGCATTGAAACATCGGTCTTTATTTGGAGCGCAACACGTGCTACCGGAGTCGACACTAACCCAATCCTTGGAGCAGTGTTGGGGCTAGCCCTAGCCGCAGGATTGGGCTATTTGATATACCGAGGGGCACTCAAGATTAACCTCAGCAAGTTCTTCAAATACACCGGGGCTTTTTTGATTATTGTTGCTGCTGGAATCTTTGTTTACGGAGTTGGTGAACTGCAAGAACTAGGCTGGTTCCCGTTCCTAACCCAAACCAGCTACGACCTATCTGGCGTAATCACTAAAGACAGCTGGTTAGAAACATTACTTCGCGGAACAATAAGTTTTAAGACAGCTCCAACCATATTAGAAACACTAATCTGGTTTGCTTACGTAATCCCAGTTAGCTTCCTATATCTAAAGCCGGCTAAAAAGACCTAGCCCGCGTTTTCGTTGGCGCGCTTCTTTGCAGAAGTGTTACGAGCACGAATGTTGGCGTCAAGTTCAACCTTACGAATACGAGTTGCCTCAGGCGTAACTTCCACACACTCGTCTTCTCTAGCAAATTCAAGACATTCTTCCAAAGATAGCTTCTTCGGTGGAGTAAGGGCTTGGAATTCATCGCTAGAGGATGCACGCATGTTAGTTAGCTTCTTCTCTTTAGTGATGTTCACATCCATGTCATCTGCTCTAGAGTTTTCACCAACAACCATTCCTGCATAAACTTCACTGGTTGGTTCAACAAAGAATGATCCACGCTCTTGAAGTGCAATCATTGCAAATGGTGTTGCGACTCCAGCACGGTCAGCAACCAAAGAACCATTCACTCTGGTAACAATCTCTCCAGCCCAAGGCTCATACCCTGCTGAAATTGCGTTAGCGATACCAGTTCCCTTGGTTGAGGTTAGGAACTCAGTTCTAAAACCAATTAGACCTCTAGATGGCACTAAGAATTCCATGCGAACCCACCCAGTCGAGTGATTAACCATGTTCTTCATGCGACCCTTACGAGCAGCCATCAGTTGAGTCATAGCTCCTAGGAACTCTTCTGGAACATCAAGAGTTAGATCTTCAACCGGCTCGTGAAGCTTGCCGTCAATTTTCTTTGTAACTACTTGAGGCTTACCAACGGTTAGCTCATAACCTTCGCGACGCATCTGCTCAACAAGAATTGCAAGAGCAAGCTCTCCACGACCCTGAACTTCCCAGGCATCTGGTCTTTCAGTAGGTAGCACTTTGATGGACACGTTACCGATAAGTTCACGGTCTAAGCGATCCTTTACCAAACGTGCAGTTACCTTTGCACCCTTGACTCGACCTGCCATAGGAGAGGTGTTAATACCAATGGTCATCGAAATAGCAGGATCATCAACAGTGATCATCGGTAGTGGTCTGACGTCATTTGGATCAGCAAGAGTTTCACCAATGGTGATGTTCTCAATACCTGCAACCGCAACAATGTCACCTGCTGTTGCAGAATCAGTAGGAATGCGATCAAGTGCTTTGGTTCTAAGTAGTTCGGTGATCTTCACATTCTGAGTTGTGCCATCTTGACGCACCCAAGCAACCTGCTGACCCTTACGGATAGTTCCGTTGAAGATACGAAGCAACGCTAGACGACCAAGAAATGGTGAGGCGTCAAGGTTTGTCACGTGAGCTTGAAGTGGAGCTTGATCATCAAATACTGGAGCTGGGATGTGCTTCAAGATTGCAGCAAATAACGGCTCTAGATCTTCTGAATCTGGCATAGTGCCATCAGCAGGCTTGTTTAGCGATGCACGTCCTGCACGACCAGATGCGTAAATAACCGGCAACTCAAGAATTGAGTCAATATCCAAATCCGGAACATCTTCGTGAATATCGCTGGCAAGACCTAGAAGAAGATCGTGGGTCTCTTCAACCACTTCATCGATACGAGCATCAGGGCGGTCAGTCTTGTTGACCAAAAGAATAACTGTGAGGTTTGCCTCAAGCGCTTTACGCAAGACGAAGCGAGTCTGCGGCAATGGGCCTTCAGAAGCATCAACAAGAAGAACAACACCATCGACCATAGACAGTCCTCGTTCAACTTCACCACCGAAGTCAGCGTGGCCAGGGGTGTCAATAACGTTGATAGTAATTTCTTTACCCTCAGCACTGGCACCCTTGTATGCGATGGCAGTGTTCTTCGCAAGGATAGTAATACCCTTTTCACGCTCTAGGTCTCCAGAGTCCATGATGCGCTCGCCAAGGTTGGCGTGGTCACCGAATGAACCGGTCTGGCGGAGCATAGCGTCCACCAAGGTGGTCTTACCGTGGTCTACGTGAGCCACAATCGCTACGTTACGGATATCTTCTCTTGTTACTTGGGCCATTACAGGGTCCTTTAGGCATAGTTCAGCGACGCACGAAAAGTCGCTCGAACGCTTAGATTGTTTGGGCTAATAAAAGCCCTAGTGGTTAAAGTCTAACCGAGGCACCCATAAAAGGCATGCCTCGGCTAGTTAATCCTTGTATTTAGAGCTATTTACCCACTGAAGCCAGCAATTTAGCACGAGCTTCACGGCGCTTCTTCTGCTCCGCTGGGTCTGGAACAGGTACCGCAGCCAATAGTGCCTTGGTGTAAAGCTCCTGAGGTTTGTTTAGGATCTGGTCGCGAGGGCCAATCTCAACTAGCTTTCCATACTGCATAACAGCGATACGGTGAGCCAGAATGTCAACCACACCAATGTCGTGAGTGATGAACAAACAAGCAAACTTCAGAGAGTTTTGAAGTTCCTGAAGTAGTTCCAGGAAGCGAGCCTGAACTGACACGTCAAGAGCAGAAGTTGGTTCATCCGCAATTAGAAGCTGTGGTGAAAGAGCAAGCGCACGAGCAATACCAACACGCTGCTTTTGACCACCAGATAACTCATGAGGGTAACGGTTGCGGTATGAGCGAGGGAGCTCTACTGAGTCAAGTAGATCTTCTACTCTTCTATTAAGTTCTTCTCCCTTTGCTTCTTTAGCAAGGAACAACGGCTCACCGATGCTCTCACCGATAGGCAATCTCGGGTTTAGTGAAGAAGCAGGATCTTGGAAGACGATACCGGTGTATTTGCGAATCTCTCTGAGATCACGCATCTTGGCACCTGCAATGTCGTTGCCAAGAATCTTGATTGACCCTTCGTGAACTGGAAGCAAGCCAATCGCTGCACGACCAACAGTAGTCTTACCTGAACCAGACTCACCAACAAGACCCAAGATTTCACCTGGCTGAATTGAGAATGAGATTCCGTCAACAGCACGGAAAGCAGGAATACGGCCACGCTTTGGATACTCAATTACTAAATCAGTTACTTCAAGTACTGGGGTTGCCTTAGCAGCCACTGGGTCAAGTGTTCTAGCTGCTACAGAACCAAGCTTTGGTACCGAAGCTAGAAGTGACTTCGTGTATGGATGCTTAGGACGGTTGAAGATCACATCAGAGGTGTCTTCCTCAACAGTTAAACCATCTTTCATAACCAAAATGCGGTCGCTCAAGTCTGCAACTACACCCATGTCGTGAGTAATCAAAAGAACAGCTGAGTTCAACTTGTCCTTTAGGTTTCTCATCAAGTCCAAAATTTCTGCCTGAACTGTTACGTCCAACGCTGTAGTTGGCTCATCAGCGATCAAAAGAGCAGGGTTACAAGCCAATGCTTGCGCAATCATTGCACGCTGGCGTTGTCCACCAGAAAGTTGGTGAGGATACTTGTCAAAAGCCTGAACTGGGTTAGGAAGTTCTACCAATGTCAGCAATTCGATTGAACGCTCACGAGCCGCAAGCGGACCCATTTCGAAGTGGTTACGAAGAACTTCAACGATTTGGAAACCAATTGTGTAAACCGGGTTTAATGCGGTCATTGGCTCCTGGAAAATGTATGCAACTTCCTTACCTCTGAATTTACGAAGGACAGAAGCCGGCTGGTTGAGCATCTCGACACCTTTTACTGTCACGCTTCCAGAAGATCTTGCGTTAGGAGCGAGCAAGCCCATTAGACCCATAGCGGTAGTGGACTTACCTGAACCAGACTCACCAACAATGGCTAGCACTTCACCGGCTGCTACTTCAAAGTTCATGTCAATTGCGGCTGGATACCAGACACCATCAACCCAAAACTCCACATTGAAGTTCTCTACTTTTAGAATCGGCTCTTTTACTGTCATTTTTACTAAATGCCTTCCTGTGAAACTAGGGCTACAAGCTCTTCTGAGTTGCTTGGGGTAGTCTGTGAAACATGTCCGCTAAATACGTCTACAGACCCACTAGCAGTTGGGTTTACCTTGGTTTGATTGTTGCAACAGAAATCGTTGTTGCCATTGGCTTTATCTCCGCCAACCACGTCAACGACACTCTTTGGTTCACAACAAACAGCGTTGCCTTCGACTTTTTGTTCTGGGTTTTCGTTGTTAAACCCAAAATTGTCTACACCGACGAAAGCATCGGCTTGTATAACCCATTCCAAACCTTCGTTATCGGCTGGGATCGAGCTCTCGAATTCAAAACCCAATACAGTTTCACCGTTCAAACCGACCAAAGAGATTTCAGATCTTGGGCTGCCACAGCACCCGGCAGATTCTTGACTAGAAGCATGCATAACAGTGACTACCGAGGAACTGGATTGTCCGACCGCAAGGTCATCGCTCCCAGCGACTCCCCTAGAACTGACAGCGGTGTTGCCTTGATTCTTGCTCTCAAGAGAAGAACCGAAGCCACAGCAAACGGAACTGCCGGCAGTGAGATCACTAAACGATTTCACTGGTTTAGTACCGCAGCCGCAATTGCCAGCGCACTGACACTGCTTATCAACTTCTTTCACGGTTAGACTCTCTAGCTTTCTTTACTTGTTTACCGCGTCGCGGGTGCTGGCCTTCATCAAGAAATCTTTCTTCTTGATGCGTCTACGCTGGCGAGGATCGAATGCATCGCGCAAACCATCACCAATAAAGTTGATGCTCAAAGCAATCAAGATAATGATGACACCTGGCCACCAGAACAACCATGGAGCGAAGTTAAAGCTGTCTTGGTATTGAGCAATTAGCAAACCAAGTGACACATCCGGTGAAACCACACCAAAACCAAGGTATGAAAGTCCAGTTTCAGTCAAAATCGAGCCCGAAAGCAACAAGGTAACTGAAACGATAATCACACCAACAGAGTTTGGCAGGATGTGCTTGAAAATGATTCTTCGGTTGGAAGCCCCAGCCACTCTCGCAGCATCCACAAATTCTCGTTCACGAAGGGAGAGGAATTCACCTCTTACAAGACGAGTCAAACCAGTCCAAGAGAACACACCTAGGAATAAAGCCAGAGGAAGCACACCTAAGTTTCCGGCTTTGTAACCGATAACAGCACCAACAAGAATCGCCGGAATAGTAATGATGAAGTCAGTGAAACGCATTAGAACAGCGTCAATCATTCCTCCAAAGAATCCTGATACAGAGCCCATAATGGTTCCCAGCAATCCACCAAGGCTTCCAATAACAACCATCACCATAAGTGAAATTTCTGCACCTCTTGTTACAAGTGCAAAGTAATCACGTCCAATTGTGTCTTGACCAAATGGGTGAGCAGCTGATGGACAACCTGATCCACAACCTGAGAAGTCATAAGTATCAGTAATAGTTGCAGGCCACCATCCAGGAAGGTTGAAGGGTTGCTTGTCTGTTCCTAGGTGAATACCCGATGCGGAATACACAAAAATTGTGAAGAGAATCATGAAGATCAAACCTGCAACGGCAGGCTTGTGCTGGAAGAACCTGCGACGAATAATTTGTCCTTGGCTAAGGCCTTGAACATCCGCGTTTTCGCTGCCGGTCTCGCCCGCCTCAATAGCTTGGGGCTTTGATTTCTTTCTTAGATTGATAGCCATCGAGAACTACTTTCTGATTCGGATTCTAGGATCAAGGGACGAATAAATTAGGTCAGCAGCCAAAGTTGCCATAACCGCCAAGAATGCTGTGATGGAGAAAGTTCCCATCAAAAGGTTCAAGTCTTGACCTTGGATAGCTTCGTTGAACAAGCTACCCATACCTCTCCAACCGAAAATGGACTCGGTAATAATTGCTCCACCCAATAGGCCAGCAATGTCATAAGCGACAAGGGTGGTCAGAGGAATCATCGCGTTGCGGAAGGCGTGTCTGAGAATAACTTCACGCTCCGGCAATCCCTTGGCACGAGCAGTTCTGATGTAGTCCATTCCAAGCACTTCTAGAAGCGAGCCACGAGAGTATCTCAGGTAACCTGCGAATGAAATCAAGGTAAGAGCTGCAGTAGGCAGGAAAATGTGAGTCAGCAAGTCAAGGTTATTAATCCAGAAGTCATTCGACTTAAGAAGAATGTTTAGTGAGCCCTGAGTTTGAATTGGACGACCATCTACCGCACCATTTTCGTAGTAAGGCTTCCAAGTTTGCATAAACTTGTCAACGATTGTTAAGAATGAGGTCAAGAAGGCTGTGATCATTGCAGTTTGAATAACTGGCCCGCGGTCAACCTTTGTGAAGAAGTAACCGATGAAGTAGCTAACTACAATCATCAAAAGTGCAAATGATGCCACAACTGCGTAGTTGGTGTTAAAAGTCGCCAACATCTGGAATGGATAATACATACCCACCGCGAAACCTACAGAAGTGAAGCCCGCTGCAAGAGCCTTGCGGTTACTTAACCCTGCAAAAGTATGAGTAACACCATAGGCAATTCCGACGCCCATCAAACCAATAGGGATGATTCCAATGCTTGGGTTTCTTACCCAAGCTGTTGCACTAATTGCATTGAGAAGAGCAGCAAAGATTGCGAATGAAAGGCCCCAAGTTATCAAAACACGTTTTCGGGATCCACTCACGAAACCAGTAAGAATAACTGCCAACACTGCTGCCGTTCCTATCGACCACCAAAGATCTATGACTGGGTGAGCCAGGAAGTTATTGAATCTGATAGCCAAGAATTCTTTCAACAAAACTGCTACCCAGAAAATTGGGAGTGAGAAGAGGAAGAATGAAAGGAATGTCAACGAGTAGTCAAGTCTTGAGTATTGACGTATAGCACTCAGAACTCCAAAGGTAATGCCGAGAACGATAGCAAGAATAGTTGAGACTGTTAGAAGTCGAACGGTGGTGGGGATTGCTGCAGCAACCTGGTCCATGACCGGAAGTTTTGTAATTGTTTGGCCAAAATCTGCGTGACCAGTGAAGATGCCAAGAATGCCTTTGAGCCAAAGGAAGTATCTAGCTGGCGGCGGAACATCAAGGTGGAGTCTCTGAGTTAGCTCCTTGATAAGGAATGCTTTATTCTGCTCAGTGCTCTGGCGGTACTGTGCTAGTGGGTCACCAGCGTATGCCTCGAGGTTGTAGGTAATGAAAGTTGATCCAAAAAGAATCAAAACTGCTATCGATATTCTTCGACCAATGTATGCGATCAATTGGCATCCAATCCTTCAACTTATGGCAACAGTGCCTAGGTAAGTTTATACAAATTCAGCGGTTTATTTTGCTGAAAGCTGTGTTTTAAATGAATCTTGGCGACACCGTTACCGGTGCCGCCAAGATTCAGTTTTTAGCTTCTCTAAATCTTTAGCTATTAGCTAAGCGATTTAGTATGTCCAGGACCAGTAGTTCCAGACAAGGTTTGGGTTCAGTGGGTTGTAAAGAACACCCTTTAGGTCTGAATTCCATGAAGCAACACCAGGCCACTGGTAAAGCGGTAGTGACCAGTAGTGGCTGTACAACAACTTCTCAGCGTTGACCTGTGCAGTTACCAATTCAGTAGCTGACAAAGCACCTTCGAAGACGTTGAACGCAGAGTCAACAGCTGAATCTGACCAGCCATAACCGTTGTTTCCACCAAGTGTGATGTAGTTAGCGTTGTTACCAGTCTGTGAGATTGCAGAACGTGACCAAGCGAAGTCAGCTACGTCGTAATCGTTACAGTCTAGGTAGTTTGGCCAACCGCCATTACCTACGTTAGTTACGTTGAAACCAACCTTGGCTGCTTCCAACTTAATCTGTAGGTTGATGTCAGCACGGCGAGCAGCATTGCTGCGTAGGTAGCTAACGTCAATGTTGTTGGTTCCAACACCAGCAGATGGGTAGTACTTTCTTACAAGTGCTAGAGCCAATGCGTTGCGGTCTGTTTGTGACTTGCTGAACTCGTCAACATAAGTCTTCAAACCTGCAACCTGCTTTGTGTATGATCCCTCAGTGGTCAGAACAAGGTTGCTCTGAAGAACAGCTGAGTTAGCGGTTGTGTTCGGGTCGAATACCTTACCAATGTAGGTGTTAGCAATCAACTGACGAGGAACTACTAGCAAGAATGCGTGACGTAGATCCTTAGCTCTCTGTGACTCACCAGCGAATGGACCGGTGTAAGTAGCTGCACAGTCTGGGTTTGCACCAGTGTTAGCAGTACCTGTACGGATGTCCAAGTGCTCGTAAGTAGCAGATGAAGCCTGGATTGTTGTCGCAGCAGTGTTTGCCTTCAATGTAGACCAAACAGCAGCGTTAGCAGCACCAGAGTATGCATCGATTTCCTTGTTAGCAAGAGCCTGAGCAGCTGCAACGTCGTTGAACGAAGAACCAGATGCAGGGAACTTGAATACAAAGGTGTCAATGTTTCCAGTAACCTTTGGAGCACCGCTGACAGAAGCCAATGGGTTACGCTTCAAAGTTGCTGAAGTTGAGTTGATTGTGTCAATCATGAAGCCACCGTTAGAGATCAACAGAAGTGGGTTTGTGTTTGAAGTTACAGAAGTAATGTTCCAAACAGTGCTCCACTTTTTAGCGACCTGAGTCATAAGCGCACGAGCTGCTGTACGAGCATCTAGAGCGTCCTGGTAGTCAGCGTCATCTGCACAAGGGCCATCACACGCAGGTAGTGCGTCGTATGAGGTGTAGTAAGCATCTTCAAACAAGTTCTTGTATGCAGCGTTGTTACGTGCAGTCTGAAGAGTCTTCTTACCCTTTGCAAGTGCTACTAGAGCAGCTACGTCAGTTGGGCCAGGACCGAAGATCTGCCAGTCTGGCTGGAAGCTGTCGTATTTGACCGTTACTGAGTAGTTGTCATCGCTTAGGTCGTATGAGTCTGCGATTGTGTGGTCATCGTAAGGGCCACCGTAACCAGCTGAATCAAACTTGTTGGTTGCGTCTGAACCATCAGCTGGGCTTGGGTCACCCATACCAGCAGCAACAGACCACTTTGAGCTTGAAATTGCGTGGCTTAGAAGTAGGTCCTGACCGGTGATTAGAGTACCGTCAGACCACTTAAGGCCCTTCTTGATTGTGTAGGTCACGCGGAAGTCATGAGCTTCGTTCTTTGTGATCTTGAAAGTACCAAAAGCTGTGTTGCGAACCAACTGAGCTTTGTTGTTCCAGTAAGTGAAACCAGCACCTGTTGGGTATAGAACGTCAACGTTGGTAACTAGGTTCTTTCCCGGAATAGCTGTGTTCAAACCAGACAAAGTGTTGGTTTCCTGAACAACAACCACGGAGCGGGTCGCTGCGTTGGCCGGAGCTAGGCTAAGCCCAGTGATTCCGAGAACCGAAGCAGCAACAAGGGCTACGCCCTTGACCAGACTTTTCTTCATTGTTTCTCCTTGTTTGTTTCGGTTCCAATGGGTGCGAATAGACTTCACGGCCCACAAGTTCCTTGGGTGATAGAACTCTACAACTAACTACCCATAACTGATATGGGGATATGTGAAAATCGTTACATTTCTTTACAATTCTGAAACATAGGGAAATCACCCAAAACCTAATGAAAACAAGCCAATCAGGCGTTTTTCCTCCCTTTTTGGTGCTAATGTGGTGAAACGCTCGTAATGAGCATTAGTTGCTTTTTGCAGGGGAAACTGGTGAAAACCCAGTACTGTCCCGCAACCGTGAGTTTCTTGGTCCTATAAGAGATGAGTCGGATCGCCTGCCTAAAGCAATGACTCCTATATAAACCGTCGAGGTCTGCGGGTGGAGTCGGGTAAGAAATTGCCCGTCATCGCACAAGGATCGCACCTACTGAAAGGGTTGCGATGTCAACAACTAATACCGGAATGCGCCGATTCGCATTAATTGTTCCCGTTTTCACAGCACTCACACTGCTATTAGCTTCATGTTCTGGCAGTTCATATGGATCTGACCCGATTCCCAAAACAAGTAAATACGTTTTGGACAAATTCAATGGTGGGGAATTCCTAGATATGTTCACAGCGGGTAAGCCTGAATCAGGAATTACTCTCGAAGCAATGGCACAACTTAGTGCACTTGGTTACGACAAAAACAAACAAGCCAAAGCAATCGAGTGGGCCAAATCCAACACAGAGCTCTTTGACTCAATCGGATTGAAAGCAACATATGTCTTTACTGCACATTCACTTGGTTTTGCCGATGATGCAACTGTTAGAAAAGCTGCAACTGAAGTTGTAGCAGGAGTTGGAGATTCCGGTGTATTGCCAGGTAGTAACAACTTTGTCTACTCTTGGGTAATTTTTGCTCTGCTGGCGGAAGACAAGAAAGAACTTGCAAATCAAGTTGCACTTAAATTGTCAACACTTTCTGAAACAGACGGTGGATATAAATTCGTTCAAGGAGACCCAAAGAGCTCTCCTGCAGCTGACGTAACATCGTTTGCGCTGATGGCTATGAAGGCAAGTCTTGGTACAGGTGATAGTACTGCTGAAGCCACTAAGGAATTTGCCGTCAGTAAAGCAAAGACCTGGCTGATTTCGAATGAAACTGATGGCACTCACTGGAGCGCATACGGAGATACCGACGTGAGTGGTTCGGCTTATGCCATCATGGCACTTATCGCTATGGATGTTGACGTCACAGCCGCACATGACTGGTTGAAGTCCAGAGTGAGTCCGACAGATGGCGGTGTCAGTGCACCTTGGACCGAGCCAGCGGGAGATCCTTTCAGTTCAGCTCAATCACTTCTGCCTCTGGCAAAGCTAAGCTTCATCGACGTGCTGAAGCACAAAGTCAACTAACAAAAATGCGTCTCTTTGTTCGCCTGAGCTTAATCGGGTTGGTCGCTTTAGTTGCCATCGGCTTTGCAGATAACTCATTTCTGCGCACCGATGGCACTGAAGCGAGCAATAAAAAAGTATCTGCAGTAAAAGTCTCGGATGGTGTGTGTCTGAAAGATGGTGTGAGCATGACTGTTGATTTTGGCTCAAAAGCTAACAGTTCTCCGATCAATCAATGTGTCAGCAATTTCACACTAAATTCATGGGATCTAATTAGCGCGGCAGGTTTGACAGTTACTGGAACTCAAAAATATCCTGTTGGTTTCGTTTGCAGAATAAATGACTTCCCAGCGGAGGATGTTGAATCATGTTTGGATACTCCTAACCCAAAGGTGGGTAGCTGGGCTTACTTTGTTGCAGGACCTGACTCAGACTCTTGGCAATACAGCACTTGGGGAGCTTCTACCCATAAGCCAGACTGCGGAAGTGCCGAGGCTTGGGTGTTCAGATACCCAGAAGAGAGCATCGAAGCCCTACCAACGACAAAACCACAAACACGTGTCTGCTCTAACAAGTAATACATCACACTTATTTTCAACAACAAGAACCCATCCGGGTGCTTGGTGGCTAGCCGGTCTCGCCCTTGCCCTTAGCGCATCGCTTAGCTCAAACCTAATGGTGCTTATGGCTATTTCTGTCGGAGCGATGCTCACCGTATGGCTATGCCGAGATGATGCACCCTGGTCTAGATCGATTAGGTTCTACTTTTTCCTTGGTGGAATTGTCGTCCTCCTGAGAGTGATCTTCAGAGTGGTATTTAATCTTGCTGATGCTAGTCAAGACGTATTCCTGAACCTTCCTTCATTCTCAATCGACTTAGGACTGGGTAACTCTCTTCATTTACTTGGCGCTGTCTCCGTGCTTTCAATACAGGCCGCGCTCGTTGATGGATTTCGACTGGCGGCAATCATTCTCTCAATCGGAATGGCTAACTCTTTAGCGAACCCACGAAAACTCCTTAGAGCCACTCCAGGTGCTTTGTATGAGATTGCCACTGCTGTATCAATTGCAATAAACCTTGCACCGCAACTTATTACCAGTTTGAAATTAGTAAGACGCGCCAGAGGGCTTCGCGGCCATTCCAAAGGAATCAAATCACTAACCGGAATAGTAATCCCTGTTCTAGAAGACACTATTGAGCAGTCAATGCAGCTAGCAGCGAGCATGTCAGCCAGAGGTTTTGGAAGAAAGGGAAATAGAACTTCACTACAATTGCGGCTAACTAGAGCTTCCACCTTTCTAACCCTTACTTTGCTAACTGTTGGCGTCGCCATGTTGCTCTTTTCATCCGCACAGCAATTCGTAGATTTAGTAATTATTTTTGCTGGCCTCATCCTCGCTGGAGTAACATTCAAACTTTCCTCAACAAGGACCACTAGGACCAAATACATTGTTCAGCGTTGGCACATCGCCGATCTAGTTCTCGTGCTCCTGGCTTCCCTAGTGTTACTTGCCGCGTTCAGCGGGGTGTTCAGCAAATGATCGAAATCAAGAATTTGAGTTTTAGTTATCTAAATGCCGAAGGTAAGCAGAAATCAGAAGAGCCACAACTCAATCGGGTGAATCTAACAATTGCACCTGGCGAGTTTGTGTTGGTCTGTGGCCCAACCGGAAGCGGAAAATCCACATTCCTCAAAACTCTGAATGGGTTAGCGCCTAATTTCACCGGCGGTGTCATAACCGGAGAACTTCTAATAGATGGCGTAAACCTATTAGGAGCAGAACCCTATGAATTCTCACATTTAGTCGGCTACGTGAATCAACAACCAGAGGGTGCTTTTGTGGCAGACCTAGTTCTTGACGAAATCGTATACAGTGCAGAACAGCTGGCGATAGGCAAAGAACAGATAACAAAGGACGTTCAAAGGCTAAGCAAACTACTTGGCCTTGAAGAGCTACTTAATTCTCCACTGTCAACTCTGTCTGGAGGTCAGCAACAACGAGTTGCAATTG
Source organism: Micrococcales bacterium (assembly GCA_947454255.1). GTDB lineage: Bacteria > Actinomycetota > Actinomycetes > Actinomycetales > Microbacteriaceae > Rhodoluna. Next base: position 27,563 of record CANGIU010000013.1, read on the forward strand.
CAGCGGCACTTATCTCTGGAGCAAAAGTATTGCTGCTTGATGAACCAACATCCGCTCTAGATCTTCAAGGTGCAACAGAAGTTCTAAACCTGCTTCAGAAACTTGCACGAGAAGAAGGAGTGAGCGTTCTCCTAGCCGAACATCGCATTTCTCGAGTTGTTGGATCAGTTGATTCCGTCATAGTGGTGCACGGTGATGGGTCTGTAACTAAAGGAAACCCTGCAGATCAATTCAACGATGCTCGATTCGCTCCCCCAATTATTGAACTCGGTCAACAGCTTGGCTGGAAGCCATTAGCAATGACAGCAAAGCAAGCACAAGCACTTTGGAAAAAAGCTCCCGCAGCGTTTGTGGAGAAGCATTTCAATGAACCTGGCCCAAGAGTCTTAGAAGTAACTGACCTGGAGGTAACCTTTGGTTCACTTTCCGCAGTAAAGAAAACAAGCTTGAGTTTATTTGGCAACCAGATCACTGCCTTGATGGGAGAGAACGGGTCTGGAAAGACCTCGCTCTGCTGGGCGATCCAGGGAAGTGGCACTAGAACTTCAGGAACTGTTGAAACAGCTACTGGTGACCCTAAGAACATGAGTGTTCAGGATCGCCTTGAAGTAACCACCATGGTCCCGCAGCGAGCAGCAGATCTACTCTTCCTCAACTCATTGGCCGATGAATTGCATGAATCAGATACCTTTGCCAAAGTGCCAGCTGGAACGACGGCTAACCTATTCCAGAAACTTGCAGGCAGAATTGACACTTCAATCCACCCACGCGATCTCTCCGCTGGACAACAACTTTCCCTCGTACTTTCATTACAACTAGTTAAGAATGCACCGGTGCTGATCCTTGATGAACCAACACGTGGTTTGGACTATGCCGCTAAACGGGCCTTAGCCAAACAACTTGATCAAGTTCGAAATGCAGAGCGAACTGTGCTGATAGCAACTCACGACATCGAGTTCGTTGCCATGGTTGCAGACAGAGTTCTAGTTCTAAAAGATGGCAGTATCGCTAAGGATGCTAGCCCGCTCGATGTTCTAGGTAGTGGACAAGAGTTAGCTTCTCAAATTGCAGATGTAACCAATGAAGCAGGACTTATTACTATTGGGCAGGTGCTCCATTGAATAAGTTAATTTCACGTATTAGCGTGGGGATCGCTGGTCTAATCAGCATCCTGATCTTTACATGGCCACTTTTTATAAAAGCTGGTGAGCAAAATGAAACCCTGCTCGCTCAGACAGTATTTATTGTTCTGATGCCATTGGTATTGATACTTGTCCTTATCGAGTTTGCAACCGGAGACATCTCATCTAAACACCTTGCGCTTCTAGGGGTTCTAATTGCTCTCAACGCTGTCATCAGATTGCTTGGCGCTGGAACTGCTGGAATTGAAACAGCATTCTTCTTAATTATTCTTGGAGCATTTGTTTTTGGGAGTGGTTTTGGTTTCATTCTCGGAGCCTGTTCAATACTCGTCTCTGCCCTTCTGACCGGAGGAATTGGACCTTGGCTTCCATTCCAAATGATGGGAGCAGCATTGGTAGGCCTTGGAGCAGGGCTGATACCTAGATCGAACAGATTGTGGCTGCAGAAAGTATTCCTAATCGGATATGCAGTATTCGCAAGTTTTATCTACGGTGGCTTGATGACGATGTGGAACTGGCCATATTTAGCGGGGACTGGAACCCAGTTGAGTTATGTCGCTGGAGACCCAATCACAGAAAACCTTTCAAGGTTCATTCAATATGAATTATTCACGGGTGGCCTAGTTTGGGATCTTGGCAGAGCAATCACCACAAGTGTGCTGATTCTATTAACTGGCACAGCCCTGATCGCCACTCTCAAAAGAGCAGCAACCAGGGCTGGCGTAGGAAGAGAACTTTAGACTGTTGGGTAGAAAGCCAAAAGAATAGTTGCAATAACTGTTACAGCAAGAAGCATCAAACCACTCTTATATGTGTATTTGAATTCCTTGCGAACAATGTGAACCAAATTAGCTAGAACCATAATTGTTGCAAGCCCTGCAGCAGCGGCAATACCAAGTGGTAGTGCCCAGTCAAAGTTGAAAACTGTAACGGCAACCGGAGCAAGAATTACACCCAGTCCACCCAGCAACTCTGCTAAACCGATGAACTTGGTTGTGCCCTTAGGTGCCTTTGAGATCCAGCCCCAACCACGAGCAAGTAGATCTGCATCTGAGGTCTTGAGCTTGTCGAGGCCAGCCTTGACGAATGCGTAAGAGGCGAAGCCAGCAACTGCAAGAGTCGCGACGATGATAAAGATGTTCATTTGAACCTTTCGATAAAACATTGTTTTGAGAGTGAGTCAGGTTTAGACTTCTATTAGTAAAGCACCACTTGACTAAATAAGTCAAGTCCCCCTTTACTGCGTGTCGGGAGGTAACCATGGAAATCAAGGTTCATGCTGAGCGCACCCAAGAGGGTTGGACTGCAGAAGTCCCAGGACCTGAAGGTTTCACTGTTTCAGCAAGACGCCTAGATCAATGCAAAGACATGGTCGTTGAACGCATCAAGACCCTAGAAGAACAGAAGGGCAATAAAGAAGTTTGTGAAGTGGTTGTCAAAGTTGAAGCAGAGCTACCTGGCATCATCTGCGATCTAGAGACTGCAAAAGTAAAGATGCAGGAAGCCCAAAGACTTCAAGACGAAGCATCAGCTGAGATCAGAACAGTCGTCTCAAGAATGCGTGATGAAGGCTTAACCATGCGAGACATCGCCGTATTGCTTGGAGTCTCCCCCCAGCGTGTGGCTCAGCTTATTGGCTAAATAGGCCGCTGTTGATTCAGGTTCAAAGAAGCGTTATGTCGGTTTTCACTGGATTGACAAATACAGGTACACCTAAGTAGTTCTCAAGATTCGAAATCCATTGAATGTCAGGTGTTGCGCTTGAGACATCTATGGTCAGGTCTAGGCCCTCCCCATCCTGCCTTGGACCTGCGCTTGAAAGAACTACTCCTCCTTTAGCCCAATACTTTTCATAAATCGCTGAAACTTTGTTAGTCGCTTCAGTCAACCGAGCCAATGTATAAGGTGCACGATGCAGCCTGACAAATGGCATGCCTTTTCCTCTGACATCGAATTGTTGAAGGTAATTCCAGAGCTCTTTACTGGGCTCAGAGCTAATCCAGAGATCCACTGAAACTTCTTCCTCATCGACCTTAACCCCAACGTATTCACTGAGGTTAAGATCATCTATATCGGAGAGCATGGACTGAATTGCGTTATATGCATCAACCTTTTGTTGAGGTGATTGTTTCGCTTCAGTCGGCTTCGGCTGGAGTGCGAAAGTTAAAATTAGCGCTAAGAAGATAGCGGAATAAGTAAAAAGTTGTTTTGCTTTAGACATGGTGCCCCCCTTTGATCTATACCTATAATTTACCCTCCAAAAGATTTATTTCAACTAATTCATGCCGGAAGAATCTCCGTGACCATTCATTTAAAGGAAAATGGCGGCCACAATAGTGACCGCCAATTCCCAATCTTTACTTAGTTGTTTGCAAGTGCAGGAATGATAGCTCCTGAGAATACCTGCCAAGCAAGAAGTGACTTCGCTACGAAGCTAAGCGTGATGTATACACGCTCACCGAATAGGTAGTCCTTCCACTTGCCAACCTGACGATACTGAAGTGCCTGGTTGATAGCAAAAGTATTGAATGCAATAAAGATTGTCACAATGATTCCGATAACGAATCCTGGGATCTCATTTGCTCCGGTGTAGCCAGGCCGGAATGCAGAGATGCCAATAATGATCCAAGGAACAATACCGGTCATACAACCCATGATGTATGGAAGAGCCTTACCGTTACCTGGCTTCTCATACTTCTCCTGAAGTGCACCGAAAAGGATCATGCTTGCGTTCACTGCAAAGACTGCAATTAGTCCTGCAAAATCAGTGAAACCGTTTAGCAGCATGATCGAGGTAATCATGATTGAAGATGACAAAGCATATTCAGTCCAACGGAAATAGTTATGTGTGTTAGCAAGCCCTTCGAAGTATCTCTTCTTGAAGAAAGGAGAAATGATTGCGAAGTGGAAGATAGCTGAAAGCAATAGGAAGGCAATAATTGCTCCACCTAGGTTGATGGTGAAAAGCACAACGTGCTGAGGCGCTTCGATTGTAAGAGGGCCAACTTTTTCGCCAACCTTGAACCCTGGAGGGCCCTGCATCCAGTCAGCTGTTACAGGGAAGTAACCCTGAACCTTTACCTGAGCAAGGATTGAAAATAGTGAGATTGCTGAAAGTAGGTGCAATACGCCTGCAATGAAGTTGTATCTAGTTAAACCTTTTTCACTTGTCTTATTGGCAAGTTTTTCAGTTTTATTTGAAGCCATGATCTTTACCTTTCTTGGAACATTAGTTCGAGCCTATTGGTACTTAAGTGCAAAAACCTGTATCCAGAGGGACACAGGTTAATACATTGGTGGAGATGGGGGGAATTGAAGCAAACGCCTCCATGGCCACGATAAGCCTGCCATTTTCCCATTTTAAAAAGCCTCAATTTAACTTTTAAGCAACGGTGGGGCATTTTTTAAGCAACCATTTTTCGGCTTGATAGGGTCCATTCTTCTTACTTAGGCCGCCCTAACTGGACCTTTGTTCAAAATTGAGTTATGTTCCCCTAACAAAGGCTAAATGCCAATAAAAACGGGGGAAAAGTTGCTATCTCACTACGGAACAGAACAAGTCGGCATATCAGCAGAGATTGCTCTCGCTGACCTAACAGGTGTGAAGATCGACGCAGCGTATCGCACCAGAGGGCGAACAGAGCTGATTAGCCACATCCAACCAGCACTTAGCCAAGCGATTAGCCTGTTCCCAAAGCCGATTAAACACATCGCAGGAGACCAAAACCCAGTGGATTTTCTTCTTGAAGGAAATGCGACCCTGTCGGTGAAGTCCAATATGCGAGAAGCAGGTAAAGTTGCACCGCAGAACATCGGACAGCCAACCGCCTCAACATTTTGGGCTCGCTTGCCGCACTTGGTGCCAGCAGGGACCAACATAAAAGCCCTAACTTACGGACAGTCGGCCCAAGTGTTCAAGCAAGTAGCCCAAGCGGAGATTGTTGCTTTGCTTGGTGAGTATTGGAAAAACATGTTTGATTGCGATTTCACGGTTTGGGTCTTTGAGGTCCTGGACAAAAACAACAACCTTTCCGCAAGGCCAAAGGTCAAAGTGTTTAAGAAAGCACAAAGCCCTGCCTGGCAAAGGTCAAGAATTACTTTCACTAAGACTGTTGCCGACTGGAATGAAAGTTGCACTGTGAAATATGGCAACGTATCAATTGGCGAGTTTCAAGTCCATGCCAACCGAAACTGCTTTAAGTTCCGCTTCAACCTCAACGGACTTATTCAAGCGGGTCTGCTCTAAATAGAAGCGACTTCGGTGGCTTGTGGTTCCAAGCGTTTCTTGAGTTTGGCGTAAAAGTCTGCTTCTCGCTCAACGATTACGGCATTACGGCCCAACGAAAGAGCTGCCTCGCCAGAAGAGCCTGACCCGCCAAAGCCGTCAAGGATTGTGTCCCCTGCATTTGAGTAAAGTGCCACCAAAAATTGGAGAAGAGGGACGGGTTTTTCAGTCGGATGAAGTCTGTTGCCAACCTTAAGCGGGTTCTGGACATAGTTCGGCACGCAGGCTTGAAGGTATTTCTTTCCTTCGTCATCCAACTTATAAATCGCTTCGGTCTTCTTGACGGCTTCTTTTTTACTGGCTTCCAAGATGTTCTCAACCACTTGCGAAATCATCTCAACATGATCCGCACCGAACAGGTCTCCCTCTTGAAGGTTCAAAACTGCATCTTTAACCTTGGAGTAGATGATGGTGCTGACTTTGTCCGCAACGATTGTTGCTTCAATGATTTTGTTTTCCAGCGTTTGCTCCACAATGGGAACATCGGCGTTGAAAGTCACTTTCTTGCCTTCTTTTACTCCGACAATGATGTATTCGTTGGCACTCATTGGCATGTATTGGCGATTTACAGGCACGGCGTTATTTTTACGCCAGGTGATTAAACGACGAGGCGAGAGACCATTCTTTTTGAGGGCTTCCATTAAATGCGAGATGTAGGCATCCGCACAGAAAATTGCGAAACTGCCACCCTTGCGTAGGACCCGAGACCACTCCGAAGACCACTCGTCAAGTTTTCCCAAGAACTCCTCGTGAGAATAACTGTCCCAATCCTCGCCACTTTCGCTGTCAAATTGGTAGGAGTGAATTGTGTTCTTCTCGTAAGAGGCGAAGTTGGTCTTTTTGGAGATATTGAAAGGCGGGTCTGTCAAGACGAAATCAACGCTTAACCCTTCAACAAATTTGAAGTTGTCTCCGTGATGTAATACAAGGTTGGACAATGTTCCTCGCTCAATTCTTTGGTGTTCCAAATCCGCTTCTTGTTGAGAAGTGGTTGGTCAAATTTGGCCCAAACCATTACAGGTTCGGTGATGTTTCAATTATGGGCCCTGCCTCCGACAACTTTACTTTCAACGCACGAGCCAGTTGATAACCCATAGCAGAGCCATCATTGACGGAACAAAAACCCTGAATTCTTGGCATCCGTTTAACTCTCCGATTAACGCTTCGTTTTTTGAGAACGCCAGTCTTTTGATTTGTTCGCCAGACATTGACCTTTCGGGGTTTGTTGTTTGCCTTCGCCCAACGCCTCAAAACCCTTGCGATAAAGATGGCTTGGTCTTCCGAAACCTCCACAGTCGTTATTGCCGCATCAAGCCCCCAGCGACCCCAGAAACGGCCAACAGATCCCGCCGCCTTCCAGAACTCTGGCGGCTGGTTTTGATACTCCTTGTGTCCGTTCTCGGTAGGGCTTGAATGCTTCAAGAAATAGACAACAATTCGTTTTGGGTCGGATGAGCGAGAGCCTTTTGCGACATCAACAGCGGTTCCAGCTCGTAGGTGCTTTTCAAATTCAACTGGGTCGGTTTCATTAACAATTTCCGCCCAAGTTTGTGAGAGCCATTCCTTAAAGTTTTGACCAATGGGAGGCACGAGAAACAAATGAATATGCGGGCTTCCGCTTCTCTGAAATTCCCACTTGTAAATGGCCATCAACTTGCCAAACTTTCGTTCATAGCGTTGTTTAAGGAGTTTCAAATGTCGGCGACCTGTGGCTGCATCGGGGCAGAGCGTTTGGAAGTTTTTTGGGTAAGTGAGAGTGACCAAAGCAGGGATGTTTCCACTTTCAAACATGGGTCGGTAGTCAAGGGAGCACAGCACCGAAACCATGTTTGACCTTGATTTGCTTGACCATTCAGTGATTGGTTTTCTGGCTTGGTAGTTAGTTGGCTTAGGTCCAGGCAACTTTGATTGCTTGGACACTTTGACCATTCCTGGACTTAACGAAACATAGTGGCGGTCTGGCTTGGTTTTGTCTGGCTCATTGAAAGCGGGAAATTCTTTCCCTGATTGCTCCAATGCCTCTTGGGTTGGCAGCTGATATTCATAACTGTCGGTGCGGTCTGTTTTGTCGGATATAACAAGCCCCGAAACGCTTTTCTTTTTCTTGTGTTTGCTCATACAAACACCTATCGGCAGGAAGCCCTGAAACCCCCACTAAGGGATTAACCGCAACGAGTAAAATCGTCGCTTGGCTTCCTGCCGATGATGTCGCCTTCGCTACGCAGAGCCTTCGCTACGGCTCCACCATCTCCCCCAGCCTCGCTTACTTTTGCTCGCTTCGCTTCGCATTAGTGCGGGAATGGCGTTCTGTCTCTCATGGTCGTTTGATGTTTCAACGCCAGAAACAGGCAATTGTTCGCCGTTTGGTTTTCCCGACGATCGCCAGCGTTCAACACCATCTAACGCAGGGCGAATTGACACTTGAAAAACGGTCCAGTGGCCATACCAATTGGAAGTTGGAAGCCACCAGTCGCCTTGCTTCACATAAGCCAGTTCGGGCGAAGCCTTCACAGATGCCAAAAAGCCATCAAGGGCGGTTTCTGTTGCCCCACTTACAAAGATGAAGTCTTCGCCACCGCCCATTCGCAAGAAATGAAGTGGCGGAATGAGTTGGTCCAGGCTTGTCCAGTAGGTAGCCCAAATGCTCCAAACCATCCCAGCGATGTAATTCTGGCGAAGTTCAATTGCTCGCATTTTTACTGCTGTGCCTTAAGGATTTCCAAGCCTGAAATCTGGAATGACCAAGTGGTTTTGTCCGTGACGGCCTTTGACCATTTTCCTCCAGATAAGCCGACGAGGCGAACAGGTGTCAGTTCTTCAATGGCTTTGATTTTGTTGGCGATTTCAGTGCTGGCAGAAAGCGTGAATGTTTCCATTTCTTGGCTTCCACCTGAAACCTTTACGAGGCAAGACACAACCCAGACAGGCGTTCCGTCTTTGTCTTTCTTCTGCGAAATGTTTTCGCCGATGCCTTCATTCTTTGGTGCGATACCGATGAAACGAGATGTTTCAAAGGTGTTTGGGTGTAGCGGTAGGTAATAACCGTAGTTGCTCATAACGAACTCCTTGATAAATGCGAAGGCGTTGTTGCCTTCACAATTTCTCTATCGGCTCGTATTTAAAAAGTTCGGTTTTTAGCCTCGTTGTAAATCTTTCGTTGCCTTCGCTCTTTCGCTGCCTGACGATCCTTCAACATAAAGTCTTCATAGTTTTGAAGAACGCCTGTCAAAGCGTCTTGCGAGGCTTTTGTGTAAATAGTGCGTGTGATTTCTTCGGACGAGTGCCCGATGATTTGCGAAATGAATTCAATTGGGTAGCCGAAACTAACAAGCGTTGTTGCTGCGAAGTGCCTGGCAGTGTGTCCTCTCAAGTCGCCCAGTTTGAGTTCTTGGCAGAGTTTCCGCCAGTCTTTGGTGTCTTGCTGGTGGCGAATGGGTTGCCCAGTTTGAGTGGTAAAAACAAGGTCTTCAAGTCCTTCTGGCGGGTTCCATTCTGGACTTTCTTTCCACTTGTCCTGCTCTTTTTTGTGCTCTCGCAACACTTGAGCAAGAACAGCGGGGATTGGCAGCTCACGAACACCGCCATAAGTCTTAGGACTTGGGTAAATGTAATAACCACTTTTACCCGATTTTTGAGGGCATCGGTTGGCTTGGGCAAAACCGCAGGGGAATTTGCCTGTGAGAGGGTCCCTCGTTCCGCATTGATGAAATACCTGATTTCTTGCCAACTGTTGCTTGATGATTACAGTCGGGGGTTTGCCCTTAACGGGCCTCATTAAGTTATTGAAATTTTTCCATTCAAGCCCGAGCTTCTCGGATTGGCGACAAGCAAGGATAAGTTGAAGAAGCCATTGGGCTTCATCCCGCCTTCCAGCGAGTTCTGCCAGGATCGCTCTCGGCTTCCATCTCGTCTTTGCGAACTCAATTTGTTCAACCTGTTTGCGAGCGAGTTCTGTCCGAGAAAACGCTGGTTTGGCTTCGGCGAGACCTGGGCCCTTTTCAATGAAACCTTCAACAACAGCCCATTTCATAGCCATGTTGAAAACGACCCAGATATTTCTCCTGGACGAGATTGAAAGCAGAGGCTCTACCCCTTTGCCCTTCCCTTTGGTCTTGGTCTTGTTGAAGAGAGTTTCTTGAAAGTGTTTCTTCACTTGGGCAGGTGTTAGGGACTTCAAGGGAATGTCGCCGAATGGAGGCGGGGCCAGGTGGAGTTCCACTCGGTGCTGGTAGCCACGAAAAACTGTGTCGTTGATAACCTCACGATTTAACTGCCCGAGCCACTTGTGGAGCATCCTCGCAACGGTGAGGTTGATTTCAGAAACTCGGTGGCCCTCGTAGGCAGAAGGCATCGAATTTTGCTTTTGAAGATAACGAACAAGGTTCTTTTGCCTGCGGGCAATTGCTTCGGCTTGGGTTTTGCCCGTGCCCGTGATGCGTATCAGTTTGCCTTTATTGTCCTTGCCAACGGTGGTTGTGGCTTGCCACCTAACCCCTGAAATGGTGGTCATCTTGTAAAGCGAGCCTTCGCCGTTGCGGTTCTTTGCCATCGCTCCCCCTTTGCTCCTAACTGAAGAGTAGCGGAGTGCCATATTTTTAAGCAACACCTTTTAAGCAACATAAGGGCTACCAGTTGCCTGATAGCCCTTATATTTAGGGGATTGTGTCCTACAAATAGGGCACTTGTGGAGATGGGGGGAATCGAACCCCCGTCCATGACATCGAAACGAACTCTTCTACGGGCGTAGCTTCACTAATGATTTTCTCGGCTGCGGTCTTTGCATGAAGCGACTAAACCGACCAGCCCAGCCTGAGTTAAAGTCCCATGTAGCCCTAAGGCGTAACTACACAGCTAGATTTCTAAATGACGCTAGGACCCAACATGAAATCTAATGTTGGACTAACGGACTCGGGCTAGGCGCTATTAAGCGGCTAGGGCGAAGTCAGTGCTGTTAGATTTAGCACCTATATTTTGCAGCGAACATTTACGTGTTGACGCTACATTCACGGCCC
>CANGIU010000014.1 GCA_947454255.1 Micrococcales bacterium
ATCACTTACTACGTCGTCGTGAATGTCCTTTGCCAATATATTTTTTCCACCCCAATTGGTGGCTCACACGAACTAGTCACTTTGATTCTTGATGGTGAATACACAATTCTGACCAATGGCTCTGTTGCAATTATTGCGTTGATGCTTCGTCACGCGGCTAAACAAAGCGACATAGCAAACAGTCTCAGAATTGAAGCTGCAATCCTTGAAGCTCAAGTTGAAGCGCAATCAAAGGAACGATCCAGGCTTGATGCGCTTGTTCATGACAGCGTCCTTACCGCTCTTATCAGCGCAGGAAGCGCTAAGTCCGAAGAAGAGACAAAAGCTGCTGCTGAACTTGCCACTTTAGCTATCCACCGTCTCCAAAACGCAGATGCAAGTTATGAAGAATCTGCAAGCGTCTTCTGCTCATCACTTTTTGACTCTGTTATCGCCGCAGTTCAAAGACTTGACCCAGAAATCCAATACAAGAAGACCTGCCTTAGCTCTATTGAGGTTAGTGGGGAAGTCGCATCGGCACTTACTGAGGCGACAATTCAAGCTGTCCAGAACTCTGTTGTTCATGCCGGTTCCAAAGCTAAGCGAGAGGTGCACCTGAAATCATCACAGGGACATCTGAAGATTGTCATTAAGGATGACGGTATGGGCTTTAGACCAAACCGGTTACCTAGAGGTCGTCTTGGCATCAAACTCTCCATCCATGAGCGAATGGAAGGAGTTGCTGGTAAAGCACACATTGTTTCAGCTCCTAGAAAAGGAACCACAGTAATTCTCGAATGGAGTCAAGGATGATCTCTATTCGCAGATGGGTAGCGTCCTTCATTCCATTTATTTATGCAATCTATTTACCCGTTCAGTCGATGCTGCTGCCAAATCCACTAGAGCGAAAATTTGAACTCTTTGCACTAGTTGTTTATCTAATTGCAGCAGCTTCTTCATTTCTTTTATACAAGGGGCTAAAACTTCCCTTAGCCCAAGGTCTATACAACCTATTCGCAGCAATCATCATGCCTGCTGTCGTAATTGCACAGAGAGATAACATCAACGATCAAAGTGTTGGTGGCTGGGTTGTTATGGGTACAGCAGTTATTCTGACTGTCACTGCAGTTCGCCAACAAAGATTGCTTGCAATTATCGGAACGATAGCTTTGGCATTTCAAATTCTGATTCACTATGGCCCAATTGCGGCATTGACCAGTGGGCTAGTCGGTGCGGTGGTTCTAGTCCTAGCTGGCTTAGGTGTCTCCGCTGGAATACAAAAGGCAAACTCAGAAGTTGATGGTTATCGATTACAAGAACAAACCTCTAGGGCGCAAATCGCAGCAACAACCGCGACCAGAGGCGAACGTGCAACCAGGTTGCAGGCAGTCTTAGGTTTAGCCATCCCGATGCTAACCGAGATCGCTCAATCAAAAACTTCCTTACCTGAAGAACAAAAACGAGAAGCAAAATTCCTTGAGCTTAGTTTGCGTGATGAAATTAGAGGTAGGAATTTACTTACGCCGGAATTGAAACTTGAAATTCAGAGACTCAGGAGCCTGGGTGTTGATGTTGCTGTGCTTGATGAGGGTGGAACAGATTACCTAGCGCCAGAGGTAAAAGAGAACCTGTTGAATCAAGCTGTATTTGCACTGCAAAGCGTTACTCAAGGACGGGTAACTATCAGAAGCCCACGGGGAGAAAGTTTTGCTTTGACTGTGGTGGCAACTTTGCCAGGACAGGCACAACCACTAGTTTCTCTGCGACTTAGCGCTTAACCCCCAACGGGCCTGGGAGTTGGCTTTTACCAACTCCTGGCCCGTCCCCTGGAGTGAATCTCGAATCCCCTTGATAATCAGAGATTCACTTGACGGAATAAAACTAAACTCCGACGGTTCTAATCTGCCGAATATTTAAGGTGAGTATTAGTCCCCACTTTGGGGGACAGGCTTAAATGGGAGATGGCTCCCCTTTTCAGAGGAGCCACCGCACGACCTTCACTTATCCCAGCAAAGCTGTCTCCAGTGTATCTAATCCGATACTTCCTAGGTTCAGAGCCTTCATGTGGAATTCCTTGATGTTGAAATTCGCACCTTGACGCTTTTTGTATTCGTCTCTGATCTGCTCCCAGATTCTTTGACCAATCTTGTATGAAGGAGCCTGTCCTGGCCAACCGAAGTAACGGTGCACCTCAAAGTTGATGAACTGCTCGCTCATGTTTACGTTCTTGCTCATGAAATCAAGTGCGTATTCGAAGTCCCACTTACCGGTGCCATCAAGTCTTGGCTTACCTAGGTGAACGCCGATATCTAGAACCACACGAGCTGCACGCATGCGCTGGCCGTCAAGCATTCCTAGACGATCGCCTGGATCATCCAAGAAGCCAAGTTCTTGCATCAAACGCTCAGCGTAAAGTGCCCAACCCTCACCATGACCTGAAGACCAAGAAGCTAGTCTGCGCCATGAGTTTAGATCTGCCTTGTTGTATACCTTCTGAGCAATCTGAAGGTGGTGCCCTGGCACACCTTCGTGATAAACAGTTGTGGTTTCACGCCAAGTGTCGAATTCGGTAACACCAACTGGAACTGACCACCACATTCTTCCCGGTCTTGAGAAGTCATCAGTTGGGCTGGTGTAGTAGATACCACCGTGCTGAGTTGGAGCAATCATGCACTCAAGTTTTCTGAGTGGCTCTGCGATGTCGAAGTGAGTACCACTTAGCTTTTCAATTGCTGCATCTGAGAGCTTTTGCATCCAGCGTTGCAGTTCTTCAGTGCCGTGGAGCTTACGCTTTGGGTCATTATCGAGGAATTCGATAGCTTCCTGAACGGTAGCCCCTGGCTTGATTTCATTTGCAACAGCATTCTGTTCGGCAACAACTCGGGCAAGTTCTTCTTTACCCCACTCGTAGGTCTCATCAAGATCTACTCGCTTGCCAAGATACTGTGCGCTTAGCAGGGCATATCTTTCACGGCCGATTGCATCTTCCTTATTTCCAGCAGGAAGTAGCTCTTCTTTAAAGAAATTAGTTAGCTTGGCATATCCTTCGGTAGCAGCTTCTGCAGACGCTAGAAGTTCAGCCTTAAGAGATTCAGGAATTGCACCTTCAGTAGCTTCTGCATTAGCAGCAAACTTTCTGAAGAATCCATCAGGAGTCAGAAGTTGTTCAGCCTGAGTGATAGCCAGTTTGATCTGACGAATAGCAGGAGTGTCATTGTGCTTGATACCAACGCGAAGAGTCTCGATGTATCCATCGACTGCAGTCTCGACAGCTTGCATACGCTTTGATAGGTTTTCCCAGTTCTCCACTGTTGCTGTTGGAGAGAGGTCAAAGATATCTCTGATGCCTTGAGCAGGAGATGCGATTGGGTTTAGGTCTCTGTGCCAGAGTCCAGATTCATAAATTTCATTACTTAGTTTTAGAGTCGAAGTCATTGCCAGTTTGGTGACTTTATCGATGTCATCTCTAACTGCGGTTGCTTCAACCTTGGCAAGCATTTCATTTTGAAGCTTGTTGTATTCTGCACCAGCTTCTGGGCTTGTGTCTTCTAGTTTGTCTTCGCCAACTTTGAAACCTGCGTATGTTGCAAATTCAGGGCTTAGTTCAACTAACTTCTTTACCCAGTCTTCGGCTAAAAGATCTAGATCTGATGGTTCACGGGTCATTTCAGGTCCTTTCAGATTGTTGAAACCTGAAGATAAATCTAGTCCTGTTTTAGTCCATCCCTGGTCGGAATTGTGCCTGCCACTGGCCAAAGCCAGGGGATAGGTCGCTTCTAAGGTTTCCCACATTGCGGTTCCAAGAGGAAGCGGGCTTCTTAACCTGTTTTTTAGCCGATGTAACCTCAGCATGCCTTGCTTCAAGAATGGCTATAACAGCAGCTAATTCGGCTGCCGTCGGGCTTCCAGCAACGACCTTTATGGTCTGGGCAATGTTCTCTTCAGCACTCATTACAGTGGAATGTTTCCATGCTTTTTAGGTGGTGTTGCCGCACGCTTGGTCTTCAATGCGGCTAGCGCTTTGATTACAGAGACTCGAGTAGCAGCTGGCTCGATGATGCCATCTAACTCGCCTCGCTCAGCAGCAAGATAAGGGCTAGCAACGCTATAGGTGTATTCAGCGGCTAACTGTGCCCTGACCTTCTTGATGTCTTCACCGGCTTCTTCAGCAGCTTTGATCTTGTCCTTGAACAAGATGTTTACTGCACCTTCGCCACCCATAACTGCAATCTCTGCAGTTGGCCAAGCAAGGTTGATGTCTGCGCCCAGCTGCTTAGAGCCCATAACGATGTATGCGCCTCCGTAGGCCTTACGAGTAATAACGGTTACCAGCGGAACAGTAGCTTCTGCGTAGGCATAAATCAGTTTCGCTCCGCGACGAATAACACCAGCCCACTCTTGGTCTGCTCCTGGCAAGTAACCAGGGACGTCGACCAATGTTAGAACTGGAATTGAGAAGGCATCTGCAAATCGAACAAAGCGTGCTGCTTTTTCAGCAGCATCGATGTTAAGTGTTCCTGCGAGTGCACTTGGTTGGTTGGCGATAATTGCTACCGAAGACCCAGCGATGCGAGCAAAACCAATCACAATGTTTGGGGCGAACAGAGGTTGCACCTCTAAGAACTGGTTATCGTCAACAATCGATTCGATTACCTTGATCATGCTGTATGGCTGGTTAGGTGAATCAGGAATTATTGTGTTTAACTCACGGTCAGCCTCAGTGATTTCTAATGAGCCGGTTGTTTCATAGGTGATTGTTTCACTGAGATTGTTTTCAGGAAGATAGCTAAGAAGGTTTCTTGCATAGTCCAGGGCATCTTCTTCATCGCTAGCCAGGTAGTGGGCAACGCCAGAGGTTTGGTTGTGAGCAAGGGCTCCACCGAGGGCTTCCATCTCAACAACTTCACCGGTAACGGTCTTGATGACATCAGGGCCTGTAACAAACATGTTAGAAGTCTTATCAACCATGATTACAAAATCGGTAAGCGCTGGGCCATAGACTGCGCCACCAGCTGCAGGGCCCAAGATGATAGACAACTGAGGGATAACTCCCGAGGCCATGGTGTGACGTTTGAAGATTTCACCATACTTACCAAGTGCGATAACACCTTCTTGAATACGTGCACCACCTGAATCAAGAATTCCAATAAGCGGAACACCGGTAGCGATTGCAAGGTCCATAATCTTGATGATCTTGTTTCCCGCAGCTTCACCAAGTGACCCACCAAAAATAGTGAAGTCTTGAGAGAAGAGAGCAACCTGACGACCACCAATAGTTCCGATACCAGTGACGACTGAGTCACCGTAAGGACGGTTCTTGTCCATGCCAAAAGCTGTTGAACGATGTCTAACAAATTCATCCATCTCAACAAATGAACCTGGGTCAAGAAGTAACTCGATGCGTTCACGAGCAGTCTTCTTACCTTTAGCGTGTTGTTTAGCGATAGCTGCTTCACCACTGGCATACACAGCCTCGTGGTAGCGGTTTCTTAGATCTTCAATTCTTCCGGCAGTCGTTGAGAGGTCGGGTTGTTTCTTATCGGTCAAAGCGGAGCTCCAATTAGTTTGATTTCTCTGGCTTAGAGCAACTCTATCCAAGAGGTGTCGGTAGGAGGGTCTAACCTTAGGGTTATGGAATTATCCGCAAGCTCTGAATTTTCATCAAAAGTCCTGTATTTGCCTGAAATAGGCTCAACAAACACCGAATTGTTGGCTCGAGCAGCCCAAACCCCTGAAGAATGGCCCGATTTCAGCGTACTTATCACCGATAACCAAACTGCAGGTAGGGGTAGGTTAGATCGATCTTGGGTAGCTAACCCCGGCGATGCTCTAGCCGTTTCGATACTTCTTCGACCAAAAGCATTCGAAATCTCAAGATTTGGCTGGTTGCCACTCATGGCAGGGTTGGCCATGACTAATTGTGTTCAGTCTCTTATCTATGAAGCGGACGTTAGCTTGAAATGGCCAAATGATGTCCTAGTAAATGGCGAGAAGATTTCCGGAATCCTTGCCGAGGTCATTTCGACTGGCGATGGCGTGGTTATTGGAGCAGGACTAAATCTAAAGCAGAGCAAGCTAGCACTGCCAATACCAACTGCGACCTCGTTAGCACTCCACGATGTTGTTGCCTTCGACCTTGATGATATTTTGGTTCGATATTTAGCTTCTTTTAAACGGTTGTATGAGCAGTTTTGTGATGAATCAGGAGATGCCGAGTTGAGTGGCCTTAGAGCTGAGATCTTGGAGGCATCCTCAACAATCGGTTCTCAAGTCTTGGTTCAGTTGCCGGATGGATCAGAGTTCACTGGCAAAGCGGCAGGTCTGGATAACGATGGCCGACTCCTCGTAGCTCTGAGTGATCCGTTGGAAATTCGTGCCGTTGCGGCTGGAGACATTAAACACTTGCGACAATAGGCAAGTGAGCTCAGCAGAAAACACCTTTAGCGAAAAAGAACTCGCTTCTTTACGTAAGCACGGGTCTGCTCTGGTGATTCCGGTTTTGCTTTTAGGTGTCATTTCAGGACTGTTCTTCTTTCTGGATTCCAGATCTACTTTGTCTTGGCAGCATCAAACGGTTTTAGCTGTGGCACTGACCCTGGGATTAATATTTTGGCTCTTGCCATCAGTTCGATACTTCACTAATCGCTATGTCATTTCATCGAACCGAATTGTCATCCATGCTGGCCTAACTGGAAAAGAAGCAGACCAGGCAAGCTGGAATGAGATAAACGGAGTTTCTATAAGTAAAGCGTTTCTTGCCGTCTCGGGAGATATTCATCTGCATCGAGAATTTGGTCAGGATCTAGTTTTGAAGAATGTTGGCAATTCCAAAAAACTCATTCGAGTTATTGAGGCGCACCTAGCGTCAAGGGCAAAAGCAAGAGCGAACTGAAAGAATATATTGTGCTTAGAACTGTAGGGATTATCGGTGGCGGTCAGCTGGCTCGAATGATGATTGTGCCGGCCATCGAACTTGGCTTTGAAATCAAGGTCCTAGCTGAAGCCGAGCAATCTCCTGCAAAATTGGCGGCAACTGTCGGTGACTACTCTGATCTCCAGACAGTAAAAGAATTTGCCAACACTGTTGACGTGATCACTTTTGATCACGAGCACGTTCCACTTGAAATACTCGAAGCACTTATTGCTGATGGTGTAAATGTCCAGCCGTCGCCAAAAGCTTTGCTCTTTGCTCAAAATAAGTTAGCAATGCGAAAGCGCTTAGCTGAATTGAACGTGCCAATTCCTGATTGGGCAGAAGTTAGTTCTGCGGCTGAGATTGATTCCTTTATCAAAGAGCACGAGGGTGAGGCGGTTCTAAAGACCGCAACCGGTGGTTATGACGGTAAAGGTGTTCGAATAATCAGATCAGCAGGTGAGGCAACTGATTGGTTGAATGCTGGCAAACCCTTGCTCATCGAAGAGAAGGTTAACTTTGTTCGTGAGTTGGCTCAACTATCTGCGAGAAATTCGAGTGGGCAGTGGCTTGCCTGGCACGTAGTTCAAACGATTCAACGAGCTGGCGTTTGTGCCGAAGTCCATTCGCCAGCGGCCAACGCAGATTCTGAAGCGGCAGCAAAGATTGCTGAGGTGATAGCCACTGGTTTTGGTGTAACAGGTGTCTTGGCAGTAGAGCTCTTTGAAACTGCAGATGGAAAACTCTTAGTCAATGAATTAGCGATGCGCCCACATAATTCAGGACACTTCACCATAGAAGGTTCTGTCACTAGCCAGTTTGAACAGCACTTAAGGGCAGTCCTGGATCTACCACTTGGTTCAACTGAGGGCACCAGTGCTTTTGCGGTGATGCTGAATCTATTGGGCCCTGAAACTGCAAATACTTTTGCCGAGCACTTTGAGAATGCTTGGGTACTTGAAAATACTTCACACATTCACCTATACGGTAAGGAATATCGAGCTGGTCGCAAGATGGGTCACATCACGGCACTGTCTAGCGATTCCTTGCAGGACGCTAGGGACCAAGCGTTGGCAACCTATAACGCCCTGCTTGCCTAACCTGATTTAGCGGTGGGTAAATCTAGACTTGCAGAAGTAATCAAGAATCTAGGAGAAACCATGACTGCACCCATTGTTGGAGTGATTATGGGCTCAGATAGCGACTGGGCAATCATGAGTGATGCCGCCCAAGCGCTCAAGGAATTCGGCATTGAGTATGAGGTTGAAGTCCTTTCTGCGCACCGAACTCCTGATCGAATGATTGAGTGGGGCAAAGCTGCAGCGGCTAGGGGCATCAAGGTGATTATCGCTGGAGCCGGGGGAGCGGCACACTTGCCAGGCATGGTTGCATCAGTTTCCAGACTCCCAGTCATCGGTGTCCCTGTCAGGCTAAAAAATCTCGATGGGATGGATTCTCTGTTATCAATCGTCCAGATGCCGGCAGGAATTCCTGTGGCAACTGTCTCTATTGATGGTGCACGTAACGCCGGTATTCTGGCTGCCAGAATCATCGGTGCTAATGATGAAAAAGTTGCAGCAGCTCTTGACGCTTTTAGCACTTCGCTAGCCGCCCAGGTTGAGATCAAGAATCAGAATCTAAAATCTCAGCTATGAGCCGTCGCAACCCTGATGGCGAGATCAACACGCCATTCCGCGATGTTGATCGAGCAAGTTCAAAAGAAATGTCAAAGCGTGCTTGGTGGATTATCTTTCTGAACTTGTTTGTGCCAGGTTCCGCTCAAGTAGTTGCCGGAAGCAGAAAGCTTGGAAGACTAGGTTTATTCTTCACATTTGGCTTCTGGGGGTTTTTGGTTCTTAGTTTGCTATTGGCCTTGGTATACAAAATTGCATTATTTAGCATCTTCACCACACCTTTCATAGCAATTCCTTTAGGCTTTCTTTTCCTTGGCTATGCCTTTCTTTTAGTTGTCCTTTCGCTAGATTCTTTGCGTCTTATGAGGCTCAATACTGTTGGTAGTTCAAGACTTGTAATTCTGGTTGCACTGGTAATCACTTCACTCTTTAGCTCACTAATGATTGGGACTATTGGTTCAACAACTATTACGGCGAGTAATTTTCTATCCAATATCTTCACTGAGTCTGGCTCTTTGCAACAACACAAAGGCAGATACAACATTCTGCTCTTAGGTGGAGACTCTGGATCTGATCGTTTTGGATTGCGCCCAGACAGTATTGCTGTGATGAGTATTTCTGCAACTACTGGGGAAACAGTCAACATCGCACTTCCTAGAAACTTAACTCACATCCAGTTCACCAAGGGAACTCCAATTCGCAAGGTATTTCCTTCTGGGTTCAATCACGATTGTGGTGGTGATTGCATGTTGAACGCTGTCTATAAATCAACTATTGATAACTACTCTTACCTTTATCCGGATGCACATAAGCACGGTTCTACTTCTGGAATTGAGGCAACAAAGTCTGCAGTGCAGTGGGTCACTGGATTGAAAATCGACGCCTATGTCCTTATCAACATGAGATCCTTCACTGGTCTTGTGGATGCGCTAGGTGGCATAGACGTGAACGTGAAGAAAGCTCTGCCGGTTGGTGGACAAAAGGATTGTTACCCAGCCAATAACTCACATGAGTCCGTTTGCCCTGATGCCATGAGTTGGATTGAGAAGGGTAAGCAGCACATGGATGGCAGGACTGCACTTTGGTATGCCAGATCCCGACACAATACCAACGACTATGACCGCATGAAGCGTCAGCGCGAAGTCGAGACAATTGTGCTGAAGAAAATTGATTTACCAACTCTTGTTTTACGTTTTGGAGCAATTGCAGGCGCAAGTGCAAAACTGATTAGAACTGATATTCCGAATGGTTCTATAGGGGAACTTATAGATTTGGCTCTGAAAGCAAAATCTAAGGGAATTAGAAGCTTGCAGTTGTCCTATCCATTAATTCAGGCAGATAACCCCGACTTTTTCCTAATGAGGCACTTGATCGCCGTGAAATTGAGAAAGTATAAATAGGCTTCTCCCAGTTTCGCAGAGCCATTTATTGGGCTCTGAAAGTTAGTCTAAAAACATGAAAAAGTTACCATTACTAATCACAGCCGCACTTTTGGTTGCAGTTCTAAGTGGCTGCTCGGTTTTATACCCAAACTGGGGTAAACCAACAGATAGTCCTAGCCCTTCCAAGACAAAGACAGACACGCCTACTCCTGATCCAACAGATACTCAAACGGCTACCCCAACCCCAACAGATAAGGCAGATGCAACTGTTGAGATTGTCGATGCATATGTTGATTCTGCGAACGGTGTGATCCAGGTGATCGCTCAAATCTCAAACTTCAGTGAAGATGGTGGAACTTGCACAGCCACATTCACTAGTGGTTCAAAGACTGTGAAAGTTTCACAGCCGGCTGAATCAAACGCGGCTAACACCCAGTGCCATCCATTGGAGATAAACCTTGGTGGATTACCAGCAGGACAGGGAAGCATTACTGTCACCTACGAGTCAAAGAAATACTACGGAGTCTCCGCTCCAAGCTCGGTAACTCTCTAAGTGGTTTGGAAGCGGCTAACTAAGTTTTGGGTTGCAACAGTTGCACTGTTGCTAACCTCGCTTAGCCTGACCGCTATAACACCTGCAGCTGCTTTAGATGGATCTAAGTTTGATCCCGGGCTCATTATCAGTGACAGTGTCTTCTTTGATTTTGGAACAATGACCGTTGAGGAGATCCAGCGATTCTTGGAGTCCCAAGTCCCGGTTTGTAAATCAGGTCCAAGCGGTATGCCTTGTCTTAGAAACTACAAAGCAGATACTCCAGAGAAAGCTGCTGACCCAGGTAAGTGTGCAGCGATGCCAGCAAAGACAAATGTCTCCGGCGCACAGATTATTTATGACATCGCCCACGCCTGTGGGATAAACCCGAGGGTCCTTCTTGTCACTCTGCAAAAAGAACAAGGGCTAGTGCAGGCAACTATTCCTTCGCCTTATATGTATAAGGCTGCAATGGGTTATGGATGTCCTGACAGCGATCCCGGTATCTGCGGAAAAGTTTGGACTGGGTTATTCAATCAGCTTTATAAAGCGGCTGGACAATTTCAGTGGTACGGAGATCCAAACGGATCATTCACTTATCTGCGCCCAGGAAGAGTCATCTCAATTTCTTATCATCCAGACGCTTCTCGGAATTGTGGAAAGAAATCTTTCACTCTCAAAAGCCAGGCCACAGCAAACCTTTACTACTACACACCATTCACTCCTAACAGCGCTGCTCTGAGCAATCTACGAGGTTCAGGTGACAAGTGTTCTTCCTATGGAAATAGGAATTTCTGGCGCTTCTACTGGGATTGGTTTGGTTCACCGATCGGAGGTGGCTTCTTACTGAAGAGCTCTACCAGTGACCCATACTTCATTTCAAACGACATCAAGTATCCGATTACAGATCCTGATTTGGTAACTGACCTAGCACCCCTTGGTCCGCTCGGAGAAATCTCTACTGAATATTTGGATTCTTTCAAAACTGGTATCCCGATGACAAGAATCATAAAGACTGCTCCGGTAAACAACGTCAGCACATATTTCTTTGTCAGTGCTGGAAAGAAGTATTTGATTTCAAGTTGTGATCAAGCGACAAACATGGGCTTGGACTGTGCTGCGGCTGTTCAACTAACCCAGGTTCAACTTGATGCATTACCAACTGGAGCATTCAGGCCAGATATAACTGGCGTTCTGAAGAGCATTCCAGTAGCACCCGCAACTGCTTCCTACTTCCTAGTAAATGCAACAACTAAATTCCCATTGGATTGCGCAAGAGCACCATCAATGGGCTTTAGTTGCGATAAAGCAGTTGCCACTACCGATGACAAACTAAACACTCTAACAACTGTGCGCTTTACCGCTGCAACCATGGGCATATCTTCCATGATCGTAAATTCGGATGGCACTCGCTATTACATTTCAGCTGGAGTTAAACATGAGGTATTAGACGATGCCTCACTTGCCGACAAGAGCATTACTTATAAAGCTGCCTCACCCTTAAGTATCACCTCATACAGTTACCTTCCTTGGGGGTCACCGATTGCAAAGAATGGCAGTTTATTTGTAAACAGAGATCTGCAACGACAAGGTGTGATTGTTGATGGAAAGTACTTTGACATTCAGACAGCAACGAAAACCGACATCGATTTCACTAAATGGTTTACGCCTTCAACTGGAACTCTTAGTTCCTTGGGTCTAAGTAACATTGCCACCGTGTCACCAATTTCATCTTTTGTTATCAATGAAAATTCACAGCGATTGTTCCTAACCAATGATGGCTGGATAACAGTAAGTGACACGGCAGATTGGGTGAATCAAGCGACCCCCGTGACAAATGCTTTGGTAGCTCAAATTCCGACTCTGGACAAATTCATTGAAGGATTTGATTACCTCAAGGCCAGTGGTAAAACCACAATCTACTTACTAAAAGATGGGATCTTGAGGGCCACATACAACAGTGAGGATCGGGCAGCACTTGGAGCTGGCATGGGGGAAACTGAGGTTTTGACTATCGCACCGAGTGGACTAGAGCTTATTCCCAAGAGCGTCATGATTGTTCCTAAAGGTGTAGTCGTGAAGAACAAAAAGACTTCGCAGGTTGGCATCATTGATGGCAGTAGTCGAATGGTAACTATCGGTTCAACCTCGATGCAATTGAACCTGCCAACCCCTAGAACTCTTACCCCTCTTCAGTTAGTTGGTTACGGTGATACCGAAGAACTTGGTTCATTCAAAATTAGATGTAGGGGTTCGCTATACGTCGTCGCTGATACCAAGCTGTATTTAGTTGATACCAATCTCGCCAAAGACTACCCGGGTAAAGCCACTAGCTTGAGCCCTGAGACATGTGCGTTGCTAGATACAGACATTTCCGGAAGGTCATTTGGTCACTACGTGGGCATTAAGACTAAAGACGCTTTGACCAAGAAAACTAAATACAAGGCATACAAAGTCTCTAAAGGTAAGAAGCTCCCATTCAAGAATCTTGCTGATTACAAAGCAGATAACCTAACTGATCCAGCTATTACTTGGGTATCTCAGGGCTTCTTGGACAATCTTCCGCTTGGCCCTGAAGTAGTAGTTGCAAGCAAGCCTGCTGTTCCGGAGCCACAGCCAAAGTCATACACAATTGCAGCTGGAGATTCACTAAGTTCGATAGCACTCAAGTTCAAAACAACAGTGCAGATTCTCATGAAGTTAAACTCGATTACAAACGCCAACCGAATCTCAATCGGCCAAGTTATAAAGCTGCCCTAGCGCTTTTTTAGTTTTGTGATTGGACGCTTCCGCAAAGTTTCTAATTTAGGTTCTTTCGAGTTCTCTTCCAGCATTGTTTCTGGGTCGTAAGACTTAATAGTAAAGATAAGTAACATCAACATAGCCGATTGAATTAGCAATCTTGATTCAGTTATGCCACGAACCAGTTGAGCTACCAAGATCAAGATCGGCCAGAGGTAAAGAGCATTGCTGTGGTGCACTCCCAGGCGCCAAGCTTTAACAAATGTTCTGGTGAAAAGAATAAGGAACAGTACTAACCCAACAAGTCCAAGCTGTAACCAGATATCTAGGTAGCTGTTGTGTGCTTGGAAATATTCAATGCCGTTTATTACAACCAGTCCTGAGTAAGGCTTAACGCCTGGCACCCAGATTCCAGAGAAACCCCAGCCCTCGAGTGGGCGATCTGAAATCAGAGCAAAGACCTTTCTCCAAATGTCGCTTCGATGGGTCATGTCAGGGCTCTTGCCTAGGAACTCGAACACAGCCCTTCTAAAGATGAGCACAAGGAAGCCTGCACTACCCGCGGCCACCCAAGCGATGCGATAGTAACGGTGCCTAGTGTCGCGGTCTTTGCCTTCTGCAACTAGCAAGACGATTGCTGCCAGAATCACAGCAACCGATGCAAAAATGATTCCCGCTGATTTAGACAAGGTGATGGTCAGAATGCTCAACCCTAGGCTAATGAAAGTCAGTGCTTTATGCCTGCTGCTTATGAAGAACTCAATCAGGAAAGTTATTACTCCAAAGAGTGCCCAAGCAGCCATGAAGTTATTGCGCAGCAACATGTCATCAATTTGTCGACCATCTGAGATCTGACCTAGGCTCTGCAGGAAATGCAGCATATTGTTTTCAGGTCCAGCTGCTGGAAGCAGTTTAAATAGTGTCGAGATTAGTTCAACTGATAAAGCACCGAAAATTATGGCTCTAATTGTGTTGGCAAAGATATTTAGGATTTGTCGCCAAGAAAAAAGTGCCACAAAGAATATGGCAACGACAACTAGAGAAATCTCAAGTAGAAAGCTTGTAATGGTCTGGCTAGGGTATGACGACCAGAAAGAAGAACCGATCATCAGCGCAATAATTAGAGTCAGCTCTATAGGGACCTGATTCAAAACTCTTCGCCACTGTGCTTTTGCGAGATAGTAAATGGCACCTGCTAAACCAATTGCTCCAAGTCCGTACCAAAGGAGCCAGGGCAGAGTGAGTAACAAATATTCTTGGGCAAAAAGGGCGTCACCTAAAACAATTAGACCGAGAGTTGCGTAGGCAATCCCATGGACTTGCCAAGGCACACGCGGGTCTGCAATCCCATTTGCTGCTTTGCTAGTTTTCGACATTTACTCTCAACCGACCTTTTGCTTCAAGTTTAGGGTGGTTGATGCTCATCAGCATTTCCCCTTAGTTAGGCTAGTGGAGTGCTTGTAAAACTTACCAACCAACCCCTTGATTATGCGTGGGGTTCGACTTCGCTGATCAGTGATTACTTTGGTATTCCTGCGACAGGTCAGCCGATGGCTGAGATTTGGTTCGGCACCCATGACGGTTCTCCGACTCCAGTGGTTGGCTTAGAAACTTCATTGCATGACTTACTTCTAGCCAGAGGCAAAGAGGCAAGATTGCCCTTCTTGCTGAAGATATTGGCAGCTGAGAAACCACTATCTATTCAAGCTCACCCAAACCCTGAGCAAGCTATCGAAGGCTTTGCCAGAGAGAACGCCGCCGGTCTGCCAATAAGCGCAGCAAGCAGAAATTACAAAGACGACAAACCAAAGCCTGAGCTAATCGTGGCCTTGAGCGAAAGTTTTGATGCACTGGTTGGTTTTGCTGACCCGAGACTTATAAGTGAGAAATTTGCAGAGATTCTTGAAGTAAGCCGCTCTGAGAAACTAACCGCAGTGATGTCAGGTTGGATAGCTCAACTTGGCGAACCTGATGGAATACAAAAGGTGTTTCTCGATACCTTGAGTTCTAGTGAATGTGATGAGCAATTTATTTCCGAACTGGTTGATGCCGCTGAGCAATTTCCGTCACTAGTAGATCTTATTTCTCACCTAACTACACACCATGGCTTAGATCGCGGAATCATAAGCGCACTCTTGCTGAATCATGTCAGCCTAAGTAAAGGTCAATCCATCTTCGTTCCTGCGGGCATGCCGCATGCATATCTTTCAGGTCTTGGCGTTGAAGTAATGATTGCCAGCGACAATGTTTTGCGCGGTGGTCTAACCCCTAAACACATTGACAAAGCAGAGTTAGGCAAGGTTCTAGTTTTTGAAGCAACCAATCCAGCCCCTACCCGAATGAAGAAGCTAGCTGTTGGTTTGGAGCAGTTTGATATTCCAACCACAGAGTTCAATTTTTATCGTGCAGAAGTTGGCTCAAACAATCTCCTTGTTGATATCAACTTGCCAGGGGACGCAGTTATTCTCTGCACATCAGGGGCTATTGCGGTTAGCAATTCACTGGGAGAACGGGAAGTCATCGATAAGGGTGAAGCCGCTTATCTTTCAGATGATGCAAGAGTCTTTAGCCTTGCCGGTAACGGCGAAGCCTTCATCGCAATTACTGCGAAATAGCATCCCAGTGGCTCGCCACTATTTCTTGCAAACTATGTTTCGCTTTCCAGCCGAGTACTCGCTCAATTTTTGAGACATCAGCACAAAGTGTTGCTGGATCTCCTTCTCGTGCTGGGACATGCTCAACTACAAAATCAAGTTTTGTGACATCGCGGATAGCTTGAATTACTTCAAGGACACTCGAACCCTTACCAGAGCCAACATTTAAGACAGTGTGTCCTGAAGTACTTTTGGTTAGGTGCTCTAGAGCAGAGATGTGCGCATCGGCTAAATCAGATACGTGAATGTAATCACGAACGCAACTGCCATCTTGTGTTGGCCAGTCAGTTCCAAAAACCTGGATTGCTTTCCCTTCATGAATTGCAGTGAAAGCAATCGGAATTAGATTGGCAACAGCAGTGTCAGCAAGGTCTTTAAAACCTGCACCAGCAACATTGAAGTAACGAAGGCTGACGGCTTTAAGTCCCCATGCTCTAACCGAATCAGCGATCATCCACTCACCAATAAGTTTTGTCTCACCGTATGGGTTGATTGGCTTGCAGTTGTAATCCTCATCAACTGAGGGAACATCCGGACTTCCATAAGTTGCCGCACTAGAGGAGAAGACCAGGTTGAGTACACCAGTTTCCTTCATCGCAAAAAGAAGATTGTTTACCGAATTGATGTTTTGTTGGTAGTAATACTCAGGTTTGCTAACAGATTCGCCCACTGATTTACGTGCAGCTAGGTGAATTACCCCTTCAATTGCATTCTCTTTGAAGGCTGCTACTAAGCGGTCTTTTGCTTCGGCAGATGCGAGATCTAGCTCCAAAAGGGGAGTATTTTCAATCCTGGCTGAGTTTCCATGGCTTAGGTCATCGAGAACAATTGGCTGATGCCCAGCGGAAACAAGGCCTCTAACTACATGTGAACCGATATAGCCGGCTCCACCGGTCACCAAGATTTTCATACCCTTAACGCTACCTTCCAAACCCCTTCGAACGGGGCGGTTGAGGCGTTACAGACCAAATGTTAAGGGTTTATAACACCTCTCGATTTGACCTATTCTCAACTTGACACCACAATACTTACAACGTTGTAATTACAATGGTGAAACCCAGCGAAGCGCTGGAACTCTTGAGAGGAACTGATGTCCCTGAACAATGACGATGGCTTCGTTGCCGATGACTGGCATGTTGACCCAATTATAAGAATGTTTTTGGGTGGCGACACAAGCGCAGATACCAATCCTTTGGCCTGGCAGCGTGACGCTCTATGTTCACAGACTGACCCAGAAGCTTTCTTTCCAGAAAAGGGCGGTTCTACCAGAGACGCCAAAAGAATCTGTTCTGGTTGCGATGTCCGTCAGCAGTGTCTTGACTACGCTCTTCAAAATGATGAGCGCTTTGGAATCTGGGGCGGATTAAGCGAACGCGAACGCCGCAAGCTCAAGAAGCGCGCTTAGTTCAAGGAAGGCCACGGCATGAGTTTGCGTGTGGTGGCTGTCGTTGTCTCCAACGATCAACCCCAATATCTGCAGAGCGTAATTGATGCTCTGGATAAACAAAGTTTTCGTATTGAACGATCTCTCATAGTTGACAGTTCAGTTCAAGAAGATATTTCCGAAATCCTTACAAGTTTTCAAAAAGCTTCACCGCGAAATGCCGTCCTCAAAGTTGAAGAAAAAGCAGATTTCGCAGAGCTAGTTGCAACCGGTATAAAACAGGTGCTCAGCGGATTTGATTCACTGAATGATATTGCAATCTGGGTTTTGCACGATGACACAATTCCTGAAGTTCACGCACTCGCAGAACTAGTTAGGTCATTAGAACTTTCACCACTAGTTGCGATTGCTTCGCCTAAGCAGGTTTCTTTTGAAAATCCAAAGATTATCCTGCAGCAAGGTCTGACTGTGACCAGGTCACTAAAACCATTCTCGTTAGTGACAAATGAACTGGACCAAAAACAGTACGACTCGATGACTGATGTCTTGGCTGTTACCAGTAATGCGATGTTGATTAGAGCTTCCAGTTGGGCTGACCTCGGCGGCTTCTCGCTTGATGCACCTGAATTTGCAGCAGACATTGATCTTGGTATCAGAGCTCACCAGCTGGGTAGCCGAGTGGTAGTTGTTCCAACTTCAAGAGTCCGCCATGCACAACTGTCTTTGAATGGGTTGCGCAATAAGAAATGGCTTGGTGGTTCAGTCAAATACGCCATGGCCAAGGCAACCAATCATCTGAGGCTTTCTCATAGCCCGCTAACGCTGGCCTTTCTTTACTGGCTAACCCTTCCTGCCTATTCACTAATTCAGGTCTTTTGGTTATTACTTGTGAAACGACCTGACCGAATACTCTTCACACTAAAAGCGAACCTCTGGGCTTTCTTTACCGTTAGAGCGAGATTGCGCGATCGCCACGGCATCTCACTCAAGTCTTTGAAAGCTCTGCTTGCCACCCGTGATCAGGTGAAAGCAAAATCAAGAATTGCCTTTGAGGTGGCAGAGCAGAAACTCAAGCTCGAAAACTTTGCTGTTGATAGCACGCTCAGGCTAAACCAATCAGGCTTCGCCGCCAGTGGCGGGCTTTGGTGGATGCTAGCTCTTGTTGCTCTCTCGTACGCCTATCTCCCATTGGGGGAGAGCATCTCTGGAGGCTATGCACTTCCACTTAGCAGCAATTGGTTACAACTGTTTTCTAATACCGGCGCTAGTTTTCAAAACATCGGGATGGGTTTGGCCGCTCCAAGCGATCCGTTCAATTGGCTTTTATTGATAATAGGTTCGATCACATTCTGGTCACCAAACCTAGCGCTTAGTTTTGTCTTGCTAAGCGCTAAAGCAATTGCTTTCTTTGGTGCCTGGCGATTGCTGTCTCTGGTAACCGCAAGAGGTTCTTTACGTGCAGTCTTTGCTCTGGTTTATGCACTCTGGCCAGCCTTTACACTTTCTCAAAATCAAGTCAATTTCCCTGCCGTTGTTTTCGCTATGGCTTTACCTTGGTTTATTTTCAGTTTGGGTCGTTCAGCAAGATTAGGAATTACAACTTCTATTCGATCGGCAGAGCAATCATGGTCATGGTTAGCTGCCAGCGGTTTGTTGTGTGCCGTGGTGTGTGTTTCTGCGCCGAGCGTATTGATTGCTCTGCTAATTATCGGAGTGATTTTTGCACTTGTGGTTAGGAAGAGGCTTGCAGCACTTTCATTGATTGCTCTGCCTGCTGCTGCTCTGATGCTTCCTTATTTGCTTTATCAATTATTCGGCAACCAAAGCTTGGTTGGCATTTTTGCAGATCCGACAATTTCACTACCGAGCAGTCAAGAAAGCATTCTTGGCGCTTTCCTTGGATCAGATTCAATTTTCGGCTGGTGCGCAATTGGAGTGCTTGGCTTAAGTGTTCTGGCCTTGTTATCAAGAGCTAAAGGGGTCTTGCTTGCTTGGGGGATCGCTCTGATTGCTATCGTCAATCTTTGGTTCATTCAAGGTATTCGCTTCACAGCTGGTGGAGTCGGTTCTATCTTCTTACTTCCAACCGAATGGGTTTACGACACTAGTGCACCGGCAGTTGCCTTGGTAGCGCTGGCTATTTCAGTTGCACTGGTGCTTTGGCTGGAATCAATTACCAGAGCAGGTTTCAGGAGATTTGTAATCACCGTTGTATTCATTTTGGTGAGCATTCCATTGGCGCTGAGCTCAGTGTTGAACCAAAGTTCGGCTTCTTTTGGTCAGTCAAGAAACCTTCCTGCCATTGTCACTGCAGAGGCAAACTCCGGAAGTGACTTGAGGCTTTTGGTAATTAGTCGAGACCAAGACTTGAAGTTCAGAGCAGAGCTAATCTGGCCTGATGGCATCAAACTCGATACAGTTTCAACTGCCTATCGGCTTAGTGAAATTAATGCTGGAACATCAAAGAATTCCACCATGCAGAGCTCGCTTTCCAACTTGGTGGCAAATCTGGTCTCAGCCAACGGAAAAGATCCGAGCCAGGCGCTTAGTGATGCCCAAGTAGGTTTTGTTTTAGTTCCAGAACGCACCGGAAATGGTGATTTAGGTGTTGCACTCAACAGTGTTTCGCAACTAGATCAAGTTGGCCTTACCGAGTTCGGTCAATTATGGAGAGTCAAAGATGCTGTCAGTAAGAAGCAGGAGAAACTCTCACTTTGGTCTGTGACTAAGACTGTTCAATTGGTTGTTCTTTTGGGGTTTGTATTGCTAGCATTGCCAACTTCTCGTGGACGTAAACGTAATGAGTCCTTGGCCGTCTCGGATCTAGAACCTGATGAGGTTGAGCAATGATTTGGAGAATAGTTAGAACTTTATTCGTTGTGGTTGTACTCGCCGGGGCACTTTTAATGAGCCCTAATTTGATTCTCGGTTCAGCAAGGCAGATAACAGCTTTTGAGCACACTGTGAGCGCAAAAGATTTGACTATCACTTGTGCTGGCCCAGCAGTTCTCGCTGGTGGAAAATCTGGTACTTCAGTTTCAAGTTTCAAGCGCACTGGAACAAGCCTGCTCTCGGAGTCATACGCCGGCACTTCGGGAACCACACTGCTAAAACCCAAGGGCACAAAGGTCATCGGTTACAGTAATCGTCAGGACATCTCTGAACGACTAAAGACAGCAGGTTCACTGACAGTTCTGGATTCAACTGGCAAAGTTGCCCAAGGCTCTGAATTGCTGACAGTTAATCAAGTTCAATTGGTCAAGAATAAGAAAATCCGTGGACTACTTGGCGCCCCATGCCTTCGTCCTCGCAGTGAGTTCTGGTTCGTTGGTGGTTCTGCTGCAGTCGGCAGAGAAGCCCTCTTGGTACTAACTAACCCAAGCCAAGTTGATGCGACGGTTGATCTTGAGATTTATACAGAGAGTGGTATTTCACACAGTGCTGGACTAACCGGCATCTCAGTTGCTGCTGGTAAAACAGAAGTGTTGCCGCTGGCTGCATTTGTATTTAGAGCTGATTCTTTAGCAGTGCACGTGCTAAGTCACGGTGGTTCCATAACTGCGCTGATTCAACAGAAAGCTATCCGAGGATTAGGCGCATCGGGTGCAGATTACATTGCTCCAACAATTGATAGCTCAACTGGAGCAGTGCTGCCTGGCATTCTGGTTAGAGGTTCTTCGGATAGCGCTGCATTGCGTAAAGAAGACGATAAGTATTCTGATGTTCAACAGTTACTGAGGGTATTTGTGCCGGGGGATAAGGATGCACAAATAGTGTTGCAAGTCCTAGGAACTGATGCAAAGACTTTTGGAACTGTTTTATCTGTTACAGCTCCTGCCGGTAAGGTTTCTGATTTTAGAATCAAAGGCTTAGCTGACGGAGACTATGTTGGTTATTTGAAATCTGATGTTTCTGTTTTTAGCAGTATTCGATTAGTCAGAAGTAAAGCAAGTTCTGGTCGCTTTACTGATTTCTCTTGGATCAATCCTGCCGAGTCTTTTATAACCCCAAGAGTGGTTGCGATACCAACAGCTGGAACCAGCAAGTTATCCATAGTTAATTCAAGTGACGTGTCGACTAAAGTTTCGGTTCAATTTGGTTCACAAATTATTAAGAGAAATATTGCCGCTGGCGCTGAAATAGTTATTCTTTCTCCAGCTGGGCAATCGGTAGTCATTACACCAAGCGATAAACCCATCTATGCAAACCTGTTGGTAGATGTCACAGGGAGAATTGCAGTATTGCCAGTATTAGATGAAAAGAATATTGGTGGAAAAGTTCAGGTTAGCGTTTACTAACTATCTGAATCATTACCAAAGATAAGTTCCCAAGGCTCCTTGCCAATTAAATCCGCTGCTGCCTCAAAAACGTAGTGTTCGATTCGAACTCTGTCTTCCACCGGATGATGTCCAGTTAGATTATCCAGGCGAAGAATCGGTAGTCGGTAAATCACGATGGTCATGGTTTCAACTCGTGCACTCCAACGTCGAACTCTGGTTGAGTTGGCTCCAAGGACTGGGGCATCCATGATTTTCCAGCTCAACATTCCTAGCTCATTTGGCCAGGTATCCCTAAGGTATTCGCAGGTACTGGCAATGATGCTTGAGAACTGGTCATTAGTAGCTGCACCAGTTTTATAAAGTGAACCGGATAGTGAATGCCTGATGCCACGCCCGTGGCGGTCTCTAGAACGCTGGGCTCTGGCTCGATCTAACATGGTGCCATTGTATTCTTGACTAGTTGATCGAAGGGTAATTGTGAGCGTTAATTGGGATGCCATAGTCAAGACATACGATGTGCGTGGCTTAGTAAATGTTGATCTAACTGCAGAGGTAGTCGAAGCGTTAGCTGCTGGTTTTGTTGATGAGTTAGAAGCGGCGGGGCAATCAGTGATTGTTGGACATGATATGCGTGACTCGTCTCCACTTTTTGCTGAAGCTTTTGCTCGAGGTGCTCAGAAGCGTGGAGCGCATGTTATTTCTATTGGTCTTTGCTCAACTGACGAGTCGTATTTCGCTTCAGGGATACTTGGTCTTCCGGCAGCGATGTTTACAGCAAGTCACAACCCGGCAACTTATAACGGAATCAAGTTCTCTAGAGCAGGGGCACGAGGTATCAGTCTCGATACCGGACTCGCTGCAATTAGAGACAGAGCAAAGGTCTATTTGGTCGATGGCATTGCAGAGGTTGCGACCCCAGGTGGTTTTGAATCACGTGATGTGATTTCCGAATATGCAGGTTATTTGAGAGAACTGGTTGATCTGAGCAAAGTCAAACCAATGAGAGTTGTTGTTGATGCAGCAAATGGCATGGGTGGGCTAACGGTTCCTGCAGTGCTATCAACTGCAGCTGGATTGCCTGCACTTCCTATTGAGATCATTGACATGTATTTCGAATTGGATGGGACTTTCCCAAACCATGAAGCCAACCCGCTAGAGCCAGCTAACTTAGTTGATCTGCAAAAAGCAGTTGTTGCTCACAAGGCAGATCTAGGTTTGGCTTTTGATGGAGATGCAGATCGTTGTTTCGTTATTGATGAAAATGGTGATCCGGTAACTCCAAGTGCAGTGGCAGCTATGGTAGCTAGAAGAGAAATTGCCAGAGTGAAGGCTTTAGGCGAAGACAAGGACATTACGGTTCTCTATAACCTGATCACTTCGAAAGTAGTAGCCGAGGTTATTGAAGAAGACGGCGCAAAAGCAGAACGTACCAAAGTCGGGCACTCTTTGATTAAAGACCGAATGGCTGAAACCAATGCCATCTTCGGTGGTGAGCATTCAGCGCATTACTACTTCAGAGATTTCTGGGGTGCTGATAATGGCATGTTGGCGGCAATGCATGTTTTGGCAGAGTTCGGTTCACAGCCGGATAGCTTGAGCGCAATTGCTAAGCAATACAATCCTTATTTCCTAAGCGGTGAAATCAACTCCAAAGTTCAAGATGTCCCAGCTGCCAAGGCAAGGGTGGAGGCAGCCTTTGCAGGCAGAGGGAATATCGAATACTTCGATGGAATCACTATTTCAGGGCAGGATGCCTCAGGTGCCTGGTGGTGGTTCAATGTCCGTGCTTCTAACACTGAACCGTTGCTAAGACTCAACGTTGAGGCTAAAGAGCAGACAACTATGGCTCAAATCAGGGATGAAGTGCTAGCCCTCATTCTTGGCTAAAACTTGAGTTTTATAACGAACCGGAAACGGCGATAATAGAGTCAATGAAGCCTGTAATGAACTCCACTGATACCCGTGTCGACTACAAAGTCGCAGACCTAGCTCTTGCCGACTATGGACGGAAACAGATCCAGTTAGCCGAAAACGAGATGCCAGGACTTATGGCACTTCGTGAAGAGTTCGGTCCAATCCAACCGCTTCGTGGGGCACGCATCGCTGGTTCACTGCACATGACCATTCAAACTGCAATTTTGATTGAAACTCTTGTTTCACTTGGCGCAAAAGTTCGTTGGGCATCTTGCAACATTTTCTCAACTCAAGATGAAGCCGCAGCGGCTGCTGTTGTTGGTCCACATGGAACAGTTCAAGCACCTAAGGGTGTTCCTGTTTTTGCTTGGAAGGGTGAAAGCCTAGAAGAGTACTGGTGGTGCACCGAAAGAATCTTTGACTGGACTGAAGAAGCCATGGCCGAAGGTGCAGACTACATCGGCCCAAACATGATTCTTGACGATGGTGGCGATGCAACACTCTTAGTTCATAAAGGTCGTGAATTCGAACTAGCGGGATCTGTTCCTCCTGCAGGAGTTGAGGATAACGAAGAATATCGCGTGATCCTTAATCTGCTTGCTGAACAGTTCAAGCTGTCGAACAATCGTTTTACTCGCATCGCAGAAGACATCTACGGTGTTACCGAAGAGACCACCACCGGGGTAAAGCGTCTATACGAGATGTTTAAACGAGGCGATTTACTTTTCCCTGGCATCAACGTTAACGACTCAGTTACTAAATCTAAGTTTGATAACAAGTATGGAATTCGTCATTCATTACCTGATGGTCTAAACCGAGCAACAGATATCCTCATCGGTGGTAAGACTGTTTTTATCGCAGGCTACGGCGATGTTGGCAAAGGTGCTGCGGAAGCAATGCGTGGTCAGGGTGGCCGAGTAATTATCTCTGAGGTTGACCCTATCTGTGCTTTGCAGGCAGCAATGGATGGCTACCAGGTAACCACCATTGACCGAGTTGTTCAGGATGTTGATTTCTTTATTACTGGAACCGGTAACGCAGGAATTATTAGACCAGAGCACATCGAGAAGATGAAGCATCTAGCTGTTATCGCAAACATCGGTCACTTTGATAATGAGATCGACATGGATGGCATAGCTCGAATGCCTGGCATCAAGAAGATTGAAGTTAAGCCTCAGGTTCACCAGTGGGAATTGCCTAATGGGAAGTCAGTGCTTATTCTTTCAGAAGGAAGATTGATGAACCTTGGCAATGCCACCGGTCATCCATCTTTTGTTATGAGTACATCGTTTAGCAATCAGGTGCTGGCTCAGATCGAGCTATTCACCAAGAGGTCGGAATACCCAATCGGCGTCTATATTTTGCCTAAGCACCTGGATGAGAAAGTCGCTCGTCTGCACCTTGAAGCCCTTGGAGTTGAATTGACCCAACTCTCAAGCGATCAGGGAAGATACATTGGAGTGGAGCCACAAGGCCCATTCAAGCCGGATCACTACAGATACTAGAAAGTGCATTGTGATGTCTAAAATTCTTATCGTTGAAGACGACGACGCTCTACGCGAAACTCTTGAGATTGGTTTACGTTCAAATGGGTTTGACGTATGCCAGGCCGCTACTGGAACCGATGCTATTCCAGTTTTTGAGAAGAACAAGCCGGACTTAGTTCTCTTAGATCTAATGTTGCCTGGTAAGAACGGGATTGAAATCTGTCACGAAATCAGACAGACCTCTGGAGTTCCAATCATCATGCTTACAGCTAGAACTGATGACACTGACATGATTCGCGGCCTTGAAGCAGGAGCCGATGACTATGTCACTAAGCCTTACAAGATTGAGGTTTTGGTTTCTAGAATCAAGGCTCGACTTCGCCCAATCAAGCAGGTTCAGCACACCATCATCAAGCTAGGCCCAGTTGAGCTAGACACTTTGAGCCACGAAGTGCTAAAAAATGGCAAGAAGGTAGCGCTGACCCCGCTTGAATTCAAACTTCTTCTAACTTTGGCATCTCACCCCAATGAAGTTTTCTCTAGAGAGATGCTTCTGGAGCAGGTTTGGGAATACACCTACAAGGCCGATACACGTCTAGTCAACGTTCACGTTCAGCGCTTGCGTTCAAAAATTGAAGAAGATCAGGAAGATCCAAAGCTTGTTCTAACCGTTCGTGGTTGGGGTTACAAAGCAGGGCCTGAGTAAATGTTCATTAGCCGCATATTCAAGGCGGCTCTAGGCCGGTTTAGGTCTTCGCTGCAGCTAAGAGCACTTGCATACACAGTTGCCCTCTCGGGATCTGCTCTAATTCTTTTAGGTGGAGTGCTCAGCTTTTCGATTGGTAATGGATTATTTAGCACTCGAACTGAGCAGGCGATTATTGAAAGTAATCGAGCCACCTATGCCGTCTCAAGAATTTTCGCAGGTGTTTCAGGCGCAGACCAGAAACAGTTAAATGACGCATTGGAAGAAGTTGTTCCAGAACTTGAGTCCATTGGTGTTTCACAAAGCCGCCAGGTAGCTTTTCTCTATTCTTCGAATGACAGCAACCCGACTGAGCTAAATAGCCCGAAGTCCTTAGCGCTTGACCTGTCATTGATTACTTCAGATTTTAGACACAAAGTTCATTACAGCAAGACTCTCCAGAGTCAAACAATCCAAATTTCCAGAGCTGGAGAATCGACACCGGCGATTCTTATTGGCCAGAAATTCAAATTACCTGGTGGAGCAAAATACGAGCTCTATCTTGTCTATGACATGCACAATGAACAGCAGACCTTGGGCTTCGTTCAGAGAACATTGGTTTTGGGTGGCCTCGTTACCTTGATTATTATCGGCTTCTTTTCTTTCCTCGTAACAAGTTGGTTGGTAAGACCAGTTAGAGATGCAGCGGAAGTCAGTGAGCTCATTGCTGCGGGAGATGTTGACAGGAGGTTGCCTGTTCGTGGGAGTGACGTTATCGCAGTGCTAGCAACATCGTTCAATCACATGGCGGATAGTTTGCAAGAAAAAATCAAAGCTATGGGGCAGCTCTCAACCATGCAGCAACGATTCGTCTCTGACGTGTCTCATGAACTTAGAACTCCGTTGACCACAATGAAGCTCACCGCAGATTACTTGTATTCCCAGAAGGAAAACTTCGATGACATGAGTAAGAGATCTGCAGAGATTATGCGTTCGCAAGTAGACAGGTTTGACAAACTGCTTTCAGATTTGCTGGAAATCTCCCGTTACGATGCTGCTGGCGTTAAACCACAGTATGAAATTCAGGATTTGAACGGCATTGTCGGAACCTCTTTGGAATCTATTCAGCAGTTTGCTGATTCAAAGCAGGTTTATCTTGATGTGGACATTCCTTCTGGAGCGGTTCAGTGTGAGGTGGACATCACAAGAATTGAAAGAATTCTGAACAACTTACTTACCAACGCGATTGAACACAGCGAGGGTAAACCGGTAAAGATCCGAGTTGGTCAGAACGATTCCGCTGTTGCAGTTAGTGTCACCGATCAAGGCATCGGTATGAACGAGGCAGAACTTGAACAAGCATTTGAGAGATTTTGGCGTGCAGACCCATCAAGAAAACGCACCACTGGTGGAACCGGTCTTGGTCTAGCTATCTCAATTGAAGATGCGCAACTGCATAACGGATTACTTGAGGTTACTGCTGCACCAAACCTAGGTGCATGTTTTAGATTGACTCTGCCTAAGCGACAAGACATCGCAATGGGTGAATCACCATTGCCTCTAAAACTTGATTCCGAGTCATAGTTATCAACAGCTAGTTGCAAACCTCAGCAATCTAATCTCAAAATAGGCATGCTCAATGAGTGAATCAAATCCTCAATCTTTTTCTGCCAACACCTTGTATCGGTTGTGAGCGGCCAGGTAGTCCGTTTTGCGCAGAGTGCCAATCAAAGTTGGAGCTGAACTCAAGAGCAATTACTAAAAGTGGGATTAGTGGAGTTGCTTTCTGTGACTACGGGTTATTGTCAGGAAAAATAGTCAATGCCATCAAGGAATCGGGCCAAACCAGTTTGATTGGCCCTATTGCCAGCCTCATGGCTAAGCGGTGGCCCAAAGAATTTGCCGGTGCCGTCCTCGTGCCAGTGCCTTCCTCTCCAGCTAATTACAAACGCAGGGGATACCAGCACACTTTGAAACTAGCCAATGCATTAGAAAAACGAATACCAGGTGCAAGCACCAGGTCGCTGCTGCGTTCTACTGGAAGTCGGCTGGATCAAGCTAATCTTGGGCTCCTTGAGCGTATTGGCAACCTAGAGGGGGCATTTGAGGTTGATTTGAGGGGTTTTGAGGGCTTGGCTGGGCAAATAGTACTTATTGATGATGTAGTGACCACCGGAGCCACTGTTGCGGCTGCCAGTCGTGCACTAACCGAAGCAGGGTTGGGTTCAGTTAGTTTCTGTGTATTCGCGGAGACTAGGGCTAAAGGTGCCTGAAATTAGCCAAATTCGGGCAAGGCTCGGTCAGTCTAAGATGGTAAGGCATACCTGAAAAGCGTTTGGAGTTCATTTTGGCATCAATTATCGACCGTCTATTACGTGCCGGTGAGGGCAAAGTTCTAGCCAAACTTCGCAACATAGTCACTCAGGTGAATGCCCTTGAACCTAGCTTTGAGTCGCTAACTGAGGAAGACCTACTCCACGAAACAGCAACCCTTCGCGATCGATACATCGCCGGGGAGACTCTAGACGAATTATTGCCAGAAGCTTTCGCAGCAGTTCGTGAAGCGGCAAAAAGAACTCTAGGCATGCGTCCTTTTGATGTCCAGATTATGGGTGGAGCAGCACTGCACTTTGGCAATATCGCTGAAATGAAAACTGGTGAAGGTAAGACTCTGGTTGCCACACTTCCTGCGTATCTGAATGCGATTGCAGGTCGTGGTGTTCACGTCATTACAACAAACGACTATCTAGCTCAGTATCAAGGTGAGCTTATGGGACGTGTCTATCGTGCACTTGGCATGAGCACTGGAATTATTCTTTCTGGCCAGAATCCAGAAAACCGCAGAGAACAGTATTTAGCTGATATCACTTACGGTACTAACAATGAATATGGTTTTGACTATCTGCGCGACAACATGGCGCAGAGCTCTGGGGATCTAGTTCAGCGAGAGCACTTCTTTGCAATCGTTGATGAAGTTGACTCGATTTTGATTGATGAGGCAAGAACACCGCTGATTATTTCAGGACCAGCCTCTGGCGAAGCGAACCGTTGGTTCAATGAATTCTCGAAGATTGTTGAAAAACTGCAACCTGTTGTTGACTACGAAGTTGATGAGAAAAAGCGCACCGTCGGAATTCTTGAACCCGGTATTAGCAAGGTTGAAGACTACCTAGGTATTACTAACCTCTATGAATCAGCAAACACACCACTAATCTCATTCCTAAACAACTCAATCAAAGCGAAGGCTCTGTTCAAGAAGGATAAAGACTACGTTGTCATGAATGGTGAAGTGCTAATCGTTGATGAGCACACTGGTCGTATTCTTGATGGTCGTCGCTATAGCGAGGGAATCCACCAAGCGATTGAAGCTAAGGAAGGCGTTCAGGTAAAGGCTGAAAACCAGACTCTTGCTACGGTTACTCTGCAGAACTACTTCAGACTTTATAAGAAGCTATCCGGTATGACTGGTACTGCTACTACTGAGGCTGCCGAATTCATGGGCACATACAAGCTTGGTGTTGTCCCAATCCCAACCAACAAGCCAATGGTTCGTATCGACCAGAGTGATCTGATTTATAAAAATGAACAGGTCAAGTTCGCAATGGTAGTTGAAGACATTGCCGCAAGACATGCAACTGGCCAACCAGTGCTAGTTGGAACTACAAGCGTTGAAAAGAGCGAGTATCTTTCTAAATTGCTAGCTAAACGTGGCATAAGACATGAAGTGCTAAATGCTAAAAACCATGCTCGTGAAGCAGCCATTGTTGCTCAGGCGGGTCGTTTAGGTGCTGTGACTGTAGCTACTAACATGGCTGGTCGTGGAACAGACGTAATGCTCGGTGGTAACTCTGAGCACCTAACTTTTGAAGCGCTGGAAAAGCGTGGACTTGATTCGGTTGAGAAGCCTGATGAATATGAAGCCGCTTGGGCTATCGAATATCCAAAGGTGAAGGATCAGGTTGCTGAAGAAGCAGCCAAGGTTGTTGCTGTTGGTGGGCTATATGTTTTGGGTACTGAACGTCACGAATCACGACGTATCGATAACCAGCTACGTGGTCGTGCGGGTCGTCAGGGTGACCCAGGTGAATCTCGTTTCTATCTGTCTCTAACCGATGATCTAATGCGTCTATTCAACTCTGGAGCTGCTATGGCTCTAATGAACCGTGGCAATGTTCCAGATGACATCGCTATTGAATCTGGAGTAGTCAGCAAAGCAATTGCTTCAGCACAATCACAGGTTGAAGGTCGTAACGCTGAAATTCGTAAGAATGTTTTGAAGTATGACGATGTGCTGAACCGTCAGCGTGAAGCTATCTATACCGACCGTAGACACATCCTTGCGGGTGATGACCTAACCGGTCGAGTAGACACCTTCTTAGAAGATGTGATTACTGCTGTTGTCGATGGCCAGATATTTGAAAACAGTGGAACTGACTGGGATCTTGAAGAGCTATGGAAAGAACTTAAGACTGTTTACCCGGTTGGCATAACAGTTGAAGAAGTTCTAACCGAAGCTGGAACCAGATCTAAACTCACTAAGGCATGGCTCACAAGAGAAATCTTGGCTGATGCTCGTATCGCTTACGCAAAGCGTGCAGAAGCTGTTGGTGAAGCACCTATGCACGAACTTGAGCGCAGGGTAGTTCTCTCAGTTCTAGACCGTAAGTGGAGAGATCATCTTTACGAGATGGATTACCTCAAAGAGGGTATTGGTCTTCGTGCCATGGCACAGCGTGATCCTTTGGTTGAGTATCAACGTGAAGGTTTCAACATGTTCACTCAGATGATGGGTGCTATCAAGGAAGAGTCAATTGGTTTCCTCTTCAACCTAGATGTCCAGGTTGAAACAAGAGTTCAAGAAGCTCCTCCTGTGCAGGCAAACCTCACCTTCAGTGCTCCAAGTGAATCTGGCAACACAGAAGTAAAAGAAACTAAACCACAAAAGCCAGATAACGGCGAAGGTAGCTCTTTCTTCAAGAAGTAGTCAGAGCACGGCAACGCTTTTGGCTCGCCAACGGCCGTTATAGCCTTCTAGGCGAATTGCCACAGCCCTAGCCCTGTCTCGATTGTGCACAATAACTACTCCTTCAACTACGCCTTCCCGTGGGCTAAATGTTGAAATCTTTCCAATCACCAGATTTGGCCGCATCGCAGGTTGATTTTTATCGAGCCTAGAACGCTTGCTGGCTAATGATCTCTGTCGAAGTTGTTGGTAGACACTATCGCTTAACCATCTTGCAGATTGGTCAATGTCTCTAACACCAGCTAGCGTTTCGATTACGGCTTGGGCTAGAAAGGCAAGAACTGGTTTGGGATCTCCCAGATCCGAAACTTTCCCCTTTTGACTGCCATAAAATTCATCAGTTTCGACCGGAGCGCTTTGTTTTCTTCTAGCTAGTGATTGCTTTGAGGATTTGAAGTTTGGTTCCATGACACAGCTGACTTCCCCCCTGCATGAATAAGGCAAAGTTATCAAACAATCAAGAAAGTTTGATTTGGGAACGCGGGCTGTGGATAAGAAGTTTTTCCAGATGAAAACAATACAAAATCAACTATGGATATTGAAGCCACGATTGAAGACTTAGAAGCCCAAGCCTATTTTGCTTCGATCGGTTCTCCTGCAAGTTCACAGGGTTCCGGTGTAGTTCTCAGAGTCCATTTCAACTCAGCAGAAGCGCAAATTAGTTACTTGTCTTGGCCATTGCTAGGAAGGGATTTCATAGCAGGATTTGATGCCAAATCGGTTCTGAATAAGCCAACCTGGCAATTGATTCCATTTTCAGCCGTCCAATCCATCGAGGGAAATGTTGAATCTAATGCGCTGTTTGCAAGTGAGCTTCTAGAGAGCCGGCTTCTGGGATCAAGGATTTGTATTAGGCATATAAGTGGTGGTCCGACCAGCTCAGGGATTCTAACTGCGGTTATGGGGGACCTGCTTTCATTGCAGTTAGCTTCATCGCAAGTTATTCACTTTCCATTTAGCAGTTTGAGAATTCTAGTTGTGGAAAAACTAAACGGTTCAAATCCAAATTGGGCATGATGTATCAATGGTTGTGTTGAAGAAGAGGGCGGGAAGAGTAGCTGCAAGGTTTACCAGTGCTCGCAATAAGTTTTTGTTACTAACAGCGCTTGCCCTTCTTGCTTCAGCCGCCTGGCTGACTAATAACAACTCAAACCCGGCAACGCTCAGCTTCTACGTGGCTAGCAGAGATCTCCCTAAAGGTGCTG
Organism: Micrococcales bacterium; assembly: GCA_947454255.1. Lineage (GTDB taxonomy): Bacteria > Actinomycetota > Actinomycetes > Actinomycetales > Microbacteriaceae > Rhodoluna. The sequence continues at coordinate 31,815 of CANGIU010000014.1, forward strand.
AGTTGGAAACGGCTTCAGTTACAGAAGTTGAGATGCAACTTAATGCCGTTGGGGCCAAATATCTTTTGGCTAATCAAGCCTCGCTTGATAAGTGGTTTCTAACTAGACCAGTGCTAGCTGGTGAACTAATTCCATTGAGTTATCTCGCTTCCACAAAAGAAGCGGACTGCACACCCATTTTCCTAACTCTGGACTCTAGATTGCCAACTGGAATCAAAGTGGGCACAAGCCTAGACATTTGGGCTGCAGAGCAAACCTCAGCAATTGACTCGATCCCACATCAGGTTGCACTAGGGGCTGAACTGATTGGAGTAAAGGTAGACACCGATGGAATTGGACAGAGCAACCAGAGCATTGAGGTGTGTATCTCTGTTGCTGAAGTGAGATCAGTTGTTGAAGCTATTGCCAAAAAGGCAACCGTCGTTGCAGTTAGAGCGACCGAATGACGATACTTGGCACAAAGCCGAGGGGGAGACGAGCTCATCTAGCGGTGGTATCGGACAGTAATTTAGAACCGGTCAATCAGCGGAGCAGCTCTGTATTCCCAATTAATGTAATTAGCTGCTGGGGTCCTGCAGGTTCCCCCGGTAAAAGCACACTCGCTAGTAACCTAGCTTGCGAAATGGCGCTCCTTGGCCAAAGAGTGCTGCTACTTGACTTAGACACTCTCTCACCTGCTCTTTCAATCTCATTGGGGCTAGTAGACACTCCTGCTGGTTTATCAGCCTGCCTGCGGCTTGCCGAGCAATCGAGACTGACAGTGGAGGAGTATGAAAGGCTCACGGTCTCGATCCAGATTGGAAGGAACGAACTTAGGTTTATGCCTGGCTTGAACTCACCGACTCGATGGGCTGAAGTGACTTTTGAAAGATTAGCGAAACTCTTCGAATCGATTCAGGCTGAAGTGGATCATATAGTGATTGATCTACCGCAGGCAACTCAATTTAGAACGACCCTGAATCACCCGTCTGTCATGAACCAGGCAATTGACTTAGGTAGGGACGCTTTATTGGTGAGCTTGCTTCGACAAAGTTCAAAGCTGGTGATGGTGTCAGGCTGTGATCCGGTTGCTGCGCATAGGTTTTTAGTCGCTCAGGAGTACTTGGATGAAGTTGCATCTAGCCTCAACCCATACACAGTTATCAACCGGTTCAGAACCAGCGCATTGGGAAGCAAAGCTAGAGCGGAATTAGAGGAAACATATCTGTCCTTGGCGAGAGTAAGAATTGACGCTTTCATCCCCGATGAACCTGAGAACCTGGACCGAGCACTACTTAATGGCTTACCTCTAGCCCTGCTCAAGCGTTCTTCCCCTGCCCGCCAAGCTATAAGTGATTTGGCTAGACAATTACTGCTAGATAGTGCATCAGGCGATGCGCTGGCTAAACTTTCTTAGGTGTCCACACTTTCCGATCTAATGAAGCAATACGGGCAGAGCCACAATGCCGATATTGAGTGGCTGCACGCGCTCATTGCAGACTGGCAGGTAATCGCAGATCTAAGTTTTGCCGATCTAGTGCTTTGGATTTCTGATGGCAAAAATGGTTTCATTGCGGCAGGTCACGCAAGACCTTCGAGTGCGGCGACTGTGTTTTATCGTGACATCACGGGTAAGCCAGTTGAAAAGGCGTGGGCGTCTCTTGTTAGCACTGCATTCAAAACTGGAAAGAGCGTTGACTACTCAGAGCCAGATAAATATCAAGGTGTACCAGCAAGGCTGAGTGCTGTCCCAGTTTTCAGAAGATTAAACATTGAATCCGGAACTGACATCACACCAAGTCCTATTGCTGTTGTAACAAAGCACACCAACTTAGGAGAAGCTGCAGCGCCAAACAAAACCAGAATCAATCTCTCAGTGCTCGGCGACGTATTGTTGAACATGGTTGTTGATGGCAGCTACCCAGAATTCAACAAACAGAGCGCTCCAAGAAGAGGAGCACCTCGTGTCAACGATGGTCTATTACACCTGGACGCGAATGGTGCAGTGGTCTTCTCTTCTCCTAATGGAATTTCTGCATTTCAGAAATTAGGTGTTACCGGAGAGCTTGAAGGCAGAAGTCTTTTAGAGGTGACCAAAGAGATCAATAAAAACAGTGTCAACGTTGACGAGAACCTACCGATTGTAGTTTCAGGAAAACTAGCAGGGCGGGCAGATATCGAAGGTAACGGAGCTGCACTTTCAGTTAGATCTCTGCCCATCTTTGAGAATTCGGTAAACACTGGAGCCATATTGCTCTGTCGTGATGTGACTGAGCTAAGACGTCAAGAGCGAGAACTTATTACTAAGGATGCAACCATCCGTGAAATCCACCACCGAGTAAAGAACAACCTTCAGACCGTAGCAAGTCTTTTGCGAATTCAGGGAAGAAGAAGTCAATCAGAAGAAACCTTAGAAGCGCTAAGTGATGCTGAGCGAAGAGTGGCAGCAATTGCGGTAGTGCACGATTCACTTTCTGAAGGTCTAGCTCAGGATGTTAACTTCGATGAGGTCTTTGATCGCATCATTGCTCTTGTGAGCGAACTCGCTCTTGCCTTCAACGCGAGGGTCACGAACTTACGAATCGGAAAGTTTGGAAGATTACCGAGCGAAATGGCAACTCCGCTATCTGTAGTTCTCACTGAGATTGTTACCAATGCCTATGAGCATGGTTTGGCTAACCG
>CANGIU010000015.1 GCA_947454255.1 Micrococcales bacterium
AACTGAGCTAAGTCCCCATTCGGAAGCCCACTCGGTTGAGAGTGCTTCCTGGTGGGCCTAGGAGGACTTGAACCTCCGACCTCTTCATTATCAGTGAAGCGCTCTAACCACCTGAGCTATAGGCCCGTAGAGCAGACTTAACCTTATCCGATATAGAGCCAAGGCTCAAACTGAAGAAGTTATTGCTGGTTGTTATTGGTGAAACCCACTGAAACTCCGCCAATGATGCGGGCAACAATGTTGAATATCGCAGCCCAGATACCGGCCAGTATGGTGCCAACCAGAATCATGAATACCGCGATGCTCAGTGAAACAGAGAGTACTGCAGGCAGTGTGATCTCCATGTTTAGGTAAGTTTTAAGAAGATTACCGAAACCGGCAACATTCATAATCAGGAAAACAACGGTTAGGGCGATGACTAGCCCAATGCCCAAAGCCACGCTTAGAACAAAGGCGAATCGGACCGCTGACCAGAAGTTGATTTTAACCAGCTTCAAGTTCACTGGCTTTGCTGCAGCAGAATTGCTTCTTGTTCCCTTGCGAGAAAATACGCTCATTTACTCTCCTTGCTCTTCCACAACAGCCTCAACGGAGCCTGTTTCGGTTCCTTCAAGATTGCGTTCACTGTTCTTAGCCAACCCTAGTACTGAATCATCGTCTTCGAAACGGGCAAAAACAACACCCATGGTGTCTCGACCTCTGGCTGGAACTTCACTAACGGCAGATCTGACGACTTTACCGCTGGCTAGCACGATTAGAACTTCGTCTTCTTCCTCAACGATTAGAGCTCCAACGATGTCTCCTCGCTTTTCCTCAAGCTTGGCTACCTTGATACCGATACCACCACGGTTCTGAATGCGATACTGCTCAACAGCTGTCCGTTTAGCGAAACCACCTTCAGTAACAACAAAGACGAAGCCCTTGTCGCTGATTACATCAGCTGACAGTAGGTGATCATCCTTACGGAAGTGCATACCAATGTTTCCACTAGTGTCACGACCCATCGGTCTTAGAGATTCATCGCTTGCAGAGAATCGAATTGACATTCCCTTGCTAGAAACAAGAAGCAAATCATCACTCTGGTTAACCAGTAGAGCTGAAACAACTTCATCTTCTTCGCGAAGTTTGATAGCAATTACGCCACCGCTACGTGAAGTGTCGTAAGCTTCCAGGTTTGTCTTCTTCACAAGACCTGACTTAGTAGCAATAACTAGGAACTGTGCTTGCTGGTAGTCACGAATGTCTAGAACCTGTGCGATCTTCTCATCTGGCTGTAATGCGAGAAGGTTAGCTACGTGCTGACCCTTTGCATCTCTTCCAGCTTCTTGAACTTCATAAGCCTTGGTTCTATAAACTCTTCCCTTGTTTGTGAAGAAGAGTAGATAGTGGTGAGTTGTTGTCACAAAGAAGTGTTCAACAACATCATCTGCCCTAAGGTTTGCACCCTTAACGCCTTTACCACCGCGGTGTTGTGATCGATAGTTATCGCTCTTGGTGCGCTTGATGTACCCACCGCGAGTAATGGTGATAACCATTTCCTCTTCTGGAATTAGATCAAGGTCAGTAACACCGTCTTCACCAGGAAGAATAACTGTTCTTCTGTCATCACCGTGACGGCGAACAACTTCTTCTAGTTCCTCAGCAACGATAGAACGTTGTCTCTGTGGATCAGCAATGATTGCCTTGTATTCCACAATCAAAGCTTCTAGTTCAGCAGCTTCATCGATAATCTTTTGACGTTCAAGAGCAGCCAGCTGTCTTAGCTGCATGTTCAAGATTGCTCTTGCCTGCAGGTCATCAATCTCTAGAAGTTTCATCAAACCTTCGCGAGCATCATCAGCTGTTGCGCTTGCACGAATCAACTTGATTACTTCATCAAGAGCATCTAGTGCCTTTAAGTAACCGCGGAGAATGTGAGCACGTTCTTCTGCCTTACGCAAACGGAACTGGGTTCTTCGAACAATGACTTCAATCTGGTGTGTGATCCAGTGAGTAATGAATCCATCAAGGCTCAGAGTTCGTGGAACACCGTCCACCAATGCCAACATGTTAGCGCTGAAGTTTTCTTGCAATGGAGTGAACTTGTATAGGTTGTTTAGAACAACCTGCGCCACTGCATCCTTCTTTAGAACAATTACCAGACGCTGACCAGTTCTACCTGAAGTCTCATCGCGGATATCAGCAACACCTTGCAAACGCCCTTCTTTAACTAGCTCTGCGATTTTCAAAGCAAGGTTGTCTGGGTTCACCTGATAAGGAAGTTCTGTAACAACCAAACAGGTTCTGTTTTGGAGTTCTTCCACATTGACGATTGCTCGCATGGTGATAGAACCGCGACCAGTACGATAAGCATCTTTGATTCCCTGAGAACCAAGAATGGTTGCAGCAGTTGGGAAATCTGGCCCCTTGATTCGCTGCATCAACGCTTCTAGCAGTTCTTCTTTTGAAGCATCTGGATTTTCAAGAGCCCAGAGAGCACCGGCGGCAACTTCACGAAGGTTGTGTGGAGGGATGTTGGTTGCCATCGCAACGGCGATACCGATGGATCCATTGATTAGAAGGTTGGGGATACGACTAGGCAGAACGGTTGGCTCCTGTGTTCTACCGTCGTAGTTGTCCTGGAAATTAACCGTTTCTTCATCAATGTCTCTAACCATTTCAAGTGCTAGAGGCGCCATTCGACACTCTGTGTAACGAGGGGCAGCTGCACCATCGTTACCAGGAGAACCAAAGTTACCCTGACCACTTACCAGCGGATACCTAAGGTTCCACTCTTGAACAAGACGAACCAAGGTGTCATAGATAGCACCATCACCATGAGGGTGATACTGGCCCATTACATCTCCAACAACGCGTGAGCACTTGCTGAATTGCTTGTCTGGGCGGTAGCCACCGTCATACATCGCATAAATAACTCTGCGGTGAACAGGCTTTAAACCATCTCTAACATCTGGGAGAGCTCTTCCCACGATAACGCTCATCGCGTAGTCGAGGTATGACCGTTGCATTTCAACGGTTAGGTCGATCTGTTCGACTCTGTCTACTGTTGGTTCGTTGTTCTCTGTCATAGTTTTACCTCGCTCTAGATATCTAGGAAGCGAACATCCTTTGCGTTCTGTTGAATGAAGGTACGACGCAATTCAACGTCGTCACCCATCAAAGTGGAAAATATTTCATCTGCGCGAGCAGCATCATCGAGAGTTACCTGGAGCAAAGTTCTTCGAGCTGGGTCCATGGTGGTTGCCCAAAGTTCGTCGTAGTCCATTTCTCCAAGACCCTTGTATCGCTGAATGGAATTCTCTTTAGGAATCTTTTTACCAGCGGCTTGTCCTGATGCCAATTTGTCGTCACGTTCTTGATCACTGTAAACATATTCGTGCTCCGCGTTTGACCACTTGATTCGATACAGCGGTGGCTGAGCGAGATAAACATATCCATACTCAATAAGTGGCTTCATGTAACGGAACAAAAGTGTTAGCAACAAAGTTCTAATGTGCTGACCATCGACATCGGCATCTGCCATCAATACACATTTGTGATATCTGATCTTGGTGATGTCAAACTCTTCACCGTAACCAGTTCCAAACGCAGTGATCAAAGCTTGAACTTCGCTGTTAGCCATCGCCTTGTCAAGACGAGCTTTTTCAACGTTCAAAACTTTTCCACGCAACGGAAGAATTGCTTGAGTCTCAGGGTCACGACCACGCATCGCAGAACCACCCGCTGAGTCACCCTCCACTACATAAATCTCACTTAGTCGTGGATCTCTGCTTGAACAATCGCGAAGTTTTCCTGGCATACCAGTTGACTCTAGAAGTCCCTTACGACGAGTTGCTTCCCTTGCCTTACGTGCAGCGAGTCTTGCTGCAGAAGCTTGAATAGCCTTGCGACAAATATCTTTCGCGGCGGCCGGGTTTCTACCAAACCAATCTGAAAGCATTTCGTTTGTAACTTTTTGTACGAAAGCCTTTGCCTCGGTGTTACCAAGTTTGGTTTTAGTCTGACCTTCAAACTGAGGTTCACTCAACTTGATTGAGATGACGGCAGTAAGACCTTCACGAACATCGTCACCGGTAAGGTTCTCGTCTTTTTCTTTAAGCAAACCCTTTTCACGAGAATACTTATTTAGCAACGAAGTTAGTGCTGTTCTAAAACCTTCTTCGTGTGTTCCACCTTCGTGGGTGTTAATAGTGTTTGCGTAAGTGTGCACAGATTCGTTGTATCCGTTAGTCCACTGCATTGCCACTTCTAGTGACATCGACTTCTCTTTAGTTTCTGTTTCAAACGAAATAATCTCGTTGTGAATAAGTTCGATCTTCTTAGCTGAGTTCAGATACTGAACGTAATCCTGGAGACCTCGTTCGTACAGGAACTTATCGCTACGTTCATTTCTTTCGTCATAGATTGAGATGCTCAAACCCTTGTTTAGGAATGCCATCTGCTGGAATCTTGCACGCAAAGTCTCATAGTCAAAATCAACGGTTTCGAAGATCTCAGGGCTAGGTAGGAATTCGATTACCGTTCCGGTGAAATCGACTGCTTTACCTTTAGCCAGAGGAGCCATTGGAACTCCAGCCAAATATGACTGAGTCCAGAAAAAGCCATCACGAGCAACAATTACGTTTAGCTGAGTAGATAGAGCGTTTACAACCGAGGCTCCAACACCATGCAAACCACCTGAAACCGCATATCCACCACCGCCGAACTTGCCTCCGGCGTGCAAAACAGTCAAAACCACCTCAACGGCTGGTTTTTTCTCGACTGGGTGCATATCCACTGGGATACCGCGGCCATCGTCGGCTACCTTGACCCAGCCCTCTTTGGTGATAACTACGTCAATGTTCTTACAGTGACCAGCTAATGACTCGTCAACGGCGTTGTCTACGATCTCGTAGACCAAGTGGTGGAGGCCTCTAGGACCAGTAGATCCGATATACATACCGGGACGCTTACGGACCGCCTCTAGCCCTTCTAGGACCTGGATATTTGAGGCATCGTAGCTGTTTTTAGGCTCGTTCATATTGCTGGCACTGCTCCTATGTTCATTGAGTTAGGCCCGCACAACTGCCAACTGAGAAATTGGACTTAAATTCGGGGTTGCTAACCCTCTAATTCTACCTTTTTGCAGCCCAATATCGAGGCTAAAACAGTGCTTATGGAGGGTTATTTTGGGTTGTGGAAAACCCGCTAGAAGCCAGTAATTTCCTAGGTTCGCACCTTTGTTGGCTTTAGCCGAAAGTATCTCTCGGTCCACGACCAGGAACTGACCTAAGACCACGCTTAAAACTAGGTGCTTGAGGACCAATAAACCGAAGTTCTTTGATCTCCAAACTAGGCAATTTGGCGCCTATTTTGATCAAGATATCCGCACTCATGATTCTCAACTGAGTTGCCCAAGCAGTGCTTTTACAGCGGATGGTCAATATCCCTTTGCTGAGATCCTCTGGGAAGCTATTCTCAGCCACCTTATCGCCCACCAATTCGCGCCAATTAGCGAATAATTCCCCCTCAGAAAGCTTGTTTTCCCACCCAAAGCTTTGAATTAGCCCATCCATCGTTGAGGCAATGCTCTTTGGCTGGCGACCTTGATCAAATGGCTTTGACTTCTGTTTCTTGATTTTGTCCCTGCGGATAGTGTCTCTGTCTTTTCTGCCTGTGATGGCAGCTTTCATTCGGTAATAAAACTCAACCGCAACATCGGGCTTCTCAGCATCAGTCATTTTGAACCTCAACGGTTCCACTGGTAACTGCCAGGCGATGAGCGTGCAAAGCCACTGGCACATCATCCGAAACAGCTGCAGTAATAATCACCTGTTCATTATCGGATACTAACTCGGCTAAACGCGAGCGTCTTGTTGAATCCAATTCAGCAAAAACATCATCCAAAATCAAGATTGGATCTCCCGCCCTAGATTCTGCTTTAAGAAGTTTTGCTGAAGCAAGTTTTAGAGCAAGAGCATATGACCAAGATTCACCATGGCTAACATATCCCTTTGCCGGAAATTCTCCTAGAAAAAGAACTAGATCATCGCGGTGAGGGCCAACTAACGTAATTCCCCGTTCAAGTTCTTTAGGTTTTAGTAGGGCAAGTTTTTCTCTGAATAGTTTCTCTATCTCTGAGCGATCAGCACTCAAGAGAAAGTCACCGGCCTCTGAATCGATTTCCACCAAAGTGTTTACTGTCAAAGAGCTTCGATACTTAATGCTCGGGTTGTTCTTCTCATCCGCTATAGCCTGATATGCCGCTAACAGTGGGTCAGAGATTCTTTGGATTAATTCTTGTCTAAATGAAATAATTTCGGTGCCAAGTTTGACTAGCGAATCATCCCAGGCGGCGAGGGTGTCTAACCCCGGTGAATTACTCGGTAGGTTTCTTGATGTCTTGAGTAAAGTGTTTCTTTGTTTTAGAACTCGATCATAATCAGAAAAAACTCCTGCAAGTCTAGGAGTCATCTGCACAAGAAGATCATCGATGAATGCTCGTCTATTGGCTGGATCGCGTTTAACAATATCCAAATCCTCAGGCGAGAAGATAACAGTATTTACTAGACCTAGAACATCGCGAACCCTAGTAGTCTCTGATCTATTTATTCTTGCCCTATTGCTACCGACAGAGTTGAGCTCCAACTCAATTTGGTTTTCTCTTTCTTCAAACCCAGCAAGTAACCTGATCACAGCTTTGTCTTGGTGATGTTTGATGAGTGGAATATAGCCACTGACTCGATGAGAACTTAACGTTGCGCAATAAAAAATTGCTTCAGCAAGATTAGTCTTCCCTTGACCATTTCTACCAACCAGAAGGTTTACTCCAGGTGATAGTGATAATTCAAGAGTTGAGTAATTTCGAAAGTTACTAAGACTTAGATGCTTGATGTGCATCTAAAAACCTTACTCAGCCTTTTTGACCGCGTGACCACCGAATTGGTTTCTCAACGCTGCAACTGCCTTCATGGCAGGTGAATCATCTTGACGAGAAGTAAAGCGAGCAAAGAGTGATGCAGTAATAGCTGGCATTGGAACTGCGTTAGCAATACCTTCTTCAACTGTCCATCTACCCTCACCCGAGTCCTCTACATAACCCTTGATCTGAGATAGGTTTGGATCCTCTTCCAAGGCAAGAACTAGTAGATCAAGCAACCATGAACGAACAACTGTTCCACGTTGCCAAGCAGCAAAAGTTCCGTGAACATCCTTGATGATTTCCTTTTTCTCAAGTAGTTCATAGCCTTCAGCAAATGCCTGCATCATCGCGTATTCGATTCCGTTGTGAACCATCTTTGCGTAGTGACCGGCACCAACATCTCCAACGTGAACAAAGCCTTCAGCTCTTTCACCCTCTGGACGGAGTGCATCAAAAATTGGCATGGCTTTTTCAACAAGAGCTGAATCGCCACCAACCATAAGTCCGTAACCATTTTGTAAGCCCCAGACACCACCGGAGACACCACAGTCAAGATAACCAATGCCCTTAGGTGCAAGTTGTTCAGCGTGACGAATGTCTTCGCTGAAACGTGAGTTACCACCCTCAATAATTAGATCGCCCGGAGTTAAATATTTCTCAAGTTCATCGATGACATCATCGGTTGGTTTGCCATGAGGAACCATGACCCAAACAATTTTTGGACTAGGTAGAGCTGCAACCAATGCCTCAATGCTTTCCACATCTGAAACATCTTTGGTGCGTGCGTATCCTGTTACTTCGATTCCATTGTTGCGAAGACGGGTACGCATGTTGCCACCCATTTTGCCTAAGCCGATAAGACCGATGTGCATTTGTGTTGCCTTTCTTTGAAACTAAAGCTTTAGCGCTTAAGCATGTTTGGGTTTAGCAGGTAGCGATATGTGTCTGGGCTCTTAGCATCCTTAGATGTTTGGCTTGACATGATGATCGGGCCTGGACGACTTGGATCGCGTTGGTTTTTAGTAAATTCAATTTTTACAAATTCGCTTGTTATCTGTGAAAGACCATCGTGGAATAACCAAGGCTTAAATCTAAGGTTGGTTGGGTTGCCAGTAAGAGTTGCTTCAACTGATTCAGTTGCGTTATTTTCTGAACTTGTTGATTCAAGTTGAACTGAACCCTCTTCGAATGAATAGCGAATAGTGTCTTCTGATTCACTCACAACAAGTTCAACACGCTTTGTTGCATCCATAAGGTCTTGCTTGTTAACAACTGCAGACTCTTCCAAGTTGTTTGGGAAGTATTGATCAATATCTGGATAGTTATCGATGTTTAGAACAATGGTGGTAACGATTCTGTTCTTAGCTTGGAATGCAACCATTCCTCGTTCACCCACAGCCGCGATAGAGATGTTTACTTCACCTAGGTTTGCGAATGATTTTTCAATATCTTGCATCGTCTTTGTTAGAACAACAGCAGAAGTTTCCTCAGCAACATCTTTACCCAACCAAGCCACCTGGCAACGAGCAATTCGGTTTGGATCAGCTGCAGTCAACATAACTGAAGTTGGTGTTGCCTTGATTTGAATACCTTTTTGGAATGGACGAGTTGAATCCTTAGCTGAAGCGACAGAAACGCGCTTGATGGCATTAATAAATGCTTCACCATCAATAGTTCCAGTTACCGGTGGAACTGGAGGAAGTGTTGGGTATTGAGCAATTGGAAGAATTGCTAATTCAAATTTTGTTGATCCACAGGTAATAACCGCCTTGTGCTCGCCAACTTCAAAATTTACTGGTTGGTTTGGTAGTCTTCCAACAATCTCGTTTAGTAGGCGGCCTGAAACAAGAGCTGTTCCGGCTGTCTCCACGTTTGCAACTAGATCTGTCTGAGCTGATACATCGTGGTCAAATACAGAGATTTGGAGAGAGTTGGCATCGGCGACTAAACGCATGCCAGAGAGAATTTGAGAGGTCGGCTTTGATTGGAGCATTCGGGCTGCAAATGACACCGCATCAGCTAGGACGTCGCGATTTACCTGGAACTTCACAGTTCGCCTTTCAGGGGAATGGTTAGTTAATCTTCCCACACAATAACAAGGAGTTCGTTCAAGACCAGAAACCCTAAAGTTATGGTCTTTCTAGATATTTCTTTAAATATTAATAGCAGTAATAGCCTCTGTGGAATATGTGTATAACTGGCTACTTATCAGTATTTAGTCCTAAATAACAACGGTGAAAGTTGTATACACAGGTGGGGATAAAAGTGTGGATAACTCTTGGGGTTGTGTAAAGGAAATAGGGAACTAACACTATAGGCCTAGCTATTCACAGTTTTTGCATGGAAATTTGATAGTTATCAACAGAAATGTGGATAAAAACATAGGTAAAAGATCTACTTGAGACCAGCCATGATGTCAGTTACTTGGTTGTAGATGTAGCGGCGTTCTTTCATTAGATCGCCCACTTTCTTGATCGCATACATAACAGTTGTGTGGTCTCGATTGCCAAATAAAGCACCAATTTTGGGAAGTGACATAGTTGTCTTCTCGCGGCATAAATACATGGCAATCTGGCGAGCAATAACAATCGCCTGAGACCTTGACTTACCGAATAGCTCCTCTTGGGTCAACTTGAAGTAGTCGGCAACAGCCCGGACTATCTCCATAGGAGCAATACTGTTGGAATCTTCTCCCAGTGGGACAACATCTTTTAGAACAGCCTGAACTAAAGGCATATCGATTTGGGTTCTGTTTAGGGCAGCAAAAGCCGTTACACGAATCAAAGCTCCTTCAAGTTCACGGATATTAGAAGAAATTCGAGCAGCCATATAGTCGAGAATCTCGTCACTAACGCGGATCTTGTCGTTTTCAGCCTTCTTTCGAAGGATGGCAATTCTAGTTTCAAGCTCAGGAGCCTGAATGTCGGTCATTAGACCCCATTCGAAACGGCTGCGCATGCGCTCATCAAAGCTGTTTAGGAGTTTTGGAGACACGTCGCTAGTGATAACCACTTGCTTTCCCTGCTCGTGCAGAGCATTGAAAGTAGCGAAGAAAGACTCCTGGGTCTCTTTCTTACCCTGTAAGAATTGGATGTCATCGATTAGTAGAACATCCACCTGACGGTATTTTGATTGGAAGTTAAAGCTGGTGTTGTTTTGGATGGCATTGATGAAGTCATTGGTGAACACCTCGCTCGACACATAGCGAACACGCTTAGCAGGCCAGTACTGCTGAACGTAGTTACCTATCGCATGAAGTAGGTGAGTTTTGCCTAGACCGGAGTTACCGTAGATAAATAGCGGGTTATAGGCTTTGGCAGGTACTTCAGCAACAGCGAATGCAGCTGCGTAGGCAAATCGGTTGGAGTTACCTTGGACGAAACTTTCGAAGGTATATCTAGGGTTCAGCCTTGATGACCCATCAGGGATCTGACCGCTTTCAGTTGGCTTATAAGATTCACGAGGTTCTTGAATCTCTTCAATTGGCTCTAGATCAACCTGAGCGCTAGCAGAAAAAGCGTCGGCTAGATCTGGATTTACAACGATTCCAATGTTTGTCGGTGGGACATCCAAACCCACACGCTGAAGGGTCTCCAACAAAGGCTGCTTGATTCTTTGCTCGATAATGCCTCGAGTCATTTCATTAGCGACCTGAAGATACAGGGTTTCACCCAATAAACCTTGGAGAGAGACCAGTTTTACGAAACCAAAGAGCTGTTTGGTGACTCTCTCGTCGTCCTGTAGCTGCGAGATGACTTCAGCCCACTGATCGGGGCTAATGCCGGCTACTTCTGCCATCGCAACTTCCAAACTTCTAGTAAAGACAAAGGGTTCGGCTAGTTTTCCACAACCGACACTCAGGAAATCATACCCTGTGGATAAATCAAAATACAAACTTTTGACCCTGTGGAAAACTCCGCTAGTGTATTCAACTGCCTAATGGAATGAAATTGCAAATCGAGAGGGTACTTTTTGCTTAGTTTTTTCAAAAATGTTACAAACATCATTTTGAAACTTGAGTTTTCCAAAATATTTCTTTGATAAAAACTTGACCCACCTGGCAAAGTAGCGTAAGTTTAACAGGTTGCTCTGCTCTGGATTCGCGAGTAACAAAGCGATCTAAACATTTTGACTTGAATCCAACAACAAAGTTTTGGAGTAATACCAAATGACTAAGCGTACTTTTCAGCCTAACAACCGCCGTCGCGCTAAGACTCACGGCTTCCGTCTACGCATGAAGACCCGTGCCGGTCGTGCCATCCTTGCAGCTCGTCGCCGCAAGGGTCGTAGCGAGCTTTCGGCCTAAAGAACCTTGCTGGCTCGCGAGAACCGGCTGCGCTCAGCGGAGGATTTTCGCTCGACCATGAAAACTGGTCGCAAAGCCACCTCACAACACCTAGTAATTTACCTAAATTCCAGCACGTCCTCATCGCCTGCTCGATTTGGATTCGTTGTCGCTAAGACAGTCGGATCTGCAGTTGCTAGAAACCTGGTCAAACGCAGAGCTCGTGCCGCAATCAGGGAACGTCTAAGCACTTTTGCTGAAGGGCAAGATTTAGTTCTAAGAGCGTTACCGGGTTTAGCAGAGCTAACCTGGCTCGAGTTCAGTTCAGAACTAGATGGTTGTCTAAAACAGATCAAGAATTAGTTAATAAGGTTAACAAATGCAACTAGTAGCCCTAAATCTCTGGTTAGTTCCCAGAAATGCCATGGTGGCATTCATTGTTGCCTGGCGTAAATTAATCTCACCACTTTATGGAAATGTCTGCCGTTATTACCCTTCCTGCTCTGCTTACGGTCTAGGCTCTATACAGCAGCATGGTTTGATCTACGGTTCACTATTGACCAGTTGGAGAATACTGCGTTGCAACCCATTTGCTAAAGGTGGCGTCGACGAAGTCAAGCCCGGCCCTAGTTGGTTGAGCCTGACTAAAACAGGTTTTGTATATGCGAAACACGAAGTAGTGCCTTCGGAAAAGGATAAATAAAAATGGACATAATTTCAGCCATACTCTGGCCCTTTAAGTGGGTCATCGAGCTATTACTTGTTAGTTTCCACGCTCTATTCACCACGGTAGGTATGGACAAAGACGCAGGGTTAACCTGGGTGCTATCAATCGTTGGGTTGGTATTAGTAGTTAGAGCAGCTCTTATACCGCTGTTTGTAAAGCAGATTAGATCACAGAGGTCTATGTATGTTTTGCAACCAGACCTCCAAAAACTGCAGAAGAAATACAAAGGCAAGACAGACCGCGATTCTCGCGAACGCATGGCCAAAGAACAGATGGAGCTATACAAGAAGCACGGATCTAGTCCGTTCTCGTCATGTCTTCCTCTGCTAGCTCAAATGCCAGTCTTCTTCTCACTATTCCAAACTCTTCAGGAGGCTCAGCAGTCAAAACACGGTGTTGGCCTTCTCAGCGAAGACCTGTCAGTGTCTTTTGCTCAGTCGCATTTCCTAGGGGCGAGCCTTTCAGAAACTTTCCTAACTGCAACGTCTGACTCAGTCAAGATAATTGCCGGTGTGATGATTGTTCTGATGACCGCGTCTCAGTTCATCACTCAGCGCCAGATTATGGCTAAGAACCAAAGCCAAGCAACTCAGAACTCACAGTTTGCTCAAACTCAGAAGATCATGCTGTATGTCTTCCCAGTAATCTTCCTTATCTCAGGTGTTTCATTCCCTCTAGGTGTACTTATCTACTGGCTAGTTTCTAACTTCTGGACCATGGGACAGCAGTATTACGTAATTAGGAGAATGCCTACACCTGGTTCCCTAGCTCACGATGAACGCCAAGCTCGCCTCGAAAAGAAGGGCAAACTTAGCCCTAAGTCAACTGAGATAGCCGAGGAAATCGAAGCCCCTCAACCAAGCCAACGCACACAGCCAGTTTCAAAGGCTCGTGCAAAGAAGAAGCCGAAAGGCACGAAGTAGGACTAAATGTCAGATGAATTAGAGACCCAAGAAGTAATTGCAGAAACAGAAGCAACAGAGCCTAAGAGCTCAGCAAAGGATCTAGAAGAAGAAGGCGAAGTAGCTGCCGACTACCTAGAAGAACTCCTTGACATCTTTGACTTAGACGGAGATATCAACATTGACGTTCGCCAAGGCAGAGCATATTTGGAGATCACAGCCGACCAGGAGAGCAACCTAAGACTAATCTCTGAACCAGAGACAGTCGAGGCCCTTCAGGAGCTAACTCGAATTGCTGTTCAGGCTAAGACCCAGTCATTCAGCCGACTAATCCTTGATATCGCAGGTTCGCGTCAGGCCAAGGTGGATGCCCTAACTAAGGTTGTGAACCGAGTAATCGACAAGGTGAAGGACACGAACGCACCTGTTGCGATGAAGCCAATGTCCTCTTACGAGCGCAAAATCGCCCACGACCTTATTGGCGAAGCGGGCCTAGTTTCAGAATCAGAAGGCGAAGGCAAAGAGCGCCACATTGTGGCTAAGCCAGCTGAATAGTTTCACGTGAAACATGAGGCCAGGAATCCGTTCCTGGCTTTTTGTTTCTCTCAAGAAAGCAGAGTTAGAGATGGCAAATCAGAGTTCAGCCGAGGGCCAAGTTATCCCAGAAGCAGAGCCTGCAGTCGCCGCAATCATCTTTGGCAACCATATGAACCAAGCCAGAAAATACGCTGAACTTCTGATCCGCGACGGAGACATGCTAGGTCTCATTGGTCCAAGAGAACTCCCTAAGCTTTGGTCAAGACACATCCTAAATTCGGCCGTAGTGGCAGAGTACGTGTCAGCTGGGCAGAAAGTGGCAGACATTGGCTCAGGAGCCGGGCTTCCTGGAATCCCAATGGCCATTGTTAGCCCAGACACCGAATTTGTTCTAATCGAACCGATGGAGCGTCGAGCAACTTGGTTAGCCGAAGTCGCCATTCCTGAGATAGGCCTTCAAAACGTCAAAGTTCTTAGGGGGAGAGCTGAAGAAGCGCCATTGGCAAATTACGACGTAGCTACTGCAAGGGCAGTCTCGGCACTACCTAAGTTGCTCAAAATGCTAGTTCCACTAGTTGTACCAGGTGGACAGATTCTTGCCCTCAAAGGTTCAAGAGCGGGTGAGGAGATCGAAGAGTCCAGGCCTCTGGCAAAAAGGATGAAAATCTCAAATTTCGAGGTTCTAACTGCAGGAGCCAAGACGCTCGAAGAGCCAACAACGATTGTTCGCGTTACGCTACTCTAGAGACCTAAACATGGAGAAATATTGTCAGAAGAACTAAAGACTTCAGCAGCGATGGAGATTCCTGCTGAGCATAGCGCGACAGCTCCTCGCACAGTTGTCGCGGGTCTTGGATACCCTAACGGTAGAGATTCAGCTAGCCCTCAACCCACCGGGTGGCAGGCAAATACAGCCGAAGTAACGATTATTGAGAAGCAGGTTTCACGTGAAACATCCAGATGAAATTGGTATCCCAGGGGGTTTCAAGGACGCCCCGCTTGCTCAAGAACTAAGCGAAAACTCTCGAAGACTTTCTAACGTAAACAGCGCAGTGGTCCCCCAGCCTGCCAAAACCAGGATTTTCGCGGTATCAAACCAAAAAGGTGGGGTTGGCAAGACAACCACAGCTGTCAACATCGCAGTCGCACTTGCCAATAAGGGCATGAAAGTGCTAGTTATTGACCTAGATCCTCAAGGAAACGCATCCACCGCACTTGGAATCGACCATGCAAATCGCGAAGCTTCCATCTATGACGTTCTTCTCAAGGGCAGGTCTATTGCTGAAACAGCCCAGATAAGCCCTGAGTCCCCAAATGTGAAGTGTGTGCCGGCAAACATTTATTTGGCTAACGCAGAACTTGAGCTCTATCCCCTAAAGCCATGGGAGCATCGCTTACAAAACGCCATCAGCACCTATCTGGAGAGCCCAGAAAACGCGCTTGATTACGTATTCATCGACTGCCCACCAAGCTTGGGTGTTCTTACTATCAACGCTTTTAGTGCGGCAACTGAGGTGCTTATCCCTATTCAGTGCGAGTACTACGCCCTCGAAGGTTTGAGCCAACTAAGAGAGACCATTGGCAAGATTCGCCAGTTCCAGAACCCCGAACTAGGCGCGGCAACCATTGTGCTGACTATGTATGACTCCAGGACCAAACTAAATGCTGCCGTAGTTGAGGATGTGCGAGCGCACTTCCCTGACCAGACGCTAAACACCCTTATCCCCCGACAAATCGGCGTAGCAGAGGCACCAGGCTATGGTCAAACAGTAATCAACTACGACCGTAGCTCAACAGGATCTATCGCATACATGGAAGCCGCAATCGAACTAGCACAAAGAGGAGCAAAGTAATGGCTGAGAAAAAAGGTGGCCTAGGCAGAGGAATCGGAGCTCTAATCCCTGCAGCTGCAAGCCAGGATCGCATGGAACGTCCAGCTGACGGCAACCCGATCAGCGTCTTCTTTGGCGGATCAACTAATGCACCGGTCGATTTACTTCCTGTTCCAGGGGCAACCTTTGGTTTTATAAACATTGATGACATAACCCCTAACGCTAAACAGCCGAGAACCAACTTCGATCCAGATGATTTCGCAGAACTCGTTGGCAGCGTCAAGGAGTTCGGTGTTCTTCAGCCAATCTCTGTTCGTTCACTTGGTAAACAAAACGGGATCGACAAGTATGAACTGATCATGGGAGAGCGTAGATTGCGCGCCTCTAAGGCTGCAGGCTTGACTCAGATCCCTGCGGTTATCCGTGAAACCGGCGATGAGAACATGCTTCGTGACGCTTTGCTTGAAAACCTGCACAGAAGTGATCTAAATGCAATCGAAGAAGCCAGCGCTTATCAACAACTTCTTGAGGAATACGGCTGCACCCAGGATCAGCTAGCAGAAAAACTTTCTAGATCAAGACCTCAAATCACAAATACCATTCGTCTTCTAAAGCTTCCAACCACACTTCAAAGCAAAGTTGCTGCTGGAGTGCTCAGTGCAGGGCATGCCAGAGCCATTCTGGCTCTAGATACACCTGAGCGCATGATTGAGGTTGCAGACAAGGTTATAAACCTAGGGCTATCTGTGAGAGCCACCGAAGAATTAGTCAAAGCCCCGGCAAAAAGAGGCAAAGTCAAGGTCGGCACAAAGCAACAAGCCCTCAAAACTCTCGCTGACTCGATTGCGGATCGTCTAAACACATCAGTGCGGATCAAGTTAGGTTTGAAAAAGGGAACGATTGAGATCGACTTCGCAAGTGTTGACGATATGAATCGTATTTTGACTGAACTAGGCCACGACACCAAGTATTGAGCGGGTGTGGATAACTATCCACAAGTTATAAACAGAGTTATCCACAGGGTAAAACTGTTACTTTGATGCCAGTTCATCATTGATTGTCTTAGCTAGTCGCTGAACACCGACTCTAATGTTTTCAGGTGTCGGGTAAGAGTAAGAGATTCTTAGGAACTCTTGTCCTGTTCCATTGCCATAGAAGGCAGTTCCTGGAGTATAGGCGACTAAATTCTCAACTGCTCGAGGCAGCATCTTCTTAGAGTTAATACCCTTAGGAAGGTCTACCCATAGATAGAACCCACCTCCTGGGTTGGTTGTAGTCAGATTGGGTAAGAATTCTTTCATTGCTGCCTGAGCTGCGTCTCTTCTTTGTCGATATTCTCCACGGAAGACTTCAATCTGAGCCTTCCAGTCGTTATTGCTCAAATACTCGCTGATCATCATCTGGCTAAATGCACTAGGGCATAGCACTGCAGATTCATTAGCTAAAACCAATTTCTCTCTAATGCTCGGTGGTGCAAGAACATAACCAACACGAAATCCTGGAACAAGAATTTTTGAGAAGCTACCTAAGTAGATAACTCCGTCTTCATCAAGCGAGCGCAAAGCATCAGGTGCACGATTTTCAAAATACAAAAGCCCATAGACGTTATCTTCTAAAACCAAGATGTGATGACGACGGCAGATTTCTAAAACTTTGCTTCGACGATCAGCGCTGAGAGTCACACCGCTAGGGTTAGCAAAGTTTGGTACCAAGTAGAGAAACTTAATTTTCTTTCCAGCAGCCTGGACTCTTTCGATAGTTTGGTTTAGAGCTTCAGGAGAAATACCTTCTAGGTCTGTGTATACGTGTTCGATGTGCGCTTGTCTTGCACGGAACACCCCTAAAGCTCCTACGTAACTCGGTCCTTCAGCTAAAACAACATCACCTGGATCTAAGAACAGTGAAGAAACCAGATCAAGTCCATGTTGTGAACCAGTGGTAATGACGATGTCGTCAACCTTGCTTTTAATTCCTTCGAGACCCATGATCTCTCGGATGTGTTCTCGCAAAACAGGATCACCTTGACCGCCAGAATATTGCAGAGCTTGGTTTGATCGATCTGACATCAAAGAGTTAAATGTTTCAATCATTCGTTCTTTAGGAAGCGCTGGGACAAAGGGCATTCCACCGGCAAGAGAAACTACTTCCGGTCTTGAGACAACAGCAAATAACGCTCGCACTTCAGAAGCGGATAAACCGTTTGCGCGCGATGCGTAGTTATCTGACCACAGGTCTTTTGTCATGTGCTGTCCTTATTCGAGGTTAAAGGAAAACGGCTAGAGGGCGGTTGGCCCCATAGCCGTTTTGCTTAGAAACTAATTTAGTTGATGAAATCACTCAAATCAGCCAAAAGCTGTGGCTTTGGCTTTGCACCAACAATTGACTTCACGACTTCACCGTTCTGGAAAACCTGAAGTGCTGGGATTGAGGTGATGCCATACTGCTGTGCTAGCTGTGGCTCTTCATCTACGTTTACTTTGACGATGGTTAGCTTCTCACCGTGTTCCGCTGAGATCTCATCGAGGATAGGAGAGACCATGCGGCATGGGCCACACCACTCAGCCCAGAAATCTACAAGTACTGGCTTGCCTGATGAGAGGACATCGGCCTGGAATGATGCTGTGGTAACGCTCTTTGCTGACATGTTTGCTCCTTGTTTAGTGACTCTATTTTACGCTTGCTAGATAGTGTTCTGCATCTAATGCGGCAACACATCCCGAACCTGCTGCAGTAATCGCTTGGCGGTAGGTCGGATCAATAACATCACCACAGGCGAACACACCTGGCAACGATGTCTTAGAAGATCTACCATCGACTTTGATGAATTTCTCAGCAGTTAGCTCAACCTGGTTTTCTACCAACCAGACTCTTGGATCATTACCAACTGCAATGAACAATCCATCTAAATCAAGTTGAGCGGTTGTACCATCCACAGTGTTTCTGGTAACTATTCCTGAAAGTTTTCCATCACCAAGTAATTCGGCAACTTCGGTGTTCCAGATAACTTCAATCTTTGGATTAGCAAGAGCTCGCTCCTGCATAATCTTTGACGCCTTGAAGGTGTCTCTTCTATGAATTAGATATACCTTGCTGGCGAAACGTGTAAGGAAATTAGCTTCCTCCATGGCGGAGTCTCCACCACCGATAACCGCAATGGTCTTCTCTCTGAAGAAGAAACCATCGCAAGTAGCACACCATGAAACACCGTGACCACTGAGCTCCTTTTCCTTAGGCAAGCCAAGTTCACGGTATGCAGCTCCGGTAGCAAGAATTACAGTTTTAGCCTCAAAGGTTTGACCGCCACCGGTCTTCACAATTTTTACGGTGCCCGAAAGATCAACTTCGATTACATCATCGAGTAAAACTTCCGTGCCAAATCTTTCAGCTTGGGCTCTGAATGCATCCATAAGTTCAGGACCTTGTAAACCGGTCGGGAAGCCTGGGTAGTTTTCAACTTCAGTGGTCTTCATAAGCTCACCACCAGCTTCAACAGAAGAGGCGATAAGTAGTGGGTTTAGACCAGCGCGTGCTGTGTATATGCCCGCGGTATATCCTGCTGGGCCTGAACCGATGATGATGACTTCGCGCAAGGTGATACTCCAAAAAATTGGGGATTCAGTCGAAATGACTAAGGCAAGTTTATCTCTTGTGTTTAGCGTTTCAGGAAGGCACGGATTGGCTTGGTTAGTGTTTCGATTTCCTCTGCCTGTAGAAGCTTTAGAACTACAAGATATACGGCTGTCATTACTGAACCGATAAGAGCACAGGTAGCCGCAGCGGCAAGTACTGAAAGCACAGGGAATGCTCCCGGCTTTGCCCCGCCTAAGGCCTGAAGGATTGCAAAGCCGACACCACCAGAAACTACTGCTGCGATAGCAAACTTCAGGGTAGCCATTGTTAGATGTGAGTGACCCAGCGAACCGAACTTTCTCTTGAACATGAAGAAAGCTAAAACTGCTTGAACGACAATACTTCCGCTTGTTACCAGAGAGAGAGAGAACACTATCCAAACAGGTTCTATATAGAACGCAACAAGTAGCGATCCGGCAACGTTAAACACCATCTGCACAGCAGTAAAGATGAATGGTGTTCTGGTGTCTTCGAGTGAGTAGAAAGCGCGTTGAATCATAAAGACGTAACTAAATGGCAGAAGTCCAACGACCATTGCGATTACAACATTTCCTAGAGCAATCGCGCTTGGTATTTCACCAACGAAAACTCTTGAGATCGGATATGCCAAAAGAATTAATCCTGTGGTTGCTAGAAAGCTAATCATCGCTATTGTTCTAAGACCATCGGCAAGATCATTTTTGAGTTCGTCGAATTTCTTTTCAACAGCATGAAGAGACATTCTGGTGAAGTATGCGGTGGCAATTGAAACTGTGGCTACCGAGTGTGGCAACATAAAAATCAACCAAGCAATTCCCATGGCTGCAACAGATGCGATTGCGACATATTGACCATTGATGTATTCACGACCGCCAACAGCAGTTGATGCAACTGCAGTTTGCACCACACCACCAATTTGAGTGATTAACAACATTCCTAAAGTCCAGGAAGCAGTCTTCATTGCAGGTGCGAGACCAACACCCTTCCAACCAAAGTTGAGATTGAAGGTAAGGCCCATGCGCTTCCAAAACACAAAGAGAATCAAAGCTTGAGCTGCAACACCGAGCGTTGCCGTTCCGGCTAGAAGAGTGATTTGTCCCTGACCCCAGGTTTCGACTGTTTGTTTACCCGTCGGGTCTAAGCCGAATTGCCAGATGAAGGCAGCCATACCAGCGATGGCAACTATGTTATTCAGAACCGGAGCCCACATAAAGGGGCCAAATTTACTTCTTGCGTTTAGCACTTCACCAAGCAGTGTGTATAGACCATAGAAAAACAGTTGGGGCAAGCACCAGTATGCGAAAGCGGTAGCGAGAGCTAGTTGAGATTCAGACCAACCCTTGGTGTATAGGGAAACTAGCAGAGGAGCAGCCAGCGTGGTGATTATGGTGATCACTCCGAAGACGGTGATGGCTAAGGTCAGTAGCCGATCTATGTATGCCTTACCCCCGTCAGCGTGTAGGCGGGCTCTAACAATTTGGGGAACTAAAACTGCGTTTAGAACACCCCCGACGATGATGGCGTAAACGTTGTTGGGGAGTTGATTAGCAACTCCAAAAGCATCAGCAGCGTTAGTGGTAACACCAATGGTGGCCGCCAACATGATGGCACGAACAATGCCAAGCACTCTCGAGAGGACAGTGCCGCTTGCCATGATTAGTGACGAGCGCAGAACACTCATGCGCTTTGCTTTCTTCTTCGCATGCGGATAACGCCAAGTGCAAGCAAGATCAGAATCAACCCGGCAAAACCGAATAACAAAAATAATTCAATATCAGGGTTAGCGGTCAGCTTTATCTCAGTAGTTGTACCTAAGCGTAAGTCAGTGAAAGTTGTTACCCACACTTTCAATGTGAAAGATCCCGATGCGATAGCTGTTACTGGAACTAGGGCATCTTTTCTTGAATTAGCAGGCACAGTTAATGAAACATAGTCCTGAACATTAAGTGATGCATTTGTAGTTTGGGCATGCACGCGAATTCGGATTGGGCGATCGTAATTGTTCTGAACCGAAACTGGAACTTTTGATTCACGAGAGACCATGTTTATGTCAGAGCCAGGGACGATGAAAACTTGAGCTTGCGGCAGTGTCGCATTTGCAGGGCTGACACTTCCAGCAATAGTCAAAACCAGAGAAAGTAAAACAAGTATTTTCTTCATCATTGTTTTGAAACCCACTCTTGAACGATTATCGCTAATCGTCTTTCATTTTCGTGAGTTAGCTCTTCTGATATTAAGTCGGTGTTGATCCAACGGATATCAACTGCTTCATGATCTGGATCGTTATCAATAGTTAGCGTGCCACCGGTTTGTTTCATCAAGAAGTGGTGCACTGTTTTACTAATGACCGCTGTTGGAGTTGAGAATTCATATCTGATTGAACCCAATGGTTCAATAATCTCTGCCTCTAAGCCAGTTTCTTCGAGAACTTCTCTGAGGGCTGCTGCCTCGATAGTTTCATTTCCTTCAAGGTGCCCCTTAGGAATGCACCAGTCAATTCGACCACCGCGATTGCGGCGGCCGATGACGGCTATGCGCGAAGACCCATCACCAGCTAGAACAAATCCCCCGGCTGAAGTCTCCTCGACGCGAGGTTTCGCTCGAGAGTTCATGCCTTAAGCCTAACGCCGTAGGGGAATTCAAAAGCGGATGAACGATTTCACGGGCATACTTAAATCCATGCCAACAGTTGAAGAGGCTCTAGCCAATTTGCAGCGGACCAGCGAGAGTCCGTTACTTGTCAAACTCGGCACACTTTTCACAGCTGCAGGCTACGAGCTGGCCCTAGTTGGTGGCCCAGTTAGAGATGCTTTCCTAGGCCGTGAAACAAATGATCTAGATTTCACAACTTCAGCAGACCCAGATCAAATCCTTTCTGTTCTAAAAGGGAACGTGGATGCCCACTGGGATATAGGTAGAGATTTTGGCACCATTGGCGCTCGCATTGGGGACACAACTGTTGAAATCACAACCTATCGCGCAGATCAGTATGACGCTGACTCTCGTAAGCCACACGTGGTCTTTGGTAAGGACCTAAGCGATGACCTATTCAGAAGGGACTTCGCAGTCAATGCCATGGCACTTAGGTTGCCTGATGGAGTATTTGTTGACCCATTCAACGGATTACAGGACCTTTTAGATGGAGTAATCAGAACACCTGGTAAACCTGAGGATAGTTTCAGTGATGATCCTCTGAGAATGATGAGGGCGGCCAGATTCGCTTCTCAACTGGGATTTCAGATTCACGAGGACACTTTCACAGCCATGAAGTCCATGGCTGAAAGAATTGAGATAGTTTCAGCTGAACGCATTCAGGTTGAACTAGGCAAGCTGCTGCTAGGTGCTAATCCTAGGGAGGGCCTTGAAGCCCTTGTGGATTCAGGTTTGGCACAGATTGTTATTCCTGAATTGCCGGCTCTAAAACTTGAGATTGATGAGCATCACCATCACAAGGATGTCTATCAACATACTCTTACTGTTGTTGAGCAGGCTATTGATTATGAGAAGGACTATGGCCTAGAGGGCGATTTAGTTCTTCGATTAGCAGCATTAATGCACGATATTGGTAAGCCTGCGACTAGAAAACTGGAACCAGGTGGTGGGGTTACCTTCTATCACCACGATGTTGTTGGTTCAAAGCTTGCGAGTAAGCGGTTGAAAGAGCTCAAGTTTGATAACGAGACCATCAAATCTGTTTCAAGACTTATCGAACTACACCTTCGTTTCTTTGGTTATAGCGATCAACCGTGGAGTGATTCAGCAATCAGGAGGTATGTCCGTGACGCTGATGACCAGCTTCTGAGACTTCACGCACTGACTCGTGCAGATGTGACCACACGCAATCAGAGAAAATCGGACCGCCTAGCCCATGCTTACGATGATCTTGAGAAGCGAATAGCAATTCTTGCTGAGCAAGAGCAGTTGAATGCAATTCGTCCTGATTTATCAGGCGAAGAGATCATGGAGATTCTGGAGATAAAGCCAGGACCTGAGGTTGGTGACGCTTATCGATATCTACTGGAACTACGTTTGGACGAAGGCCCACTTTCAGAAGAAGAAGCAAAATCCCGCTTGCTTGCTTGGTGGCAATCAAGGTAGAGTAGTGAAGTTGCCCTGAAGAGACCCTGTGCTTTTTATGTGGGCAGCAACTGCATATACCCTCCTGTCACGGAAACGCCGTGGCCGTTCTAGTCCAAAGGAGGTGGGTTAGTCATGCATAAATACGAAGTCATGGTCATTCTTGACTCAGACATCGAAGAGCGTACCGTCGGTGCCAGCTTAGACAAATTCCTCAACGTAGTTCGTAACGGTGGAGGCACCGTTGACAGCGTTGACATTTGGGGCCGTCGCCGTTTCGCTTACGAAATCAACAAGAAAACCGAAGGCATCTACGCCGTCCTATACCTGACCTGTCAGCCTGCTGAAGTTCTTGAGTTGGACCGTCAGTTGAAGCTCTCAGAAGCCGTTGTTCGCACCAAGGTGCTACGTGCTGAAGACGCAGTCTTCAGAATCAACGCTGTAGTCGTTCCAGAAGTTACTGCTGCTGAAAAGGCTGCTGACGAGAAGCCAGCTAGAGCCAAGAAGCCAGCAGCAAAGTCAGCTGAGTAATTCTCATGGCCGGTGAACTAACTATTACCGTCGTTGGCAACCTAGCCAACGATCCAGAATTGCGTAATACCAACAGTGGTATTGCTTTTGTAGGCCTAAACGTGGCTTCAACTCCACGTACCTACAACCGCAACACCAGCACTTGGGAAGACGGCGAAACTGTTTGGGTTAGATGCACAGCTTGGCGCGATGTTGCCGATAACGTAGCTCGTTCTCTTACAAAGGGAACCAGAGTCATCGTGACCGGTCGTCTAAAGCCTGCCTCTGCTTACCAGTCAAACACTGGTGAAGCCCGTGCTTCAATCGAAATTGAGATTGAAGAAATTGGTCCTTCACTTCGCTACGCAACCGCAACCGTAACCCGCAAGGCACGCGATGCTGGGGCAGTTGACTCTAACGCTTGGGGTAGTACTCCAGTTGCGCCAGTCACCCCACCAGCTAACGATGCTTGGGCCAACCCAGGAGTTGATGGTGGCTTTGCCGCTGGCGACTCGACACCTTTCTAAGAATTCATAGGAGATACAAATGGCAGCAAAAGTAAACAGCGACCGCGTCAAGAAGGGCAGTCGCAACGCAAAGAACCTAAAGCTTGCACCTGCAAAGCCAATCAAGGTCGGCGTTATCGATTACAAGGACATCGCAACTCTTCGTAAGTTCGTGTCTGACCGTGGCAAGATCCGCTCTCGCCGCATCACCGGAGTTTCTGTTCAGGAACAACGTCTAATTGCCCGTGCAGTAAAGAACGCTCGTGAGGTTGCACTTATGCCTTACGCTGGCGCTGGCAGATAAGTAAGGAAGACAGATGTCTAAAGTAATTTTGACCAACGAGGTATCGGGCCTAGGCTCAGCCGGAGACGTTGTTGAAGTAAAGAACGGTTACGCACGTAACTACCTATTGCCTAGAGGCTTTGCAGTTATCTGGACCAAGGGTGGCGAGAAGCAGGTTAGTTCAATCAAAGCTGCTCGTGACGCACGTGCGCTAGCAACTGTTGAAGAAGCCCAGGCTTTCAAAGACAGCTTGCAGGCTAACCCAATCAAGGTGGCTGTTAAAGCTGGCGTTGGTGGCCGTCTATTCGGTGCAGTCAAGAATGGCGATGTTGCAGCAGCAGTTGCAGCAGCAGGTCTTGGCGAGATCGACAAGCGCAAGGTAGCTTTCTTCTCACCAATCCGCACCACAGGTAACTTTGAAGCAACTGTAAAGCTGCATTCAGACCTAACCGCAACTCTAAAACTTCAGGTTGTTGCAAAGAAGTAATTAGTTCTAAAGCTAATGGCAGGCTCAGTGAGCCTGCCATTAGTGCTTTAAGAGGACCAGACACGCCGAATCTGTGGATAACTTGTGGATAACCCATGAAATATTTCATGAAAAACAGATCGTTTCAAAACCTTAATGCACAGGTTTAACCTTTAGTTAATGTTTGAACAGTGAGCCTACAGGCCAATGAATCATTAGGTTTCAGGAAGTTATCCACAGCTATCACCAGATTTATCCACAATTTATCCACAGTTGACACGGCGTGTTCCCCTAGTTATCCACAGATTAAATCACAGCCTTTATTGCCTACTGAATGTCTATGGTGGATGCTACACATAAGTTCTGTATGATTTTGCTTCAAAAAGAAAGAAAAAGATGTCCATTGCACCAGTAGCTAAGGCCTTCAAATCTGAAGATCGCTTGCTCCCTCATGACCTAAACGCTGAACAGAGCACCTTGGGTGGAATGCTGCTTTCAGCAGATGTAGTTCACTCAATTCTTTCTGAGGGAAAGCTTAAAGCTAGAGACTTTTATGCCCCTAAGCACGAGCTTATTTATAGCGCCATTGCTGCATTGGCTAATCATGGTGAACCAACTGACGTTATTACTGTCAACGCGGAACTTTCAAAAATGGGAAAGCTCGCAACAATCGGTGGAGCCGAATACTTACATGAATTAACTTCGATTGTTCCAACAGCAGCGAGCGCAAAGTTTTACGCAGACATCGTAAGAGATAAAGCGGTATTGCGCCGGTTGATTGAAGTTGGAACACGTATTGCCCAACGGGGTTATGACGCTGAAGGTGAAGTTGAAGAATTAGTCAACGTTGCACAAAACGAAATCTACACAGTTGCAGATGAATCAACTGGTGCAGATTGGACGAGACTAAGTAAAGCGTTGCAGGATGCTGCAGATGAAATTGAATTGATCCAGAAGAAGGACGGTCTTTCTGGAGTGCCAACTGGGTTTACACAATTTGATAAAGACACTAACGGATTACACCCAGGACAACTTGTGATTATTGCTGCACGTCCAGGTCTTGGTAAGTCAACTCTTGCACTTGACATAGCGAGAGAAGCTGCAATCAACAACAAACTTGCAACAGCAGTTTTCTCACTTGAAATGAGCACCACAGAAATTGCGATGCGGTTGCTTTCTGCAGAAACAGGAATTCAATTGCAGAGTATGCGTCGCGGTGGAATTACAGATAACGAGTGGGCAATCATGGCAGAGCGCAGAAGCAACATTGGTGCGGCTCCTCTAGTCATTGACGACAGCCCGAATCTAAACATTGTTGAGATTAGAGCAAAGTGTCGCCGCATGCTTAAAGAGTTTGATTTGAAACTTGTAATTATTGATTACTTGCAATTGATGACATCAGGCAAGAAAGTTGAAAACCGTCAGCAAGAAGTCTCTGAATTCTCAAGATCTCTAAAGCTGCTGGCAAAGGAATTAAAGGTTCCAGTTATCGCTCTTTCACAGCTGAACCGTAAATCTGAAGACGGCACGAACAAGAAACCAGAATTGTCACAACTTCGTGAGTCAGGGTCCCTTGAGCAAGACGCTGACGTTGTAGTACTAATTCATCGCGATCTCACTGGTGCAGAAACCGCAAGACCAGGTGAAGCAGAACTTATTCTTGCGAAGCAACGTAACGGACCTACTGGATCTTCAACTGTTCTATTCCAAGGACAGTACTCTCGATTCGTCAACCCGAAGGAATAGCGTATGAAGCTTGCGAACATTCTCCGCTCGATAATTTTCGCGAGTGCTGCTGCATTTCTTATTTTCAATCAAGATCATTCTGTGGCCACCGGTATTGCTGTTGTGCAATATGTTTCAGTAGCGATTGCATTTGGATCAGCAGTCATATACAAATTGGACACCAGTGAAAACAAACTAGGACCAATTGCCACTCCCGGTGCGATTGCTTTTTTAATCGCGCTAATGTCAATTTTCATTTCACCTGCAACTCCGCAAATGTCTTTGAGTGTGCTAACTGGTTTAATCGCTGCCTTTGCTGGCGGTAACGCAATCGCTGAGTTTGTCCTTTCACTGAGAAGTTCCAAAGCAGATCAGCTCGAACTTCGCATAAGTGCAGCTATTGGTGTTTTGACCGCTTTGGTGTTCGCACTAGGCCAGCTAGATGGGCTGAATGCTGTTGGATTCTTAAGTGCATACTTGAGTGTGTTGGCAGTGCAAAGAGCTATATGGCTAGCTTCACCGAAATCAAAGGAACAAAATGGCTAAGCAAAGATCCGCCACATCAATCGCATCGATATTCCGAATCGCAGTTCTAAGTGGAGTATTTGTTGGTTTCGTTATTTGGGGAGCAGTGCGCGATTGGAACAGAGTCTTCATTTTCGCTGGTAGCACGGTTGTGATTGTGTTTTTAGGCTTTGTGGTTTTGAAGTGGCTAGCCAAGCCAGATGCAGATGTTAAGCCTGGTCAAACCAGACTGAAGTAATTACTGCTCTTTTGTAATTAGCAACACGAGTTGTGAAGCTAGACCAGTGTATGTATTTGGCTTTAGCAAAGTTAGTCTCTCCTTGGCCTCATCACTTATATCTAGAGCATTTACAAAAGCAGCTAGCTCTTCGCCACCGATTCGCTTACCTCGGGTTAGCTCTTTGAGAAGTTGGTATGGATCGGTGATGTTGCTTCGTCCAGCCGCAACTTCTGCTCTGATAACTGTCTGAACAGCTTCAGCTAATACTTCCCAGTTTTCGGCAAGGTCTGCTTCAAGAACTGGAAGAGACAATTCAAGTTCACCAAGACCTCTAGTTGCATTATCAAGAGCAAGCACTGAGTGACCTAAACCGAGGCCAATATTTCTCTGTGAACTCGAGTCGGTCAGATCTCTTTGCAATCTAGAGGTGACAAGTGTTGCACCCAGTGAGTCAAGAATCGCGTTTGACAGTTCAAGGTTAGATTCTGCATTTTCAAAACGAATTGGGTTGATCTTGTGTGGCATTGTTGACGAACCAGTTGCACCGGCCACAGGAATCTGCTTGAAGTAGTTCAGGGAGATGTATGTCCAAATATCTGTGCAGAGATTGTGCAAGATTCTGTTGAACAATGTGATTGCTGAATAAAGTTCGGCTTGCCAATCATGGGATTCAATTTGCGTGGTTAAAGGGTTGAACTTAAGTCCAAGACTTTCAACGAAAGCTTGTGATTCAGATTTCCAATCAACATTTGGAACTGCTGCCAGATGCGCTGACCAGGTTCCGGTAGCTCCAGAGAACTTACCTAAATACTCGTTGTTTCTAACTCTTTCAAGTTGACGATCAAGTCGATGCACAAATACTGCTAGCTCTTTGCCCATTGTGGTTGGTGTTGCTGGTTGCCCATGAGTTCTAGCCAACATCGCCGCGTCTTTGTATTCGACTGCAAGCATTCGAACTCTTTCAACAAGTGCTTCTGCCTTTGGAAGCCAAACATTTGTGACTGCGTCACGGATCGTGATTGCATAAGAGAGATTGTTGATGTCTTCGCTGGTGCAAGCAAAGTGAGTTAGCTCCAGGAGGTCATCTCTATCAAGTTTGGATAGTCTTGCGCGAATGAAATATTCAATTGCTTTGACATCGTGCCTAGTTTGAGCTTCGGTAGAAGCAAGCTCAGCAACATCGTCAGCATTGAAGTTAGTGACAATTTCCCGCATTTGCTTTGTGAGGACGCTGTCAATCTCTGCACCTGAGGAGAGCAGGTCACGCTTTGCCAGAAAGAGAATCCACTCAATTTCGACGTGCAGCCTGGCACGGTTCAACCCTGCTTCGCTGAGGTGTTGACCTAGCTCTGCCACAACCGGCTGGTAACGACCATCAAGGGGGCTAAGGGGTTGATTTTCAAGATTACTCACATGTCTATATTGCCCTGAATTATTCACAGAAGTGTTCACTAACACTTAGTTGGTTACGCTCGTGAGCAATTCTTTGCTCATGAATATTTTCAACAATCACTTGGCAGTTACTATCGCACTGCTTCAGCATGCTCAACCGAGTCCAGCGTTGTGGCGTGGGCCAGCAGCCGATAGCGCTCGCATGGAAATGCAGAAATTGGCCCACCAATTGAAGTCTTTGATGTGGCAGATGCAGTTATTGGGGTTGATCCCATGACCAGTCAATACATTGGCCCTGTTCCGGTTCATCCAACTACGCCGGTTTCTGTTGTTGCCTCGCACGAGGAATTAGTTAGAAGCGCGAGAGATCTTTGGGCTGTTGCGGTTAGCTTGCTGACCGAGCTAACTCCGGATAAGTTCGTGACCGCTCCCTGGGCAGCTGGCTTATTCACAGCAGAGCTGCCTTTCATCATGGCAAAGCTCTGGCACCTTCAGCAGGGCATCATCACATCAGCGCACGCATATCTTGAAACAGAAGCGATGTTGATCACCGTGCTCGAGACCATAGATGTGCCTAAACTCTTCCAAGAACTGAGCTCCTGGGCTATTGAACTTGGCCCCTTGAAGAATTTGCCTTTGGGGATAGGTCAACATGTACCGCCAGTGCAGATGCTAGCTCCAGAAAACGTAGAGATCATTCAACAAAGACATGCCGAAACCACTTGGTCGGACCAACAGCTGATCCGTCATGAGGAGTATTCATTACCTTCAGGGCAGAGCAACCACTGGTTTTACCTGCCAAAGGGCGAAGGCTGGGACGTGTTCACTCAAGAGAAGCCAGATCAGCTCATCGAATTACAAAAAACATTAGAAATCAGTCCTGGCGCAGACATTCATTATGTCGGCCTAAGTGACGGGAAATTAATGACCCCCAGCAGAGCTGAATTACAAGAAATACAGAATCTGGAAGGAGTAGTTACGGTCTATCGGGTGAATGGTATTTAGAGGATCTTCATGGCTTTGAAAAGCCCGCGGCCAATGAATGAACAGACACTCATCACCAAGGAGGCCAAAATTGCCCAACCTAAGGAGGTAATTGCTAGTCCTTCAGAGGTAAAACCTTCGATTGTGAAGGTATCTGGGCTTAGTTGCTGGCTAATCCAGGCAACTAGAAGCAATAGTGAGCCATTGATTACGAAGGAAATAAGCCCAAAAGTAAGGATGTAGAGGGGAATTGCAATGATTTTGATCACTGGGGCAATTACTGAATTGATTAGCCCGAAAATCGCTCCAATGACAAGAAGTGTGAGCACAAGATTGACCAAATCTGTTCCCCCGTAAGGGCGTAACTGCACACCGGGGATGATTGCTGAGACCAGCCAGAGGCCCAGGGCATTAAGAACAGTAC
The DNA here is from genome assembly GCA_947454255.1 of Micrococcales bacterium. Classification (GTDB taxonomy): domain Bacteria; phylum Actinomycetota; class Actinomycetes; order Actinomycetales; family Microbacteriaceae; genus Rhodoluna. The sequence continues at coordinate 29,906 of CANGIU010000015.1, forward strand.
TAACTAGAAATCGCTTCATGGTTCGATTGTGCCACGGGTCAAGTAAATTGGTACTTGTGACTGCCCAAAATCCTGAAATTCCCATGGTGCAGCTGTTATCGGTTGATGGCGATTTCAGTGTGCCCAAAGAGCACGCTGTCTACGGCGAACTTATTAGAGACCTCCGCGAAGCTGACTTCCTAAAGTTCTATCGGGACATGGCTCGCATCCGACGTTTTGATCACGAGGCAACAGCTTTACAACGTCAAGGACAGATGGGACTCTGGGTTCCAGCCATTGGTCAAGAGGGTGCGCAAATCGGTTCAGGTTATGGCGTTGGACCTAACGATCACATCTTCCCTTCTTATCGCGAACACGGTGTTGCAATTACCCACGGCGTTGACTTGATGTCAATCGTGAAAATGTATCGCGGTGTGAATCATGGTGGTTGGAATCCACACGAAACGAGATTCCACCTATATGCAATTGTTTTAGGAACTCAAGCTCTGCATGCAACCGGTTATGCAATGGGTTTGAACTTTGAGGGGAGAGTCGGCACAGGCGATCCTGAAAATGATCTCGCCGTTATTACATACTTCGGTGATGGAGCAACTGCTGAGGGAGATGTTAGCGAAGCGCTTCTTTTTGCATCAATCAATAAAACTCCGCAGGTATTTTTCTGCCAGAACAACCAGTGGGCAATTTCATCTCCAGTTGGAACTCAAACAACTGTTCCGATTTATAGACGTGGCGAAGGTTTCGGTGTTCCTGGTATTCGTGTTGACGGTAACGATGTGCTTGCGTGTTATGCAGTGACAAAAAAGCACATGGATGACGCTCGAGGCGGACTTGGCCCAACACTTATAGAAGCATTGACCTACCGTATCGGTGCACACACCACCAGTGATGATCCATCTAAGTATCGCGATGCTGATGAAGTAGCACACTGGGAAGCAAGAGACCCAATTAGTCGTTTTGAAAAGTTCCTGAGAAAGCAAGGAATTGGCCAGGACTTCTTCGATGAGGTAGCTCATGCAGGAGATGTCATTGCAGCTGAAGTTCGCGAAGCAACCTTTGCTCTTACAGAACCAGCATTAGAGAACATGTTTGATCATGTTTATTCAGAACCACATCCACTTGTTGAAGAACAAAAAGCTTGGTTGCAAAAATACGAATCCGAACTAGGTGGTCACTCATCAAAGCCTGATGATGGAGTTAGTTACGGAGGAACTCGCTAATGAGTAACTCAGTTGAACTTTCAATCGCAAAGGCTATTAACGCAGGTCTTGCTAAGTCAATGCGTGATAACGAAAAGGTTTTAGTTTTCGGTGAAGACGTTGCGCGTCTAGGTGGAGTGTTCCGTGTTACCGAAGGACTACTTGATGAGTTCGGCGACAAGAGAATATTTAATTCACCGATTGCAGAATCTGGAATTATTGGAACAGCTATCGGTTTAGCTATGCGCGGGTTTAGCCCAGTTGCAGAAATACAGTTTGATGGTTTTATCTACCCAGCCTTTAACCAGATTGTTTCTCAGCTTGCAAAGCTGACAAACCGAAGCGAAGGCTTCCTGCAAATGCCAGTGGTTATCCGTGTTCCTTACGGAGGCGGTATTGGAGCTGTTGAGCACCACAGTGAATCACCCGAGGCATACTTTGCTCACACAGCTGGTCTTCGAGTAGTTAGCCCAAGTAACGCCAACGATGCATACTGGATGATCCAGCAGGCAATTGAGTCAAGAGACCCAGTGATGTTCTTTGAGCCTAAGCGCCGTTATTGGCAAAAAGGTCAAGTGAATTTAGATGAAGCACCTCAACCTCTCCACTCAGCTGCAACGCTTAGAAGCGGTAGCGATGTGACCGTTGTTACCTACGGACCTATGGTTGTCACCGCACTTCAAGCTGCAGAAGTTGCAGCTACCGAAGGGATCAACCTAGAGGTAATTGATATCCGTTCACTTTCACCAATCGATTTCAACCACATAGTTGAATCGGTTAAGCGAACCGGCAGATTGATTGTTGCTCACGAGGCAGGAACCTTTGTCAGCATCTCTTCTGAGATTGCAGCGAAGATCGCAGAGCTTTGTTTCTATCACCTAGAAGCACCAGTAATTCGTGTTGGTGGTTTTGATGTGCCATACCCTGCAGCAAAACTTGAAGAACTTTATTTACCAGACGCAGACCGCTTAATGGAAGCTGTCGATCGAGTGTTGGCTTACTAAGGCGGAAATGAATATGTCACAACTTGCATACTTTGATTTGCCTGACGTAGGTGAAGGATTAACCGAAGCTGAGATTGTTACCTGGAAAGTAAAAGTTGGGGATGTTGTTTCAATCAACCAAATTATTGTTGAGATTGAAACCGCTAAATCTCTAGTTGAACTACCTTGCCCTTTTGCTGGAACCGTGACACAACTACTGGCCAATGAAGGTGACACCGTAAATGTTGGTTCACCAATCATTGCTGTGACAGTTTCAGGATCAACTGCAGCCGTTAACGCAGGTCACGCACCATCACTGCACGATGCAGTAACGGAAGCTATCGCAGCTGTTGCTGATGTTGCAGCAAGTGAAGAGAAACCACAACCAACACTTGTCGGTTATGGAGTTTCAAC
>CANGIU010000016.1 GCA_947454255.1 Micrococcales bacterium
AGGTAGGTCATGTTCTTACTCGTCGCTGCCGTAGCTACCTGTGATTGTTCCAATCAAAGTGTCAGCGGTGTATTCAGATGTTGGAGCATCTCTAACGATCTTGCCAAGTCTTAGAACAACGATTCTGTCTGTTACTTCAAGCACGTGGGGAAGAGTGTGTGAAATGAAGATAACTCCAAGGCCCTTCTTTTTAGCTCGCTTGATTACTTCTAGAACTTCACCTGATTGTCTAGCACCTAAGTGGTTGGTTGGCTCGTCAAGAATTAGAACTTTTCTAGCCCATGACACTGCTCTACCGATGGCAACTGCTTGTCTTTGTCCACCAGAAAGTTGTGACACTGGACGGTTAGATGAAGGGAACGCGATCCCAACTGCCTCTAGATCGGCTTGAGCTTCATCTTCCATTTGCTTCTTCGCCAAGAAGCCAAGTTTTCCAAAGAAGCCCTTAACAAACTTTTCTCTACCTAGAAATACGTTTTGGCTAACTGTTAGGTGTTGAGCTAGACCTGAATCCTGGTAAAGAGTTTCAATTCCAGCTTCTAGTGCTTCCTTAGGGTTGTGCCAGGTGCGAGGTTCTCCGTCTAGAAGAATCTCGCCGGAGTCAGCTGAGTGTGCACCGGATAGAACCTTTACAAGTGTTGACTTACCAGCTCCGTTGTCACCGACTAGACCAACAACTTCACCGGCGTGAAGTTTTAGGCTTGCACCATCAAGAGCAACAACTGCTCCGTAGTTCTTAGACACGTTTCTAACTTCGTAAATTACTTTTTGAGCCATGATTTACTTCCTGCCTGACTTCTGCAGTGTTTGAACCGCAACAGCAGCTGCAATCAAAATCGCTACGATAACTTGCTTTAGGTCTGGGCTAACTGTTACTACTCGAACCATTAGCAAACCTGACTGAACTGTGAAGAGAACTAGTGTTCCAAGCGCAACACCGATGATTCGTCCAACACCACCCATCAGAGATGCTCCGCCAATGACTGTTGCTGCAATTGCGTAAAGTTCCATGCCGGCACCGTTGGTAGGAGATCCTGAACCAAGACGAATGTATGCGTATGCTCCGGCGAGACCAGCTAGTCCTCCTGAGAGCATGTATATCTTTGTGGTGTGCTTAGCGATAGAGATACCAGCCGCACGGGTAGCGAATGGGTTTGAACCCAACGCGTAAGTGTGTAGTCCAAATCGGCTCTTGTGAAGGAAGAGTCCGCAGATTGCAAGAATGACCATCATTGCAAGAATTGTTGTTGAGATTGGTAGTTGGACTGATCCAATCTTGTATAGGTAACCTAACTTGAAATCATTAGGTCCTTGTAGTGGCATACCACCAGAAATGATGATTGCTAGACCAGTCATTGCACCCATTGTTGCCAAGGTTGCAATGAAGGGGACAATCTTTAGGAAGTTGATCAGGGCTGCGTTCACTGCGCCAACAGCGAGACCAACTAGTAAACAAACTAGAACTGCAAGTAATACGTATGGAATTGCAGCGTCACCGGAGATGTCGGAACCAAGGCCTAGACCTTTTACCAACACCCAACCGGCGACCACTGAACTCAAGCTCACTGTGGCACCGACCGAAAGATCGATACCACCAGTAATAACAACAAAGGTTTGTGCAACAGCAAGCAAGATGTATGAACCCCAGTCGTTTAAGACTGTGCCCAGGGTTGCAGTACTTAGAAAGATTCCTTGGGAAGCGATCTGAAATACCACAGCCAGTATCACCAGGGTGACTACTAGCAAAACGCTCTGGTTCTTGAATGAGGCTTTCACCTGATCCATGAACTTCACGTTCACTACATCTTGCTTGCTGTTACTCAATTGTGTGTTTTCCTTTATTGCTTGGAGGGTGACTTGTTAAGAACTCTACTTAGTTTGTTGCTACGTAGGTGTACTTAGCGAAGTCAGCATCTGATGTAGCTGAAGTTAGCGCAACGTTAGGGATGACAACGTCGTGTGTAGCTGCAGCAGTGCCGTTCTTGATGTACTCAACAAGTGTCTTGATTGCTAGACGTGCTTCTGCAGCTGGGTCCTGAGCGATCAAAGCAGTGAATACACCCTGCTTTAGAAGGTCAACGTTTGCAGGGTATGCGTCGTAACCAACAAGAGCAACCTTGCCAACTAGGTTCTTAGCCTGAAGTGCAGCAGCTGCACCTGAAGCGTTAGTTCCATCGATAGCGAAGATACCTGAAAGGTTAGGGTACTTGGTCAACCAGTTGTTAACGTTTGAGTTAGCAGTGGTTGGGTTTGAAGCTGAGTAAGCAACGTCCTTGATCTGGATGCCAGGGTATGTTGAAGCAACACGGTCCTTGAAACCATTTAGGCGGCCAACGTTTGTTGTAGCAGTAGCTGAGGTTAGACCAACAACAACTTCGTAGGTCTTGCCATCGGTGTAACCAATTGCAGAAGCAATTGCGTCAGCAGCCTTAGCTCCACCATCAGCGTTGTCACCAGTGATTGTGATTACTGCGCGAGATGCGTCGTTAACAGTTGTGTCTACTAGAGCAAGTGCAACACCTGCGTCTACAGCCTTGTCAGCTGATGCCTGAAGACCGGTTGGGTCGGTAGGGATCAAAACTAGACCGCTTGGGTTACCTGCTAGAACGGTGTCTACGATTGGAACTTCAGTAGCAACGTCATAGTGTGATGCGTCTCCCTGCCAGATTAGGTCTACACCCTGTGCAGCTGCTTCTTCAGTAGCTCCGACCTTCATTGCCTGGAAGAATGGGTCTGATTCAGCACCCATTACAAATGCGATTGACAGCTTCTTCTCTGCTGCACAACCTGTTGCTCCAAGTGCTAGGGCGGCAACAGCAATTGCTGCAACACCAACACCGATAATGCGCTTGTTCATAATTTCTCCTTGGTATGTTTTTTGCGAGAATTGCGAGAGCGTTCTCGCAAACCGTGTTATTATCTTCGCAGTAAGTGTTTTCATATGACAACTTATGGCGGTAACGGTTTGATTACGATAATTAAAACCCTGAACTTAGGCGAGAATTGACTGATGGCAGCTAACAGGAACGTGACAATCAACGATGTCGCTGACGCCGCTGGGGTGTCTAGGGCTACCGTTTCTCGAGCTCTCAGTGGCTATGGCCGCATCAACAAAGCAACTATTGATCACGTTCAAAAGGTTGCTGAAAGTCTTGGCTATAAGCAGAATGCACTGGCCGCTGCCCTCAGAGCTGGAAAGACAAAGACCATCGGCCTTGTTGTTATTTCAGATTTCACTAACGCATTTTTTGATAGAGCAACTAAAGCAATCATTGACCAGGCAAAAGAGCTTGGTTATCGTGTTTTGATTTCTCACACTGATGAAGACGTTGAAGTTGAGAAGCTTGCTGTTGAAACAATGCTTTCTAACCAGGTAGACGGTTTGATATTGGTCCCATCAAGTACGAAGAAGCACAGTCACCTAACTCCAAAGAAGCTAGGCAATAAGCCAGTTGTAATCATCGACCGTAAGTTAGACACCCCTAGATACACCACTATCACTACTGGTGACGAGGCGGCAGCTCAAGAAGCAGTCTTACATGCAGTAAGCAATGGCCACGTTAATCTGGGTTTCCTTATTGCGGTGCCAGGTATCTCCGGTTTTACTAAGACCCAGCCAGAAATTCCAATTACCTCTGTTCAAGAGCGTGCTGATGGTTTTGCCAGTGGAGTCAGTCTTGCTAAACCTAAACCTAAATCTGTTTCGTGGTTGTATTGCGAGGACACAGAGGAAGCGGCTAACGCTGCTGTTACTTCATTACTTGAATCAACAAAGCCACCTTCAATCATCTTTACTTCGAACAACGACATGTTGTTAGCGGTATTGAAAGTTGCAGGGAACAGAGGTATCAAGATTGGTAAGGATCTATCAGTAATCAGTTTTGACGATAGCCCTTGGGCTGCGGCTATGGTTCCAGGAATCACTGTTATTGCTCGCCCAGTTGAAGACCTAGGTCACCTAGCCGTTACTGAACTGGTCTCAGCCATCGAAGGTAAGCCTAATCACAGGCAGATTCAGCTCCCAGCCCACCTAGTCAAGCGTGGATCCGTCGCCAAACTTAAGTAACACAGAGAGCGCCAGAGCCTAGGATTAAGGTACTGATGCCAAAGGAGCGGCTGTGAAAGCTAGTTACCTTAAACCCCTTGTAGCCCTAGTACTACTTGCGACGTTTACGAGCGCTCAGTCTGCCTCCGCAAGCCAGCCTGTTTCTGGTATTTCAACTACTGCCTACAACGAAGGCACCGATACAGCAGCCGCTTTCTATAACCCGCTCGTTGTTTCAAACGTGAATCTAACTCTCCCACAGTTATCTGTTGACACTTTGAACAATAACCCTGGCACTACCGTTTATCAGCACGCAGCAGTCACCCTGACTACGGCTGATGGGAAAGTCACTTCATTTGCCGATATTGGTGTTCGAATAAAAGGTCAAGCCACCAGAACAAATTTGTATAACAAAGCACCTCTCAAGCTAAAGTTTGATGCCTTCGTTGCGGGGCAGAAGTTTATGGGCCTAACCCGAATGACTCTAAACAGCATGGTTCAAGATCCTTCTTTTGTTCACGAAGACAGTGCATACAGGCTGTATCGAGCAATGGGAGTCACAGCCCCAAGAACTACTTACTCTTGGCTTACTCTCAACGGAGCCGACTTTGGTTTGTATATGAACGTTGAAACAATCGACTCACAGATGCTCAAACGTTGGATGACACCAGCTCACCTATATAGTTCTAACTGCTACTTAGCAGATATTACTCCTTCACAAAGTGGTTGCTATGACACTAATTTTGGAGACACTAATCGTTCTGATTTGAATGCCGCAATTGCCACTTCGTCATTGGATGGTGCTGCTTGGTGGACTGAGATCAACAAGGTTGCCGACATGACTGCTGTAATCAACCTCATGGCAACAGATCTTTACACAAGTAACTGGGATGGATACACCGATGTTGTGCAGAACAATTACTACCTAGCCTTTGACACAACTGGAAAATTTCGGATTATCCCTTGGGGGCAAGATGGTGCATTCCCAATGGATTCTTCTGCACAATTAGATTTCTTGGGCAGAGGCCCTGCTTTTAGAAACTTTGGTAACCAGCAACGAAGTGTGCTGTTGCGCAAATGTGTTGCCTACGACCCTTGCACAGCACTGCTGGTCAAAGCACAAGTAAAGGTTAAGGAAAAAGCACGCGATTTAGATATGTCTGGTTTCAAGAACAAGATTGCTGCTGTAATAAACAGCGCATATGTTTCGCATGAGACCAGATCAAATCCTGATGTGGGTGCAGCTGCTTATTGGCAGAACTGGTTAGACACTTTCTTCACAATGAGGACCACAGCTCTTAGAGATTTCTTACTCACAAGAGCTCCTGAAGCTCCAGAGCTAACCGTTACTGGTGTTCCAATCTTGGGTTCGACTTTGCAAGCAACCGCTATTAGTTGGGACTTCAGTTCAACCTTTTCTTTCCAATGGCTAAGAGATGGTGTTGCGATTAACAATGCCGTTGATACTGCATACTCAGTCTCAACAGATGACCTCGGTCATAATCTAAGTGTTCGAGTAAGTGCTAACAAACCAAACTTCACTAGCGCTGCGACAACATCAGTTGCACAGCTAGTGAGTAACCCTAAAGCTGCAGCCGCAGCTATAACTGGCAACTCTGTAGTGGGAGGGTTGCTGACAGCAAGCCCTACTGAGAATGATTCGATTCGTGTTCTCTATCGTTGGTATCGCGTTGGCAAGGTTATCTCCGGTGCTACCGGTTCAACCTATGTTCCAATTGCTGCCGATTACCTAAAGGCAATCACAGTTACTACAACTGTCAACCAAACTGGTTTCGCCATTAACACCACAACTAGCAAACCGGTAACTATCCAAGCTGGAACTATCGAAGCTCCTACAGTTGCCATCGCTGGTAGCAACGCAGTTGCAGAAACGATGCTTATCAACGCAACAATTCCAGTTGGAGTAAAGGGTGCTTACCAGTGGCTAAATGATGGTGTCGCTATTAGTGGTGCTACAAGGACAAGTTATGTTCTAAAGCCGGTAGATCTAGGCCACAACATCTCAGCCAGGGTTACTCTCACCAGAACCGCATACAATCCGTTGATGCTAACCACAAACGCCATCGCTGTGGTTGCAGCAAGTCAGATCAAGCAACCGATACCTGGGATTACTGGAATGCCTAGGGTGGCTAAGACTCTAACTGGAGTTGCTGGGTCATGGGATTCTGGTTCGAAACTCACCTACCAGTGGTTCAGGGATGGGGTAGTTATCCCTACTGCAATTGCAAAGAGCTATAAGCTCACTCTCGCAGATTTAGGGCACTCACTAACTTTCAAAGTTACTTCTACGAAGCTTGGATATGTCACGGTGAACACTTCTAGCTCACCAACAGTGCTAATTACTAACTAGTAACCAACTCTTGCGCGCACTTGAATGACGTTGCCATCAGGATCATTGCCGTCTGCATACTTCCAAGAACCATGTTCTTGAATTTCAGATTTGATTCTGCCCCCATTACTGCCAGCAGCGAGCTTGGTCTTGTCAATGCTATTGACTTCAAATACCGGCTTGATTGGGTTATCTTCACCTGAGGTAGGCTCACTGCGGTATTGCTCAGGAAGAAGATGTAATAACACTTCATTGCCATTGCCTTCTACGGATGCAAAACCCTCTGTCTGATATGGATGCTTAGCTTCAAAGATTGCTGAATAAAACTTGACTGATCTTTCTAGGTTAGATACCCAAAGGACAATAGTTGTCACTGCTAACACTCCACAACGTTTACTGCGAGACCTCCCAGTGAAGTCTCTTTGTATTTACTAGACATATCTAATCCTGTTTGTCGCATTGTTTCAATTACCGTATCCAAAGAAATCTTGTGGCTTCCATCTCCTAGCATCGCTAGTCGAACAGCTGAAACTGCCGTTCCAGCAGCTATCGCATTTCTCTCGATGCAAGGCATCTGAACAAAGCCACCAACTGGATCACAGGTGAGACCTAAGTTGTGTTCCATAGCTATTTCAGCAGCGTTCTCAATTTGCTCACTGCTTCCACCAAGAATTGCCGCGAGACCGGCAGCTGCCATGGAGCATGCTGAGCCAACCTCTCCTTGGCAACCAGCTTCAGCGCCTGAGATCGATGCATTGCGTTTATAGAGCGAGCCAATGGCTGCTGCAGTTAATAGGTAATCGTGAGATATTTTCTTGCTATCAATATTTTTGTATTTCAATGCGTAGTAGCCAACGGCTGGAATGATTCCAGCTGCACCATTGGTAGGCGCAGTAACGATTCTTTGGCCAGCAGCATTCTGCTCATTCACTGCAATTGCATATGCCTGCAACCACTCGTTAGAGACTTCGTCTTCGCTGTTAGCAAGTTGTTCTGCCATATCCGCTGCTCTTCTTGTAACGGCAAGATATCCAGGTAGCACACCTCTAGTCGCTAGGCCTTTCTCGATGCTGTGTTGCATAGTTGCCCAGATTGCATCGAGTTTGATTTCAAGTGCTAACTCACCGTGAATGAACGCTTCATTGATATAAGCAAGTTCGGCAATTGATTTACCTTCTCTTGCACATATTTCTAAAAGTTCAACTGCGCTCTCAAAGTGGAATGGAACATCCGGTCGTTCCGGACGATAAAGCTCATGATCCGCTTCAACAAACCCGCCCCCAACTGAGTAATAGGTTTGTTCTAGCAACTTCTCATTGCTTGCAGAATATGCGGTGAAGCGCAGACCGTTTGAATGCTTCGGCAATCTGATTAGAGGTTGATAGCTGAAATTACTTTCGGAGAAAGTTATTTCGTGATTTAGAACAAACCACTTCCTTGCCTTCACTGCGCTATCCCAAGCGGTTAGGACATCGTCTGGATTACATTCTTCAGGGGTGATTCCAGAAAGGCCCGCGACTATTGCGTTTGATGTTCCATGCCCTGGACCTGTTGCGCCAAGTGATCCAAATAGTTTGACTTCGATGTGAGTGGTATGCGGTAGTTGCCCGTTAGCCTTAACGGCTTCGGCAAAGAGCAGCGCTGCTCGCATTGGTCCAACTGTGTGAGAGCTAGAAGGGCCAATGCCGATGGTAAATAAATCAAGCGCCGAGATGTAATCTGGCATGGTTTTAGCCTAACCAGAAAACAGGCTATTTAGAGCAGGTAGTTGTCGCTGCGTTGGTGCCTTGAGCCCAATCCGGTAGCGGTGTGACGGTTGGAGTCGGCGTAGGCGTTGCGGTAGGGGTTTTACCAGGCTTAGGTTTCTTGGTGCTAGTCGGGGTAGGAGTTGGAGTAACTACCACTGCACCAGAACCAGCGTTGTTGACTTTCCCTAGAACCATAGGTTGATCCTGTTTGATTAGGTCAAAAAGTAACTGAGCTTTTTCGTAATCAGGCATTACTCGACCTTGGTTAGGTGCAGGCAATCCAGATACTGAAGGTAACTGCAAGAAAGTGATCTTGTCCATTGGGATTGCCTTCAATGCAGTTGCGACGCCCATCAAAGATCCTGGATCATTCAAAGTGTCACTGATCTTCATGTTTCTTGCTGCTGTATTTGCTAATGAGTACAAAGCAACTGGGTTGTTCAAGATATCTTTGCTCTTTAGTTTTCTTACCAGTGAAGTTAGATAAACCTGCTGGTTGCTAATACGCGAAAGATCTGAACCATCTCCAACACCATGACGGGTTCTTAGGAACTGAAGCGCTTGCAAACCTTGAAGAGTGTGCAGACCTGCTTTTAGGTAAGTGTTTGTGTATGGGTCATCAATGTCTTCTGCAACACAAACTTCAACACCACCGACGGCATTTGACATTTCAATAACACCATTGAAATCAACAAGAGCAAGGAATGGAATATCTAAGCCAGTAAGTTTTTCAACAGTCAGCAGAGTACAGCCAGCGCCACCGTTTGAAATAGTTGCGTTGATTTGACCTAAGCTCTGCGGTAAATAACCTGGACCACCCGAGGTGCTTGGGCATGCAGGCCATGGGACTAGTAGGTCTCGAGGGAAGCTGAGACCAACTGCACTCTTACGATCTCCAGAAATGTGAAGAAGAATAATTACATCTGCAAGGTTTGAAGTGATATTTCCAAAAGCGTTGTTGCCAGTGCCCTGTCTGCTATCGCTACCGACGAGAAGTAAGTTGAATGGCCCATCCAGTGGTGGAATGATTCGCTTCTTACCGTCAAGAGTTGGAACATTTAAAACATTTCTGCTTAGTTCTTGAGATAGCTGGTAAGCCGATACTCCGGTAACAGTCAGAGTCGAAACGATAATGACGATGAGTGCTTTACCTAAGATCCCAAACAGTGTTCTGAGTCTTGAGGATGCGTGCACATCACCGTGGCGCGCTATGGCGCGCTCAGCTCGCTTTGACTTCCTTTGCTCTGGCAATTCGTAACCCCTTTATGAGTTGGCAAGAGCCTTAGTGTGAAAAACTGGCGGAGGCCGTGGGATTCGAACCCACGGAACCTTTCAGTTCATTAGTTTTCAAGACTAACTCCTTCGGCCGCTCGGACAGACCTCCGTTGAATAGTCTAACTAATTCTCTTGCTCTCTAAAAATACAGTTGTAACCTGCGATAACACTGAGAGCCTAGTTATGGGTATAGATGATGCCTTCTAGGCCAGAAAGTACCTTGGCAACACCGTCTTCTTCAACGCTGGCGGTGACCATAGTGGCTGCTTTCCTTACTTCTTCAGGGCCTTGGCCCATGGCAAATGAGTAGCCCCCGCCTTGATTCGCCCACTCAAACATGCTGATGTCATTGCGACCATCGCCGATGGTGATTACTTGATCTCTAGGGATATTCAAGGCTTTTCTGCGCTGCTCCAAAGCGCTAGCCTTGGTAACTCCTTGTGGGGAGATGTCCAACCAGGCGGTATAGCCAATGGCATAGGACACTGAATGCAAACCAACGGACTCAACAACAGCTAGGAAGTCATTCACATCCTGCTCCGGAGATAGCACAACCACGCGGCTAACCTCACCATTCATCAACTGCTCCAAAGGGGTTTCAACATTTTGACTGCCCAGCGCATAAGCAGGGAATGGTTTGTGAAAACGGTAAGTTCCATCAATATCTTCAACCGCAAAATGAGCTTCTGGAAGTTTTTCAATTAGCTGAGAAAGAACTGGTCTTGGATCAAAACCAATAACCTCACGAACGTGATAACCATGCTCTGCATGTTTATCTAACTCAACAGTTACCGCTCCATTTGAACAAACGACAAAACCTTCATCAAAGCCAACATCTTTGACAACTGGAATTGCATTGGCAGCAGCTCGACCTGTTGCCACAACAACATGGTGCCCAAGCTCTCTTACCCTCTGCACCTCTTTGATCACAACTGGTGACAAAAAGCCATCATCGTGCACAAGCGTGCCATCGATATCGATGGCAATTAGCCAGGGGTTAGCAGCGTTCAAGTTAATTCTTCTGCTTAGGAGAAATTACTTCAGCGCCACCGAGGTATGGACGCAGTGCAACTGGAATACGCACTGAACCATCTTCTTGCTGGTGATTTTCTAAAATCGCAACTAGCCAGCGAGTTGTTGCAAGTGTTCCGTTAAGTGTCGCTGCAGTTGCAGTCTTACCGTTTTCTTTTCTATAGCGAACATTCAATCTTCTAGCCTGATAAGTAGTGCAGTTAGAAGTTGAAGTTAGTTCTCGATATGTTTCCTGAGAAGGAACCCAAGCTTCAGCGTCATATTTTCTAGCAGCCGATGAACCTAAATCTCCAGCAGCAGTGTCGATAACTCGATAAGGAAGTTCACATTTCTGCAGCATCTGTTCTTGCCAAGCAAGTAGTTTTTGATGTTCAACTTCTGAGTCCTCAGGTTTGATGTATGAGAACATTTCTAGTTTGTTGAATTGGTGGACTCGCAGAATTCCTCTGGTATCTCTTCCACCGCTACCGGCTTCGCGACGGTAACAGGTTGACCAACCTGCATAACGTAGTGGGCCTTCACTTAGATCGATAATCTCATCGCTGTGATAGCCAGCAAGAGCAACTTCGCTTGTTCCAGTTAAATACAAATCATCCGCAGGAAGATAGTAGATCTCATCAGAGTGAGCACCTAGGAAACCGGTGCCCGCCATGACCGAAGGCTTGACCAGAGTCGGAGTAATAAGAGCGGTAAAGCCTGCCTGAGCAGCCTGATCCAAAGCCATATTCATTAGCGCTAGCTCTAGTCGTGCTCCCCAACCCTTTAGGAAATAGAACCTAGAGCCTGAGATCTTTGCTCCTCTTTCGATGTCAATAACATCGAGCAATTCACCAAGCGCTACGTGGTCTCTTAGTTCAAAGTTAAAAGTTGGCTTGGTTCCTTCTTCACGAATAACCACATAGTCGTCTTCGCCACCGGAAGGAACGCCAGCTAAAACAACGTTTTCAATCTGCCAAATTATTTCATCAAGTTTGGTCTGTGCTTCAGCTGCTAGCTGTTCTGCAGCCTTTACTCTGGTAGCTAGTTCTTGACCTTCAGCGATCAACGCCGCTCGAGAATCTTTATCAGCACTAGAGACAAGTTTGGCCTTGGCATTTTGTTCTGCCCTCAATGTTTCAAAATCAGTTAGGGCCTTGCGCCATGAGACATCGGCAGCAACCGCATCGTCAACCAAGCTTTCGCTTGCCCCGCGAGCGCGCTGAGAAGCCTTGATTACGTCTGGGTTATCCCTGAGTAGGTTGGCATCAATCATTGTTTAAGGTTACCTTCAGATGTTTCTTTATCGACCAGCACGCAACTTGTTTAGCCAATTATCTGCTGATGAGAAGTCTTTGTTTGAATTATTGCCCTGGTGATCACTCTTCTGTTTGTCTGCTCGAGGGTATGAGCCTAAGAAGATAACTTTTGGACTAAATCTATGTAGACCCTTTAAGGCTTCAGCAACAGCTTCATCATCGATGTGACCTTGAACGTCGATATTAAATCTGTATCTACCGAGTTGATCTCCGACCGGTCTTGATTCAATTCGAGACAAGTTAACTCCACGAGCGGCAAATTGTTCTAGCATCTCTAGAAGCGCACCTGGTCGATCTTCTGGAAGTTCCACAATTACCGAAGTCTTATCTTTGCCTGTTCTCGCAGTTGGCTTTGCTGGAAGACCAATTTCAATGAACCTGGTTTGAGCATTCTTGTTATCACCAATGTTCTTCGCTAACACAGTTAGCTTGTAGTGATCGGTAATGCTCTTGGCAGCGATTGCTGCATCTGCAGTTGATTTGCTATCAAGCAAGGCGGCTGCTGCAGCGGCTGTTGATGTCGCAGGAAGATGAGTGTGCTTAGGTAAATTCGCTGCAAGGTATTTTCTGCACTGAGCATATGCAGTTGGATGCGTTGAGACTACTTTGACATCGGCTAACTTAGTTCCTGGTTTTGCAACAAGGTTGAAAGTGACTGGAACTAGGTATTCACCGTAAATACGAATATCTTCAGTGTTAGCTAACGCATCGAGAGTAGCTGACACTCCACCTTCAATAGAGTTCTCTACCGGGACGATAGCCCGCACTGCTTTTCCAGTAAGAACGGCATCGATTGCCTCTGTAACAGTTGCAACTGGGATGCTCTTAGCGTTATTGGCCGCTTTGACTTGGGCCAAGGCAAGCTCGGTAAAGGTACCTACTGGACCTAAGAAGGCGTAGGTAGATTTTCTGTTTATTGAGCTGGCCATGGTTAAAGGTTAGTTGAGTTATTTATATCCAGGTGCAGCTGGAAGTCTTAAATACTTTTCAAGGACTACTTCGCCCGTTTTATGCATTCGAGTTGCCAGAGAGACACCAACAAACCTCAAGTGCCAAGGTTCATAGTGGTAACCGGTGTAATGAGATGCTTTTTGTGGATATCGAATAATGAAGCCATATTTGTATGCTTTTTTCCTAAGCCAGGTTCCCGCATCTGTTCCACCGAAGCAGAATCTAATTTGACAACCCTGGCCTCTAGCTGAGACATCCATGGCTAAACCGGTCTGGTGTTCGGAGTAGCCAGCCCTAGCAGCCAGCGATTCACCCACTTTGAGTCCATATTTACCGACTTCTCGATCATGGACTGACTTCTGTTCTGAATATGAGCGGTAAGCGCTTTGAATAACTAAAGTTCCCTTACCTGCCTTACTCATGGCTTTGGCCAGCTCTACCGCTGCGGCAGCAGCATCTTTCCTAAGCAGCCTGCCGTAAGGGTTGGAATTTAGGTGTTTTCCGAAGTGCGGGGTTACTAGGTCAGCAGGCCGATACTTGATTGGGCTCAGCGGATGCCTCTTGTTAACAACAACCCAGAGCGAATTGGCTTTGGTAGTTGAATATCGCTCAACAGTTGCCTGAGATTGGTCATTATTGCTTACCGAGGGAAATAAAATAGAAGAAACAAGTGTTAGCCCTATAGCAAGGGTAAACGCATAACCAAGTTTCCGAACCATCTATAAATTCTAACTTTCACTAATAGAAAAGAGAACGCGTTGGCGCGTGCAGAACGAAAAGCAGCAGCAGCTGAATCAGCAAAAACGGGTGTAATGACCCACAGACAAATCATGTTCGTACTTGTCGGTCTTATGGCAGGTATGTTCCTATCAGCACTTGATCAAAGTGTTGTTGGAACAGCGATGAGAACTATTGCAGATGACCTTCACGGTTTATCTGCTCAAGCATGGGTGACAACCGCCTACCTAATCACTTCAACTATCGCTACACCTATTTATGGAAAGCTCGGAGATATCTTTGGAAGAAGATACCTGTTCATTACAGCAATCTCAATCTTTGTGGTTGGTTCTGTTATTTCAGGTTTTGCATCTTCGATGTATGAGCTAGCCGCGTTTAGAGCGATTCAAGGTATTGGTGCTGGTGGTCTATTCGCACTTGCATTGACCATTCTGGCTGACATTGTTCCACCGAGAGACAGAGCAAAATATCAAGGTATGTTCCTTGCTGTATTTGGAACTTCATCAGTGCTTGGGCCACTTATCGGTGGAATGTTTGCTGGTATCGATAGCCTGTTTGGCATCACTGGTTGGCGTTGGATCTTCTTGATGAATCTACCGATTGGTTTAGTTGCACTATTCCTAGTGCTTTCATTCCTACATATTCCTCACCACGCAGCAGTTTCTAAAGTCATTGACTGGTGGGGTGTACTAACCATCATCGTTGGTGTAGTTCCAATCCTGATCGTTGCTGAACAAGGTAGAGAGTGGGGCTGGACATCACTAAATTCAGTCACGGCTTACGTTGTTGGTGTAGTTGGTATTGCAGCCTTTATTCTGATTGAAAGAAGAATGGGCGATGACGCATTGCTTCCGTTGAAGTTATTCCAATCCAAGACTTTCTCACTGACTACATTGCTAGGTGTAGTAGTTGGTATTGGAATGTTCGGTGGAATGATTTCACTTCCATTAGTTCTTCAGATTGTCTACGGAGCATCTCCAACTGAATCTGGTTACCTAATGATTCCGATGGTGCTAGGACTTATGGTTTCTTCTATCGTCAGCGGAAGAATTACATCAGCAACCGGTAAGTACAAAATCTTCATGGTTGTTGGAACTGGCCTGATGGCACTGTCTTATATCTACCTTTCAACCTTGACTGCTAGCTGGGCTGTTTGGCAGATCAGCCTCGGAATGATTGTGATGGGTCTTGGCCTAGGTCAGATGATGCAGACGCTAACTATTGCTTCACAGAATGCTGTTGAAGCAAGAGATATTGGTGTTGCAACATCATCAGCTACATTCTTCAGACAGATGGGTGGAACCCTCGGTGTTGCCGTATTCCTATCAATCTTGTTCAACAACTTGGCTGATAAGGGTGCTGAGATTGGTGCAAAGATTGGTGCCGCCATTGCAGCTAACCCATCTCTACTGGCCGATCCAAAGAACTCTGCATTCCTGCCAGGAGCTGACATCATGGGACGCATCACTCAGGATTCATCGTTCCTAAAGACCGCTAGCCCAGAGCTAGCGGACCCTATTAAAACAGCCTTTGCTGAATCAGCTGCCAACGTATTCCTGTCGGCAACGATAGTCATCGTGGTTGGTTTTGCTTTGTCACTGTTTATCAAGGAACTGGCACTACGTAACAAGTCAGGTGTTCAGGAGAAAGCAGAAGCCGCTGCAGCAGCAGCTCACTAAATAAGTACCTAATTACGACCTCAACATGCTTTAAGTGTGTTGAGGTCGTAATCTTTAACTACACGGGAGTCCTTAGTCAAGGACTGAGAAGAAGCTAGAGCCGAAAACCGTCAAACCTGAACTGGGTAATGCCAGCGTAGGAAGGAAAATATGAAACGGATATTCGCTACTGCCATAGCAGTTATTTCTGTATTTAGTTTTAGTAGCTGCACACAAAGTCCTAAAACCATAACTCTAATTGCACATGATTCATTCGTTATGAGTGATGACCTAATGGGATCTTTCGAAGAGACATACAAAGTTGATCTAAAGATTGTCAGAGCAGGCGACGCAGGAGCGATGACAAATAAGTTGGTGCTAACCAAAGATGCACCGATTGCTGACGTTGTTTTTGGTATCGATAATACTTTCGCGCCGGTTGCACAAAAGAATGACCTGATTGATGGATCGCTAACCCCAATCGACTTTGCTGATGTGTGTTTTAACTACGACCTTGAATACTTCAAATCACATCAATTACCTATTCCGAAGAATTGGCGAGAATTGACTAAGAAGGAATACAAAGGGCTAACAGTCATTGAAAATCCAAATACTTCTTCTACTGGCTTAGCATTTCTCGTTTCAACTTACGCGGGATTCCCTCCAATGACTGCTGGCGTAATTCCACCGACTGTTAACTGGTGGTTAGCACTTCGTGATAACGGAGTGAAAGTAGCTGCAAGTTGGGAAGATGCCTACTACACCGATTTCAGTGGTTCTTCAGGTAAGG
Organism: Micrococcales bacterium; assembly: GCA_947454255.1. Lineage (GTDB taxonomy): Bacteria > Actinomycetota > Actinomycetes > Actinomycetales > Microbacteriaceae > Rhodoluna. Next base: position 15,883 of record CANGIU010000016.1, read on the forward strand.
GAAAATACCCAATCGTCCTTTCATATTCGTCTTCTCCTGCCGATGAGGTTTATGAGAACGGAACCGCCAAGACAAAAGCTCTACTCAAAGATTGTTTCCGTCAAACCGAATATGTTGGAGTTCTAAAAAATGCCACCAACCCTCAAGGCGCTAAAGATTTGATTAATTTCATGCTCGACTCAACTTTTCAGGCTGAGATGCCAAGCGCTATGTATGTTTATCCAATCGACAGACAAGTTGCACTTCCGCCTAGATGGAGAATTTTCGCTCCAGCAGCTACTAGCACTATCGGTGAGAACCTAGACATAGACGCTAACCGTGAGAAGTGGCTTGGTGATTACAACTGGGTATTTGACATTGCGCCTTAGAACAGCTCTTTATTGGAGCGCTCCACTGGCTTTTATGGGGTTGCTCTTCTATTGGCCTATTCTTCAGGTTTTTGCAGAGAGCCTCGCCCTGGGCTTTGGGCCTAATGCCAATAATGCATGGCCCATCTTATGGTTCACAATCTGGCAAGCCTTCGCCTCAACAGCAATATGCATACTTCTTGGCATACCTGGTGCGTACCTCCTTTATAGAAGAACCTTTCGATTCGCCAATACCCTAAAGGCATTGATCTCAGTTCCATTTATGCTGCCCTCTTTAGTTGTGGCAATAGCTATTACCCAGTTGGCTGCAATCTTCGGTGGACTAAATCCGATTGCAGCAATCATTCTTGCCAACGTCTTCTCAAACTACGGAGTGGTTGTTAGATCCGTTGGTTCCCAATGGCAATTACTTGATGGCTTATCTGAAGAAGCTGCGGAAGTTGCTGGTGCCGGAAGATTGAGAATTTTCTTCAAGATAGCTCTTCCACAATTAGCAACATCGATACGAGCATCAAGTGCTCTGATAATTCTTTATTGCGCTAGTTCTTACGGCATTGTTCTTAGCCTCGGTGGGGGAAATGTAAATACTTTAGAGACCGCAATTTCAACTGCAGTATTACAGCGACTTGATCTTCAACACGGAACCCTACTTGCACTTTTACAAATCGGTTTTTCATTGCTTGCCTTTACTGCAAGTCGTTGGGGTGGAAGCAATCCATTGAGTTTTGATTCAGGACATAAAGTAAAGGTCAAACATTTAGATGGTCGTGATCAAATCGCGGCCATCTTTGTGTTTCTAACCATGGGATTGCTGATTCTGCTTCCTCTCCTAATAGTTATGTTCAAAGCGTTCATCGATGGCGCAGGCAGATTTAGTTTCACTAACTTCGTTTTACTTCAAACTAGAGGAACTCGGGATTTACTAAACATTACTTTCTTTGATGCTGGCCTAAATAGCATTAGGAACCTAATCGTTGCCACACTGATATCCGTTTTGGTTGGTGCCTTGGTTAGCTTCTTGCTTGCCGAGCGTACCCGCAAGAGAAATCTAGGTCTTGGTAAAACTGATGGGATAGGAATATTTCTAGATGGAATATTCTTACTTCCCATTGGTGTTTCCGCAGTTGTTGTTGGTTTTGGATATTTAGTAACCCTAACTGGTCATTTGGCATGGCTTAGAAGCAGTTGGTTACTGGTGCCCTTAGCTCAATCTGTCTTAGCGATACCGATGGTGATTAGAGTTCTATATCCTGCTTTAGTAGCGGTCGACCAGGGCACTAGAGAGCAAGCGATGACAGATGGGGCAAACCGGTGGTCAATCTTCTTTGCAATTGACCTAATGATGATTAAGCCGGTGGTGAGAACAGCTATCGCTTTTAGCGCTTTGGTTTCTCTTGGTGAGTTTGGTGCTGCGAGCCTTCTTGCCTTCGGTGATCAATCAACTATTCCGATGTTGATGTTTTCGCTAATCTCTCGCCCTGGTGGAGATAACTATGGAATGGCACTAGCAGTTGCCTTTATTTTGATTGTTATAACGACAGTGGTTGTTTTAGCTGTTGGCTCTGAATCTAAAGATGCGTCTCAAAAGATACGGCCAGAGAAGCAAACCGGTCCTTCATTACAGAAATAGCTTCTGGGTTTCGATCTACCAAAATAAAGTTTCTATTCAGCTCTGCTGCAGCTGCTCCTGTTGTTCCAGATCCTGCGAAGAAGTCCAGCACAGTGTCTCCCTCTTTACTACTTGCCTGAATAACTCTTCGCAAAATGCCAAGTGGTTTCTGGGTTGGATATCCCGTTTTCTCTTTACCGGTTGGGGAGACGATGGTGTGCCACCAGACATCTGTTGGCAGTTTCCCTCGTTTTGCCTTCTCTTTTGTGACAAGCCCAGGAGCCATATATGGCTCTCTATCAACAGTTTCATTACTGAAGTAATACTGGTCAGGGTTCTTCACATAAACCAAGATGGTGTCATGTTTAGCTGGCCATCGCGATTGAGTTTTAGCTCCGTAGTCGTAGGCCCAGATAATCTCATTGATGAAGCATTCTCTACCGAAGAGCGCATCTAGTAGTACTTTTGCGTAGTGCGCTTCACGGTAATCCAGGTGTAGATAGAGAGTGCCTGTTTCTTTTAGTAATCGCCAAGCTTGTTCGAGCCTTGGTTCTAGGAAAGCCCAGTAATCTGCAAACTCATCGTCGTAGCTAAGAATGGTTTCTTTGACAATGTCGTAGCGCAGCCCTTTGAAGCCCATTCGGCTACCGGTCTCGCTTCTGGTAGTAGTTGACTTCCCTCTGCTCTGCACACGCCCTGTATTAAACGGGGGATCAACATAAATTAACTGAATGCTGTTATCCGGAATAGACTGCAAAACAGAGAGGTTGTCACCTTGGATGACCCGGTAGTTAGAAATGTTCTGCACAGAAAGAGATTAACAGTATGGACCCGCATGTTGTTCACAATTCAGAGTTATCAAGATACGAGTTGTTTCTAGGTGAAGAGAAAATTGGGCACGCTGACTATCGAAATGTCGACGGAGTGCTCGAATTTCCTCACACTGAGGTTGATCCTGCTCACCAAGGTAAGAACTACGCTGCGATTCTGATGCGAGAAGCGTTCAGAGATGTTGCAGAGAATAACCTAGGAAAAGTGTGGCCTACTTGTCCTTATGTAGTGACTTATATGAAGCGTCACCCTGAGACCCACACCTTGCTTGCTAAGCCCTTGGCTTAGCCAACATTTGTGCGGATAAAACCAAGCAAGTCATGAATGACTTCGTCTTTGTTTATCTCGTTATACATTTCATGTCTGCCATCGTGATAAATAATGGCAGTGACGTTTTCTAATCCGCTCTTGTTTCGATATGTGTTAGCAAGCATTTGATTACCGCGCTCAGCACCAATTGGGTCATCACTACCAGCTTGAAGTAATACCGGGAGATCTTTTCTTATGGTGCGCTTAGGTGTGAAGAAAAGTTGCAACCCATTTAGAACACCCATAACCTTGGCAGCATTTGCAAAGAAAGTTAGCGGGTCTGCAGCAAACTTCTCGCCAACTTTCTTATCTCTAGAAAGCCATTCATAACCGGTAGCGCCTGGTTCCTTATCCCACTTCTTGTTAAAGCCTCCGGCACCTAGAACACCGGGTACTAGCAATGAAGAGCCGGAAAGGATTAGAGCAGCATATTCATCTGAATACTGATTGATAAGTTTTTGTGAAATAAATGATCCATAGGAGTGACCGAAGAGCACCAACTTCTTACCTGGGTTCTCTGCCTTGATCAACTTAGTCAGATCATGAACTTGCTCAAAGGCTGCCTTGATACCGCCTTTACCCAGGTTTCCCATAATCTTTGTTTGGCCAGTTGCAATCTGATTAGCGCCAGTCCGACCGTGACCTCTGTGGTCATCTGCATACACGCTATAGCCAGCTTTGTTTAGCTGCTCTGCTAGGTGGTCGTATCTTCTTGCGTGATCACCTAGACCGTGAGCAATTTGGACGATAGCTTTAGGGTTCTCGATGGCCCACACGTAGTAGGTAATCTCAACACCTAGGTGGTCAAGGAAAGTATTTGTTACTGGCTGATTGGTCATGGATTTACCCTACTTGCTCTGAAAAACATTTACGAGCTCACTCTGCAGTGCGCCATAGCGATGTTGTGTGATTGAAATTGATTGCTCTCGATACATGTTCAATAAGAGCACTCTTCCAGACTTAGAAATAGGGGAACCATAGACAAATAGATCAGGATTACCCTCTAGTTCACGGACCCAGTCTTCTTTAGAGCCAGCCAAGATGAGCCTTGTCCCAGCCTGAATCGTCAGGTCTAACTCATCTTCAACAATGGTTCTCAAGTTTCCGGTTAGAACCTGTAGTTGCTCCATGGACAGCCCTTGATACTTCAAGAAATCTGGTGAAACAGAGATCGAATGTTCGTGGTGGTTAGTTAACATCATGGCTAATGCCAATCTGGCAACTGTCGCTTTACTCGCATTACCGCTTACCCTGACCACACAGGCATTGCCTAAATAGCGGTGGTAGTTTGCTTCATAAACCAATTCACCTGGTTCCAAAGATGCGCTGAAATGATTTTGGAACCAGTACTGGTCGCTAGCGGCTGCCATCTCTAACCAAAGATGAGCTCTATTGTTTTCTACCAACAGTTCAACCTCGTGAATGTATTTAGCGATTTTCTGTTGGACGTTAAATATTTGATATTGATTTTGTCCAGAGAAGGTTTCGGTGTTGTCTATAAATTTTCCGAATTGCAAAATGTAATTAGTTCCACCAGCTTTTAGACCAAAGCCAACACTAGATCGTTTAAATCCTCCAAATGGTTGGCGTTGCACAATTGCTCCTGTGATACCGCGATTCACGTAGAGGTTGCCGGCAGCTATTGATTTGAGCCAAGCTTGTATTTCTTCAATATCTAAAGAGTGAACACCCGCTGTGAGTCCATAGTCAGTACTGTTTTGAATTTCTAGTGCTTTTGTTAAGTTCTTTGCTTTCATAAGTCCAAGCACTGGTCCAAAGCATTCGGTGCTGTGAAAGAAACTACCTGGCTTTACTCCATATTTGATGCCCGGTCGCCACAATCTACCACTGTCATCTAATTGCTTAGGTTCAAGTAACCAGCTTTCACCTTTTTCTAAAATGGTGAGCGCTCTAATTAATTTGGGTGATGGTTCTTCAATCAATGGACCAACGCTTGCGTCAGCTTGAGAGCCAAAACCTACTTTCATCGATTCAACAGCATCAACTAGCTGGGCTAAGAATTGTTTGTTCTTGTATACCGAGCCAACCAGAATTCCAAGACTTGCTGCTGAACACTTTTGTCCAGCATGACCAAATGCACTCTTCGCTAGATCCGCCGCAGCAATATCGAGGTCTGCTTTTTGGGTAATGACTATTGCGTTTTTACCGCTGGTCTCAGCAGAGAGTTGCATCTTCGGTTTATATGTTTTAAATAATTGCGCTGTTTCAAACGAGCCAGTGAGAATGACAGCATCGACATCAGTATGACCAACCAGCTGCAAACCTAACTCGTTATCTGGAACGAATGCTATTTGTAATACGTCCTTAGGAATCCCAGCTCTCCACAGCGCATCCACCATTGCCAATACACAGTTCGCTACCTGCGGTGCAGGTTTGATAATTACAGATGCCCCTGCAGCCAGAGATGCTAAAACCCCTCCGGCAGCAATAGCTACTGGGAAATTCCAAGGTGGTGTGACAACAACTAGCTTGTGTGGTTCAAAGATGACTGCATCTAGTTCTTCAGTTGCAGTAATTTCATCAATTGAGTGGGCATAAAAGTTCGCAAAATCAATCGCTTCGCTTAGTTCTGCGTCGGCCTCCCCAACTGTCTTACCAGCTTCAGCCATCATCAACTGCAGGAGGGTTCCTCTGCGTTTAGTAAGTTCAACCCCAGCCTGGAGTAGCAATTGCTTGCGGTTTGCTCTGTCTGCAGCCCAGTTGCTGGCCGCCTCTCGTGCGGATGAGACTAGTTCTTCGATGCCGTAGGAATCTAGTTTTGCTTCATCAAGATAGGCGGCATGGGTCTTTAGTTTCCCCTCGATCGCCTTTGCTCCCGCTATGGCTTGTCTCACCCAATCTCTGTTGTTTGGAAGTGACGGGTCTGTATCGGGAGCATTAGAAAATGCCTGCTCTTGCTTTGTCGGCTTTTCTGCAATTCTGTTTTGTGATCGGTTGGGATTCTGATTCAGTTGTGTCATCAAACGAAGTGAGGTTTCAAATCTCAATCGTTCGCGATCGAAAACGTTACCGTCTGAATCGATATCGAAAACACCAGACATGAAGTTATCTGGACTGCCGTTTTCTTCCAATCTTCTAGTTAGGTATGCAACTGCAACTTGGAATTCAGTTGGTCTAACCACTGGTGTGTATAGGAGGAGGCTGCCGACGCTTTTCATCACCTGAGTAGATAGGTGTTGCGCCATGCCTTGCAACATTTCAAATTCAACTCTGGAATTTATCTTTCGATGTTTTGCAAGCTCATGCGCAAACGCGAGGTCGAAAAGGTTATGACCTGCAACACCTATTCGCAATGATGCGATTCGATTTTCATCCAGCGCATAATCAATAAGTCTTTTGTAATTGGCATCGCTTTCAGCTTTGCTTGAGTAAGTTGCAACTGGCCAGCCATGCCAGTTAGCATCAACTAACTCCATAGCCAGGTTTGCACCTTTAACGATTCTGACTTTGATTCCTGCTCCACCATTTGCTGTTCTTAGTTGTGCAAATTCTGTTAACTCTTTTAGTGCTGCATGGGAATCAGGCAGATATGCTTGGAGCACAATTCCAGCTTCTAGGTTTTGTAATTCGGGCTTACTTAGAAGTTTCTTAAAGACCAACATCGTTAGTCCTAGATCTCGATACTCTTCCATGTCCAGATTTATAAACTTCGGTGTTGTTGACTCTGCTGCAAATGTATAGAGCGGAGTTAATTTCTCAATTAGCCTTTCGACGGTTTGATCGAATCCCCACATCGACAGTTGACTCGCAACAGCAGACAGTTTGATTGAAACGTAGTCAACGTCCTTACGTTTTAGTAATTTAAATGTTTCATCAAATCGATAGCTCGCTTCACGCTCACCTAAAACTGCTTCACCTAGAAGATTTAGATTTAGGCTGATTCCCTTACGCTTTGATTTTTTGATGTGTTGCTTTAGTTTTCTAGGTCTTGCATCAGCAATGAGGTGCCCAACCAGTTGACGCAACCTGGCTTTCGCAATTGGTATGACTATGAAAGCAAATGGCTTCGCAAATGCTCCACCGGTTCTGATGGTAAGTCGGTCTAGAGCGCCAAGGCTCTTAGGTAAGTCTTTGGAGAGTGCCGCTAGCTCTGCAGCAGCAACCTTCTTATCTCTAGGACGAATGACTCTATCTACGAATCGAAGTGTCCAGTTCAAGCCTTTAGGGTCTTTGAGGATGCGAGCTAGGCGCTTCTCAGCTGCCGATCTAGCTCCGACTTTCTTGGCATCAGCTAGCCATTTTTCAACGAGAGCAACCGCATCAGCGGCTACCTGATCCCGTTCAAACCTTTGCACGTATTGACTCCGACTTCAAGCAGAACGTGGGTTGAGTCCTGCAAAACTACCTTGTTTTGTAAACAAAGTAATCATCGCAGAGGTTGAAGCTATAAGTGGTTATTCAGGAAGGGTTCAGGAATCACCCAGACTTCTCGACCAAACTTAGAGCATGACCCAAACGAACATCCCCACCCAAGAAGCCACAAGCTCGCTTACCTTGGCCCAACCGAACCCCAGGGTACGCCTGAGCGTTCAGACATTCAAGCGTCTTCAGACCAAACAAGATGTAGTTGAGGCCATTGGTTGGTTGAGCCTTGTCTGGGTAACCCTAACCTTCTTGGTTGACGGTGGACTAAACAACTTGGGCAATCAAGCCGACCTATTAAACGCCGTTGGTAGATTGAGCGCTCTCATTGCAACCGATCTTCTGCTTATCCAAGTTCTACTTATCGCGCGAGTACCTTGGCTAGATAGGTTGTATGGGCATGATCGTGCAACACTCACTCACAAAAAGCTTGGTAAACCAGTTCTTTACTTAGTAATCGCTCATTTCATCACAACCATCTGGTCATACTCTGTGAGCGATGCACTAAATCTTTGGGATGAACTTGTCACGCTTTTGAATAGCATCTCTGATGTTATCTACGCAACCATCTCATTAGCACTCATGATTCTTGTCGTCGTGACTTCGCTTAACCTGGCAAGGAAAAAACTTCCTTACGAAGCTTGGTATCTAATTCATCTATTTGCTTACGGCGCTGTAATGCTAGCTATCCCGCACCAGATCAACCTAGGTGTTGACATCGCCGGAAAGCCACTAGCTCTTGCATTCTGGGTCAGCGCATATCTTTTTGTAGCACTAAACATCATCTGGTTTAGATTGCTTAGCCCAATCTTTTTCTCGGGAGTACACCGACTAAAAGTTTCTGAAACTGTTCTTGAATCTAGTGATGCAACATCAATTAGGATCTCTGGTCGCAAGCTAGATTCATTTGGTGCAGCATCAGGACAGTTCTTCATTGTTCGAGTAATAACTTGGAAGCAGTGGTGGCGCGCTCACCCATTCAGTCTTTCCGCAGCTCCCACTAAAGATTCCTTGCGATTCACAGTAGGTAACCGTGGTGATGACACTGCATTATTACAAAACATCAAACCTGGCACCAGAGTAATTCTTGAAGGTCCTTATGGGGTTTTCACTGAAGCCAGAAGAACTAAAGAACATGTAGTTCTAGTTGCTGCTGGTATCGGAGCTCCTCCGATTAGAGCATTAGCTGAAACCATGGCAGCAAGACCAGGTGAGGTAAGCATCATCTACCGAGTCAGAAACAGTAATGATGCTGCGCTAATTTCTGAACTTAGAGAAATTGCAAAACGTCGCGGTTTTTATATCCACATTCTTGAAGGTTCAAGAAAACATCCTCAGTCATGGTTCCCTGCTGGTATCAATGACCAATTTTCAGATCACGAGAGATTATCTTCACTGGTTCCAAACATCTCTGATGCTGATGTATACATATGCGGCCCAAGTGCTTTTACTAAAGCCGTTGAGAGATCGCTTGCTAAGACCGGAACCCCAATGAACCAAATACACACAGAGGAGTTTGCCTGGTGAGAAAATCAAGCCAAGTACTAATGGGAGCAGTCAGCCTAGTTGCCGTTGTAACCGGAGTCCAGGTTGGCGCTAACGCTAAGTCTGCTAACGGGTTCACTCCTATCCCAACTGTTCCGACCACTGACCCAACTCCATCTCCTACAAAGACACCAACTGGGAAGCCAACCCCGACACACACGGGGACACCTACTCCTACACCAACTAAAACAACTCCTACCCCGACTAAGCCCCCTACCAAGCCACCGACAACGCCACCGAGCACCAAGGTGAGCCACACCAGCTCCCCTGTCTACTACCGCTTCGGTACTGTTCAGCTAACAGTGACTAAGACTGGAACAAAGATCACCAACATCAACCTTGACCAGGCCGGTGCAACCAATGGTCGCTCTGCTGCATTCCCATACCTAGTTTCACTAGCCATTTCCGCACAGAGCGGTTCGTTCGACACATCGATGATGTCAGGTGCCACATACTCAACAGATGCTTTCATGAGTGCTCTAAACGATGCTCTTTCTCAGTTCTAATGACTAGGGAGTTTCGCCATACTGAGTTTTGTATGGGAACAGTGTTTCGTTTTGTTGGAAGAACTGATCTTCCAGAAGATCTCGTTAATAAAGTCATCGACGAGGCAGTTAGTGTTTTGCATGAGGCTGACCAAATTTTTAGTCTCTATAAACACGATTCACCGCTGAGCAAACTAGCCAGAGGTGAATGCTCGGTCAATGACTGTCCAGAAGTTGTTTCAACTACTTGGGATCAGTGTGAGCAATGGACTGAGTTAACCGATGGTTGGTTCAGCCCTTTCACGCCAGAGCACACCTTTGATCCTTCGGGATTAGTTAAAACTTGGGCAGCTGAAAATGCTGCGAATGTTTTGGAGCGCAATGGCCTTACCGATTTTGCGATGAACGCTGGAGGGGATATTCGTTTAAGTCAAGAGATCGCTTCCGGGGTCCCTCTTCAGATTGGAATATCTAAACCGATAACCATCGCGAGTCCTGATGCTGGAGTATTGACTGTTGTTAATTTAAACGGAACTGCATTTAGAGCAGTTGCAACTTCTGGAACTGCTGAACGTGGCGATCACATTTGGAACCCAAAATTAGGATCAGCTTGGGCGAACTCTTCGAGTCAAGTAACTGTCGTTGCTAACGATGTCATCACTGCTGATGTTTGGGCAACTGCACTATTTGCTGCAGGAACTAATGCCCTAGAGCTTGTTGAGAAATACAACCTTGCCAATCCAAACCAAATTGCAGTTCTAATAGTTGGGCTTGATGGTGAATTAACTGCAAGTAAGAACTTTAGTTCGCTACTTAACCCAATCTGATGGTGCTGATTCTCTTCCCTTTGGAAGAGCAACAGATTTATTCCAAGCAATAACCCACTCAGGTAATTTCGGTTCTTCCGCCAACCATCCACCAAGTTTTTCATTTACCTCAACTGGGCTGGGTGTTCCTTTTGGAGATTGAAGAAATCGGAGTTTAACAACCGCCTCGGCATAGATTTCACCTTTGACAACAAACCTTTGGCCGATGAAGAATGCTTGTTCATCCCAACCTAAGATTTTTGTTTCAATTTGGAATCTCAACCAAGGAGTTAACGACTTACGGAAAGTAATTGTCTCTTGAACAACAACTGGGTGCACTTTTTGCTTCTTCAGTTTCTGCCAGGCTCGCGCACGCTTCATTAGATCAAAACGTGCTAGGTCTAGAAGAGTGAGGTAAACCCCGTTATTCATGTGTAAGAAAATATCGATGTCTGTTGGCCAGACAATGAAATTTCTGACACCAACCTCGGATACTTTGAGGTGGCTACGCCAACGCCAGCTCAAGTGAGCCCAAACAAGGCGTAGCCACAGCTTCATAAGTAGTGGTGATTACCAGATAGCAACGCGCTTGGCTGGTTCCAACCACATCGCGTCTTTTTCGGTAACTTCAAATGCCTCATAGAAGGAATCGAAGTTTCTAGCTACCTGGTTGCAACGGAACTCACTAGGAGAGTGAGGGTCAGTAGCTAGTCGCTGAATAGCGATCTCGTCTCTTGACTTACCTCTCCAGATAAGGCCCCATGAGAGGAAGAATCGCTGTGCACCGGTTAGACCATCGATAACCTCTGGCTCTTTACCGCCCAAGCTCAAAAGATATGCTTTGTATGCGATTGTGATTCCACCTAGGTCACCGATGTTCTCACCGATAGTGAGAGCGCCGTTGACTTTGAATTCATCAGATAGCTCCTCGGGAGAAAGCGCATCGTATTGTTCAATCAGAGCTTTGGTGCGCTCCTCGAATGCCTTACGGTCATCTTCGGTCCACCAAGAAATAAGTGCTCCATCGCCGTCATACTTTGAACCCTGGTCATCGAAACCGTGACCGATTTCGTGTCCAATAACTCCACCGATACCACCAAAGTTAACAGCGTCATCAGCATCCAGGCTAAAGAATGGTGGCTGCAGAATTGCAGCTGGGAAAACAATCTCGTTGAAGCCTGGGTTGTAATAGGCGTTAACAGTTTGTGGAGTCATGAACCACTCATCACGATCTAGTGGTGCACCAATCTTGGCAGCTTCTTTTTCAGTAGCCCAAGCCGATGAACGACGAACGTTACCAACAAGATCGTTTCTGTCGATTACTAGTGTTGAGTAGTCTTTCCATTTACTTGGGTAACCAATCTTTGGATTGAACTTATCGAGCTTTGTGAGGGCCTTCTTCTTGGTTTCTTCAGTCATCCAATCAAGGTTGGTGATGCTTTCACGATATGCCTCGATAAGCCACTTAACCAAAACATCCATGCGGGCTTTAGCTGCTGGTGGGAAATGTTTTTCAACATAAATCTTTCCAACTGCTTCACCAAGAGATCCCTCAACAAGTTGAACTCCACGCTTCCATCGAGCACGCATCTCCGGTTGACCCGTAAGTGTCTTGCCATAGAAATCAAAGCGAGTGTTTACAAAGTCATCACTTAAGTAAGGAGCAGTGGTGTTGATAACCTGCCACTGCAGCCAAAGCTTCACTTCAGCGACGTTAGCTTCGTTGAATACTGTGTCTAGCCCTTCAAAGAATGAAGGCATCATCACAACTGATTCAAAGAGGATCTTCTCGTCAAAACCATTACCTGCAAGATATGCGCTCCAATCAAATGTTGGGGCCATCTTCTTTAGGTGTTCGAATGTTTTTAGGTTGTATGTCTTCTCAGCATCGCGAGTTTCAACAACGCTCCAGTGCAACTTCGACAACTTGGTTTCGAAGTTCATGATTGCAGCTGCATCTTTATCAGCCTGTTCTGCTGACCAACCTGCTAGCTGAAGCATCTTTGCAACATAAGGTGTGTATGCGTCACGGAAAGATGCATACTTCTCATCGTGGTAGTAAGACTCATCTGGAAGTCCTAGACCACCTTGGAACATGTTTACAAGATATCTCTCAGGGTTACCTGGGTCGTTGTTTACATAGAAACCAAAGATGCCCGGTGTGCCACCACGCTCTAGTTCACCCATGAGATGGGCGATGTCTGCAAAATTAGCGTTACGGATGCGCTCCAGATCAACAGCGATGGGAGCAGCTCCTAGCTCGTTAACTCTTGCCTCATCGAGGAATGAGCCATACATGTCCCCAATCTGCTGACTAACGCCAGGCTTAGGGTTTGCAACAGCTTCCTCCAGGATTGCTTTAACAGCAGCCTCTGAGTCATCACGGAGTTTATAGAAAGACCCGTGAACGGCTTGATCTGCAGGGATTTCTTCGTTCTTTAGCCAATCCCCATTAGCATGCTTGAAAAGATCGTCCTGGGGACGAACTGAGTGGTCAAATCCAGATTTATTGATTCCTTGAGTATTAGTCATGAGGTTAATCCTAGGGCTGTTAGGGCAATCCATATATCTTTACAATTACAAGAGTGGAACTACAAAAAATAATCCTTTACTACGGCTTTGCCCCGATCTCCGACCCAGAGGCAGTCAAGCTGTGGCAGCAGAACCT
>CANGIU010000017.1 GCA_947454255.1 Micrococcales bacterium
AGTTTGGATCAACTTCTATGTTGCAAAGAAAACTTCGAGTTGGTTTTGCTAAAGCTGGAAGGCTAATGGATCTTCTTGAGTCGAGAAACATCGTTGGTCCAAGTGAAGGTTCAAAGGCAAGAGATGTCATGGTTAGACCAGAAGATCTTCCAGTTGTCCTTGCCCAATTGCGAGGAGAGACTGGCGCTAAAGCATCTAGAGAAGTGCTGCAGGCTGCAGACGCCCTTGATGGGGCAGCTATGGCTACCGGCGAGTATTCAGATTTTGTAGCCAAAGGCGACGAAGACGAAGGCGACGAAGATGCTTGGCAGCTGACGGGGCGTGACTAGTGTCGAAGGCAAGAGATGTTTTCAACCCCGCAAATCTAATCACTGTTGCTCGGATTGCAATCGCTCCTGTTTTTTTATGGGCACTTTACATCTACTTTGTTCCTGGTGAAATCGTTGGTTGGTACTTAGTAGCGGCCTTCGTTCTGATCTCTGCAACAGATGGCCTCGATGGAGCCATTGCAAGAAGAAGAAACATAGTCACTAAGTTAGGAAAATTGCTCGATCCAATTGCGGACAAAGTTCTAATCGGTGGTTCGTTCTTCGTCCTATCAGTTTTGAATGTCATTCCTTGGTGGGCAACTATTGCGATTCTCGTTAGGGAAATTGGAATGACTCTTTATCGATTGGTTGTGGTGAAGGACAAAGTCATTCCGGCATCAAGCAGCGGCAAAACAAAAACAGTTTTTCAATCGATAGCTATTGGCTATTTGATTTCTCCTCTTAACACTTGGTTGTTCAATTCAGGTTTTGATTTAGGTTATGGACTCATCTATGGGGCAGTCTTTTTGACTTGGTGGTCTGCAATCAAATACTTGAAAGAGTCCTACTAATGAGCTCAAAAGAACTGATTGAACTCTTACGCTCTCGCAAACTCAAGTTGGCAATTGCTGAATCTTTGACCGGTGGGTTGCTATGTAGCGAATTGGTCGCTATCCCTGGAGCTTCAGAAGTTGTCCTTGGCTCTGTAGTTGTATACCAATCGACACTTAAATCCACTTTGCTTGGAGTCAACGCTGAGTTGTTGCAAGCTAAAGGAGCTGTTGACCCAGAGGTCGCTACTCAAATGGCGGAGGGCATTAGGTCTAGGTTCTCCCTTCAGATGATGCTTCCAACAGATCAACTTTTAGGGATAGCAACTACCGGGGTAGCAGGGCCTGACGAGCAGGACGGGCAACCGGTTGGGACGGTCTATGTGGCCGTTTCAGGAACTAAAGGTGCCAAAGTCTGGGCTCATGTCTTTAGCGGGAACAGAAATCAGATCAGAGAACAAACCGTTTCCGCAGCATTTGAGCATGTTCGGGAATACTTAGCTGGCTAGAAGAGTTATTACTTTTGGGAAGATGGCGCAGTCAGGCCAAATTCCAAGGTAATTTTCAGCAATCTTAGGCTTAAATGTCTGGTGAAACAGGTAAGTTATCTTTACGGGAAATAATCCCGGCGAAAACCAAAGTTGGTTTTTGCAGCCCCATGAAAGGAGGCCTCACATGGCTCTAGTTCGTCAAGAAATCGGTGATGTACTCCGTGACCTCCGTCAGCAAAAGGGACGTACCCTTCGCCAGGTGGCAAGCCGAGCAGCAGTTGCTCTCGGTTACCTCAGTGAGATTGAACGTGGACAGAAGGAAGCTTCTTCAGAAATCCTTGCTTCGGTTGCCTATGCACTCGATGTTCCAATTTCACAAATCATGCGAATGGTTGCAGACCGTTTCGAAGAAGTCGAGACAGTTGTCATTCCAGACACTGTTCCAGATGAGTTCGTAACCAGCTACGATTCCAAGTCTTTGACCAATTCTCACTAGAACTGGTTAGAACACCCTCAGATCAAGTGATTCTGAGGGTGTTCTTCATTTAACTGGCGATAAACCCCCGTTCGGGCAGCAAGTTGTCGTAAGGTCTATACGTGCGTTTAAGTGATTTTCACACTCTGATGACAGAGGAGTTCGGTGCCGAGTATTCGGCGGTTCTCCTGCGAGATCTCGCTCTTATTGAGTACGGGGATAGAACCGGGAGCCAGGCCCTGGCTGATGGTGAAGAGCCCAAAGGGATTTGGCTCGCCATTTGTAAAGCTCAGGCTGTACCTGAGTCTCGTTGGACCGGTTTGAACAAAAAGCCGAAGAATAGACACGCCGACTAAATATTTATTCGTAATTATGTTCGGATATTGCTAGGCTATTCACAAGAGGAATTTAGCGAAGTTATCAACAATTCGCTAGAACACTCCCCAGAAAGACCAGATCCTCCATAGTGTCATGACAGCATAAAACCAGTCACTGCGGTGACAGAAAAGGACAAAGAAATGCCATCAGCATCAGATCGCGATAAAGCGCTAGACACGGCACTCGCACAAATAGACAAGCAATTCGGCAAGGGCTCAATTATGAGACTTGGTTCAGACGAGAGAGCTCCGGTGGAGGTAATTCCGACTGGTTCAATCGCATTGGATGTCGCGCTTGGTATTGGAGGTCTTCCTAAGGGAAGAATTGTTGAAATTTATGGACCTGAATCATCAGGTAAAACTACAGTTGCACTGCATGCTATTGCTAACTGCCAAAAAGCAGGTGGTGTTGCGGTTTTCATTGACGCAGAGCACGCATTAGATCCAGAGTATGCTAAGGCACTTGGCGTGGATATCGACGCATTGCTGGTTAGCCAACCTGACACAGGGGAGCAAGCCCTAGAAATCGCTGACACGCTTATTCGCTCTGGTTCAATCGACATCATCGTTATTGACTCAGTAGCAGCACTTGTGCCTCGCGCTGAAATCGAAGGTGAAATGGGAGATTCTCACATGGGTCTCCAGGCGCGCCTCATGTCGCAAGCACTTAGAAAATTGACAGGTGTCCTAAACAACACCAAGACGACCGCAATATTTATCAACCAGCTTCGCGAAAAGATCGGCGTCTTCTTTGGTTCCCCAGAGACAACCGCTGGTGGTAAAGCTTTGAAATTCTACGCTTCAGTTCGATTGGACGTTCGTCGTATCGAAACCCTAAAGGACGGCCAGGAAGCTGTTGGAAACAGAACTCGCGTAAAGGTTGTTAAGAACAAGATGGCTTCACCTTTCAAGCAAGCTGAATTTGACATCATCTATGGCCTTGGTATCTCGCGCGAGGGTAGCCTGCTGGACTTCGGTGTCGAGCAGGAAATCGTCAAGAAATCCGGTGCTTGGTATACCTACGAAGGTGAACAACTTGGCCAGGGTAAAGAAAACTCTAGAAACTATCTATTAGACAATCCAGCTATTGCCGATGAAATTGAGAAGAAAATCAAGAGCAAACTAGGTATTGGAGTTCCAAGGGCTGTTGCTGATCTGCCTGAAGAAGAACAGGCAGCTGAGCTAAAAATAGTTAACGACTAATGCCTTTCATTCAAGTCACGCCGGAGAGTTTGGCTGAAGGAGGAGTTAAATACTCTTTACAGTCAGTCGATTCTCTTGAAGAGGAGATAAGGCAGAGCCTTCTTAAAATGATTGCTCGAGGAGCGAAGTCTTCGGGTAAGTTGCGCGAGGCCTTGCTTGCCAAGGACTATCCTGCTCAATTGGTTGATCAACTTATCGACCGTTTTACCGAAGTCAGCTTGATCGATGATTTTCAAATGGCAAAGGACTGGGTTCAATCGCAACTATCTCGTAAGGCGGCAGCGAAAACTGTTCTTGGTATGACTCTTCGCGATAAGGGGTTTCCTGCTGAGGCTATAGCTGCAGCACTTTTAGAGATAGACGCAGATAGTGAACTAGAGTCCGCTAAGAAGATTGCAACAACTCGAATGAGGCAGCTAATGAAGTTGGAACCTGAGGTTAGGTCTAGAAGATTGGCTGGTTATCTAACCCGCAAAGGCTACTCATCTTCAATAGTCTGGGCTGCTGTCAAGCACGCAAGTTCTGAGAGTCCAGATTAGGGTTCACTACCGAGCTTTGCGAAGGTAAAATTGGTCAAATGACCACAAAGACCCGCAGCTACGAGGTAAAGACCTTCGGATGCCAGATGAATGTTCACGACAGTGAGCGCATCTCTGGCCTTCTTGAGGCCGCTGGCTACGCACCTGTAGTTGCTGGAGAGTCAGCTGATCTTCTGGTTTTCAATACTTGTGCGGTCAGAGAGAACGCCGATAACAAGCTCTACGGAAACTTGGGGCAGCTCTACGAAAGAAAACTAGAGAACCCGGATTTTCAGATTGCAGTTGGTGGTTGTCTAGCCCAAAAAGACCGTAAGACGATTATTGATAAAGCCCCTTGGGTGGATGTTGTCTTCGGAACTCATAACGTGTCATCCTTGCCAGTTTTGCTTGATAGAGCAAAGCACAACGGTGAAGCGCAGATAGAGATTCTAGAATCACTAGAGACTTTTCCAAGTGATCTGCCAACTAAACGTGATTCCACTTACTCCGCATGGGTCTCGATAAGTGTAGGTTGCAATAACACATGCACATTTTGTATCGTTCCAAGTCTTAGAGGCAAGGAAAAAGATCGTAGGCCGGGCGAGATTCTTGCCGAGATCGAAGCGTTAGTCGCAGAAGGTGTGATCGAGATTACACTTCTTGGCCAAAATGTAAATACGTATGGAGTCGAATTCGGGGATAAAGGTGCGTTCGCTAAATTGCTTCGTGCCTGTGGAAACATTGACGGGTTAGAGCGAGTTCGCTTCACCAGTCCGCACCCGGCGGCATTCACTGACGATGTAATCGCAGCGATGGCAGAAACACACAATGTGATGCCTCAATTGCACATGCCGTTGCAATCTGGAAGTGATCGAATACTCAAAGAAATGAAGCGCAGTTATCGCAGCGAAAAGTATTTGGGCATTCTGGAACGAGTGCGGAAGGCAATTCCAGAAGCATCTATCTCAACTGATATCATCGTCGGATTTCCTTCAGAGACAGAAGAAGATTTCCAAGAGACACTCAGGGTGATTAGAGAATCTAGGTTTGCAATTTGCTACACATTCCAATATTCAAAGCGTCCTGGGACTCCAGCTGCGGATCTACCTGATCAACTACCTAAGGAAGTTGTTCAAGAAAGATACGAAAGACTTCTAGAAGTTGTCAACGAGCTGGCTTGGGATGAAAACAAACTTCAAATCGGTAAACGTGTGGAAGTCCTTATTGGAAATAGTGAAGGTCGTAAGGATGACAGAACCCACCGATTGACCGGTAGAGCAAGAGATTCTCGATTAGTTCACATCAATTGGCCAGTGGAGCTAACAACACCTCGACCAGGGGATTTGGTCTGGGCTGAGGTAATCGATGCCAAGCCCTATTTCCTCATTGCTGATGCTGGGAGTAATCCAGAGGTTAAGCGCACGAGAGCGGGAGATGCTTTTGATGCTCTTGAAGAGGCAAGTTGTGCTGTGCCTGTTGCTCTGTCGAAACCTCGCAAGGGTGTTATTGATCTAAATGTTTCCGTCAAATCAAATGACTGAGAGTTCAAAGCCTCAGTTTCTTTGTTTAGTTGGGCCAACTGGATCTGGGAAGAGTTCACTAGCGTTAGAAATCGCATCCAGTTTGGCCTCTCAAGGTATAAAAGCTGAAATAGTCAACGCCGATGCAATGCAGTTCTATAAAGGCATGGACATTGGAACCGCAAAACTCCCAATTGATCAGCGCCTAGGAATAAAACATCATTTACTGGATTGGCTTCCGGTGACGGAAGAAAGTACGGCTGCTAATTATCAAGTAGTTGCAAGAGCAAAGATCTCAGAACTCATCTCGGCGGGGATATTGCCTATAGTCGTTGGCGGATCGATGCTCTATGTTGCAGCTCTGGTTAACACCTTCGAATTTCCAGGGAGAGACGAAGAACTTAGAGCCAAACTTGAGCAGGAACTTATCGACTTAGGATCTGAAGCTATGCATGCAAAGCTTGCTCTTCTTGATGAAGGTGCTGCCAGCCGAATTGAACCTATGAATGGAAGACGCATAGTTAGAGCTTTGGAAATAGTGATGATTACCGGTGAACCATTTGCTGCTGCCTTGCCTGAAGAGTGGGAATCCTTTCTGCCGGTGTTAGAAATTGGGCTGAATTCGGATAGAGCTCATTTGGTAGATCGTTTGGCGGCAAGAGTTGGGAAGATGTGGGAAGACGGTTTGCTTGAAGAGGTTCGTGGCTTGATTCAGGAAGGCTTACGTGAATCTAAGACAGCGCGTCAAGCGATTGGATATGCCCAAGCGTTGGATCAAATTGATGGGGTAATTGGTCAGGAAGACGCCATTGCTCAAACCACACAGCTAACACAAAGATATGCCCGTCGACAAATGTCTTGGTTTAGAAGAGATCCGAGGATCAATTGGTTTGATTATCAAAATGAGAACCTTATTGGTGAAGTTATGGAGTTGATTTATTCAAACCTTGACATCAGTGGGAAGTAGAGTTAATTCATGCGGACTCTGCACTTCACTAAAGGCCAAGGAACAGGCAACGATTTCATTCTGTTTTTAGACGAAGATGGCACTAATGATATTTCTCCTGCAGAAGTCGCTGTACTTTGCAATCGCAATTTTGGAGTTGGAGCTGACGGTGTAATCCGTGTAATAAAGTCGGCAGCAATCAGTGAAGGCGCGTCCAGCTTGGCTGAAGAACCCAGCGCGGAATGGTTTATGGATTATCGAAATGCAGATGGTTCTATAGCGGAGATGTGTGGAAACGGTATTCGAGTTTTTGCCAGATACCTTACGGAAAAGGGTTTGGTGGAGTTGCCTGATACCAAGGTTCTTCATGTCGGAACACGAGCTGGTGTTCGGGATATCCAGAGAAATAAAGCAGGCTTTGCGGTTGACATGGGTCGATGGAAGCCGGAATCGGATGAATTCCTGGTTACAGCTCGTGGGCTTGAGGTTTCTAGACCTGGTCAAGGAATAAATGTTGGCAACCCTCATGTGGTTGTTGCTCTTGCCGAACAAGTGGAACTGGATTCACTAGATCTAGCAGTGGCTCCTGGAATAGTCCCTGTTCCTCAGAGCGGAGCAAATGTTGAGTTTGTCGTTCCATCTGAACCGATGGTAACCAATGGTGTTGGAAAAATCTCTATGAGAGTTTTTGAACGTGGTGTCGGTGAAACACTTTCCTGTGGAACGGGAATAGTGGCTGCTGCTTTAGCAACTAGACTCTGGGCCGGAGCAAGTGCTCCCAACCAATGGACCGTTGATGTTCCTGGTGGAACTCTTGGAGTAAGAATGTTTGCCACTGAAGAAGGAGAACACGTTGGGCTATCTGGTCCGGCTGAACTCAGTTTTGAAGGAACCTATACCTTTAGTTCCTAGCAACCTTCAGTACTCTGAAGCTCTTTGCAGCATCAATTCTTGTTGTTTCATAACCTGCAGCAAATTCTGCTATCAACCACTTTTGTAGTGAATCTGAGCCAAGGTTTTTTTGAACTACTAAGTAAGCATTAGAACCTGCTGAAAGTCGATTTAGCCATAGTTTCAGAATCTCATGCAAGGCAGCTTTACCCACTCTGATCGGGGGATTAGACCAAATCTGGTCGAAGAATATATCCGCTGGAACATCTTCTGGCCTGCAAACAATAAGATTCGTCAAGCCAAGTCTTTCGGAATTTCGGCGAGTCAATTCAAGGCTTCGTTCATTGACGTCTATTGCATAAACCTTAGCTTTTGGGGAAGTCAAAGCTAGTGCTAGAGCTATTGGCCCCCACCCACAACCAATGTCTAGAAACGTTCCAGTTGGGTTCGCAAGTGCTAGGTGTTCCAACAAGACAGCTGTCCCTTGGTCTAGGTGATCCGGACTGAAAACTGAACCTGCAGTTAGCACCTGGACGCTCTGACCGGCAAGAGTAACAGTTATCTCTTTTGGCTTTAGCTCACCACTTGGGGATTCGTCGAAATAATGTGAAGACACGAGAAAAACAATACTCCCTCCTGAGAACTAGTCTTATAGAAGTTATGACATTCGAAGATAATGACGACCAGATCACCTCTGAAGGTGCTACTACTGGTGATGCTCTCATAGACCGCATCCTGGGAAGAGACCAACGCGCTCAGGCATTAGGGGTCAAAGATGATGTGCCCAATGACTTTGATGGCGACCAGCAAGACCTCGCAGATAGAGCTGCACTTCGAAAAGTTCCGGGTTTATCCACCCAGATGCAAGACATCAGTGAAGTTGAGTATCGAGAACTTCAACTGGAGCGTGTTGTCCTCATTGGTATTTGGGGTGAGAACTCCCTCCAAGATGCCGAGAACTCACTGAGAGAACTGGCAGCCCTTGCCGAAACAGCAGGAGCAGAGGTGTTAGATGGATTACTTCAGAGAAGGTTTCATCCTGATCCTGCAACCTTCTTAGGTAAAGGTAAGGCGATTGAGCTCCAGGAGTTAGTTAAAGCCATTGAGGCTGACACTGTCATTGCTGATACCGAACTAGCGCCATCGCAACGTCGTGCGCTAGAAGACGTTGTGAAAGTAAAAGTCATCGACCGAACCGCCATTATTCTCGAAATCTTTGCTCAACATGCCAAGAGCCGTGAGGGTAAAGCTCAAGTTGAATTAGCTCAACTTGAATACTTATTGCCACGTTTACGAGGTTGGGGTGAGTCAATGTCACGGCAAGCCGGTGGTCGAGCCGCCGGGGGTGAGGGTATTGGTTCAAGGGGTCCAGGTGAAACCAAGATTGAATTAGACCGCAGAAGAATCAACATCAGAATGGCTAAGTTGCGTAAGCAGATTGCCGCTATGAAGCCTGCCCGTGTAACAAAGCGGGCTAACCGCAATCGAACTCAGATTCCTTCAGTAGCTATTGCTGGGTATACGAACGCTGGAAAATCATCGCTACTTAATCGCCTCACATCAGCTGGAGTTTTAGTCGAGAACGCCCTCTTCGCAACACTTGACCCAACAGTTCGTCAGACCAAGACACCAGACGGTCGTGAATACACCTTGGCTGACACTGTGGGCTTTGTGAGGAACCTTCCCCACCAATTAGTTGAAGCGTTTAGATCGACGCTTGAGGAGATTTCTGACAGTGATTTGATTGTTCACGTTGTAGATGCTTCTCATCCAGATCCCGGCTCTCAGATAGAAACTGTTAGAAAAGTTATTGCGGAAGTAGATGCAGGAGCTATTGCAGAGCTAATCGTTTTCAATAAGGTCGATCTTGTCGATGAGGCAACGATTCTCGCGCTGAGGGGTATGGAACAAAACTGTGTTTTTGTTTCATCTCGTTCGGGAGAGGGTATAGCAGAACTGCAAAAGAAGATTTCGGAACTGTTGCCACATCCGAATGTGTTTGTTCGTGTGCTTATTCCTTATAACAGAGGAGACTTAGTTTCAAGAATGCACTTGAACTCAGAAATTCAGGTAATTGAATACCGCGAAGAAGGCACTTTCATTGAAGCGTTAGTAAGAGCCGACATTGCATCGGAACTCGAACAGTTCAAAAACTAAATCTTGCGAAGAACGCTAACTACGATTCCCATAATCGTGGAGTGAGTACCATCAATAGGCTCGAAGGCACTGTTTCGAGGGAGCAACCATGTTTTACCATCGCGCTGCTTGAATGCTTTCACAGTTGCTTCACCATCAATTTCAGCGGCAACGATGTCACCGTTTTCTGCTGTCTTCTGTGAGCGCACAACAACCCAGTCTCCATCACAAATAGCTGCGTCAATCATGGATTCACCTTTAACTCGGAGCATGAATAGTTCTCCTGAGCCAACTAAGGTGCGAGGAAGTGGGAAAATCTCTTCGACATTCTGATCAGCTGTGATTGGGAAACCCGCAGCAATCTGACCTACCAAAGGGACCATTGCAGTGGCAGCCATAGGAATTACATTGTCCAGGTGCTCAGAGCCAGATTCTTCCCAACCCTCAGGGGTGATTAGAACTTCAATGTTTCTCGATAGGTTGTCTTGGCGACGGATGTAACCCTTTTGCTCCAGGTTATCCAGCTGATACGAGACACTGGCGACAGCACTTAGGCCCACAGCCTCGGCAATCTCACGCATTGAAGGGACAATGCCCCTAGATGCCTTGCTTTGCATGATCATTTGCAAGATTGCAGCTTGAATATCCGTTAGCGAATCACTGTTTTTACGGGTCATTTCAGCCTCTCTGGTGCGATGTCGGTGGTTCTCGATTAGATGTCTTATAAGGCAACTATCAAAAATGTATTCGATTTGTTCGAATATATCAAACACATTTTCGATAAAAAGCCAAAAATTCTTGACAATATTGCGATATATCTCGTAATCTTGTTCGTATTAGAACAAATGTTCGAAGAAAGGATAGCAAATGTCAGCTCAGATCATAGAGTTCCCGATGCACCGAGTCCGCCAGGTTAGGTCAGATAAAGCAAGTCTGGTCGCTAACGAAACCTCAACTGAGGTGCGACCATCTATCCGAATCGCTAGAAGACTAATTGCTTGGACAGTTCTAGTAATTACTGCTTACTTGCTCTTCTTCGGCCAGGCATCTGCAGTTCAACCGGCTGAAGCAAATAACTCAGCATTGACAAATTCCTCTTCGAAGAACTTCACATACATCACTGTTATGAGTGGAGATTCCCTCTGGGCCATAGCTGAGCGTTATGCCGCTGGTCGAGACCCAAGAGATTTCATCCAGGATGTGGTTGCCTTGAATAATCTGTCTGACACTGTTGTCACTTCCGGAATGAAGTTAGCTATTCCACGCGGTTAGATTCTTTTGGTCTAAGGGGTTAGTAACCTTGATAAATGGCCGAGCTAAATGATTTACCGATTAGGGACTCTCTAAAGGGTCGAGCACCTTACGGAGCACCGCAACTGCACGTTCCTGTCGCTCTAAACGTAAATGAGAATACTCACGAAATTAGTGAACCAATTCTTGTCGACATTATTAGTCGCCTAGCAATCGCACTCAAGGAAATTAACCGGTATCCAGATCGTGAGTTCACACAACTTCGGGTGGCATTAGCAAAATATTTGGGGCATGGGCTAAATGAAACTCAGCTTTGGGCCGCTAATGGTTCAAATGAAGTTCTTCAGCAGATATTTATGGCTTTTGGCGGCCCAGGTCGTAAAGCACTCAGTTTCTCTCCGACATACAGCATGTATTCACTGATTGCCTCTTCAACTGATACCTCGTACTTGGAAGTCCAAAGACCTGAAAGATATGAGTTGAGTTCAGAGCTAGTCGTTGACTCTATCAAGAAACACCAGCCAGATATCACAATTATTTGTTCTCCCAATAACCCAACCGGAACTCCTGTCTCACTTGATGTGATTGAAGCGGCCTATGAGGCTACCCAGGGAGTGCTTGTAGTAGATGAAGCATATGCTGAATTCTCTTTAAATGATGATTCCGCTCTTTCACTACTTGTAGGACGCGAGAGGTTACTGATAAGCCGGACAATGTCAAAAGCCTTTGCATTTGCTGGTGCTCGGGTGGGTTACTTGGCTGCCGATGCAGCTGTTCGTGATGCAATGCGGCTTGTTCGTTTGCCCTATCACCTGAGTGCACTAACTCAAGCTGCTGCTGAAGCAGCGCTTGCTCATAGTCAAGAAATGCTTGGCACTGTTGAAGAAATTCGTGAGCAGCGGGACAGGCTTTATGTTGCACTTCAAGACATCGGACTAGATCCATACCGAAGTGATGCCAATTTCATTTTGGTCGGTGGTTTAGAAAATCCAGATGAGATGTGGACTTCTCTTCTAGAGCGAGGGATTTTGGTTAGAAATGTTGGCATTGCAAATACTTTGCGCATAACTGTCGGAACCGAAGCTGAGACAACTGCAGTCATATCGGCTATTTCTGAACTCTTGGGTTCTAAGTAGAATTAGACAAGTGCCAGGGTCGGCAAATCTCCCAAAAATCTTTGCTGGAAAGGCAATCTAAATGAGCCGTAGCGCTTCTATTGAAAGAAAGACCTCTGAGTCTTCAGTGAAATTGAGTTTGAACCTTGATGGTTCAGGCATTGCCAAAATCAATACGACGGTGCCTTTCTATGACCATTTACTCAATGCATTTGCCAAACACTCAATGATTGATTTGGAAATTGAATCATCGGGAGACACTGAGATAGACATCCACCACACAGTCGAAGACACTGCAATAGTTTTGGGCCAGGCTCTAAAGCAAGCGTTAGGTGATAAGAGCGGAATTGCTCGATACGGTGATGCCACGGTTCCACTTGATGATGCTTTGGTTCGTGCAGTTGTGGATCTCTCAGGCCGCCCGTTCTTATCGCACACCGGTGAACCGGCTGGATTTGAATTTCACGCAATCGGCGGACACTTCACCGGATCCCTTGTTCGCCATGTCTTTGAAGCTATTTGTTTGAATGCTGACATCACCGTCCACATCAATGTCCTCGATGGCCGTGACCCACATCACATTGCCGAAACGGAGTTCAAAGCATTTGCGCGAGCCCTTAGAAAAGCGGTTGAAAGCGACCCAAGAGTCGTTGGTGTTCCATCAACCAAAGGTTCTCTGTGATCAAACCAAAGATTGTTGTTCTAGATTTTGGTAGCGGCAACGTTCATTCCGTTGTGAATGCATTCAGCCACGAAGGTGCAGAGGTTGAATTGACAGCAGATAGATCTAAAGTACTGGAAGCTGATGGCTTAGTAGTGCCCGGCGTTGGCTCTTTTCCAATTGTTATGGAACAACTAAAAAGCATCGGAGCGCAATCACTAATTGATCAGCGACTCTCAGCAGGCAAAGCAGTGTTTGGTATTTGCGTTGGCCTCCAGGTGATGTTTGATTTTGGACATGAGCGTGGAATCGAAACAGAGGGGCTCGGCCAGTGGCCAGGTTCTGTTACCAAATTAGATTCTGAAACCTTGCCTCACATCGGCTGGAACACTGTGGAGGTCCCAGTTGATTCTGTCTTGTTTGAAGGCGTTGAGAATGAGCGCTTCTATTTTGTCCACTCTTATGGCGCAGCCGACTTTGCACTCGAGAGAGAAACCGCCTTTGCCAAACCTAAAGTTACCTGGGCAAAATATGGCTCTAGATTTGTTGCAGCGGTTGAGAATGGGCCGCTAGTAGCAACACAATTTCACCCAGAAAAATCTGGCCCAGCAGGGTTACGCTTGATTTCAAATTGGCTCAGAGCGCTTTAGTTAGGAAGCAGATGTCAGACAAACTCGTATTACTTCCAGCTGTAGATGTTGCTGATGGTAAAGCTGTTCGGCTAAGCCAAGGGGAAGCTGGAACGGAAACAGATTATGGATCACCTGTTGAAGCAGCGAAGGTATTCATAGCAGCAGGCGCAGAGTGGATTCACCTTGTCGACCTTGACGCGGCGTTCTCGAGGGGGAGTAACAAGGAAGTCATCAAGGAAGTTATTGAGCAATCAGGTGAAGTGAAGATTGAACTTAGCGGAGGTATTCGCGATACAGAATCACTTGAAATAGCCATTAGTGCAGGGGCAACAAGGGTAAACCTTGGAACTGCGGCTCTTGAGAATCCTGACTGGACTGCTGAAGTTATAAGAGCGTACGGCGAAAAGATTGCTGTTGGTTTGGATGTTCGCGGAACAACTCTGGCGGCAAGAGGTTGGACTCAAGAAGGCGGAGACCTGTTTGAAGTTCTGGAAAGACTTGAGCATTCTGGTTGCGCTAGGTATGTTGTAACTGATGTCACTAAGGATGGAATGCTTTTAGGTCCAAACATCGAAATGCTAAAGCTGGTTCTAGCTAGGACTAATAAACCTGTAATCGCATCAGGTGGAATTTCTTCGCTGGATGATCTCAAGCGATTGCGAGAACTGGTCCCACTTGGATTAGAAGGAGCAATTTTAGGCAAGTCTCTTTATGCAGGAAAATTTACTCTTGAACAAGCTTTGGTTGTGGCAAGTCACTAATGTCTGAACACGATAAGTTTTCTGATTCCGCTGGTGTCCCGTGGTCTGGCAGATCTTTTCAGGAGAATAGTTTTTCATCGGACAAAGGTGAGGCTGACCAAGAACTTTATGACGCTCTTATTGAATTCAAGTCCACGCTTTCAAATCAAGTAGATGTAATAGAGAAATTTGCCGAGGCTAGAGTCTTGATTCCGCTGGTTGCAACATTGGGGGAGAGCGGTCTTGGTGCTCATGGTCAAACTGTTGATAAGAGCGCTGAACTTTCAATAGTGAGCGTGAAAACCCCAGATAACCAAAACGCTTTACCCATTTTTAGTTCAGTGGAAAGCATGAGAACCTGGAATGCCGCGGCGAGGCCTGTTCCGAATAATGGCAGAACTGTTTCATTAGCTGCTGTTGCCGAAGGGAACACGCGCGTGGTTCTTGATCCTGGTAGTGAAACAGAATTTGTTATCCGAAGGCCTGCGCTTGAATCAATTGCGCAAGGATTTAAGTGGCAACTTCCCGAGTCCAATCTTGAGGTGATCGAGATTGTCGACCAAGCACTTGCTGTCTTACCTGAAGTTGTTAGCTTCACCTTGTTGAATGGCGATCCACAGGCAAAGCTCTTGGGTCATGAACTTTCCGTACTCATTTATTTAGTTGCAAATCTTTCGCAGGAGCGAGTTGCAGAAATACAGAATCAGTTTTTGGATGCAATTGCAGCGAATATGAGATTTGTGGAGTTAGTTGACTCGGTGGGAATAAGGTTCCTGCCGGCTAATTGACGGGGCCGGTGTATTTCTCGCCAGGACCCTGTCCTGGTTCATCTTTGATGATTGATGCTTCCCGAAAGGCTAGTTGAAGACTTCTAAGGCCATCTCGCAATGGTCTAGCGTGGTGATCGCCAAGATCAGCAGCCGAGGCAGTGATTAGCCCAGCCAGGGAATTGATTAGCTTCCGGGCTTCATCCAGGTCACCTTTATAGCCATTT
Source organism: Micrococcales bacterium (assembly GCA_947454255.1). GTDB lineage: Bacteria > Actinomycetota > Actinomycetes > Actinomycetales > Microbacteriaceae > Rhodoluna. Next base: position 14,810 of record CANGIU010000017.1, read on the forward strand.
TCGGCTAAACCAACCTGCACAGCTGCAGCGCTCATCAAGTGCACTGCGGTTGCAGTGATGATTTCAACTGCCGGAACTTCTTCCAGTTCTCGCATTGCTTGGGTTTCAAAGTCTTCGGACAATTAGGGCTTCACTTTCTTGACTGTTCTCTGCTAGGCTAGCCTACGGCTCTGCGGGCTTAGGTCTGCAGTCAGAAGTGGATTCATTTCCCACCCGCGACTACCGATTTCTTTAGGTGGCCGGGTAAAGCTTTGAACTTACAGTTCTGCGCGTTGGCAAGTAAATGCTTGCACTTCGTGGCCGCCTAAGTCACGTCAAGAGGAGCAGCAGATCAGCGATCCGCGTATTAACGAACGAATTCGAGTACCTGAGGTACGTCTAGTTGGGCCTAACGGCGAACAGCTAGGAATCATCAAAATCGAAGAAGCACTGCGTATGGCGCAGGAAATCGACTTAGATTTGGTGGAAGTATCTCCAGGGTCAGAGCCACCGGTATGTAAGCTGATGGATTTCGGAAAGTTCAAGTACGAAGCGGCCCAGAAGATTCGTGAAGCAAGGAAGAACCAGACAAACACAGTTATCAAGACTGTTCGTTTTGGTTTGAAAATTGATGATCACGACTATGGAACCAAAAAGGGTCAGATCGAACGCTTCCTCAAAGCTGGTGACAAAGTGAAGGTCATGGTTCAGTTCCGCGGTCGTGAGCAATCTAGACCAGAAATGGGCGTGAAATTGCTTCAAAAGGTTGCAGAGGAAGTTACTGAGTTTGGTTCTGTTGAGTCGAGTCCATCGGCAGACGGAAGAACTTTGGTAATGGTTATTGCGCCACTTCGTAACAAAGCTGAAGCGAAAGCAGAAGCAAAGCGACTTGCTGACAAGCAGGCCAAGGTCACAAAGTCAGTGACTAGCACTGACGAAACAAAGGATTCTGCGGCTGAAACCGCAGAGTAGATAAACAGGAGAATAGTTATGCCAAAGCAGAAGACCCACTCTGGCGCTAAGAAGCGTTTCCGCTTCACAGGTAGCGGCAAGTTGATGAAGCAACAGATCAACATGCGCCACAACCTTGAGCACAAGTCAAGCCGTCGCACCCGTCGTCTGAACCAAGACCAGGTTGTTAGCGCAGCAGATTTCAAGACCATCAAGAAGCAGCTCGGCCACTAGTCCAAGCTTTAACGTCAATTTTTATTAGGAGAAACTAATGGCAAGAGTAAAAAACGCAGTAAACGCGTTGAAGAAGCGTCGTACCGCACTTGAGCGTGCAAAGGGTTACCGTGGACAGCGTTCACGTCTATACCGCATGGCTAAGCAGCAGGTTCTGCACTCCCTTGTTTACGCATACAACGACCGTCGCGACAAGAAGGGTAACTTCCGTCGTCTATGGATTCAGCGTATTAACGCAGCGTCTCGTGCAAATGGTCTGACATACAACCGCCTTATCCAAGGTCTAAACCTTGCTGGTGTTGCAGTTGACCGTCGTATCTTGGCTGACTTGGCAGTGAACGAACCTAAGGCATTTGCTTCTTTGGTTGCAACTGCTAAGGCTGCATTGCCAGCGAACACTTCTGCACCTAAGGTTCACTAAAACCTGTGCTAGAAGATCCCAAGGCCGCTAGGGTTCGTGGGGTTGCCAAGCTTGTAAAGAAAGATGCCCGGTTAGAAACCGGGCTCTTTCTGCTTGAGGGACCACAAGGATTTCGCGAAGCGCTAGATAGACCAAAACTTATTCTCGAAGCGTTTGCTACCGAGGAGGCACTCTCACGCCATCCAGAGCTATTCACTAAAGCTAAGAACGCTCGAGTGGAAGTTCAGCTGGTCAGTGAATCTGTGTTGGCTGCGCTTAGCGACACCAATACACCTCAAGGAGTTGTGGCTGTCTGCCACCAGTTCGATGTCACTCTGGATGACGTAATTGCCAGCAAGCCAAAACTTGTTGCACTTTTGTCCCAGATTAGAGATCCAGGTAATGCTGGAACAGTTCTGCGAGCAGCAGATGCTGCCGGTGCAGATGCTGTCATTTTTAGTTCTGGAAGCGTAGATATCTATAACCCGAAGGTGGTCAGATCAACGACTGGTTCAATGTTCCACCTGCCATTTGTTGTAGACATTGATATCTCACTCGCAGTTGCTGCGCTAAAGGCTGCCGGTATTCAAATACTTGCGGCTGATGCAAGCGGAGCAGAACTTCCTGCGCTTTCTGTCTCTGGAGAACTAGCCAAGCCGACTGCTTGGTTATTTGGAAACGAAGCCTGGGGCTTCGAACCAGAAGTTCTAGAGCTTGCGGATAAGACCGTAGCGGTGCCTATCTATGGTGCGGCTGAGTCTTTGAATCTAGCTACAGCAGCCAGTGTTTGCCTTTACTCTTCTGCGTTCGCCCAGAACACCACTGCCAGCTAGAGCTCTGTCCAGAGTCCTAGCGGATATACTTGAAGCCAATGTCAGAGAAAATCCAGATCAATCAAGCATCCGTTGATGCTGCTGTTGCTGACGCCCTAAAGCTCATCGAAGCCGCTACCGATTTAGCTTCGCTGAAGTCGATAAAAGCTTCCGCCATCGGTGAGGGATCGAAAATTGCTAGTTTTAGTTCGGTTTTAGGAAAGCTTCCAGCTGAAGAAAAGGCAGAAGCGGGCAAGTTAATCACAGCCGCTAGAAATAAACTCAACGAAGCCTTTTCATCCAAAGAAGCAGATTTCTATAAAGATGAGCAGGCGCAGAAGCTTATTGCTGAAACTGTTGATGTCACAGCTGCAGCTAGCACTCAGGTTTTAGGAGCAAGACATCCACTTTCGCTACTTCAGGATGAGATTTCAGACATTTTTATCGGTATGGGTTGGGAAATTGCTGAAGGTCCAGAAGTTGAAAGCGAATGGTTCAACTTTGATGCTTTGAATTTTGACGCAGATCACCCTGCCAGAGCGATGCAGGACACATTCTTTGTTGAACCAGTTGAACAGCACCTTGTTCTTCGCACACACACTTCACCGGTGCAGGTGCGTTCCTTACTAGAGCGCGACTTACCGGTTTATGTCCTATGTCCTGGCCGTGTTTTTAGAACCGATGAGCTTGATGCAACTCACACACCAGTTTTTCATCAGGTAGAGGGCCTTGCAGTTGATAATGGCTTGACTATGGCTGACCTTAAGGGCACATTAGAGCACTTTGCCAGAATCATGTTTGGCCCAGATGCAAAAATACGACTTCGTCCTTCATACTTTCCATTCACTGAACCTTCCGCGGAACTAGATGTTTGGCATCCAGGCGCTAAAGGTGGTGCTCGCTGGGTTGAGTGGGGTGGATGTGGCATGGTCAATGCAAACGTATTGCGCGCAGCTGGAATTGATCCAGAACTGTATTCAGGTTTTGCCTTTGGCATGGGAATTGAACGAACTTTGATGTTTAGAAATGATGTCAAAGACATGCACGATATGGTCGAGGCAGATGTTAGATTCTCAAAGCAGTTTGGCATGGTGCTCTAATGAGGATTCCATTGTCTTGGCTAGCAGAATATGTTGAGTTGCCTGATGGTGCAACAGCAGAAACGGTAATGGCAGAACTTGTCAAAGTTGGTTTAGAAGAAGAAGGCAGTCATTCTTTTTCTTTACTCGGACCAATTGTTGTTGGGCAAGTTCTTGAGTTTGTTGAAGAAGAACAATCAAACGGAAAAACTATTCGATGGTGCCAGGTTCGAGTTGCACCAGTTGGCTCTAAAGCGGCTGACGGTGGCGAAGATGTTCGTGGGATTGTCTGCGGTGCCAGAAACTTTGAAATTAACGACAAAGTTGTTGTTACGCTTCCAGGCGCAGTTCTGCCTGGAGATTTCAAGATAGCCGCTCGAAGCACCTATGGCCACGTTAGCGATGGAATGATTGCTTCAGCTCGTGAACTTGGAATTAGTGATGACCATGAAGGGATTCTTAGGCTTTCTACTATTGGCCTAGACCCTGAAGCTGGCACTGATGCTCTAGCGCTACTTCATCTTGTCGATGAGGCAGCTGAAGTCAATGTCACTCCTGATCGTGGTTACTGTTTCTCGATTCGCGGTATCGCAAGAGAGTTCTCACATGCAACCGGCGCTAAGTTCACTGATCCAGTAGACAAGGTAACGCCAGTACGGGGTGCTGGTTTTGAAGTGCAAGTTTCTGACAAATCACCAATCAGAGGTAAAGCTGGTTCAACTAAGTTCGTAGTTCGCTCTGCATCGGGTTTGGATGCAAATGCACAGACTCCTGCTTGGATGGTTAGCAGACTTAAGCTTTCTGGGATGCGATCTATTTCGATTGTTGTCGACATTACTAACTATGTGATGCTCGAATATGGTCAGCCAATACATGCCTATGATCAGGCAAAGGTATCTGGTGGACTAACCGTTCGTAGAGCTAATGCAGGAGAGAAGCTCGTAACTCTTGATGGCCAGACCAGGTCACTTCATGTAGAAGATTTAGTTATTGCCGATAAATCTGGTGCTATTGGTATCGCTGGTGTTATGGGCGGGCAAAGTACTGAAGTATCGGCTACGACAACTGCTGTGCTAATTGAATCAGCAAATTTTGATGGAGTTTCAATTGCTAGAAGTGCGCGTAGGCACAAACTTCCAAGTGAGGCATCAAAGCGCTTCGAAAGAGGTGTCGATCCTCAGGTTGCAGAGTATGCAGCGGCAAGAGTAGTGCAATTGCTTGAGGAACTGGCTGGAGCAAAAGCTGATGCCCTTGGATCATTCTTTGATGCGAGTCCTGCAGTAACGGCTGTTGCATTGCCTGCAACTTTTGCAGAAAGTATTACAGGAGTGTCATATACTGCTGCAGAAATTACGGGTACCCTTACAGCTATCGGTTGTGTTGTCTCCACTGTGCAAGATGGCTATCAGGTCATTCCGCCATCTTGGCGTCCAGATCTTTCTACTAAAGCTGATTTGGTCGAAGAGGTTGCCAGAATAAGTGGCTATGACCGTATCCCATCTCGTCTTCCTGTTGCTCCACCCGGAAGAGGCTTGACCAAGAGACAAAAACTTCGCAGGGCAATTATTAATCAATTGGCTAGCACAGGGCACACAGAAGTTTTGAATTACCCGTTCCTGACACCGGCGCAAAACTCGTACTTTGCTGAAGATAACTCTGAGCGAGTAGTACTAGCCAACGCCATGCAAGAAGATGTGAATGAACTTCGATTGAGCATTTTGCCTGGTCTTTTAGAAGCTGCCAAACGTAACCTTTCAAGAAATCTAACTGACTTGGCGATTTATGAAGTTGGACTGGTTTTTGTGCCAAGTAACAAGGTGGCGGTGTCTTTACCAAGTGGCACAAAGGTCCCATCTAATTCTGAGCTTGAAGCATTACACGCCAGCGTTCCGCAGCAACCCTTAACTCTCGGTGCTGTATTTGTGGGTGATAGGTTATCCGCTCAGGTTGGTAGCAAGTCAGTCAAAGCAAGCTACCTTGATGCAATCCAGTGTGCGCGAACTGCCGCACACGCTGCGGGAGTAGAGGTCTACTTTGAGCAGTCAGAAGTAATTGGTTTTCACCCTGGTCGAACTGCAGTAGTTAAAGCCAAGCATTCAGGCACAGTGCTCGGTTATGCCGGAGAGTTACATCCAGAGATTGCGGCAGAGAATGATTTGCCTAGACAGGTTGCCGTCCTTGAAATTAACCTTGATCTGCTTATTGCATGCGCACCAGATTTGATTCAAGCTGCACCAGTTCATACCTTCCCAGCAGCAACTCAAGATCTTTCCCTTGTCTTGAAGCAAAGTATTCCAGCTGGTGAAGTTCTAGAACTACTTCGTCTTTCAGCTGGTGAACTACTTGAAGAGATTTCTCTAGTGGATGACTATCGAGGTAATAACTTGGCCGACGATGAGAAGTCATTGACTTTTGCACTTCGATTTAGAGCAAGTGATCGAACTCTGACTCAGGCAGAAGCCAGTGTTTCCAGAGACGCTGCGGTCGCAGCAGCCAACGCCAAATTCGGCGCAACAATCAGAACCTAAATACTTTTCACTAAGGAGACCGCCATGAACCTAAAGGTTGCCGTTGCTGGCGCTAGTGGCTACGTTGGTGGAGAGTTGCTGAGGTTAATTAGTGCTCATCCAAATTTGGAGTTACTAACCGTAACTGCGAATAGTAATGTTGGGCAAACCGTATCGATGGTTCATGCCGATCTCGCGAAGTTTAAAGATCTTGTATTTGTCGAGACAAACGCTGAAACACTTTCAGGTCACGACATAATTTTTTTAGCATTGCCCCACACCAAATCAGCTGAAGTTGCTAGCTGGTTGGATTCAAACGTTTTGGTGTTGGATTGTGGCGCGGATTTTAGATTGGAATCTGCAAAGGAATTCGAAAAGTTTTATCACTCTCCTCATGCAGGAACTTGGGCATATGGAATGCCAGAGTTATTGGTTGAAAATGATTCCAAGCAAAGGGGAAACCTGGTTGGGCAAAAGAGGATTGCAGTCCCTGGTTGCAATGCCACTGCAATAACCTTGGCATTTGCGCCATTGTTGGCAGCCAACCTGATTGAGGCAAATGACTTAGTGGCAACACTTTCAGTTGGTACAAGTGGAGCAGGAGCAAATGCTTCAGTCAACCAAGGGGATGGCTTACATTCTGCCTATGCATATCAAGTTGGCGGAATCCATAGACATATTCCCGAGATCAAGCAAAACCTCACTCGTCTAACAAGTTCTCAAGTTACTTTGACTTTCACTCCTGTGTTGGTGCCAATGTTTAGAGGAATTCTTGCGGTAAATACTGCAAAGCTAGTTGCTGGTACAACCGCAGCCGATCTTCAAAGTGCGTTTAATGGAGCATATGGAAGTGAGCAATACATTGATGTCTTGCCAATGGGGGAATATCCTGACACCAAAGATGTTGAGTTAATCAATAAAGCAGCTATCGGTTACGCAATCGATGATGAAACAGGTCGGGTTATTGTGATTAGCGCAATTGACAATCTGGTTAAGGGAACCGCAGGTGCTGCAATCCAGAGCATGAATATTTCACTTGGATTAGATGAGAACCTCGGCATTCCAGAGGAGGCTTCGAAGTGATTCAGGCTGATAAGGATGTTCTAGATCTTGCCAAGGTAAAAGCTAAGACTTTGGTGGAAGCTGCTCCTTGGATTAGGAAATTTCACGGCAAAATAGTGGTCATCAAATTTGGTGGCAACGCAATGATTGATGAGGCTTTGCAGCGAGCTTTTGCTGAAGATGTTGCGTTTTTACAATTAGTTGGCATCAAGCCTGTTGTGGTTCATGGCGGTGGTCCGCAAATCTCTGCTGGGTTAGCAGATGCTGGTATCGACTCACGTTTTGTGGATGGTTTGAGGGTAACTTCTGCAGAGGCGATTGGAGTTATTAGAACTGTATTGCGGACGCAGATAGGGGAGCCACTAAAGGAGATGATTCTTGCCGCTGGTGGCAGTGCTCAGGTATTTAGCGGAGAGACTGAGGGTCTCTTTACGGCTGAAGTTAGTAGAGCAGCTCTTGGTTTAGTTGGTGAAGTGGTGAATGTGAACACTGAGGTTATTCTTCGTGCACTAGAGAAAGAATTTATTCCGGTAATTTCTACTGTTGCTCCAGATGTTACTGGTCAGGTTTTGAATGTCAATGCCGACTTAGCTGCGGCATCTCTTGCCGCTGCTCTTAAAGCTGAAAAGTTGGTTGTGCTAACTGATGTGACAGGTCTATACAGCAATTGGCCTAATCAAGATTCATTGATTAGTGAGATTGATGTCAGTGAGTTGGAGGATTTGTTGCCCAGCCTAGAAGAAGGCATGATTCCGAAGATGCAAGCATGTTTGCAAGCCGTTAATGGTGGGGTTCCGAAGGCGCACATCATTGATGGTCGAATCCAGCACAGCGTATTGCTAGAGATTTTCACAACCGCCGGCATTGGCACGTTAGTAACACCGAGTTAGGAATTAATCATGACAAGACATTTTTTGAAAGACGATGACATCAGTTCGTCCGAGCAACAAGAGATTCTGGAATTGGCTCTCAAGCTCAAGAAAGCTCCTTATTCAGTAAAGACATTTGCAGGCCCAAAGACAGTTGCTGTAATTTTTGATAAGACTTCTACTCGAACCAGAGTTTCTTTTGCGGTTGGAATAAGCGATCTCGGTGGTTATCCACTGATTATTGAATCTCAAGGCAGTCAGCTTGGTGTTAAGGAATCGATTGCTGACACAGCAAAGGTCCTTGAACGACAAGTAGCTCAAATTGTTTGGCGCACCTACGCGCAAGCTGGCCTGGAGGAGATGGCGCAGAATTCGAATGCTCCGGTCATCAATGCGCTTAGTGATGAATATCACCCCTGTCAGTTACTTGCAGATCTGCTTACTATTCAAGAACATAAAGGAACGCTTGCTGGGCTAAAGCTTGCCTACATCGGTGATGGCAACAACATGGCTAATTCCTATCTCTTAGCCGGGGTGACAGCTGGTATGCACGTCAGCATCGCAACACCGAATGGCTATTCACCTGATGAAGCAGTAGTTATTAGAGCAAAAGAGCTCGCTAAGACAACGGGTGGTTCAGTTTCAGTTTCAGACTCTCCAGCTGAGGCGGTTACTGGTGTTGACGTTGTTGCAACCGATACCTGGGTTTCAATGGGGCAGGAGAGCGAAAAGAAGGACAGGATAGCTGCCTTCAAAGGGTTCACATTGGATGCTGAATTACTAGCAAAAGCTAAGAGTGATGCCATTGTTCTTCATTGCCTACCTGCATACCGCGGCTATGAGATTAGTGCTGATGTAATTGATGGCTCACAGTCAGTGATTTGGGATGAAGCAGAGAACAGATTGCATGCACAAAAAGCACTCATGGTTTGGTTAGCCGAACGTGCCAAGTAAAATCGAAGTATTCCCAAAGACGCTTTTCCAATCGGGTATTTAAGGAGCAACAATGTCAGAACGCGTAGTACTTGCTTATTCAGGCGGGTTAGATACCTCAGTCGGTATTGGTTGGCTAAAGGAAGCTACCGGTAAAGAGGTAGTCGCACTTGCTATTGACGTGGGTCAAGGTGGCGAGGACATGGACGTAATTCGTCAACGTGCATTGGACTGTGGCGCTGTTGAGGCAATTGTTGTTGACGCTAAGGCAGAGTTTGCAGATGACTATCTAATGCCTGCTTTGAAAGCCAATGCTCTTTATCAGAAACGCTACCCATTGGTTTCAGCGCTTTCTCGTCCGCTAATTGGAAAGCATTTGGCAAGTGTCGCTAGAAAACTGGGGGCAGATAGCGTAGCTCACGGTTGCACAGGAAAAGGAAATGACCAGGTTCGGTTTGAAGCCGCTGTTGCTGCGATTGCTCCCGAGTTGAAATCTATTGCACCGATTAGAGACCTAGCTCTTACTCGGGATAAGGCAATCGAGTTTGCTGAGAAGAATAACTTGCCAATCGCCCAATCTAAGAAATCTCCATACTCTGTTGATCAGAACGTATGGGGTAGAGCTGTTGAGACTGGCTTCTTGGAAGACCCTTGGAACGCTCCAATCGAAGATCTTTATTCATACACTCAAGACCCTGATCTCTTCAGAGAAGCAACCGAAATTACCATCAAATTCGAAGAGGGCATACCTGTTGCTATTGACGGAGTTTCATATACGGCTATTGAGCTTATTCAGAAGATGAATGATCTTGCTGGTTTTCACGGTGTGGGCAGAATCGATATCGTGGAAGATCGCCTGGTTGGTATCAAGAGCCGTGAGGTTTACGAATCACCTGCCGGTATCGCGCTTATTGCTGCTCACGAAGAGTTGGAGAACCTAACTCTTGAGCGTGATGTCAATCGATTCAAGCGAGGTATTGAATCTCGCTGGGCCGATTTGGTTTATGAAGGACTTTGGTTCTCTGGATTAAAGCGTTCACTAGATGTCTTCATTGACCACACCCAAGTATATGTTTCTGGTGAGGTTCGTTTGAAGCTCCAAGGAGGCCGTGCCGTTGTTACTGGTCGAAGATCCGAAGAGTCTCTATATGACTTTGATTTGGCTACCTATGACACAGGCGATACCTTTGACCAATCAATGGCCAAGGGCTTCATTGAGCTCTGGGCACTACCTAGCAAGATTGCTGCTAAGCGCGAAGCCAATAGAGGTAAGAAGTAAATATGAATGAATCATCTTCGCTTTGGGGTGGACGCTTTAGTGGTGAGACTAATGATGCGGTCGCAGCGCTTTCTCGTTCAATTCACTTTGATTGGAGACTTGCGAAGTATGACATTGCTGGCACACGGGCACACATTTTAGCTTTGACTTCAGCAGGTTATCTAACAGAAGCAGAACAGGCAAAGTTGGACAAAGCTCTTATCGAATTAGATAAGCGGGTAGCCTCTGGCATGTTCGCGGCTAAGCCAATCGATGAAGATGTGCACAGCGCCCTGGAACGTGGACTAATTGAAATGGTGGGAGCTGAACTTGGTGGCAAGGTTCGTGCTGGAAGATCTCGTAACGACCAGATTGCAACACTGATTCGAATTTATCTATTAGACCAGAGTAAGCAGCTTAAAGCTCAAGTGATTGAGCTGATAGAGGTTTTAGCGACCCTCGCTGAGACACATCTGAATGACCCGATGCCCGGCAGAACACATTTTCAACATGCTCAACCAGTTTTACTTTCCCATCACTTGCTTGCTCATGCCTGGCCTTTGGTTAGAAACCTAAACAGGATTGATGATTGGAAAGTTCGAGCATCATTTTCACCATACGGTGCAGGAGCATTAGCTGGGACATCGCTAGCGCTTGATCCAGCTGTCGTCTCAACTGCACTTGGCTTGACCGCACCGATGGCTAACTCAATCGATGCGACTTCATCTAGAGACGTGGTCGCTGAGTTCGCTTTCATTGGAACTTTGATTGCCATTGATCTTTCACGTTTTGCTGAAGAAATCATTATCTGGGCAACAGCTGAATTCAATTACGTCAAACTAGCTGACGCTTTTTCAACGGGGTCGTCCATCATGCCTCAGAAGAAAAACCCTGACGTTGCGGAACTAACTAGAGGTAAAACTGGACGAATCATCGGTGACCTGACTGGATTACTGGCAACGCTAAAAGCTCTTCCTCTCGCATACAATCGGGATCTTCAAGAAGATAAAGAACCCGTTTTTGACATTCTCGATAGCCTGAACTTGTTACTGCCTGCCTTTACAGGCATGGTTGCCACCATGGAGTTCAATACTCAGCGGATGGAAGAACTAGCCTCAGCAGGTTATTCACTGGCAACTGACGTGGCTGAATGGCTAGTGAAGCAAAACGTTCCGTTCCGTGAAGCGCATGAGATCACCGGCAAGTTGGTCTCCTTTGCTGAATCAAAATCTTTAGACCTAAATGAAGTCAGTGACCTTGAGTTCGCAGCAATCAGCAAGTATCTAACTCCTGAAGTTAGAGAAGTATTGAGCGTTACCGGTTCTATCAAATCTAGAACTGGTGCCGGAGGCACTGCAGTTCCTAGAGTGTTAGATCAACTAAGTGCGTTGCGCAAACTGCTAAGTCAAACAAACGGGTAGATTTTAGACATGCCATCATCGAGTGCAATTTCCGCGCAAACTAACGACAGTTCGTTCTCAGAAATCTGGGATGAGCTGAAGTGGCGAGGGTTGATCGCTCTTTCAACTGATGAAGTTGAACTTCGTAAAGCATTCAATTCTGGAACTGTTACCTACTACTGCGGTTTTGATCCAACTGCACCTAGTCTTCACCTTGGTAATCTTGTTCAACTTCTTGTGATGCGTAGGCTGCAACTTGCAGGGCATAAGCCCCTATTGCTTATTGGCGGGGCTACTGGTTTGATTGGTGATCCAAAGCCAACTGCTGAACGAACACTTAACACCAAAGAGACCGTTGGTGAATGGGTGGCAAGACTTGGGGAACAGGGTAAGCGATTCATTTCCTTCGAGGGATCCAACGCAGCTGAACTCGTAAATAACCTGGACTGGACTGAGCCAATGAGCTCAATCGATTTTCTGAGAGATATTGGTAAACATTTCAGAGTTGGCAAGATGCTCAGCAAAGATGCTGTGTCAGCGAGGTTGAATTCGGATGCGGGTATCTCTTTCACGGAGTTCTCTTATCAAATCCTCCAGGGAATGGACTTTTTAGAGCTTTACCGCAGAAACAACTGCAGCCTGCAAATAGGTGGTAGCGACCAGTGGGGCAACCTGACTAGCGGCACTGACCTAATTCATAAAGTTGAAGGAAAGTCTGCTCACATCTTGGCAACCCCGTTGATTACGGACTCTGAAGGTAAGAAATTCGGTAAATCAGAGGGAAATGCTATCTGGTTAGATTCAGATTTGACCTCAACATATGCTTTCTACCAGTTTTGGCTAAATGTTGAAGATGCCAATGCCATCAATCTGCTTCGAGTGTTCACTTTTCTTCCTAGAGCTGAGATTGAAGAACTAGAAAAGCAGCTAGCAGCGGAACCACATCTTCGGGCAGCTCAGAAACGATTAGCGCTAGAGGTCACCACCTTGGTCCACTCCGTTGAAGCAGCTGAGGCGGCTATTGCAGCATCGCAGGCTCTATTCGGGCAGGGGGAGTTAGAACTTCTTGATCGCATGACACTTGCGAGTGCGCTCCATGAATTACCCAATGTAAAGGCTCAAATAGGCGCGAACCTGACTGAGCTGCTTGTTGAAACAGGTCTAGTCGCAAGTATCAGTGCTGCTCGCAGAGCTATTGCTGAAGGTGGCGTCTACCTCAATAACAATAAGGTCACAGACGAGTCTGCAACCCTGGACCAGGTCATTTTGGGGGAGTTTGCAGTTCTCCGAAGAGGTAAAAAGACTTTAGCCGCAGTATTTGTTGGCTAGTCATTTGACTTCCCGCCAATTTAGGCGTATTGTTTTATCTCGTTGCCCAAAGTTTGGGAATCCTGCTTAGGAACCCGGCTCAAGTGCAACCAATCAGAACCTAAAAATTAGCAATTATTTGCTAGCTTTTGCCGTCTCTGGTTGAATAATTTTCCATGGAAAGAGCTCAAATTTATTTGAGTTTTTTGTCGTATGTCTATTTGACTTACGGCTGAAAAGTGGTAAGTTAGTGAAGTTGCTCTGCGTAGGACCCTAGCGGGAAGTCGTAGATGCATCCGATCCTTGAGAACTCAACAGCGTGCACAATGTCGATGCCAAGAACCTGGCTTCGAAAAGGCTTGCCTTTTCGATGTTCAGTAGTAATTGGATTAGACAGATTGTCAGACAATCTGATTTAGTCAGATCAAATTGATGCCCCCATTTTCCGGGGGTTTCGTAAAACTTGGGCCAGAGCTTGCTTTGGTCCTAAAAAACTTTTACGGAGAGTTTGAT
>CANGIU010000018.1 GCA_947454255.1 Micrococcales bacterium
GGATTTTCAATGTCATGATAGTGCACACCATTAATTAGCGCTTCTCCACTGGTCGGGTTTGCTAAACCCAACAAACACCTTAGCGCTGTGCTCTTACCGGCACCGTTCGGTCCAAAGAAGCCAGTAATTCGACCCTTTTGCACTTCTGCAGATAAATCATTGACTGCAGCTGCATGTCCATATTTTTTTACTAATGAAATAAATTCGATTACTGCCATGTTCGCAGTCTACGCCTGTGCTGTACTTACGGTAAGGGTGGAGTAAATCCTGTTTCCCTAGTCGATCAGTCTAAGAACCGCCGTGTTGTCATTCACACAACCTACTAGAAGTTATTAAGAAAGCGCCGGGTTGCTTAAAACAACCCAGCGCACTCTATTTAACGAACATCTAACCAAGTAATGTCTGAATACCAGGGTGAAATATACGCGTCAGGCACTTTTGTTGTGGTGTTGTCTGTATGTTCCCTGTGAACTCAAAAGATATTTAGCTTGGCATATCGTTCCCGCTAGAATTAATTGGTTAACCAACGCACACTGACCGGAAGATGTGAAATGCCAACTATTAATAAAATGGCGTCCAGAATAAAGGCGAAATCATTACTGACATTCGTTTTGTCTATGGGATTAGCTCTTGGAGCTAACGCCTTACCTTCTCAGGCGGCCGTAACTGCAGTAAACATCACCGTCGATAGCCTTTCCCACTCGGTTGGTAGCGCAGTGGCTCCAACTCTTACCGCAACAGTGAGCGCCGCGAACGGTGTCGATCTAACCTGTAATGTTTTCGGCAATAGCGATAGCTCTTATCTCACCCCGCTTGATATCACCTCATTGGTAGTTGGAACATACAAGATTCACTGTGCCGCTGTTGCTAGATCAGGTTTCTCAGTTGGAACAAACACGGATGGTGTCTTCACAGTCGCCGCCGCCTCGGCCTTAACCTGTGACGCGTCTTTCTACCAGGTTTCCAACGGGTCGTTTTTCAAATTAAACGCGGCAAGCAGTTTTCAATACAGCGCAATCTCTGGCGCTAACTCTGTCAGCAGCTTGAACTCACTGGCTTGGAACCCTGAAGATAACTATCTCTACGCCGTTGCGAGCAACAAGCTCTATAAATTCAACTCTTCTCTTGTTTCGGTCCCTGCACCAGCATCTGGATCAACTGGAGTTGGTCTAACTATTTATTCAAACGTGGCTGGGGCATCTGCAGCAAACTCTCCAACACACACTTCCACAGCGGCAACAGTTATTAACACAGGTGGTGACTTTCTTAAGATCGGTAACAGCTACTACCTAATTGGTGGATCAACTTCGGGCTTTAGCATTACCGACGTTAGAGCTAGAAGTTTGGTAAGAACTGTTACCCCAACCGCATCTTGGGCTGCTTACGACGTAACTTGGATTGGTTCAACTGGTTGGGGTATTCAGAATGGTGCTTCAACGAGCACACTGTATAAAGCAGTCTTGGGTGGAACTGGAACAGCTGACGCAACCTTTACAGTTACGTCCAAGAACCTGTCTGCATTTGTTGGGTCTGCTAGCGAAAACTTCGGAGCCGCGTTCTCAGATAGCGACGGAAATGCTTACTTCTTCGGTAACACCTCTAAGAACCTTTACCAGATCACAAAGAGCGAACTTGCGAAAGCAGCGCCAACCGCAACTCTTGTTACAAATGCTGGTGCTAGCGGTGCGTCAAGCCCAAGCGACGGTGCGAGCTGTCCAACTGCTGTTAGCCCCACAGCAGCGACACTGACAACCAGCACTCCAGCATCCTCAATCACAGCAACTTCAGCTTCTGTTGCAGGAACAATCACAACTCCAAACCTTCCTGGCGCTGATGTTCCTTCTAGTGGAATCAAGTTTTGCTACGCAACCACATCATTGCTTCTTCAGAGTTCACCAACCTGTGTTGACGCATCCCCAAGTTCTGTTGCCCAAAACACATCAAGTCCCACTGCAATATCTGCATCCCTGACCGGGTTATCTGCCGGCACTACGTA
Source organism: Micrococcales bacterium (assembly GCA_947454255.1). Lineage (GTDB taxonomy): Bacteria > Actinomycetota > Actinomycetes > Actinomycetales > Microbacteriaceae > Rhodoluna. The sequence continues at coordinate 1,997 of CANGIU010000018.1, forward strand.
CTTCTTCCAGAGCAAGGCAACTAACTCAGCCAGCTCAAGTTCCTATGGGGAAGTCAGAACATTTACGACGCTGTCTACTTGGACTCTTTCGGCTAACAGTGCAACCTACACAATTGGTGGATCAGCTCCGACGCTCAGCGCCAATGCTAGCCCTTCAGCTGGTATGAACGGCTCAGCTGTTTGTCGCGCATACACGGTTGCAGACACGGGTTACCTTACATCTTTGACAGTTAATGCGTCACTTGCGGCCGGCACCTATGTAATTCACTGTTCCGCCAACTCTGCAATCGGGTACTCGCTAGCTTCAAACTCAAATGGAACATTGACAGTTACAAGCCTTCTGGGTTGGACGATCACCGGCACTAGCAATAGTTACCAGACGCCAGGAACTGCACCAGCTGCATCAGGAAGTGTATCCCCGGCAGCTGGCCTCAGTGGTTCGTTGAGCTGTGCTTACTATTCACTAAGCGACACAAGCCACACCACTGCACTGACAATAAACAGCTCCACGGCTGCGGGAAACTATGCAGTGCACTGTTCCGGTTCAGCGGCAGCGGGATACGCTGCTCCCGCAAACAACGATGGTGTATTGACTGTTACCGCAGCACCTTGGTACCTAAACGCAAATGATGCTTCATACACAGTTGGTGGAAGCCTTCCAACACTTTCTGCAAGTGCACTTCCTGCAGGTGGCCTTTCAGGTTCTGCATCATGTTCGGTTTATGCAAACAGCGATACTTTCTATAGAACAGCACTGACTTTAGATGCAACTTTGCCTAGTGGAACTTATGTAATTAGATGTTCAGGATCATCAGCAACTGGTTATGCAGATCCAACTATCAACAACGGAACACTAACTGTGACTAGCCTTACCTCTTGGGCCCTCACAGCCGGGAGTGCAAGTTACGTCAAGGGTGGATCCGTTCCTTCACTTTCTGCAATAGCAAGCCCAGCAGGTGGCCTTTCTGGATCGACTACCTGTCGCGTTTATGCAAATAGTGACAGTTCCTATACGACTTCATTGACTATCAACTCATCACTTGCTGTTGGCACTTACGTTATCCGATGCACAGGCGCGGCCACTGCTGGATATGCAGCAGCGACAATTGCCAACGGAACTCTTACAGTAACTGCTCCTGCTGTCACATACACAGTCACTTATGACGGAAATCAGAAAGATGGAGGATCTGTTCCGATAGACAGCTCTGCCTATGATTCTGGTGCAACGGTAACTGTGAAGGCCAATTCAGGAACCTTAACCAGGACTGGGTATAACTTCGGTGGCTGGAATACCCAAGCAGACGGACAAGGCACAACATATGCTGCAACCGGCTCTGTAACTTTCACACTTGGTTCTGCGAATAAGACTCTGTATGCAGTTTGGAACCTAAAGACTGCTCAAATTTCCTACCGCAGCAATGATGGTCAGGGTAACACCCAAGTGCAGACTCTCTATTACGGAGACAGCACAGCACTTAATTTCGCTAGTCCATGGTCTAGAGCTGGGTATACATTCTTGGGTTGGTCAACTAACTCAAGTGCAACCACACCAGACGGAAGTTATTCGGTTACCACAGATGCATCTCTCTATGCAGTTTGGCAGCAGAATCCAGTAAACAGTCACACAATCACTTATTACAAAAATGATGGAAGTGCTTCGAGTCATGACGAGGTTTATGCAGACCAAGACCTGACTGCGTTAGATTTTGCTAACCCTTGGACTCGTTCGGGATACACCTTCCTGGGTTGGTCCACCGATGGTAGCTCGACTTCTGCAGATGGCAGCTTTACAGTTACTGCCGATGCATCTCTATATGCAATCTGGCAAATCAACTCCTACAACATCACCTACTTCGAAAATGACGGCACAGCCACTAAAGATGATGTGAGCCTAAATTACGGAAATACTGATGCCTTGAATTACCCGAACCCATGGGTTCGTTACGGGTTTACTTTCCAAGGTTGGTCGTTAGATAGATCGGCAACGATTCCAGATAGTAGTTTCACACTCACGCAGGATTCCACTCTTTACGGTGTTTGGAGCCAAAACAGTTACACAATCACCTACATAGCGAATGATGGAACTGCAAAATCTATTGATCAAAACTACACATACGGTGAAGATGAATTGGCTCAGCAGTACATAAACCCTTGGACTCGCATTGGATACACTTTCTTGGGTTGGGCAGCTGACTCTAATGCAACCTCACCTGATGCCACGTACATGGTTACTCAGGACGCAAATCTTTATGCGGTTTGGCAGATTAATTCCTACACGATTACTTATGACAAGAATGATGGTTCTGGAACTACTGCGAGCAGCTCTTATAACTACAACTCCACTTCAGCTTTGAGTTTCTCAAATCCTTGGTCTAGAACTGGTTACACTTTCTTGGGTTGGGCTACTACTAATAATGCGGTGTCCGCTGCGTCTTCATACACAGTTACTGCCGATGCATCTCTATATGCAATCTGGCAGATTAATTCCTACACGATTACTTATGACAAGAATGATGGCTCTGGAACCACTGCGAGCAGCCCTTATAACTACAACTCCACGTCAGCTTTGAGCTTCTCAAATCCTTGGTTTAGAACTGGTTACACTTTCTTGGGTTGGTCTACTGATTCAGGTGCGGTTTCTGCGGATGGTAGTTTTACTGTTACTCAGGATGAGACTCTGTTTGCGGTTTGGCACGTAGTAGCTGCTGGCTCACACCTCGTCACATATTTCGAGAATGACGGTAGCAGTTCGAGCCATGATGAAACATACGCAGATCAGAATGCCACCGCCTTAGGCTTTGCGAATCCATGGTCACGCGCAGGGTATTCGTTCCTGGGCTGGTCTACCGATGCTAACTCGAGTTCTGCGGATGGCAGCTTTACAGTTACTGCCGATGCATCTCTATATGCAATCTGGCAGATTAATTCCTACACGATTACTTATGACAAGAATGATGGTTCTGGGACAACTGTTTCTAGGACTTTGAATTACAACGTTACGTCTGCTTTGGGTTTCTCGAATCCTTGGTCTAGAACTGGTTACACTTTCTTGGGTTGGTCTACTGATTCAGGTGCGGTTTCTGCGGTTGGTAGTTTTACTGTTACTCAGGATGAGACTTTGTTTGCGGTTTGGCAGATCAATAGTTATGTAGTCACGTTTAAGAAGAATGATGGCACTGTTACTTCGACTACTGGCTCATATAACTATGGGGCTACTGATGTTTTGAGTTTCTCGAATCCTTGGTCTAGAACTGGTTACACTTTCTTGGGTTGGGCTACTACTAATAATGCGGTGTCTGCTGCGTCTTCATACACAGTGGCTGGAACTGTTACTTTGTTTGCGGTTTGGCAGATTAATTCCTACACGATTACTTATGACAAGAATGATGGTTCTGGAACCACTGCGAGCAGCACTTATAACTACAACTCCACTTCAGCTTTGAGTTTCTCAAATCCTTGGTCTAGAACTGGTTACACGTACCTTGGTTGGGCGACTGTTAGCGGGGCTACAGCTGCCGCGTCTTCATACACCGTAAATGGAACTGTAACGTTGTATGCAGTTTGGCAGATCAACAGCTACGTAATCACGTTTAAGAAGAATGATGGCACCGTTACCTCGACTACAAGTTCATTCAACTATGGAGCAACTAATGCCTTAGGTTTTGCAAACCCTTGGTCTAGAACTGGTTACACTTTCCTAGGTTGGTCGACAGCAAACAATGCAAGCGTCGCTGACTCCTCATACACCGTATCTGGTGTTGTTACTTTGTTTGCAGTATGGCAAGGTGCTACTTACACCATTACCTATAACAAAAACGATGGATCTGGCGCGACCACTACAAGTTCTTACACTTTCAATTCGACGGATGCTTTGAGCTTTGCAAACCCTTGGACGAGAACCAACTACAACTTCTTGGGTTGGGCTACAACTGCAGCGGCGACAAGTAGCGCTACCTCCTTTACTGTTTCCAAGGCTGCTAACTTATATGCAGTTTGGAAGATAGTGACCTACACAATCACCTTCGCAAAAAACGATGGTTCAGCAACGGTGAGTACAAAGTCGTACAATTCGGGAGCAACCAACGCTCTTGGTTTGGCGTCTCCTTGGTCTAAGACTGGTTACACCTTCCAGGGTTGGGCTTTAACACCTGAAGCGACATCAGCAGCTTCTTCATTCGCGGTTTCGGGAGTTGCAACCTTGTATGCCGTATGGAAGCTAAATACTTACCGTATTACCTATTCCAAGAATGATGGAACTGGTACTACCGTAACCACTACTTACACTCATGGCGCAACTGATGCTTTGACCTTTGAAAACCCTTGGTCTAGAACTGGTGTTTCTTTCCTTGGTTGGGCCACAACAGCAACAGCTACAGCACCTGCTAGCTCATACACGATTACAGGCCTAGTGACTTTGTTTGCAGTGTGGCGCGGAAGTGGCGGAACTATTACAAAATCTGTTTACTTCCTAGGAGATTCTTCGGGGATCATCGGTGCTACTGCTGACACTCTGACAGATCTCCGTGGGCTGCTGAAGGGCAAGAAGAACATCACAGTGAGCGTAAGCGGTTGGGTTAAAGAGACTAAGGACAAGAGTTACGACGCGCGACTTTCAGCAGATCGCGCTACTGCAATCGTCAAAGTACTTCGTGACAGCTTCGGTATCAGTGGCACCTACACATACAAGGGCTTCGGTATCGACCCAGGAAATTCTGATAAGTCTCGAAGAGCAGATATCGTGATTACTTGGTCTAACTAAGACTGCATTTGAAAAAACGGGGCTTGATTAGTTTCTGGCCCCGTTTTTTCTAAAGGCGCCACTAACCGTGTAAAGCTCTTACTTCAACTTTCCTGTTGCAGGCCTTGGACCCTTTGCTGGCAAGAGACTTAGCCTCTTCCATGTTTTCAGCTTTAATAAGCCAGAACCCGGCCATGTATTCATTGTTTTTGATTAGTGGGCCGTCCGTCAGTAATCCGGCATCAGCCCTGTTGTCGATGACAACTGAATTCTCTGGGTCATCAATTCCACAAGCAAGGATAAAGTGACCATTAGCCTCTAGCATGTCATTGAACTCATCAATTGCAACAATTTCATCCCCCGTTGCCGTACCAGTTTTGCTGTCTATAACTGCAATAAGAAAACGCATTTATTCCTCACTTTCAAAAAGATAATACTCCAAATGGGCTGTCCGAAACTTGATGGCTGCCGCATAAGCGCATGTTAGGTTAATCCAATGACTAAAACAATCGCAGATGAAGAAACTAAACCTCTTGGCTATAAATATCGCTGGCTAATTCTGGCCGTGATGTTGGCCGCAGAAATCATGGATTTGATTGACGCAACCATCATCAATGTTGGTGGTCCAACCCTGCAGAAATACTTGGGTGCTAGTGAGATTGATCTTCAGTGGATTATTGGTGGATACACCCTTGCTTTAGGGTCAGGCTTGATTCTCGGTGGCCGCTTGGGTGACCGATTTGGCCGCAGAGGGATGTTCCTCTTCGGAATGATTGGCTTTACTCTTGCCTCGTTAGCCTGCTCAATTGCTCAGACCACAGAAGTTCTAATAACCTTTAGATTCATCCAGGGGTTCCTTGGAGCAATGCTCTTGCCGCAGGGCTTTGGTCTTTTGAAAGCTGTTTTCCCTCCTAAAGAGTTGGGTCAAGCTTTTGGCGTTTTCGGCCCAGTATTTGGGCTAGCCGGAATTCTAGGACCGGTTATCGGTGGCGGTTTGATTCAAGCTGATCTTTTCGGTTTGGGCTGGCGCGCAGTGTTCTTAGTAAACGTTCCAATTGGTATCGCAGCAGCGGCAATTGCTTGGAAAGTAATTCCTAAGGTCGCTGGAGATAAATCCATCAAGATCGATCTCTTAGGTGCCCTACTGGTTATTGCTTCTTCAGCACTTTTGATTTACCCATTGATTCAAGGGCAGAAAGAGAACTGGCCGACCTGGACTTTCGTTTCTGTCGCTGTATCAATTGTGGGTTTTGTGTTATTTGCTTTCCAGCAGCGCTGGATATCTAAGACCAAGATGGCTCCACTTATCAACCCAACAATTCTTACAAAGCCTGCATATACAGTTGGCCTACTTGGCATGGCATTCTTCTTTGCAGCTGTCACAGGGTTTGCACTTATCATCACCCTCTTCTTGCAACTGGGTCAGGGCTTTACATCAGGTGAAGCAGGGCTTGGAAATATCCCAATCGCTGTTGGATTCGCAATTGGTGCGGGCCTAAGCGGTGGCTTCCTTGCAGACAAGTTTGGTAAAAAGGTTTTGCAAATTGGAGCCGTAATTGAATTGGTTGGCTTAGTTCTTCTCTGGCTAGTACTACAAAACCAGACTGACTTTAACTTCTGGCTATTAGTGCCGGGGATGGTTATCACTGGACTTGGATCTGGGCTTATCGTTGCTGCTTTGTTTGACATTGTTCTTAGCGCTGCCGATGATTCTGAAGTTGGTTCAGCATCCGGTGTATTAACAGCAGTTCAATCAATTGCTTCATCTCTTGGTGTTGCAGTTTTTGGAACAGTTTTCTTCGGTCAAGTAAAGCTTGGAGACATCACTCAAGGATTGCAGAACTCACTATGGGTATCTGCATTGCTAATGGTGCTCTTCTTGGCAGTGACTCCGTTCCTACCAAAGCAAAGCGCAGAACAGGGCCACTAATTAGCGATTATCAAACCAATATTCTTAGTAATACAGTTTGATTCGATAAAGCCCCAATACTTACGAAGTGCGCTAGGCATCTTTAGGCAGATAGTTGTAATGCTCCTAAAGCCGTTAGCTTTAATCAATTCAGCCTTAACCGCTCTAGCCAATCCAGCATTGATCACACCAGAACCATCGATGGCTAGAGAGGCTGCTAGGCCAGCGGCTTGGCCCAGTTGCATAAACTGAGGTTCCATTCGAATGCTTGCAAACGCTGCTGGGGATGCTGAAACACCAACAGAGACAATAAGGTTATTTGGCCCTTGCTTAGGCAACATAGCGCTTAGGGGAATTTCATAAAGGGGAGCCCTAAACATAACTCCTCTATCCCGCGCATAGACACCGTTCGAGTAAACAAAGAGAGTTGGCTTACTGTCTAATGGGTAGGAGCCAACTGCGATGCTGTCGCTCTTAACTCTGTTAACCAGGATGTCTCTTGCAGTAATGGTCGATTGGCCTATGAGCCGCCTACCTTCTCGAAGGTATGGTTGCTGTGGCCAACCGTTAGTCGACTGGAATTCATCGGCACACAACCCAAAACCGTTTAGCGCATTCTTCTCAAGTGCTGGGACAGTTGGATCATTTTGCACAAACCATAAGAAGGACTGCAGGTAACTTGAATAATCGCTCAAGATTGCAGCGCGGTTGGCTGGTTGCTCGAAATACTCTTTACGCATGGTGAGGTTTGTGAATGAAGAGAAGTATGCGTTCAGGTCAAACTTGTCATTAGGTAGTTTAGAAATACGCCAGAGCTGAGTTAGCACAGTTCCATTGGATTTAATTACTGGAGTTTTCTGAATTTTGTAACCGTAGTAGTTATTCATCCAGGTTCGCCAAGCAGGTGCGTATGTTTCATATTTATCAGTCTTGGCAAATGGTAAAAGATTCTCTTGATTCTTTGTAACGCAGAGGCGGTAAGTAAAGGAAGGCATGCCAGATTTGATTAGTGCTTTGTAATTGGTTAGAGAGCCAGCAAGTTGAACCTGAGGGAGCTCTGCAAAATCAGTTGCGGCCTGTTCGATCGATGCTGGATCTTTAAGCCTGAACTGCAGGTTTAGTTTGCGGTAACTTGTCACCGACTCGTTATAGCTATAGAAGTCGGACATACCTAAGCGAGTATTCACTCCCGCTTCAAACATCAGGTCACCAGCATAGCTAGCGTCAATAAATGTTTTACCGGTAACTTTCACTGAATCCGAAACAGTGCTTGTGTGAAAATTTACATCACTGATTTTGTTATTTGCAACAGTTGCGGAATCAAGAATTGTATTGATTCCAGTAGTTATGTTTTTCTTATATAGCCAACCCGTAAAAATACATTCGGCTACTTTAGGTTCAGTTCTGAAATCGGAGGTGTGGTAGTAATTCCTTACTTGATTTAGGAATTCCTTAGCTAAACCAACGTTTGAGTAAATAGATCCAATGTCAGTTGCACTGAGGCCATTAGAGATTGCTCCACCAAATAGTGAGCTTTCACTTAAGATGAGAACTTTCTTCCCTTGGTTAGCAGCAGTCGTAGCAGCGGCAACTCCACTGGGTGTTCCACCGTAAATAACTACGTCGAAATCGCTGTTATTAGCGACAGTGGAATTCGCGATCTTGGTTGCACGCTTGTCACAAGAGAATTTGTCCCAGCCAGTATCTGCTTGAGCGGGCAGATTCGAACCCACCAGCGCTATCACCGATAGCGCTGAAATCATGGTGATTCTCAGTTTCCCCGACATCTGATTAGTTTATGGGGGGATTTGGTTTCAGTTTATCTTGAACATGTTCTCTGTTTCTAGCCCATTAGTCTTGGAGTATGAGTTCTAACATCACCCTTATCTTTGATGGTGATTGTGGTTTTTGCACCACCGCTGCAAACCAAATAGTCAAGAGAAGTAAGACCAAGATTGTTGCAGTGCCTTGGCAGTTCACCGATCTCACTCAATACTCGCTAACCCAAGTCCAGGTAGCCGATCAGGTTTATCTAGTCGTTGATGGTGAGAATTTTGGCGGGCATGAGGCCTTTGCTATGGTTTTCAGGGTTCAACCGAACACTTTCCTTAGGTTTATGGGGAGGGTGATGATGAGCAGGTACCTGCGCTGGTTATCAATGCCCACATATCGCCTAGTTGCAAGATACCGTCACAAATTACCTGGTGGTACCCCCGCCTGCAAACTGCCTAGAGAGTAGCCTTAACTAATGAAATCTTTTGTCTGTTCCCCTGAAGTCCAAGCTGCTCTTGATGCAGGCAAGCCTGTAGTGGCACTTGAATCCACCATCATCTCTCATGGGTTACCAAGACCTCAGAACCTAGAAGCAGCAAAAGAATTTGAAGAGATTCTAAGAAGCAACGGTGTGACTCCTGCAACTATTGCCATCCTTGATGGTGTTCCACAGATTGGCTTAGATGAAGTTGGGGTTGAGCGAATTGCCAATGAAGATCTAACCAAAGCTTCTGTTAGAGACATCCCTATCCTCGCTGCCAGGAAAGAATCAGGGGCTACGACTGTTGCCGCTACTGCTCATCTTGCAGCTCTTGCAGGGATTAGGGTGTTTGCTACCGGCGGTCTAGGTGGTGTTCACAGAGGTGCAAACACAACCTTCGATGAATCAGCAGATCTTTCAACTCTTTCAGTTACGAACATCACTGTTGTCTCAGCGGGAGTGAAATCCGTTTTAGATATTGCAGCAACGCTTGAACGTCTTGAGTCACTTAGTGTCCCTGTTATCGGTTGGCAGACCAAAGAGTTTCCTGCGTTTTGGTTGACTAAGTCAGGGCTAACTATTGATTGGGCCTTGGACAGTACTGATGAGATTGCTCAGGCTATGAAGTCACAGGATGAATTAGGCCATGGTCAGGGAATGGTTATCGCCAACCCTATCCCGGAGTCTTTGCAATGGGATCCAGCTGAGCACGATCGGGTTTTGGATATTGCATTCAAAGCTGCAGATGCCGCTGGTGTGCACGGTAAAGCAGTGACACCTTTCTTACTGGGTTTCATTGTTCAAGAATCTAACGGCAGATCTCTAGAGGTCAATCTGGATCTTGCTCGTAACAACGTTCGTCTTGCAGGTGAGATTGCTAAGTCTTGGTCAAGGGTTGGCTAGTGGCAACTGTTTTAGTCATAGGTGATGTCATTGATGACATCATCGTTGTCCCTAAAGAGAGCATCAGAACCAATACCGATACTGATGCCAGCATCCATCAAACATTAGGGGGCTCAGCCAGCAACATAGCTTGTTGGGCTGCAAGTTTTGGGGCGGATGTTACTTTCTTAGGTTGCGTAAATAGCAGAGATGAGTTTCGAGTCACCGAGCAATTTGCTTCATACAAAGTAAAGACCATTCTTCAGTTAAGCGAAGAGCCAACAGGTTCACTTGTTGTCTTAGTTGAGGGTGAAAACAGATCCATGCTCACCGATAGAGGTGCGAACAAAGAATTGGACATCAAGAGCTTGAACCAAGTGTTCTTCACAAACTTTGATTACGTCTTCATTTCTGGATACACATTCTTCGGCAGAGATGTAATCGAAATCAAAGATCTGATTTATGAAGCTCAACATGGTGGAGCGATGGTTCTTATTGATCCTGGTTCATCCGGATACATCAAAGATTTCGGTCTTGAAGATTTCAAAGAGGCGATTGATGCCTCAGATATTCTTATCCCAAACAAGGAAGAGTTTGATTTACTTGGCGCTACTCTAAGCCAGATCACTGTCGTAAAAAATGGTAGTGCAGGGGTAGATGTTTATGCAGAGGGAATTAAAATGCAAACATACCCAAGTGAGAAAGTTGAAGCAGTAGACCCAACTGGAGCAGGGGATGCTTTTGCTGGTGGGTTAGTTGCGACTCTGGCTAATGAACAGCCTTTAGATCAAGCAATAAAAGCTGGTATCTCAACAGCTGCCAAAGCAGTTCAGATTATTGGTGCCCGCCCTCAGTTTTAAATCTCTCAATCGCTTCAGCGATTAGCTTCTCAGCAGCTGCCTTATCTGCCCAAGCACCTACCTTTACCCACTTGCCAGGCTCTAAGTCCTTGTAGTGGGTGAAGAAGTGCTCGATCTCGTCTTTGGTCTGCTGTGGAACATCGTTGATGTCTTGGATGTGAGCCCAACGCTTGTCCTTGACTGGGACACAGAGGATCTTCTCATCGATTCCACCATCGTCTTCCATAGGAAGAACACCAACAGCTCTAACCTCAACAATTACACCTGGGAATACCGGGAACTCAAGCAGTACTAGGGCATCAAGTGGGTCACCATCGCCACCTAGGGTGTTATCGAAGTATCCGTAGTCAACTGGATATACAAAAGGTGTGAATAGGACGCGGTCCAAACGGATACGGCCTGACTCATGGTCAACCTCATATTTGTTTCGGCTTCCACGAGGAATTTCGATGATGGCGTCGATAGACATAGATCTCCTAAATAGGCTTGATGTACCAAGAATACCGAAAGGGCACAGATGGTTGCGCGACCTAGGCTAACTCCAGCCATGGCTGATGTCCGTCGCGCTGTCAGGGACTCTTGGGAAACCTTTGGAGTTGTTGAGGGTGACACTGTAGTCATTGCCTGCTCCGGAGGAGCTGACTCTCTAGCTCTTGCTGCAGCTTCCCTATTTGAAGGGAAAAGGGCAAAGGTAAACATCATCTCCGTAGTGGTCAACCACAATCTCCAAAAGGGCTCTAAGGAGATTGCAGAGCAAGCAAAGAGCACTCTTATCGAGCTTGGCTTTGAAACTGTGGAGGTTATGGAGGTCAAAGTAATCTCTGGCTCTCTTGGTATGGAGGCAGCTGCTAGAAATGCTCGCTATGCAGCGATTGATGATTTTGCTAAACGCTATGGAGCAAAGTTTTCAATGCTTGGTCACACACTCGATGATCAAGCAGAAACAGTATTACTTGGATTAGCCAGGGGCTCAGGACCTAAATCAATTGCAGGAATGTCAGCCCTTAGTGCCGATGGCAAATACCTAAGAGCACTACTTGGAATTAGAAGAGAAACAACAGTGGCTTTCTGCGTCGACAGTGGCATCAATTTTTGGCAAGACCCACAGAATCTTGATACTAAGTTCTCCAGAGTAAAGGTCAGGCTAAACGTTCTACCTGTCTTAGAAAAGGAGCTGGGCCCAGGCATCGCTAATGCTTTAGCTAGAACCGCAGAAATTTTGCAGGAAGACAATCAATACTTAGATGCTCAGGCATCGATTGCTTTTCATGTCTGCGCAAAGACCACTAATAACTCGGTGGTTCTTGATGTCGAAGAACTTTTTCAGCTTGCCCCAGCGATCCGTAATCGGGTTATCCATAATGCTTTGGTCTTGCTAGGAGCAGAACCCAATAAAACTCATATTGATTCGGTTACTAGTTTGTTAACGAATTGGCATGGTCAAAAACCTTTGACCCTGCCAGCAGTTAGAGTAGTAAGAACCGGCCAAGAAATTACTCTCAAGAGCACCAAAACTTTAAAACCAGGAGCATGCTAAGTGGACCTCATCAAGGTGCAAGACGACATCACTAAAGTTCTAGTCACAGAAGCCCAGATTGCTGAACGAGTAAAAGAGCTTGCTCTCGAACTAGATTCTGCCTATGCAGGTAAAGATGTGCTGCTAGTGGGTGTTCTAAAAGGTGCAGTTATGTTTATGGCTGATCTATCTAGAGCAATTCAGATTCCTGTCTCGATGGACTGGATGGCAGTTTCTTCTTATGGCTCAGGAACACAGTCATCTGGTGTAGTTCGCATCCTCAAGGACCTAGACGCTGATGTTTTAGGCAGACATGTCCTAATTGTTGAAGACATCATTGACTCAGGCCTTACTTTGTCGTGGTTGAAATCAAACCTCACTGCTAGAGGGGCCGCTTCTGTTGAAATCGTTGCCCTCTTGCGTAAACCAGAAGCTGCCAAGGTAGACGTTGAGGTTCTTCTTGTGGGCTTTGATATCCCTAACGAATTCGTGGTTGGCTACGGGTTGGACTATGACGAGAAGTACCGAACCTTGAAAGACGTAGGCGTTCTAGCTCCATCTGTATATAGCTAAAATCGTTATTCTGACTGCGAACAGGGCCTTTTTGGGGCTGACAGTGTCGCTTCTGGCGGGTAGCCTAGTAGTTGTTAAGGAAAGGTATGGGGCTTAGCCTCACTTATGAAACCACGCAAACTCTTTAGAGGCCCATTTCTATATGTGGCATTGGCTGTTGCCCTCTTGGCTATTGGCTTTAACTCTTTTAGCACTTCGACTGTCAAAGAAGTAGATACCTCAGTCGGTATCCAGTTCATTCAATCTGGCCAAGCCCAAAAGGTTGAGGTTATTGAAAGCGAACAGCGCGTTCATGTCACCTTGCAAACTACCGATCTGAAGTACGGTAAAGAGATTCAGTTCTACTACGCATTCTCACGCGGGGTTCAGGTAACTGAAGCTATTGCGGCTGCAAACATTACAGATGGTTTCAATGACCAGGTAACAAACACTCCTTGGTATCTATCCCTTCTTTACAGCATTCTTCCTTTCCTGTTGTTCTTAGGTATTTTCTGGTTCCTAATGTCAGGAGCACAGGGGGGAAACAACAAGGTCATGCAGTTTGGTAAATCTAGAGCCAAGCTCTACAACAAAGATATGCCGAAGGTTACCTTCGCAGATGTTGCTGGTGTTGATGAAGCGATTGAAGAACTCGAAGAGATCAAAGAGTTCCTAAAAGAACCGCAGAAGTTCCAAGCGGTTGGCGCAAAGATTCCCCGTGGTGTTTTGCTATACGGTCCGCCGGGAACCGGTAAGACACTTTTGGCCAAGGCTGTTGCTGGAGAAGCCGGTGTCCCATTCTTTACAATCTCAGGCTCTGACTTTGTTGAAATGTTTGTTGGTGTTGGTGCATCCCGTGTGCGCGATCTCTTTGAACAAGCGAAAGCAGCATCTCCAGCAATTATCTTCGTAGATGAAATCGATGCTGTTGGTCGTCATCGTGGAGCGGGTATTGGTGGCGGTAACGATGAGCGCGAGCAGACTCTAAACCAGTTGCTAGTTGAGATGGATGGTTTCGATTCAAAGACCAACGTAATTCTTATTGCAGCAACAAACCGACCTGACATTCTTGACCCTGCACTATTGCGCCCAGGTCGTTTCGATCGTCAGGTTGGAGTCTCAGCACCTGATTTGATTGGTCGTGAACAGATCCTTAAGGTTCACGCCAAGGGCAAGCCAGTTTCTGCCGATGTCGATCTTGCGATGGTTGCAAGACGTACCCCGGGTTTTACAGGTGCGGATTTGGCTAACGTTCTAAACGAAGCTGCATTGCTAACTGCGAGAAGTGGACAGAAACAAATCACTAACGAGATTCTTGATGAATCAATTGATCGTGTTATCGGAGGGCCGGCCAAGAAGACTCGTCTGATGCAGGATGCAGAAAGACTAAATACTGCGTATCACGAAGCAGGTCACGCTCTCGTTGCAGCATCGATGAATTATTCAGACCCAGTTTCTAAGGTCACTATTTTGCCTAGAGGTAGAGCTCTTGGATACACAATGGTGCTTCCATTAGAAGATCGTTACTCCGTTACCCGTAACCAACTGCTAGACCAGATTGCATATGCAATGGGCGGTCGTGTTGCTGAAGAAATTGTTTATGGTGATCCAACCACCGGTGCATCTAATGACTTCGAGAAAGCAACTTCAATTGCTAAGGCAATGATCATGCAGTATGGAATGTCTAGCACTATTGGTTCTGTTTCTTATGGTCAAGCCGGTGAAGTATTCATCGGTAGAGACATGGCTCACACCAAGGAATATTCAGATCTAACTGCTCAGCAGATTGATAGTGAACTTCGTGGCATTCTTGATGCAGCTCATGATGAGGCATACAAGGCCATCAACCTAAACCGTAAGGTTTTGGATGCAATGGCTAAGGAGCTAATGGAGCGCGAGACTCTAAACGCTGAAGACATTGCAGTTATTTTCAAGGCTGTGAAGAAGCTACCTAAGCGCACCCAATGGTTATCCAAGAAGACCAGACCTAAGCCTAAGCAAGGCCCTATCGCTATTCCAGCTAAGGGTTCAACCCAGGCTAAGCGTGAGGCTCAGGCTAAAGAAACTAAGAAAACTACTACCCGTCGCAAGTCTTCCTAAGGGCCAGAGTGTTAGACGCCGAGAGAATCAAGGCAGCTGTTACTGAGCTGCTTCATGCCATCGGCGAAGACCCTAGCCGTGAAGAACTAAAGGCAACTCCGCAGAAGGTGGCTGACGCTTATGTTGGCTTCTTCGCAGGAGTAGGCGCTGATCCGCTCGCAGTTCTTGCAGAAACATTTCCTGCAGAACACAACGATGTCGTGATTCTAAAAGACATCGAACTTGTTTCTATTTGCGAGCATCACTTGCTTCCTTTCACCGGTATTGCGCACATTGCTTATCTGCCAAGTGATCGAGTAATAGGTTTGGGAAGATTGCCAAAGTTAGTTGAAGTCTTGGCATCAAGACCGCAGTTGCAAGAGAACCTAACATCCCAAATTGCTGAAGCACTTGAGAAGGGCTTGGGAACTCAAGGGGTTGTAGTTGTTATCGAAGCAAGACATCACTGTGTTGCATCTCGAGGGGCTAGACAACCAGAAGCTAATACTGTCACTGTTGCCACTCGAGGTGTTTACAGCGAAGCTGCTAATCGTGCAGAAGTTATGGCGCTCATCGCAAAATGAAATACGATTCCAGCGCACCTAAAGTAAAGCCTCAGGTCATGGGTGTCCTAAATGTCACTCCGGATAGTTTTAGTGATGGTAGCCAATACAACTCCTTAGAATCAGCGGTTGATCATGCGAAGCTGCTCTTTACTGCAGGTGCTCAGATAATTGATATCGGTGGGGAATCAACTAGGCCTGGGGCAACCAGAATTACTTCTGAAGAAGAGCAGCAAAGAGTTATTCCCGTTATTCAGGCTGTGTCTGATTTAAAGCTAGATGTTCAAATCAGTATCGATACGATGAACGCATCAACTGCTGAACTTGCAATTGCAGCAGGAGCTGAGATCATCAACGATGTCTCTGGTGGTTTAGCTGATGAGCAAATGTTCGCTGTTGCTGCAAAGCATGATGTTGTTATTGTAATTTCGCACTGGCGCGGTCACAGTGAAATTATGAATACCTTAGCCTCATACCAAAATGTTGCAGAAGAGGTAGCTCAGGAACTACAGGTGCGTGTGGAAGCAGCAATAGCTGCCGGCATAAAGCGTGAAAATATCATCGTTGATCCAGGGCTTGGTTTTGCTAAAGATATGAAGCAGAACTGGCAGCTAGTCGCAAGGCTAGATGAGATTGAGAAGCTAGGGCTGCCTGTTCTTGTTGGCGCATCTAGAAAAAGATTTATTGCAGGCGCATTAGATGAAGAAGAACCTAATTCGGTTTCTCACGAGCGCAGAGACGTTGCAACAGCAGTCCTAACGGCTCTGCTGATGCAAAGGAAACTCTGGGGAGTTAGAGTCCACAATGTATTAGCAACCGTTGATGCCATCAACATCGTTGGAGCTCTCCACGAAGGCTCTAATGATGCAGAAAATAGTTCAACTAAGCGACAGAATTGACCTATGCAACATAAAATAGAGATCACCGGCCTCAGGGTCTTCGCTCACCATGGCGTATTCGACTTTGAACGACAGAATGGCCAGGATTTCTATATCGATGCAGCGGTTTGGGTGGATGGCGATAAAGCAGTTTTTTCTGATGACCTGTCTAATACGGTTCACTACGGAGACTTAGCCAAAGGATTAGTTGAACTAACCAAAGCTCAACCGGTTGACCTTTTGGAGACACTTGCTCAACGACTTTTGGATTACTGTTTGAACTTTGGTCACGGAATCGTCCAGCAGGCTAGGGTTACCGTCCACAAACCTAACGCTCCAATTCCCTATGAATTCACTGATGTCAGTGTGACTGTTGAATCAAAAAGAGATAACGATGCCTAGAGCAGTACTTGCTTTTGGTAGCAATCTAGGTAACCGCAGGCAGTGGATCATCAAAGCTCTGGCAGCTATCAAGGTGAGTAAAGGTATTGAATTGCTGGAGATCTCACCTTTAGTTGAATCCAAGGCATTGACTCTGGCGGGCTTTGATTCGTCTAAGCCTAAGTTTCTGAACTGTGTTGCTGAAATTGAGACTAGTTTGAAGCCAGAGAAACTTTTGGCTGTTGTTCAAGGGATAGAACAGAGACTCGGTAGAAAGAAACTCGTGCGTTGGGGTGATCGAAATATCGATATCGACATCATCAAGTACGGAACCGCGCTATATCGGTCAGCCGATTTAGTTATCCCTCATCCAGAGGCGACCAAACGTGCATTTGTAATTGTGCCCTGGTATCTAATGGATCAAAAGGCTGAAATACCAGGCTTTGGTGCTATTGAAAAGCTTGCCTATATATTTGCGGACCAGGTGAAAATCGTATGAAGTCGATAAGCATTATTGGGGTTGCGGTTTGGTTGGCGGTATCAACTGCAGCGGGCTATGGCTATAGCGTTTGGGCAATAAATAGCGGAAGGGTGATTCCAGTTAGTGGTGCAACGCTAGCTATTTCAGTCATAGTCGTTGCTGTAATACTTCTCTCTCTCGCTGTCCCTATTTGGAGATACAAGCGCAATCTCAAGAAAGCAACTCTTGCTTTAGAGCAAAACCCAACTGCAAAAGTAGTAAAGCCCATGCCGGTTGATCCGTTCTACGCGGTTAGAGTTCTGGTTCTTGCCAAGGCGGGAGCTGTCACTGCAAGCATGCTTGGTGGTTGGCACATCGGAGTAATCATTAAGCAATACACAGCACCTGTAGTTGTGGAGAGTTCAACGGGGACAAACATTGCTGCTGGAATTGCGTCATTAGTTTTATTAGCGGTCTCTTTCATTGTCGAGTGGATGTGTCGTCTGCCCAGTGACCCAAAGGGTCCTGGTGTGAAAAAAGATAGTGCGGTTGCAGCCTAATGAGTTCCGATGCAACGCGTCTAAAAGTTTCTGTTGTTGGTGCAGGGCCAGTTGGTATTTCAATTGCTAAAGCAATTTCTGATGCAGGTCATACTTTATCCGCTATTGCAACAACAGATCCAGCAAGAGCGGCTCAAGTTGAAACTGTATTAACAGGAGTTCCAGTTCTTCCGGTAATTGACGCAGTCCAGGGAGTTGACCTAATTATTTTTGCTATCCCTGGTGATCAAATTGAAAATCTGATTAAAGGCTTGGTTGCGACCGAATCGTTGAGCAGAGGGCAGTTGTTAGCTCACACCTCACCTAATTATGGTTATTCAGTATTCGATGATGCGCTTGGGTTAGGTATTGTTCCGATGGCAATCCACCCAGCGATTAGATTCACCGGCTTTAGTTCAATCGATAGAGCAAGAATTGTTGATAGCTATATCGCCGTTGATGCTCCAAGGGCGGTGTTACCGATTGTCCAAACTTTAGCCATCGAATTAGGTGGGGAACCTGTTCATGTTCCTCAAGAAGCTAGAGAAAAATATGCGGAAGCTATTTCTGTGGCGGGAACCTTTACAACGCTCATAGTTGGTCAAGCAATTACTTTGTTAGAAGACGCAGGGATTGAAAAGCCCAGAAACTTATTAGCCGGCATATTTAGATCTTCACTTGAAGAGTCGCTGAGAACGGCAGTGCCTGAAATCGATCCTGCGGATCTATTCGATGGGGATAACCAGTGAAGGTAATCCATACCGTAAGCGAACTGAGAGCAGAACTTGATAGCGAAACCAATGTTGGTTTTGTGCCGACCATGGGCGCTCTCCATGATGGTCACTTAGCTCTTATCGAACTAGCGCAAAGGGAAGCCGATGTGGTCGTAGTGAGTATCTTCGTGAACCCTACACAGTTCACTGATGACCAGGATTTCGCTAAATATCCACGGACTTTAGCTGCTGACATTGAAAGGCTTGAGAGCCTCACCAAGACACCGGATATTCTGTTTGCACCCAGTGTCGATGAGGTCTATCCAGATGGCATAGGGCAGCCCTTAGCTCCCAGGGCAGGTGCTTTGGGTTCAGTCTTTGAAGGTGTTAGCCGACCGGGTCACTTCGAGGGCATGTTGCATGTTGTGAGCTGGTTCTTCCAAGCAGTTAGACCTCAGGTAGCGGTGTTTGGAGCCAAAGATGCTCAGCAGTTATTCCTGGTCAAACGATTGGTGCACAGGGAATTTAGCGACCAGATCAGGATTGTTGAAGCCGAGACTGTGAGGTCACAGAGCATGCTTGCGCTATCCAGTCGAAACTCACGTCTTAGCCCGTCAGGGCTAGCTGCAGCCCCAGTGTTATTTGAAGCCATGGTTAACGCCGAGGAGTTAATAACTGAAGGAATAGCTCCGAGTATTGCTCTAGAGAGCGCCAGGAAGCAGATTGAATCTCAACCGCTGGCTAAACTTGATTATCTAGCGCTAGTAAATAAAGAGAACTTTGCGCCTATTGCAGACGATTTTTCAGGGCTTGCCCAAATGCTGGTTGCTGCAGTAGTTGACGGAGTTCGACTCATCGATAACATCAGTTTTTATATTCAGGAGCAGGAATGAACCAAGAGCCAGTAGAGGGCATTGAAGAGCAAGACCTACCTGAACAGATTGCTATTCGTTTAGCTAAGCGTGAGCGCATCCTTGCTTCAGGCCATGAGGCATACCCAGTTTCCTTGAACATCACTACAACAATCGAAGCGGTAAAGCTCAAGTATCCAGAACTGGAAGTTGATGTTGCTACCGGTGAAACTGTTGGTATTGCAGGAAGAGTGATGTTCCAGAGAAACACCGGAAAACTCTGCTTTGCTACTTTGCAATCAGGCCTAGGCGCTCGCATTCAGATCATGCTTTCGCTGGATAAGGTCGGGGAAGAAAACCTCGAGCTATACAAAGAGCTTGTTGACCTAGGTGATCAC
>CANGIU010000019.1 GCA_947454255.1 Micrococcales bacterium
TCATCTGACTTGATGGTTAGAAGTTCCTGAAGGGTGTGTGCAGCACCGTATGCCTGCAGAGCCCAAACTTCCATTTCACCGAATCTCTGACCACCGAACTGAGCCTTACCACCTAGTGGCTGCTGAGTGATCATTGAGTAAGGACCTGTCGAACGTGCGTGAATCTTGTCGTCCACCAAGTGGTGAAGCTTCAAGACATACATGTATCCAACTGAGATAGGCATTGGGAATGGCTCACCTGAGCGGCCATCGAACAATCTTGCCTTACCTGACTTGTCAACAAGTTTCTGGCCATCGCGGTTAGGAAGAGTTGAGTCCAACAAACCGATGATGTCATCCTTGTGAGCGCCATCGAAGATCGGAGTTGCAACCTTTGTGCCAGGAGCTGCTGAGTGCAGCTCTGCAGCTAGGTGCTCTGCCCACTTTGCGCCTTCCTTGATCTGCCAACCCTGCTTAGCAATCCAGCCGAGGTGAGTTTCTAGAACCTGACCGAAGTTCATACGACCTGGGATACCCAATGGGTTCAGGATGATGTCTACCGGAGTTCCGTCTTCTAGGAATGGCATGTCTTCAACAGGAAGGATCTTAGAAATAACACCCTTGTTTCCGTGACGACCAGCAAGCTTGTCACCTTCGGTGATCTTACGCTTCTGAGCAATGTGAACAACAACTCTCTGGTTAACACCAGCAGCCATTTCGTCTTCTTCAATGTCGAAGACCTTCACGTCGATAACTGTTCCAGCTTCACCGTGAGGCACCTTCAATGAAGTGTCGCGAACTTCGCGGCTCTTCTCGTTGAAGATTGCTCTTAGCAAACGCTCTTCAGCTGAAAGCTCAGTTTCACCCTTAGGAGTAACCTTTCCAACCAAGATATCTCCTGGACGAACTTCAGCACCGATGCGGATGATTCCGCGCTCGTCTAGCTGAGCAAGTGCTTCCATAGATACGTTAGGAAGATCTGCAGTGATCTCTTCCTTACCTAGCTTGGTGTCTCTAGCTTCAACTTCGTGAGCTTCGATGTGGATAGAAGACAAAGTGTCTTCCTTCACCAACGCCTGGCTGATGATAATCGCGTCTTCGAAGTTGTGACCTTCCCAAGGCATGAACGCAACGAGAAGGTTCTTACCGAGAGCTAGTTCACCCTGATCAGTTGAAGGACCATCTGCAAGAGCTTCGCCTGCTTCGATTTTCTGTCCGATAGAAACAATTGCTCGCTGGTTAATTGCAGTTCCCTGGTTTGAACGCTCGAACTTACGAAGGAAGTACTTCTCCTGTGAGTTGTCATCGCCTCTAACCACAATGTGGTCTGCGTCAACTTCTTCAACAACACCTGCTGCACGTGAAAGCACAACAGCGTGTGAGTCCATAGCCGCAGCGCGTTCCATACCAGTACCAACCAGTGGAGCTTCGCTACGAAGCAATGGCACAGCTTGACGCTGCATGTTCGCACCCATCAAAGCACGGCTTGAGTCGTCGTGCTCTAGGAATGGAATCAAAGATGTTGAAACAGATGCGAGCTGACGAGGTGAGATGTCGATGTAATCAACAGTGTCGTTATCAACTTCAACAACGTCACCCTTGAATCGAGCAAATACCTTCTTGTTAGCGAAAGTCTTGTCAGCGTTTAGTGGAACATCAGCGCCACCAATAACCTTGCCATCTTCGCTAGCAGCATCTAGATACTCGATCTTGCCTGAGACCTTGCCATTGACAACCTTGTTGTATGGAGTCTCAATGAAACCGAAAGTGTTGATGCGAGCATATGCAGTTAGGGAACCAATAAGACCGATGTTCGGACCTTCTGGAGTCTCCACTGGACACATACGACCGTAGTGGGATGGGTGAACGTCACGAACCTCCATTTGGGCACGTTCACGAGCGATACCGCCGGGCCCTAGGGCTGAAAGGCGACGCTTGTGAGCAAGACCAGCAAGTGGGTTGTTCTGGTCCATGAACTGTGAAAGTTGGCTAGCACCAAAGAATTCCTTGATTGCTGAAACAACTGGACGAAGGTTGATCAGAGTCTGAGGAGTAATAGCCTCAACATCCTGAGTAGACATACGCTCACGAACAACACGTTCCATACGGCTAAGACCGATACGAACCTGGTTCTGGATCAATTCACCAACTGGGCGAATACGACGGTTCTGGAAGTCATCGATGTCGTCAGATGCAATCTTGACATCAACTTTCTTACCAGACATTTTCAGACCAAAGGTCATGTTGCTTGTGATATCAGCCTTGTTCTTTAGCGCCAAGTCGAACACCAACAAGTACTTCATGGTTGCAACGATGTCTTCTGGAGTCAAAACAGTGGTGTTCTCTTCAACAGTGATACCCAGCTTGCGGTTTAGCTTGTGACGTCCAACACGTGCAAGGTTGTATCTCTTCTTGTCGAAGTAGACGCTCTTCAACCATGCTTCAGCAGCATCTGCGTTACCTGACTCGCCACGTACCTTGCGATACATTTCCTTCAGAGCATCTTCCTTAGTGATAACAGGAGTTGCAAATGCACGAGACTCGTCGTAGTCAAGGGTGTTGTTGATCAGGTCAACGTCAATTTCCCAACCAGGAGTTGAAGTTACTGCATCTTTAACATCAGCAAAAGCAGCAATGATGTCTTCACGAGTCATACCAAGAGCTTTTAGGAAGATGGTTGCAGAAACCTTAGTCTTGCGGTCAACCTGAACCTGAAGAACTGGCTTACCAAAACGTGAAACAGACTTACGGTCATCCTTAACCCACTCAGTTAGGAACTCTAGGTAAGAACCACGAGATGGGATGATCTGAGCCTTGTTGTTACGAACATCCAAGTTACCGGTGGTGTTTGTTGATACAGAGAAGTAAACACCAGGAGATCTAACCAACTGAGAAACGACAACGCGCTCAGTTCCGTTGACGATAAAAGTTCCCTCATTTGTCATGATTGGGAAATCACCCATAAAAACTGTCTGGCTCTTGATTTCACCAGTCTTGTAGTTAGTGAATTCAGCCTTGATGTATAGCGGGCGTGAGTAAGTCTTGCCCTTAACCTTGCACTCGTCCGGAGTAAGAGTTGGGTCCAGTAGATCAGGTTCCTTGAACTCAAGACCCATCTTTGCTTCAGCCGGGTTGTTTGGGTTGTCCTCGATCGGACTTAGCTCTTCGAATACCTCATCAAGGCCAGTCTTGGCCTCAGCGCCGACCTTGTCGCGCCATGGCTTTGCACCTACGAGCCATTCAAAGCTCTCGGTCTGCAAAGTAAGCAGGTTAGGAAGGTCGATAGGTTCACGAGTCTTTGCAAATGATAGACGTTGTGCGGAACGGATGTTTTTAGTGGTCTTCTTGGTAGCCAAGAGATATCCCTTCAAAGGCGGTTGATAGCTTGAAACGGTCTATGGGATTGGCCCCCAAACAATTGCCGCCAAAATATGCGTGCAAAATAGCGCAGCCGAAATATGCTTACGAGTTGTTGGGGAGCAAACCTCTATCTTATAGGGCTTTATTGCGATTTTGCAACAAAATCTTCAATATTCCCCCCAAAAGGAAAGGACCCCCATTTCTGGGGGTCCTTCACTTGGTTAGGTTTTAGCTATTCAGCTGCACCGTCAACACCATCAGCAAGGATGCTGACTGTGTTGTAGCCAGGGATGGTAGCAATTACGCGTACCTTGATGGTCTTGCCGACATCCCTTGCGTTTACGGTGTATTCAGTGTTAGCTCCAGTGATCACTCTGTTGTTACGTGACCAAACGAACTTGAAGGTAGTACCTTCTGGGTAGTCACCAGTCTCAACGGTTAGAACTTCACCGACAACTGGGTTACCAGAGATAACCGGTGTAGGAACATCAGCTAGAGTTCCAGCCTTGATTGACAGGGTCTTAGCCTTAGCTGAAGCCTGGTTGTAGCCTTCAGCGTTAGCAAATACCTGAACAGTGATTCTCTTCTTGAAGTCATCAACAGTCAAGGTGTAGGTAGCTTCGGTGTTGTCAATTTCGACACCGTTGCGCGACCAGACATAAGTGAATTCAGCGCCATCAACTGAGACTGAACCTGGATCGACCTCAATGGTCTCGCCAACGAACAAGTCACCAGAGATGCTTGGCTTAGTGGTGAAGCGGATGGTTCCCGGCTTCACTGTAGCTTCAGCGCTTACCTTCTCGATTGTTGCATAACCAGCTAGCGATCCAGTAACTCCAAGAGAGATTCCAGCGTCAACTAGGTTAGGTGTGATATCGAAGGTTTCTTCGGTAGCACCATCGATTGGTGAGCCATCTGCATACCACTGGTAAGCAAGCTCAACGTCTGAACTCCAAGTTCTGGCAACTGCAGTCAGTGTTCCACCAACTACTGCCTTACCCCTAATACCAGGTGTCGGAGCCTTCTTGATGATACCGGCTTCGAATGCAACTGCCTTAGAGATTAGAGTCGTAGCAACACCAGCGGTTGTCTTAACAACAACTACTCGAACTTGGTGTCCGAAATCATCTGGAGTGATCAAGTAGCGGTAGCTAGTTGCGCCATCGATTTCTGAACGGTCGTTTAGCCACTGGTAAGTAACCTTTGAACCTGCGAACTGAGCCTTTGTTAGCTTGGCGTAGGTTCCAACGCGGATGGTACCGTCGGTTGGAAGTGAACCAGCAACAATCTCAAGATCAGTTGATGCAAGTACTTCTACTTCGTAAGACTCTGTAGTCTCACCATCCTGAGCGGTTACTGTAACTGTAAGTGTTGTTAGACCTGAAACGTTTGTTACGTTTCCTTCAACAGCTACGGTTGCAAACTCGTTGTGTGTGTCAACAGAGACATCTAGGTCACCTGCATCAACTTCAAGAGCATTGCCCTCGACCCAGTCAACGCCATTTACAGAGATGTTTGTTACAGCAGCATCTGTGTAAGGAAGAACGTTAATGACTACGTCGTAGGTAGCGGTAGCAGTTCCATCAACTGAAGTAACAGTAAGAACTAGGTGGTTTGGAGTACCAAATACCAAGCCAGTGTCACCAGTGATTTCAGTGGTCGCTAGAGGGTCAGTTGTCTCAACAAGAACTGTCACCGATTCGGTTCCAGCTTCTACGTCAAGCACTGCGCCATCTTCAACTTCAGTTCCGTTTACATTGAAGCTGCTTGTGGTGACGTCACCAACAGCAACTGTCAAAGTAACAGCGATAACTTCCTGAGCTACGCCATCCGGAGCAGTGATTGTGATTGTTAGATCGTTGCTACCAACCTGCAAGTCAGAGTCACCTTCGTATTCGAAGGTTGCTTCTGAATCAGTTGGGTTAACAGATACTTCAACAGACTGAGTGTTTGAAGGAAGGAATACTTCATCTCCATCAACAATCTGCTCGGTTTGGGTTGAGCCATCTGCACCAACGAATGATACGGATGCTTCGTTCAAACTTGCATCGTTGCTCTGAGCAACAACCAATGTGACCTGGTAGTCCATTGTGGTTGAGTCATCAGCAGCGGTAACAGTAAGAGTAAGAGTGTTCTCTCCAACAACTAGGTTCGAGTCACCATCGATAACGTAGGTTGCGTTTGAGTCAGTTGTCTCAACTGCTACGTCAACAGATTGGGTGAATGGGTCTAGGTCTACGCTGTCGCCATCGGTTACTTCGTCACCGTTGATGGTGAAGCTAGCTAGAGATGTGTCAGTGTTAGGTAGCACGTTTAGAACTACGAAGTAGTCGCGAGATGTGACACCGTCAGCAGCAAATACAGAGACTGTCAGGTCGTTTTCGCCTGGAACTAGATCTGCGCCACCATCAATAACAAATGATGCTTCTGGGTCTGTTGTTTCAACAACGACCTCAACATCAGTTGTTAGTGGGTCTAGGTCAAGAATGTCGTTGTCATCAACTGAGAAACCGTCAACTGTGAAAGTTGAAAGTGAAACATCAGTGTTGAAAGCGACGTTCAAAGTTAGGTCATATTGCTGAGATGTAACACCGTCAGCTGCAGTAACGATAATCACTGCCGCATTGTCTCCAGCCATAAGGTCTGAATCACCAGAAACAATAACAGTTGCGTCTGGGTCAGTGGTTACAACCTGGATGTCTGCATCAGTAGTAAGTGCATCTAGAGCAACAACGCTTCCATCAGATGTAGCTTCACCGTTTACTGTGATCGAGGTTACAGAAGTATCGGTGTTTGGAAGTACGGTAACGGTGATCTGTGTTTCATCTTTTGAAACACCATCTGCGGCTGTAACAACGATGTCGATGAGGTTGTCACCTGTTGTTAGGCCGGTTGCACCGGTAACTGTGTAAGTCGCGTTAATGTCTGACAAAAGAACGACAACATCAACAGATGTTGTTCCCCAGTCAACTTCTTTAGCTTCACCATTGATGAGCTCTTCACCATTAACTGTTACAACTGCAGCATTGTTATCGCTAGCAGGAACAGTCAGGTTCACTGTGTAGGTTGCTGAGGTCTGATCACCTTCGTTGGCAACAGTAACAACAAGAGCGTTATCACCCAAGTGCAAGCCTGTATCACCAGTGACAGTAGCAACAGAAGTGCTATCAGTCGGAGTGGCAACAACCGCTACAGAAGTTGTATAAGGATCAAGCGTTACGCTCGCTCCATCAGTTACATCTTCACTGTTAACTGTGAAAGTTGACAGGGTGTTATCAGCAGCATTGGCAGCTGAAATACCAAACGTTGCGAGTCCCGCAGACGATGGTAGGAGTAAAGCAAAAATAGTTAGGAGTGATACGCGCTTTGATTTAAACACTTTATGTCTTCCTCGATAGGTTTAACGGGCATTGCCCGCGTATACCTACATTATTGGAAAAATGAGTCTCTTAGGAAATCTTTACCTTTTCGCAACCTAATTATTGCCAAATGTTTCAAGACCCTAAAATGTAAGGGTTTTCAGTAAAAATGGCGGTGACGGTGGGATTTGAACCCACGGTGAGCTTTCACCCACACAACTTTTCGAGAGTTGCACCTTCGGCCACTCGGACACGTCACCAATTAGAAAACCTACTACATCAGCGCCTTTGCTCGAAAAAGGTCTTTAGCAAGGCTGAACTCTCAGCAGCTAGCACTTCAGGCACTACCTCTATATGGCTGCCAAGTCGCTTATCTCTGAGCAAATCATAGGTAGAACCGCTAGCTCCTACCCTTTCATCCCAGGCTCCAAAGACAACTTTGCCTATTTTGGCTGCCTGAATAGCCCCAGCGCACATTACACACGGCTCTAGGGTTACTACCAATGTGCAGCCTTCTAAACGCCAAGATCCCCGTGTTTTACTGGCCTCACGGATAGCCACCAACTCAGCGTGGGCAGTTGGATCTTGCTCCAACTCCCTTTTATTGCCTCCCCTGGCGATGATTTTGCCTTCAGAGTCCACAATTACTGCCCCAACTGGCACATCTTGACTGGTCTGCAGAGCAATCTGGGCTTCAGCCAGAGCTTCCCGCATCAACGGTTCCCATTCTTTACCCAAACTAATCACCTTTATCTGCACTGGTCTATTAGATTTAGCCTATGCGGATTCATGTGGCGAACCACCCTCTTATTACCCATAAACTCACTGTTCTCAGGGATAAAAGTACTCCTTCCCCTGTTTTTAGGCAGTTAGTCGAAGAATTAGTTACTCTTTTGGCTTATGAAGCCACCCGAGAGGTCAAAACTGAGGCTGTGACCATCGAGACTCCTGTTACCAAGACCCAGGGAATGAAACTTTCTCACCCAAGACCGATCATCATTCCTGTGCTTCGGGCAGGACTTGGGATGTTGGAGGGGATTGTAAAACTACTCCCAACCGCAGAAGTCGGTTTTCTAGGTATTAAACGGAATGAAGAAACTCTCCAGCCATACACATACGCAAATCGACTACCGGATGATCTAACCGGCAGACAGGTATTCATCATCGACCCGATGTTAGCTACCGGCGGTACTTTAATCGACTCCATTGATTATGTCTTTGATCGCGGTGCAACAGAGGTAACCTGCATTTGCCTAATCGGAGCTCCAGAAGGTCTTGAAGCTGTTCAAAAACATGTCGGCGAGAGAAATGTTCAAATAGTTCTCGGTGCATTGGATGAAAAACTAAATGACCTCGGATACATCGTTCCTGGTTTAGGTGATGCAGGTGACAGGTTATACGGCTTAGCCGATTGAGAACACTCCGACCGTTATTAATTTGACGATATTAAGTTTCCTGACGTAGTCTAGTAAATATGACTAACAGCGCAATTCTAAACACCATGTCGGAGGCGACCTTTGGACGCCCGGCAATGATGTGCCCTGTTATGTGTATGCGAATGTGTCGCTAAAACTCAACCCAAAAGTCGGCTAAGCCGCTACGAGTTTCGACACCAACACCCCAGCAATAGCGCTAAATCTGCGCATTCAAAATAAACCCATTCGCATAACACAATCAAAGGATTTCCAAAATGACAATTGCACCAACAAACCCATTCGTAAGAACAACCTCCACCGAAACTGAAGCTAGAGGCTTCGCACTATACGTCGGCATCGACGAACAAACCGCAAAGGCTGCAGGCACTTCTCTTGGGGCAATAGTTGCAGCCCTTCGAAACACACTTGATCAAGTTGCTCCCGGCCTCGCGGCAGAATCATTCGCCGCTGTCGCCCTAGCCCACAAAGGCACCGGTGGTAGAAACGTTGATGTAGTTCGAACTGCACTTGCTGACCCTAGAGCGCTGTCTCGACTAATCGAAAAAGACAATGAAGACGCTGCCAAGGGCGTCGTTATCGATGTTCGTCGTCACAAGATTTTCTTGGATGGGGTCAACGCAGAACTTACCTATAAGGAATTTGCCTTGCTGCAAGTGCTCGTTGAAAACGAGGGAATTACCATCTCCAGAGATGAGCTCATCTCAAAGCTTTGGGGGGAAGTTGATGACAGTTCGGTATTCGGAAGAACAATAGATGTTCACATCAGAAGACTACGTGCCAAGATTGCCGGCTATGAAGACATCGTGAGGACAATCCGTGGCTCTGGCTACCGTTTTGATGCTCACCCGGATGTCCTAATCGAAGGTATTTGAAAAGTAGGCTAGAAACATGTCCGCTAAAGTCCTTGAATATGATCTGCTCATTGAGCAGATAACTCGAGAGACTCTTGAGCTTGGAGATTCTGGTCTGGCAACACCAATCATTCTGATTGATGGCAGAGCAGGCTCAGGGAAATCAACTCTGGCCGAGAAAATGCAAAACGAACTCTTCCGCCAAGGTGAATCGATGCCAAGAATCATTCACATGGACGATCTCTATGAGGGATGGACTGGATTAGCAGCCGGGGCTGAATATCTCCAGCGCTTTATTCTCTCTCCCCTACTAAATAAGCAAACTGCTAGCTGGCAAGAATACAACTGGGAGATAGATGCCCGTGAACGTTGGCGAGAATTCTCCGGAGGAACTCCACTGATTGTTGAAGGTTGTGGTTCGTTAAACCAATACACAAGTACCATCGCTCATATAAGTATTTGGCTTGAAGTCGACGAAGCGACTAGAAGAAAGCGTTGGTTAGAGCGCGACGGTGAAGTATTCAACCAATACTTCGATATTTGGGCTGCTCAAGAATTAGATCTCATCGCAAGGGAGAAATCACCGACACTAGCGGACTACGAATTACGCAGTTCTTCGGTTGATTAGCCAGACTCTTAGGCCCGCTATCAAACTCGCGACAACAAAGAATCCGGCTATCAAATAGGAAGCATTTTTCACTGCAGGAATGGTTGCTGAGAAATAACCACAGAGTGTTAAGCCAACTCCCCAAGCTGTTGCTCCAACAAAGTTAGCGCTAAAGAATTTGTAGTAATTCATTTTTGAGATTCCAGCTATAACTGGAACGAAAACTCTTGCCCAAGGCATGAATCTCGAAATCACTACAGCCCACCAACCCCAGGACGTAAAGAGTGCTTCGCTTTTACTAATCCCGGACTTAATCCAACGACCCTTACGTTTTTCTAAATAAGGTCTACCAAAATGACGGCCTAGCGTAAAGCCAACTTGATCGCCGAGCCAGGCGGCAACGCCAACACCAATTGCTATCACCCAAATGTTCACCCCTGAACCTAAAGTGGCTGCCACCAAACCTGCGGCAAATACTAAAGAATCACCTGTAATAAATGGAATGAATGCGCCAACGAATAAACCAGTACCAGCAAATACCAAGCCCCAAACCACGAAGTAGAACAAGGTTGGGCCAAGATCTGGGAACCAGCCAACAATTTGGTCGCTGATGGAAAGATGATGAATCAACTAAGGCTTTCCGTAGAGCATGATTTCATCGAGTTCAAGGCGAACTCGGGGAGCTACCTCTCGCTCATAAGCTGGTCCTTCTAGTTGCTCAGCTGGAGCAACTTTACCGACCGCCAACACATTCAACACTTCGTAACTGTCGTCTAGGCCTAAGAGCGTTACGATTTCCTCCCTTACTAGACCACCAATGTGGTGAGTGTGCAGACCGAGTTCTTGAGCCTGAACAACCATCATCGAAGCACATAGGCCAGCATCGTATTTACGGCCAGTGTTTTCTCTTCCATCTGCAGTCTCAATCTTGACCGCTATAACAATCAGTGCAGAGGCATGTGGCGCCCAAGCCTGGTTGAAACCAGTGAGACCTATTTCGCATAGTTGTGCATGCAGGGAGTCATTGCGACTCACATAGGCAAAACGCCAAGGCTGAATGTTATTGGCAGATGGTGCCCACCGGCCAGCTTCAAGAATTGCTAACGCTTCATCTTGGCTTAGAACGTATTCATGATCAAAAGATCTTGGACTCCAGCGCTCAGCTAGAACAGGGGCAATAGGGGCAGCAGTAATCGCTATTTTGTTTGGTTGCATGCTCTAAGCCTAAACCTTGAGAGCACTCCTAAGTGCTGCAAGCAGCCCTTGAACATCTTCTGGTTTGGTATCCCAAGCACACATCCAGCGCACCTGCCCTGTTCGGTAATCCCAAACATAGAACCAATACTCCTCTTGAAGCGCTTCGATAATCTCTGAAGGCAAAATAGGGAAAACCGCATTAGCCTGGGTTGGATTAGGAACGCTAACTCTTCCATTGGACAGAGCTGCTATCTCTCGAACTCCAGCATCCAATGCCTGAGCCATCGCATTCGCATGCTTAGCGCTTCTAACTGCAAGATCGTTTTCTAAAAGAGCGATTAGCTGTGCACTGACAAATCTCATTTTGCTTGGAAGCTGCATAGAGGTCTTTCTCAGGAAAGGAATGCTTTGAGAAAGGGCTTCTGAATTAAGCACCACAACTGCTTCTGCTGCTAGCGCACCAATCTTTGTCCCACCAAAGCTAACCAGATCAACACCTGCGTCGGTTGTGAATTCTTTGAAGGTTTTACCTAAAGCAGCCGCAGCATTGGAAAGCCTAGCTCCATCCATGTGCAGGAAAAGATTATTCTCATGAGCAAAATCAGCCAGCGCCTTTACTTCATTTATTGAATAGACAGTTCCTAGCTCTGTCGTCTGAGTAATGCTGATAGCCGCAATTTGAGCCCTGTGCACTGATCCAATATCAAATAGGTGCGGCTTAATCAGAGCAGGAGTTAGCTTTCCATCAGTTGTTGGAATTGTCCACAACTTGATGCCAGCCATCTTCTCTGGCGCTCCACCCTCATCGGAATTGATGTGAGCAGTTTCAGCGCAGACAACTGCCTCCCAACGTTTGAGAACAGAAGAAAGGGCTACGACGTTTGCACCTGTGCCATTAAATACCGGGAATACTTCAGCAGCAGTTCCAAACTGTGCTTTGAAGGCTTTAGATAATTCCCCAGTAACAAAGTCATCACCGTAGGCACGCTCGTGGCCCTCATTAACTGCTTGCATTGCTTGAAACAGCTCTGGATGCACCCCAGCGTAATTATCGCTTGCGAATCCTCGCCAAACTTTTCTTTCACCTAAACTCATCGTTACTCCCTTGTCAACGTGATTCAAATCTATCTCGTTTAGCCAAAAAGAGAATCTGGGTCAATTGAATCCAGCCGCATAGCCTCATAGTCAAGGATTAGACATTCGATGCCCCTATCCTTAGCCAAAGTTATAGCCTGAGGCTTAATCTCTTGAGCAGCAAAGACTCCCCTAACTGGCGCAATGGCTGAATCTCTATTCAAAAGCTCTAGATAGCGAGTCAACTGCTCCACGCCATCTATTTCTCCCCTGCGCTTGATTTCGATGGCCATTGTGTTGCCATTGCCATCTTTAGCCAGAATATCCACAGGCCCTATAGGAGTCATATACTCTCGTCGAATCAATTGACTACCAGAGCCAATGAGTTCGATTTGATCAGCTAGCAACTCTTGCAAATGTGCTTCGACGCCATCCTTAATTAGACCTGGGTCCTTGCCTAGTTCATGGTCCACATCTAGATGTATTTCATATATTTGAATCCAAAGAATGTCAGCTGTTTTTAGTTGGCTTACTCGCCAGAGAGCTGTGACACCAGCGGCGACCTGTTCTTCCTCCGGTTCATGGACTGAGAAATTGCATGGTGGGTTCATCCAGTTAAGTGGCTTATAGGAACCGGTTTCACTATGAATGAGGATGCTGCCGTCACCTTTGAGCATGAGCAATCTTCTAGCTTTTGGCAGGTGGGCAGTTAATCGACCAGCGTAATCGACTGAACAATCAGCAATAACTAAACGCATTACTTTGTTTTTGGTTTACTAGCTTCAAGTTTTTCAAGACGATCTACTAAGTGCTCAAGATACTTGTCTTGATGATCTAAGTGTTTCTGAATTTTGATGGCTTCTTCTAAAACCGCAGCTGCATCTTCGTAGGTAAGAATGGCACGCTTCTCCGCAGAGGCTGCCTGAATGTTTTGTCCAACGATGATGATGGGAAGAAGAACAAGTTGCAAGAAGGTTTGCGCTATCCAAGCAACAATCTGGACAGGATCACCTTTCATTAACACAGAAGGCAAACTAACCAGGGTTAGCGCAAAGAATGCGTATGCTGCCCACATTGTTCCAACACGTTTTGTGATGCCCAAACCAAGTTTCTCATTTAGGCTTTTTGGGCCATCAACTACATCTTTTGCCACAACAGGTTTTTTAGCTTTTCGGGCTTCAATGTGAGGATCTTGAACGTAGTCAAACCCTTTCTTGGGTTTAGTAGTCATCGTTATGCCTCAACATCCAGCTTCATTGATGGCGGTGTAATCGCTACAGAACGGACTTTGATTGCGATAACTGGATGACCAAGTTGTTCTTCAACCTTGTGCTTTAGGGCAGTCTGGTCAATTTCAACATAGTCGGTGGCCATCGAGAAACGTTGAGTCATTTTGGACTTCAAGATTCTTGGATGGTCGACAACAAATACAGCGAGCACAAGCAAAACTGCGTAAGCGCTCTGGACTGGTAAGTCATAAGCCGGCAGCCCTAGATCTAGACCCATGGCTAGCGCGACCAGAAGATACACGATTTCATTCCATCCAAGAGTTTCGGAACGAAGCCTAAAGATTGAGATAACACTGAAAAGAGCAAAACCGACACCCAATGAGATGGTAAAGGTTCCTAGAGCTCCGCCCAACACATACAAGGTGATGTTGATAAGGGAGATTGCAACAAAGACATCCCTGCGCTTGTGTCTTCTATAGAAGAAGACGTAAGCCAAAAGGTAGAGCAAGACAAGGTCTATTGCCAACGAGGACAAAAGGAGAGGGTAATCAATCGGGGTCACAAGGTTAGACTAGCCCAAATGAATAAATTCGTTGGCTTTAGAAGGATTATTGCCCTCCTCACAGGCTGGGCCATCCCTCTAAGCCTTATGGCTATCTCCCCAGCCAACGCTGCTACCAGCCTCACACTCAATGACATTTATAGTCCTACAAAAGTAATCAAGATTGAACTAATTCTCCCCCTTGCTACCGTGCAAGCACTGAATAACCCTTCGACCTTCAAGGTATACAAGCCTGGCCAGGTAAAGATCACATCAGGAACCCTCACCAGTGGATTACTTGATATCAATGTGAAGCTAAAGGGAACAACGTCCATGTCTGCCCTGCGGTCCACTCCAAGCTTCAAAATCCGATTCAAGAAGGACGAAGCCGGGCTTGGTTACCTAGGTTTAAGAAGAATGACTCTCAACGCTATGACTCAGGACACAAGCAAGGTGCATGAATTTGGAGCGTATTCCCTCTTCAATGCGATGGGGGTTCCGGCATCTAAAACGGGTTGGGCAAAGGTTTTAGTAAATGGTGAAAGCAAGGGGCTCTACGTCAATGTTGAGCAACCGGACCAGATATTTATCTCTAAACGATTCAAAGACATCACACAGCACATCTACGAAGGTGTCGCGATGAAAGATCTTCTGGTTGGCCATGATGACGGAGCAGACCAAAGTGGCTCTTTCTTGACCGATTACGGCTGGAAAGTAACGCCAAATAAGAATGATTTGACCGCAGCTATTTCCTCACTGAATGAGGCTGACCCAGCTAAATGGTATGAGAACCTAAATACCTTCTTTGACAGAACGTCACTTATCAAAACTTTGGCTGTCGAAAATTTTATTGGACATTGGGATGGATACTCAGGTCCCGACATTAATAATTACTACTTACGGACTAGTACTAGAAATAAATTCACACTAATACCTTGGGGAACAGACCAGACCTTCGGTGAGAACCGGCAGAGCTCAATAGCCGGAGATACTTTCTTTTATCCTTTGGTTTCAGAACGGGCTAACCAGCCTTGGGCAAATAACTTGAAGCGCGGTTTACTCTATGTGAAGTGCATAAATTACAAGCCGTGCCGTACACAATACCTGCTGCAATTAAAAGCAGTTTCAGCCATGGCTACCACAATGAAACTTGGCGAAAAACTAAGCAATGCAGCCAAAGTGATCGATTCAACTTTGGTATACCAATTTAAGACAGACCCGTCGATGCTTTCAACCATTCATAAGGAGCAAACCAGAACTATAAAGTTCATCGCTTCTCAACAGGCAAACGTGAAAAAGGCGCTAACGACTTATAGGGTCAAGTAAACCCTAGAGACTAGTTTCCCTATCCAACGCTATATTCTGAACAAACTTCAATGATTTTGTCTCTTGAGATGGCTATCGCTTGAGCTAGTTGATTCATGTCAACTCCAGGATTCTCTGAGTCTAGGAGTAAGTAATACTGCCTTGAATACTGTGCGAATCTAACTAAAGCATCCTTGACAGGTTGGGTGCCAGCAGCTTCACCATAAAGCTGAACATCTGAAAGAAAAGTTGGGACACCTTGATCTGTCTCCGGCACTTGAAGAGCAGCGTAATTGGAGCAAGCCTGGCGATCTAAAGCACGCTGATTTGAACTCATGAAACCGGCTAAGGCCACTACTAGTAAAGCGAAAGCCATAATCGCAGAGTAAATGCCGTAACGCTTTTTTAGGTGCCTCGGAGCTTGAACAGCTTTTTCGTCATTGGCAGGCTTATCTTTGAAAAGAAGAATCGCGGCAAAGATGTTGATTGCGACAGAAATAAGTGTGACTACGATTACCGTTACCCAAAGTTGAGTTGTCGTGAATCTCAGCAATCTGAATAGTGCTTGTAATACGGTGAAGTATCCACGGTCATTGAGTTTCTGAGCTACAGGTATAACTAGGAGAAGCGGCAAGACAAGTAGCAGGGTGGTCGGGAGAAGTACAAGTGCGAACTTAGCTCCACGATCTAGTTTGCTAAATGCAAGACCTGCTGAGATCAAGTTCATTAGGAAGAAGAAGATGTAGACAATGACGATTCCCTTTA
Organism: Micrococcales bacterium; assembly: GCA_947454255.1. Classification (GTDB taxonomy): domain Bacteria; phylum Actinomycetota; class Actinomycetes; order Actinomycetales; family Microbacteriaceae; genus Rhodoluna. The sequence goes on from CANGIU010000019.1 coordinate 15,704, forward strand.
GGGTCATTGCGTAGCTGCTGTATTCGCTTGAATTCAGCACTGAAATAAAATCTCCCATTGGGAACCAGTAGCTGATTGGCCAAATAATGACAGCCGATGAAATAAGCAGTAAAAGGGAAGCTCTGAAACTTAGTAGTTGATTAGGCAAAATATCCTCCGAGGTTAAGCCTAAATGTACTAGCCCTTTATCTGGAGACTAAATGCATTGGCCAATTCGCGGTACCAACCGGAATCTGGGATATCCATCCGCTGCCAGCCCGTAGCCGGGTTCTTTACCTCTACAGTGGTTGAACCGCCCCCATCGAGCAAGACAGCATTGGTTGCTCCTAAATTCATCAGCCAATGGCCCATCTGGTCAGCCGAAGACCCGCCCTGTCTAAAACCAAAGTCAACCGCATCCTGACCTCTGCTGGAAGCTACGAGCCAAACATTGCCATCATCATTCCACCCAATGGCAGATCTTGGGCGATAATCCTTGACGTGCTGAGAACAGACCCAAATGAACTTGCCATTCTCAACTAGACGTGGACCACGACCCGCTGCAGAGATGAAAGATGTCTTAGCGTTGGCCTGATAACCAGCTTTAACCACCACCAAGTCCCCTGCCTTGAACTTCTTAGCGGAAATAGCAGCTGTTGCCCTCGCCTGAATTACAAACTCTCCCGGCTGCACACCTATAGCAGCTCCAGTGCGGTAAACGTTTTTGACATAATACCTACCAAGATCATCCAGAGCTAAGCGAATCGTTACGTTGGCTCGATAAGGTGTACCTGAAAAATTTTCATCAAATAACGTTGCCCCACTTGCACTTTGATTTGTATAGTTCACAGAATCAAAAATCAAAGTGGCGTTGTTGTTGCTTATAGTCCCCGCTGTTTTCACTGTGTCAGCAGCCATCTGAGTCTCATACAGAGGAGCTTTGGGAAGGCTCACTTTGGCTTTTGTTTTAACCTTTAGTTTTGCCAAGGTAGCGGCAACAGCTCCTCTGGCTTGGATTACAGTTCCCAACTTAATATTTACAGCGGCGCCTTTTGGATAGATTTTATAGATTGCTCCGGCTTTTAAAACTATGGTTGTTTGACCCTTAATTGGGATTTGTGTTCCGGATAGAGCTCCATACACTTCGAGCGACTCAGGTCCTGGATTTGGTTGGTTCACACCGGTGACTTGATATTTCTTTGTACCAATAGTTAGAGTCCCAGTTGATCGATACCCCTTACTTGGGACTACCTTGTGCAGAGACATCCCTACCACTCCAGTGGTCCCGGGCGGTGAGTAGCTGATCTCGCTATTCTCGATCATGGCGTTCCATGGGCCATTGCCATCAAAATAATCTCCATTTAGAGACGCAAGCGCAAGTTCACTGCCCTGAGACAGGTCTCTTAGGTTTTTGGTTTGAGGAATGGCCCAGTGCAAAATTCCAAAATCAATGTTTCGAAGATTGCCCTCAATAACTGAGACCTTTGTTCCAAGCGGTGAAAGTGCAGCGTTCTGCGCATCATCGCCCGGCTGCCAGGTCCAACTTTTCGCCATTACCCCAGAGCCGAGATCTTGCGCTGAACTTTGATGGGTTGAATCAAGTGTTGGTGTTGTTAAACATCCCGAGCCTGCCCCAAAGGCTGGTGTGCTAATCAGAACTGCGCTTGTGGCGAGCCCAACAACTAAAAGCTGTTTGGCTGTTCTAGCTCTGCTCTGAATTCGCATATAGTTTTAGCCTATTCCAGCATCTTGGTTAGGCTCTATGTATGTTACCTAAACAACTGCTTACCAAAATTGGTATTAGTAGTATCTTGCTTCTTGCTGGTAGTTTGCTGAGCCCAGCATCAGCTAGTCAAATTCCAAGCTACATTGAGGGAACAGATAAAGCAGCGGTCATCTTTGACCCACTTCAGGTAAACAATTTCTCTATGCAAATGTCTGATCATGATTTCAGCATGCTCACCTCAGATCATGTGAACTGGAGCTACGAAGGGCCATGGCTTCGGACAGTTATGAGCTTCACAATGGCAGGCAAGGTTTATGGCCCATACACAGTGGGTGTTCACCTAAAGGGGGCTTGGGGCTCTTGGCGGGATGTAAACGGCAAGGCTGGTTTCAAGATAAAGATGGACGCGTTTGTGAGAAACCAAACCCTCTTTGGAGTAACCAAGTTCACTCTGAACAACATGGTTCAAGACCCTAGCTACACCCATGAAGCTGCCACTTACCGCTTATTTAGAGCCATGGGGGTCCCAGCCGCGAGAGTTGGCTATGCCAACGTGAGTTTAAATGGCCGTAATTACGGCTTACACCTAAATGTCGAAACCATTGACACAACAATGCTTTCCCGCTGGGGTCTAGTGAATAAGCATCTATACAAAGGTGGTGTGCCTAACTTCCCAGACTTCTATCCCGGCTACGAGTCTTACTTCCAAGTTGAGGATGGCTCAACAACAGACAGCGCTGATCTGACTAACTTCATGCGAGTCAATCAGAAATCTGGCGAAGCCTGGTGGGCAGAAATAACCCAATATGCGGACATTGAAGAAATCATGACTGACTTTGCTGTTGAGGCTTACGTGGGACACTGGGATGGCTACGCCTTCAACCACAACAACTTCTTCATTACATTTGATGCTGCGGGCTACGCGCATATGGTTCCTTGGGGTACGGATCAGACTTGGGGCGGCGGAATTGACTACTTTGGTTCTGGAACAGTTCTGTTTCGAAATTGCCAAAGTTCAATTTCTTGTAGAGAAATGTATTTTCAAATACTTGCAAAGCTAGCCAGAACAGCGAATTCATTAGATCTTGACAAAATGATTGAGTATGTCGGGTCAGCAATCCGCTCGGAGATTATCGCCGATCCTTGGGGCTATGGAATCCAAACCGCTACTGATTACCAGAACGGCGCCATTTGGAACATGAACAACCAAAAATCAGTGCTATCAAACATGGCCTCAGCATGGGACACGGGTGTATCTGAGATTTCAATCTCAGGCGAAGATTTCCCAGTTGACCAGACTATTGTTCTTGCGCCAGGGTCAAAACAGGCTGAAGTGCAGGCCATCCCCTTCCAGTCATCTGCCACATCAGAGGTAGTGACTGTCTCTTCATTAAACCCAGGCCTCAACTTTGCTGAAGTTCCAGTAACCTCTGCTGATGGCCAACACACAAGCACAAAGACAGTCTCTATCTACGTTCTCACCAACCGTTCAAGTGCGACTTCGCTTACCTTTGTCCTAAATCGCTCAGCACTGGCCAAGGATGGCTCAACTAAAGTGAGTCAACTAAAGAAAAAGCTAAAAAATGCATCTGGCTTAACTTTGAAATTTTCAATGGCTAAACCGAAGACAACTTCTTGGGCGAATGCTAAAACTCTCCTAGATAAACGAGCTTCAATAGTCATCAATGCTTTGAGGGCAGCTGGCATCAAAGTTGTAAAGTTCACAAAGGTAATTACTGGCTCATCTCATTCAAGCGCTGTAACGCTCACTGCCAAGTATCAGAACTAGTAGTAGTAGATAGTTACTGTTGTACCCTTTTGAGTCTTAGCTCCTACTGGGAATGTATACGTAGCGGTCTTAATACCGTTTATCTTCTGAGTCTGTAAGAACTTCTGAATTGCAACAGCACGTGCAGGACCTGCGGTTGGCTTATCCTTGGCAATCAAGAAGTTATTGGTGATGTCCACCTTTACTACAGTGCCCTTACCAATCTTCTTTATTTCTGCTGCAATGACTTTGTTACCAGCTGCGTTGGTCTTCGCATCGACAGTCAGCACTCCAGCCTTCGGGAATGGAACAACGATTGTATCCGCTGCTGCAGGCACAACTATTGTGATTGAGTATGACTGGGTTGTTTCGTCCTCGGCTGTAACTGTGATTGTTGCAGTATTTAGACCCGGCACTAGAGAGTCAGCTCCGGAACCCTCAAATGTAGCAAGTGGGCTGTGGGTAACAGCATCAAGCTCTGCAGATTCAGTGCCCACTGGAAGAAGAACTGTAGATCCAACAGTCACAGCAGTTCCGTCTAGCAAGAAAGTTGTCAGCCCCTTATCGCTTGAAAGGGCAACGTTAATTATTACCGTGTAAGTAAGCGGCTCAGCGTTAGGGTCACCTGGGTTTACGTTAATCGAGATGCTATTTTCACCGGTAACCAGCCCGTCAATGTTATAAGTACCCGCGGTATTTGAGTTAGTTACTCTCGCGTCACCGCCATCAAATTCAAGAGTCGTACCAGGAGTGTTTCCACTCTTTAGCGCGATTGTCGGATCAATAGTCAATGTCGCCTTCGTAGTGCCATTTGCCAACTGTCCAGCTAGAGTTCCAACTAGTTCACCATTGAAAGTAATCGAAGTTGTGTTCACCTTCACCGACTTGAGAGTTGCATCTGCACCGCCAACGTAAATCTTGAAGGTGTAGGTCTTAGCAAATCCTGAACCAGCAGGTGGAACGATTTCTACTGAGAACAGGTTCACGCCTTTTTCAACGCTAAAGGATCTAGCGATTGTCGGCCAAACCGTCTTGTCGTTTACGAATACATCTGCCCCAGGGTCAGCAGCCTTGACGCCGACGCTCACTCTGGTGGCAGTAAGAGGCAAATCGAGATACCCAGTGGCTTGATTCAAAATTTCTGTGTCTAAAGGAGTACCGTTTACAGTTATCGGGTCCTCTTCTGCCAAGTCAGTGTTTGTGCTTAGCTCTAACACATTCAGTGTGACTGTGTAATCTGTGCTGTCACCATTCTGAGCTGTGACCGTGACGACCAGAGCGTTCTCACCAGTCTGAAGAGGTTCTCCGACTTTCTTACCATCACCCTTTATGGTGTACGTCGCAAAATCATCAGTGGTGGCAAATTTGACGTTTACGTGTGAAGTTCCTGAAGCTAGATCAATTGAATCTCCATCGCCAACATCAAGCCCATTCACCTTAAAGATGCTGAAACTTGCATCGTCAGTTAGTTCTGGAATTAGGACCGTAACTGAGTACTCGGCAGTTGTCTCTCCGTCGGCTGCCGTCACAGTGATAGTCACTGTGTTCTCCCCAGGCTGAAGATCGACGTTTCCTTCAACTGCGAATGAAGCGAAAGGATCAGTGGTTTCAACAACAACACGCACGGCTCGAGTTCCATAGCCAACGCTTATAGATCCAGCCAGGCCGTCTTGACCAGCAACTGTGATTGAGTTCACACCGGTGTCAGAACTTGCAACAGTCCCCAGAACAGTCACAACAATCTCAAAATCAACAGTCGTCTCACCATCAGCTGCAACCACAGTCACCGTCACAGTATTACCATCACCAGCAACCAAAGCATCATTACCAGAAACCGTATAAGAAGCAAACGGATCAGAAGTAACAACCTTCACAA
>CANGIU010000020.1 GCA_947454255.1 Micrococcales bacterium
GAGATTCTAGTTCTTGAACTTCAATCATTTACAAATGCAAACTCTTTAGCTCAGTGAATTCAGGGCTTCGTTGGTCGCCTCATCTGGAGAGAACACGTGCATGTATGCAATCTTGTCGTTGATGACCTTGTAGATCCAAACGGTGTCAATTTCTTTCATCACACCATCAACGTTCATGTCGTGGTTAATTTCACGAACAGCAATTACTGAACCGGTGCTGAACTGGTCTCCTAGTTCAATTTTTAGATCTGCCTGCTCACCGAAGATCGGTGTATAGAAATCGCGAATCTGCGCTGAGCCCTTTGCAAGCACTTCGCCGTCATCTTTCATGATTACGCAGTCATCGGTTAGCAGGGCTAGAAAACTATCTAGATCCTTTGTCTCTAGCAATGCGATTGCATTCTCTAATACTTCAATAGCCTTCATGGGATTCCCTTTCCAAAGTGGATTATTTTGTTTAGTTTGGCATGAGAATCAGTCATGGACTCCAGATAGAGACAAGATTCATTCAAATGTAATCAGTGATACTAAGAATGAAATAGAACTGTAATACAACAGTTACCAGTAATCTCCAATTGGGGCTATGTCTCCATTAGGTTCTTAGATATGGCAGATGACAATTCAGATACTAAGAAGGTTCTTATCCCAGGTCGATGGGTAGAAAGAATAGAAGAACTCTTCCACATCGTGCTGGGGTTATGCCTTCTGGTCATTGCCTGTGTTGCACTTTATTTCTCAGTAAACCGAGCTTTTGAGACAAGCCCGTTCTTCCCAACTGGCATGATCCAAGCCATCAATGACATTCTGTTTATCATCATCATTCTTGAAATACTTAGAACTGTTGTGGCCAGATATACCGATGGTGTTTTCCAATTACAGAACTTCCTAACCATTGGAGTCATCGCTGCAGTTAGACACATTCTTACGGTTGGCGCTTCTTTAACGTTGGCTGATGGCAAGTCTCAAGTTGACTTCGATAGAGCGGTCATAGAACTAGGGGTTAGCGCTGGAATTGTAGTAGCGCTTGTTTTCGCAATCTTCCTATCAAAAGCGTCAAATAGCCTGCCGAATAAGACTGCCAAGAAGTAGCATTCAGGAGATTAACAGGCACCCCTTACTTGCTCATTCCCCTCAGGCAACCTAGCCTAAAGACATGAGAACAAAGCGAATTGGCTGGTTAGCTCCACTACTAGTGGTTGCTTTGCTTTCCCCTGCTCCAGCTCAGGCTGCAACAGTCTCAATCCCTAATGGCATCCAAACTATAGATTTGACCGCTGTTGGAACTACTCCACAGTCACTGGCAGCTGAGCTTGCTGGCCCTGGTGTAACAATCTCTAACGTCTTATACAAAGGCGCTAATGCTCAGGCTGGAACTATTGATGTTGTTGACCCTCAGGTTGTTGCCTTCAACCATGGAGTGATTCTCTCAACTGGAAATATTGCAGATGTTGTCGGCCCAAACAAAAGCGAATCCATCACTGGAGATATGGGTGGATCTAACGACACTGATTTGGATGCACTTATTGCTGGCAGTCAAACAGTTAACCCTGTAACTTTCGATGCAGCATCGCTAGAGTTCGATTTTGTTCCAACTACTAACAAGGTTTATTTCACATATGTCTTTGGCAGTGAAGAGTATCTAGAGTGGGTAAATCTCTACGATGATGTATTTGCCTTCTATGTAAATGGTGTTAACTGTGCGACGGTGCCTGGAGCTAGCAATACAGCAGTTTCCATCGACACCATTAACTCGACAGTCAATAGCAATCTATACAGAGACAACTCATACCTGAACCCGCCTACGAACCCAATCAATATTGAATCTGATGGTCTTAGCGTTGAGATGGTTTGTTCAGCAACAGTGACCCCAAATCAAACAAACCACATCAAATTAGCAATCGCAGACACCAGCGACCAGGTGCTTGATTCGATTGTCATGATCAAGAGCGGTAGCTTCTCAACTGTTAAGCCTGAGTCATGTAATAACGGTATTGACGACAACGGCAATAACAAGATTGACGGGAACGACCCAATTTGTCAGAACACAACTACCCCAGCTCCACTTGGACAATCAGGAATTGGTCAAGCAGGTGACCCGCCAGCGTTTACTGGTATTGCCAACGCGCCAATCAAACTTGACGCTGCTGCCTTAGCCTGGGACCCAACCGAAAACACTATTAGTACATCGTGGGAAGTTCATGGCATCAATGGAAATAGTGACGTCTGTCAGATTGTTCCAGTTGGCAAACAAGGGTTAAAAATCGATAAGTCGATTGCCGTTGCTGCGGCTGTATGTCCTGTCGCCGGTGAATACGTGGCACGTATAGATGGCTGGGATTCTGAAGGTAACTCCGACTTCGATTACGATGTTGATTTCTTCGTCCAAGCAGCAGCTGCTGAAGTTCACATCAATGCCCTACCTGAAGACTTCTTTCCAGCACCAGGCGACAATGTCACCTTGACCGCGGCTATTAGCAATATTGGCAATGGTGAAGATGTCCTCTGTAAATACAACTGGGGGGATGGCAGTAAGACTGAAGTAACTTCTGACCAGGGGATCTGTTCAGATGATCACCAATACTCAACCATGATGAGCACTGTTGTTTCAGTCACTGCAGTTACCGCTGATGGCGTTAGTGCTGCAGATTTAGTCCCAATCGTTATTGGTGAGACAGTCAAACCTGTCGATAAAGTATTTGAGATTACGGCAGTACCAACAATTATTGGTAGTGCCAAAGTTGGGACTACCCTTACCTCAACAAATGGAACTTGGTCACCACTGCCTACTTACACTTACCAATGGTTCAAATACAAGACGCTCGCTGACACCCCCGTTCAGGTGGCAACCACTGACTCTTATGCAGTTAAAGCAGCGGACCTCGGCTACACCTTCGTCCTGAAGGTATTGGGCAATAAGACCGGATACACCCAAGGCGAATCAATGAGCCTAGGAAAAACTGTTGTCGCTGGTTCGCTTGTTAAAACACCAATCCCAAAGATCACTGGAACTTTTAAGGTTGGTAAAACACTTACCGCAATTGGTGGTACTTGGGATGCTGGAACGAGTTTTAGTTACCAGTGGCTTAGAGATGGAGTCGCTATTGCCAAGGCAACAGCTGCCGCTTATAAGCCAGTTGCCAAAGATAAGGCCCACAAGCTCTCGGTGAAGGTAACTGGCAAAAAGGCAGGCTTCATCTCCGTTGCAAAGACCAGTGTGGCAACAAAGGTCAATTAGTCACGTTTTGCAGAAATCTCAAAACGTATGGGAGAGATATTCTCTCCGCCAGCTTCCAATTAAATGAAGCTGAGTTGAAATCTACTCAATAACAATAAGTTGTTCGAAAAAACAATGGGAAGTCAAAAACCAGACTATTGGTCTTAGTAGGCTAGAGAAATGACTGCTAAGCCAATTGACTTCAAAGATGTGTCAACCGACGGCCTCACATCCTCTCCTTACGCCGAGACTCTAGCTGGGCTTCGAGCCAATGAAGCCAGATACTTCAAGAACAAATATGATCTTGATTTCAGCACTAAGGCCGCTGATAAGGCAAAGAAACTAGTGAACTATGTGAGTAAAGTTCTGCTTGAAAAGGACATTGTGATTTCCTCTACACCGCTAGAGGCAACTGAGTTCATTGTTGATGGGATTCGTTGGACCTATGTGTTTTATGAAAGTGGCTTAGCAATAAACGTCCTATACAGCCTTGAGAACACTAAGAAACGAGCTGTTGGTTTCAAGCTTTCAATGGGGATGCCTATCCCCGAAGAGCTAGCCAGTAAGTTCAAGTTTGCAAGACAGAAGTCAAAGCTTGCCGGCGAGATTCGTGGAAGTTTCTTTATCGTAAAAGGCGAGTACTAAGCAGTTCGTAACTGAACCACATACTGGCCGCCACCAGCTTTGAGCTCAGTTTCGAATATCGCCTCTGGAGCAAGCCTGGTCAATCGATCTAAGAGCCACACAGAAGCTGCTTTAGCATCATTCTCATCTGGACATCTGGCCACTACTTCGCGGCCACCTTTGCGAGATAATCGCTCAACAGTTTCCACAATCGGTGCAGGGTCTAAAACAAACAGTTCCTTAGACCAAGGAACAACGGGAGCTTTCTTGCCCTTCATCGTGTTACACATCCGATGAGCTAGACGCTCTCGAGCAGTCTTGTCTTTAGGGTTCTTGGCGATGAAATAGCTATCAATACTTGGGCCAAGGTCTGAATTCACGGAACCATCTGGATCAACAGCTGAATCGCAAAGCCAACAGATCCAGTTATCGGCATCCCCAACCGCGGTCAAATCACTCATTACTGCAGACTAACCCAATCCGAGTCTCAGAGCCAATCACGCTCAAGAACCGCTTGTCTTGACCTGTGCGAGAACCAATAACAGCATGCCAAATAGTGGAGGCTCTAACCGGGACCTAACTGACTTTGCCAGAAGTACTCTTACTCAAACTTAAAGCTGAACCTACTGAGTTAGTTGCTTTCACTAGGACTCTGATGTATTTGCCCTTGTCTGCCTTAGTCAACTTGTAACTTGTTGACTTCTGACCAGCAATTGCAACACATTTACTTGCGCTATTTGGCTTTGCTGAGATTGCAGTAGCAGCTTTATTTGCGCAACGGTACCAAGAGACCTTGTATGAGATGCTTCCAGAACCAGTCCATGTTCCACGTCCTGCTGAAATCACTGAACCGACCTTGAGCTTCTTGACAGAGATAACGGCTGCCTTAGATGAACTTGGCTTGACAGCAGTTGGAACTATTGAAGTAGTAGTAGCACCATTGACCGACACATCGTCAATGTAATAAATGTCTGGAATATCACTGACAGGGATTTGGAAGTCAGGGAAAATAACGACCTTGTCATAAGGTGTACCCGAAGACCAGCCAGGTGCGGTAGCAAAGTCAAAGTTCAGGGTGCTCCAACCAAGAGGTGCATACTGAATCAGTTCAACCATCGCTTCACCTTGGAATAGCTGAACCGCAGTTGGGCTATTTGCCTTTGCTGAGTAGAAGTTGAAAGATACGTTGGAGTTGACTTCATCCGTGTACCTAATAGAGCCAGATTGATCAACAATTGCATTGACACCAGTCCACTGAGCGCCACTCTTGGTGATTGCCAGAGCGTTGCCATGGTTGCTGTCTTTAGGTGCTGACACTATCTGCCCGACACCTCCACCAAATACACCCTGTGGGTGTTCTGGAAGAGCTTCAGCTGCAGTAAGGGCACCAAGCTCATCTTCTGGTTCGAAAGTTAGAAGAGTTGAAGGTGATGTGTATAAGCCAAGGTCGATGCTGCCACCACCGCCAGAGCCACCACCAGTGTCACCACCAACTATTGCGGCCCCGTGCGCACCATTGAATGAGATATCGTCAACATACCAAGGATCAGTTGTCTTGCTTGAGCCGTCGAAGTCAAAGAAGATCGATGCCATTGGGTAGTCCAAGTCGAGGTTTCCACCGACAGTAAAGTCAAATGTGTATGTCTTCCAACCAACAACGCTGGTCTGGCGAACCTCAACGATTTGAGATGGATGGACAAGGCTCTCAAGCTTGATCATGAGGATCTTGCCTGCAACAGGTGAGTAAATGTTTGCCTTAACTCCCATTGCACCTAGAGAGATGAGGGAAGCCATGTTTGACTTCTTAATAAGAGTTGTTCCAGACCAACCTGGCGCAGCCGTGACAACTTTTAGCGCTTTAGTCGAATCAATTGATCCACCTTCAGGTGCATCGGTGACAACTGAAGAATGGTTTCCACCAAAGTCGATAACTGAATAACCAGAACTGTCGCTGCTTTCAAAGTTGATTAGAGCCTGAGGTGTACTACGTTCTTCAGGGATGATGACTTCAGCAGCGTTTCTCGCACCTGGAAAAGAAATGTTGTCTACGTACCAAGTTGTCAAAGCTTTACCTGAATTGAAGTTGCCACAGCCAACAGCAGCAAAGTTTGGCATGAGAGCAATAACGTTGTAGTTCTTAGTTTGGTCGTAACTAGATGCATAAGAGATGCTGAGTGTTTGCCAACCCTGGGTCACGTGAACCGGTCTTTCAATAGCTGCGCCAACACCTTCAAGTTTGAGCATGAAGCAACGGTCTAGGGCATCTGGAGAATACACAGAGATAGAAGCAGTTGCATTTGCATTGGAAATAGCGCTTGAGGTAGCAGGAAGAATGAACTTGGTTCCTGCCCAAGCAGCTCCCTGGTTATCCATCTTGATTGCTTGACCTGAGGTGAAACCCTCACCTGCCGGTTGATCGGAGACCAAGGATGTGGTGTTTCCATCAAAGTCAGTTCCGGAATAGCTCTGCATTGAATCAAAGTTCTCAGACCATGGAGAAGAGGCAGCCTGAGCTACTGAAATTCCAATTGAAAAGAGTGGGAGTGCCAGACAAATGGCTAGGACTTTGCGAAACATGTTGACCTTTCGAGGCAAGACGCTTCGCACAAAACGTAGTTGTAATACAACCCTATGGGCTAATACCTGTCTCCAATGAGCCACATGCGCCATTATGGTAACGATTAGGGTCAGATTTGAGCAGTAACCTACTTCTATGGAAACTTTGCTAATTGAAACTGCTCCCGGAGTTATCACCCAGACATACTGGCACCAGGGTGGAGACAAGCTGATTATTTGGCATCATGGAATGCCATCCCCTAGACCACTCTCACCTGAGATGGCCTCGTTATTTAACTCCTATGGATATTCAGTTGCGGTTCCAATCAGACAGGGCTACGCCAAGTCGACCGTTGTCGGTAGACGACCGATTGCTGAGGATGCCAAAGTCACCAAAGCCGTTGTTGAGCACCTTGGGTTTGATGAATTCATTACCACTGGTTTTTCAGCTGGTGGCGCTAGAGCCCTTGCCGATCTGGCTCAGTTAGAAAACGTAACCCAGGGAATCGATTTCGCTGGTTTAGTCCCAGCTACTCTCCCAGAATTCAATCCTTTTGCTAAAGCGCCTGAAGATGAGCTTGAGTTCTTCGATGTCATTAAAGCTTTTGGTCCTGAACTAAAAGAACAATTCGCAAGCTGGGCTCCAGGTTTTCTAGCAAATGATCCGATGGCTGAATACGCCAATGCGGATGAAGAAACTAAAGCTTGGGCTAACTCTCCGGATGCTCAGTTCCGCTTTGCTCAACGAGCAATAGCTTTTGAAAGTGGAGTTGAGGGTTGGATGTTGGATGAGTATGCGGCTTTAGTCGATTACGGATTTGATGTTTCAACTATCACTAAACCACTACAAATTATTCATGGTGATGCTGATACGAACGTTGATGTCTCTTGCAGCCAGTGGTTGCACTCTAAAATCAAAAGCTCAACGTTGAAAATAGTTCCTGGTTTTGGACATGGCAGAATCTTTAGCCTTGAAATTATTGAAGAAGCACTAAAGAATCTTTAGTAATAAACGGTCTTTAGTTCCACTCGAATAACTCTGTCGTCCTTAGGGTTCTCTCCACCCTTAGACCAACCACCACGGCCATCCTTGTTGCTGGTAATAATCCATAGGCTGCCATCTGGAGCAAGAGTTGCCTTGCGAATACGACCAAAGGTTCCAGTAAAGAAAGCTTGCGGTTCACCAAGCTTCTTATCTCCAAGAACTGGCATTACCCAAAGTTTGCCACCACGAAGACAGGCTGAAATTAGAGAGCCTCTAACAAATGCGATTCCACTGCAGGCCGCATCAATGGGATGCCAAGTGAAATATGGGTTTGTGTATTTAGGATCATTGAACAGCTCTTTGTTAGAAGGCATAGTCGGTATGTTTGGAGTTGGTGCTGGAGACTCAGCTGTTCCTTGATTGTTAGACCCAGGGTTACCTTGCGGTAGTGGAGTTTCAGCGAACTTGTATTTACCTTCAGCAATTGGCCAACCGTAATTCTTGCCCTTTTGCATTAGGTTCAGCTCATCCCAGGTGTCTTGACCAAACTCTGTAGTCCACATATTGCCGTAGTTATCCCAAGCCATGCCTTGGGTATCTCTTAGCCCTTTGGCCCAAACAGGGGAACCTGTGTGCGGGTTATCTTCTGGGATTGTCCCATCGAGGTTGAAGCGCAATATAGATCCAGCCAAGCGGTCCCAGTTCTGCGATGTTGAACCACGCATACCAGCATCACCCAAGCTCACCCAGAGTTTTCCATCTGGGCCAATAGCCAGGCGACCCCCGTTGTGGGTAGTAGAGAGACCGCTGCGATCAATTCCGCTGAAGAAGATTCTCTTGTTTGACAGTGACCACACACCATCATTGCTATCTAAGTCGTATTTCAAAATCCTGTTGTCTTTCAGTGTGGTTAGAAAAACAAAAAGGGACAGTTTGCCATCGGGTCTATCTGCGGCATAGGTCATACCTAAGGTTCCACCTTCACAGAACTTCACACATGGTGGAGTGGTGCTGGTGAAAGCTACCTTAGAGGTTGTGTAATCCTTAGCGATCTGCAAAATGGTACCGCTGTCACGCTCATCTAGAAGTGCTTGGCCATCCGGCAAAAAAACAAGTTCCCAGGGTGCCCGAAGACCGGTAATCAAAGTTTTAGTTTTACCGCTCGGCACTACATAACTTGGCTTTACTGGTTCAACGGTTGGAGTAGGGCTAACAGTTGGCTTACTTACTGGCTTGAGGTCTGCAGTTCCCGGTGCGAATGCAAAAACCGCCCCGGTAATTAGCGCTCCAACAATAAGGAATTCAAATAGCGGATCTTTTTGCTTACTGCGATCTTTCAAGATCTTCTTTCGTTTAGCTGCGTTTTGCGAACCAAGGAATCATCATGCTCACCCGTTTTTGGTAGTTCGCATATTCAGGATACTTGCTAGCGGAAATCTGCTCAGTGAACCGAGCCGACCCGAGAAACAATGCTGTCAAGATAACTGCACCGAGGAGGTAAACCCAGTTGCCAGTGCCATCAATGACTAAGCACCAAAAGGCAAGTACCCACCACTGTGCCTGTTCAGCAAAGAAGTTTGGGTGTCTTGAAATGCCAAACAAACCTTTATCTAAAAAGCCTGTTGCCTTGCCAGCTTTCTTAGCCTGGTGGAAATTCCATTGTTGCTGGTCAGCAACAAACTCAAATACCAGAAACCCAAAGAACGCCAGTGCAAAGATTAGATCTACCTGAGTGAACTCATTAGTTACCACTAGATTTGCCGGCAGGGTAATTGCTAGAAGCAACGCATTCTGGAAGATCACGATGAAGAAGATGTTGAAGATTTGATAGACCAACGGGGACATCTTCTCTCTTAAGATTGCCCAGCGATAGTCTTCCCCACCCTTGGCATACCCGCCCTTACGAGCAAAGTTAAATGTCAATCTTGCTCCCCAAAGCGTTACCAATACCGCCATCAGATTTAGACGTGTATTTGCAAAGTCAGCACCATAGGCAAATACCCACATGTATGCGATCGGAATGATTGACCAAATCCGATCGACCCAAGAGTATTCCTTGGTAATTACTGAAGTTAGCCAGGTTAGAAAACAGACTGCGGCTAACAGCCAGAGGTTAATTTCAAAAGCAGACATGCGTATCCCTTCGTTCAAGAGCGATTTTACTCTTGCATCACCTTGAATTTAGGTAAGCGACTTAGCCCTAAAACTGTATGCAATAGTTGCTAAAAGCGAGGCTATAAGGGCAGCCAGCAAGCTTGCTACGACGGCCTGGGAGTGTTCAACTGAACCCTTAGTAAAGACGAGATCAGTCACCAATAGTGAAACCGTAAAACCGATGCCACCGAGAATTGATATTTGAAAGTAGTCCTTGATCTTCAGATCAGAATTAACTCCAGAAAGACGTATGCCCAGCCATGCCCCAAAACTAATACCTGCTATCTTGCCAATGACTCTGAGCAAGATTCCAACTCCGACAACGCTGACGAAAACCGAACCAACTGACACATCAATTGGCAAAGATAAAGCAGTGAAGGCAAACACCGGTAGCACAATATATGCAACGAATGGGTGAATCAGATTTTCTAGTTTGGCAATGTTGTTAGTTGGAATAAGCAGCCCAAGTAGTGCTGACCCTGTCACTAATGCGCCGGTTAGAACAGGTGCACCTAGGAAAAGCGCAATAACAATAATCGCCAAGATGTCATCAATGATGGCGAAGGCTAAAAGGAAGCCTCTGGCCCCCTTAGAAAATCTTCGTGCAAAGAAACTAAACACAGCCAGAGCAAAGGTGATATCAGTTGCCATTGGTATTGCCCAACCATTTTGGGCAGTTGGGCTCTGTGCTGTGACCGTGAAATATATTGCCGCTGGAACTAATGCACCAAAGACAGCCGCTAGTAGCGGAACCAGCAGACTCTTTCTATTTTTGAAAACCCCGCCGGTGAGCTCACGCTTTAGTTCAAGACCGACTAGAAAAAAGAATAAGCACAAAGAGTAGTGGCTGATCAGTGCTACTTGATCAGAGACCATGCTGGCCCCTGCTACGTTTGCCACCAAGAGCCCTAGCAACCCTGCAATGACAAGCAATAGTGCTGCATTGCGCTCTACTTTTATAAACCTTATAAGCACCTGCTAAGCCTAATCTCCGACTGGGTTAGGCTTGGCTAGTGCCTCAAACCAATGAAGTCGGCAGACCCGGCAAATCTAGAAACTGGTTATTCAACTACTTTGGAGCAGGCCTAATCTGGGGCTCTTCCTTCTTCTTTATTGAATTCGCAAACCAATCCTTTTCCCCAATCGGACTAGCGTTTTGGCGCTGCCTATTTGGATCCATCACTCTGCTACTAATCGTGCTCTGGCGAAAAATCGACATGCGCAGAGATGGCAAGCTCTTCTTATATAGCTTCATCGTTGGAGCATTTAATACAGCTATTCCCTTTGCACTCTTTGCCTTCGGTGAGCACCATGTCTCATCAGCTTTTGCTGGCATGGCAAATGCGATAACACCAGTGGCAACAGTTATTGCACTGCTCACCGTGTTTAGACATGAAAAGGTAACCAGGAATCAGATTATTGGTTTAGGTATCGGTGTATTGGGTGTGCTTACTCTTATCGGAGCTTGGCAAGGTATTGAAACCGATTCCTGGTTAGCAGTGGTTGCCGTAGTACTTGCCGCCACTTGCTATGGCTTTGGTGGACCTTTTATTAGAAGGTTCATTACTCCACTCGGGCACCCTCTAGAAGTTGCTGCCTTTGGCCAGATCGCTGGTGCAACGATTTTGCTTGCACCTTTCTACTTCACTACACCACTTCTCCAAGCACCATTGAATTTCCAATCCGGAGGAGCGGTATTTATCTTGGGAGTAATGGGTACAGGTATCGCCTATACCCTTTACTACCCATTACTAAAACAGGTAGGGTCCGCAATTTCATCATCAGTGACTCTGATAACACCACTGATTGCTGTCACGCTAGGAGTTCTTTTCTTAGGTGAGCAACTGCAATGGTATGAACCAGTAGGTGGAATCATCATTCTTCTTGGAGCAGCAATAGCTCAGGGTCTTCTTAGATCTAGAAAGACTATGGCGCTATAAATTACTTGATTCTCACATCAAGTCTTAGCTCACCAAAGGCACCTTTAGGAACAACTGGGTGCAGTGGCTTTACTGGAGCAACAATCTTAAAATCAGAACCCAATTCTGGCCTTGCATCTTGCTCGCCCTTATTAGGCCAGTGAGCACAAGCCCACTCAGCCTGAGCGGCAATACTCAAAGAAGGATTCACTCCAGGATTAGCCGAGAGAGCAGCACCATCAAAGATGTGCAGGCCTGGTTGCCCATGGGCACGAAGATAACCATCTAGAACACCTTCACTTGAGTTAGGCGCAATAACTGCTCCACCTAGGAAGTGCGCTGTCATGGGAATGCCAAAAGGTTCAGTAACAACTGCGCCGGGGGTCCCATCAAACTGTTTAGCTAAGACTCGAGCCAAGTCATGTCCTTCGGGAACCCAAGCAGGATTTTCCTCACCATGTCCTTGTTTTGATGAAATCTTCTTACCGAATAGAGACTTCTTAGCGAAGGTAACTAATGAGTTATCTCTAGCCTGCATCACAAGAAGAATCAGAGTTCGTTCAGGCCAACTTCTCAAGTTATACATACTAGGCAACCTGGTGATGTGCCTAAAGGTTGCCGCAATCAATCTAAAGAAAGTTGGCTTTTGCCCCTTAGGGCCAGATGCCATAATGCTTTCCATGATTCCCATGAACCCAGATCCTCGGCCATATCTAACTGGTTCGACGTGAGTGTGTTCTGAAGGAAAGACACTCGAGGTGATGGCAGCGCCCTTAGAGAAATCAATGTCTTTCTTCTTTGCAACAACACCCAGTAGCGATTCGCTATTAGTGCGACTCAAATGTCCAAGTCTTGAACTAATGCCGGAGAGATTGCCACGACTTCGAGTTCTGTGAAGGAGTTTTGCAGTTCCTAAAGCGCCTGCCGCAACAACAACTTGATTAGCGGTTATCTTCCGTGGCTTTATCCAACCCGATGACCCGCTTGCTCGCGTATGAATCTCATAACCATTTGCTGATTCAAAAATGTCGGTAACGGTAGTGTTGGCAACTACCTCTGCTCCTGCTGTTTCTGCAAGATATAGGTAGTTCTTTACCAAAGTATTTTTGGCTCCATGACGGCAACCAGTCATACATTCACCACAGTTAATACAACCTGTTCTAGATGGACCAGCTCCGCCAAAATATGGATCCGCAACTTCCTTACCAGCAACACCAAAATGAATTCCTAGTGGTGCCATTTGGAAGGTATCGCCATAGCCCATCTTTTCGGCAGCCTTCTTAAGTTCAATATCTGCCGGACTCATATACGTATTAGTTTCAACACCGAGCATGCGTTCGGCCTGGTCATAGTATGGGGCTAACTCTTTCTGCCAATCACACATCGAGGCCCAGCTACCGGTCTTAAAGAAACTAACGGGTGGACGATAAAGGGTATTTGCATAAACCAATGAGCCACCGCCAACACCTGCCCCCGACATGACCATTACGTTGCGAAGTAAATCAATTCGCTGAATACCTTTTAGCCCAAGACGTGGGAAGAAAAGGAACTTCTTTAGATTCCAAGAAGTTTTAGCAAAGTCCTTGTCCTTGAATCTTGCTCCTGCTTCTATAACTAGAACTTTGTATCCCTTTTCGGTCAACCTCAGCGCAGCAATAGAACCACCAAAGCCAGAACCAATAATGATTACGTCGTAGTCTTTGGCGCTCATGAACTTATGGGTGTCTCAGTGGACTAGCTGGAAGACGCTCCTGGGCAACCCACTTCTGCTGATAGCCAGTTGATGAGCTCATTAGATCTAGGAACGGTTTTGCATCAAACTCTTCAGGACCCATGACTCCAACACCTTCCCAGATGCCAGTTGAGATCAGCTCTAGAGCAATCACTGGGTTAAAAGCTGTTTGGGCAACGACTGCCTGAGCTTCAATATCAGCCATAGTTTCAGAGTTATCTGCCACATGGTAGATGTATGTGGCACGGGGAGTGCCATCTTTACTCTTTCCGGTTACCAATACGCCAGCACAGGTCTTACCGGTCATACGGGGACCGATAGTTGCAGGATCTGGCAGCACTGAAACAACTACGTCACGAGGAGATACTTCAACTGGTCCTTGAGCCGAACGAACTCGCACTGGCTTAGTGGCATCTAGACCTAGTCTGTGAAGTGTCTTTAGCACTCCGATGAAATCAGAACCCAAACCGTACTTAAAGCTAACCCGCCCTAGATCCATAGTTCTTGGCAACATGGTGATTTCTTCGTGCTCAATATTCACGCACTCAACTGCACCAATACCTTCTGGAAATTCAAAGATTTCTGGTTCGCTAAACGGCGCTGTTGTGAACCAACCCTTTTTCTTTTCAAACAGGGTTGGTGGGTTTAGACATTCTTCAATGGTGGTCCAGATTGAGAATGATGGAGCAAAGATTTCTTCACCGGCTTCGTTGGTAACTACCAAGTTGCCACCGTCTTTGATTGAAGCTTCTTCGATTTCGCTAAATAAGTAGTCAGCTGCATAACGAGTAAAGATATTTGATAAACCGGGTTCAACACCGATGCCCACCAGAGCTAGTTTCCCTGCTCGTTGCCACTGTTCGTTTAGTGCATACTGAGCGTCACCTAGTTTGATACCAGTTTTGTGGAATGGATCAGTCTCGTGAGATTCACTTAGGCTCATAGCCATGTCTAGGTAGTTAGCTCCTGCGGTGTAACAGCCAGAGAAAATAGTTGGTACGAACTTAGGTTCAACAGCATTGATTACGTAGTCGATTTTGTGTTCTGTAATCAGTGCAGCAACTGCTGCCGCACTGGAAGCGTCAATCTTCGCTGAAATAAACTTGGCTGCAACTTCATCGCCGTATTTTGATTGAATCCAAGCAATGCTCTTATCTGCTCTTGATTGGTCATAATCACTGACTACAACTACTTCATAAAAATTTCTGCTAGCCGCTACTTTCGCGACTGCATCTCCAACACCACCGGCACCAACAAGCAAAATGCGCATTTTTAGTTTCACAACCTAAATAGATAAAGTAACCACCATTGGTTACCTAACCAGCCTACCGAACCTCTATTGATCGCCCGCTCTACGACGAAGCCTCTGAAGAAACTCTATGGTTCTTGGCTGTTGAGGATTACTGAAGAACTCTTTTGCTGGCCCTTCTTCAATGATTACCCCACCATCAAGGAATACCACCCAGTCCGCTACATCCCTAGCAAAAGACAATTCGTGGGTTGCCATCAAGATTGAAGTTCCACCCGCTTTTAGGTCTCTAATCAGTTCCAAGACTTCTCCGACAAGTTCAGGGTCAAGTGCGCTGGTTACCTCATCCAAGAGGAGCAGGGTTGGCTCCAATGCCACTGCACGCATGATTGCTGTTCGCTGCTGTTGGCCACCAGATAACTTATCTGGGTAGGAATCAGCCTTATCGGCTAAACCAATTCGATCAAGCAGTGCCAGAGCCTTAGCCTTAGCCTCTGCACTTTTCAGCCCTTTCACATGCCTTAGAGCGAGAGTAATGTTCTCTTCGATAGACAGGTGGGCAAATAGGTTGTAGGCCTGAAATACCAAACCAATCTGGCGCCTGATTTGGTCCTGATCAACCCTAGGGTCAGAGATGTCCTCATCGTTTAGGAAGATTTGCCCATCGCTGATCTCTTCCAATAAGTTGATAGCTCTTAACAGAGTGGATTTACCAGAACCAGAAGAACCAATCAAGGCAACAATCTGACCTCGATAAACCTCTAGATCTATTCCCCTGAGTACTGCCTTATCATCAAAGCTTTTCTCTAGGCCTATAACATTCAGAATCATCGGTCCCAGTATCAAAGCAGTGCTCCTGCCTGCTCACGTTTAGCCAAACGGTTTGTCACATAGTCGGCTAAGCGAACAGTTGGAATAGCAAGTAATACAAAGAGCAACCCAGCAACAACATAAGGTGTGAAATTAGCAAAGTGCGCTACCTCAATCTGCGCTCCACGAACAGCATCAACAGCACCTAAGACAGATATAAGACCAACATCTTTCTGCAGTGAAACAAAGTCATTCATCAGAGGTGGTGCAACCTTACGAAGCGCTTGAGGTAAGACAACCAATCTCATGGTCTGGGTATAGGTAAGGCCTAAAGATCTAGCAGCTAGTCGTTGAGATGGGTGAACCGCTTCGATACCTGCTCTAAAGACTTCTGCAACATATGCAGAGTATGTAAGTATCAAAGCAACTGTTCCTAATACCTCGGCAGGAATTCTTCCTAAGAATTCAAGTCTGAGTCCTGGTATTCCAAAACCAACCAAATACAAAACAATGATTAGCGGTAAGCCTCTAAAAAGATCAACATAACCACGGACGAATAATCTGATTGGTGTGAAGATCGGAGAACGCAGAGTTCTAAGGAGTGCGAGGGCTAAACCAAAGACGAGAACACCGATAGCTGAGAAGAGCAGCACTCTCAGATTAAGTAGTAATCCATCTAAGACATGAGGTAAAGCTTTAACCGCAGTGTCATAGTTGAAAAAGCTTTGCTGGACTCGATCCCAACCGGGTGCATTGGTCAGAGTCAAAAAGGCGATAACTGCAAAAGCAATTGTGCTAACCAGCGCGACTAAAGTGGAACGCTGTTTCCTGGAATGCCTAAAAGCCCTCCTATCGAGCTCAATTTGACTTGGCTCAATGGAAGGGCTTTTAGTGTTAGGCATTACTCAAATCTAGTTGAGGACTGGAACTCCCGCGTCCGCGGTAAGCCATTTCTCTTCTAGTTTGGCTAGAGTGCCATCGGCACGTAGGTCATCAACAGCCTTGGTGACTGCTTCGGTTAGCTTTGAGCCCTTGTCTAGGACTAGACCGAACTGATCTCCCTTAGCAGCTGTTGGAAGCTGACCGATGATTTTTCCTCCGGTTAGCTCACAGCATGAAGCATATAGAGCAGTTGGCAGGTCAAGAACGATTGCATCTACCTGACCGTTGGTTAGTGCTGCTTTAGCATCATCGTTTGAGTTGAAAGCAAGCGCTGACTGAGTCGGTTGGATAACAGAACCAATTGCATCGAAGGATGTAGTTCCAGTTGCGGCACCGATTAGGTAGCCCTTTAGATCAGCAATGCTGGTAGCAGCTGCAGCTGGCGAACTCTCAGTTGTGACAACAACCTGAGCGGTCTCATAGTAAGGAGATGAGAAGTCAACGTTAGCTTTACGCTCGTCAGTAATTGAATACTGCTGAAGGTTGAAGTCGAAGTTCTTCTGACCAGGTGCTATTGCTTCATCAAAGGTTGTTCTAACCCAGATAACATCGGCTTTCTTAAAGCCAAGCTTCTCTGCAACTGCGTAAGCAACTGCTGCTTCGAATCCTTCGCCTGATTCTGGAGCATCGTTTAGAACCCAAGGCTCATATGCTGGGTTACCAGTTCCTATGGTTAGTTTGCCTGCGGTGACGGTGTCACCTGAAACACCATTAGATGCACAGGCTGAAAGTGAGGTGGCAACTAGAACGGCAGCGGTTGCTGCAATCGTTCTCCAAATTGCTTTACGAGATATAGCCATAAGGGAGCTCCTTAGATTGGGTGGAAAGAATATGACTATTCTTGCCTATTTTTGGGTTTGGTTTAGCTAGTTTTACGCCTTGTTACCCAAAGGCAGAAACTCTTTGGGGATGTTGGTTGCCACTAGGTAATTAGTGAAGATAAAGGTGTTTTCAAAGGTGGAGTTGATTAGCTCATAATCAATCCTGGCTTTGGTAGCTTCAATGTCTTCAGGGCTATAAATGTGTGCTGGGAAATAGCCAGGCTTATAGAACATGAGGAAGTAATGCCCTTTGGGGCTAAGTCTTTCAAGCACTCGAGCGTAAGACTCTTTAGCAAAGTATGAGGGTGCGCCAAAGAGGCCAAGGATAGTTTCAAACTTGCCAGCAGGGTTTGCTAAGTCCCAGTCTTCAAAAGTTGAGTTCAAAGTGGCGTGCTCTGGGAATTTAGCTTTGAGTTTTGTGAGCATACCTTCGGATGGATCAATACCGAGATAGTCCTCTTCTGCTATTTGGTTATAAGAAAGGGTTAGCCCTGTTCCGCAACCCAGATCCAATACTTTGCCTCTAACCCAAGGAGAAAGGATTTTAAAGAGGGCTATGTCTTCTTCTTGAAATTCAGGTGACGAGTAGTGCTCATCGTAAGTCTTCGCAAACTCATCGTAGATTGCTTGGACTCTGTCTTGTTCTGACATTTAGATCTTCTCTAGAGCTTGAGCGATATCTGCCAAGATGTCGCTGATGTGTTCAACACCAACAGATAGCCGAACAATGTCTTTAGATACTTCAATCGGAGTTCCATTAGCCGAAGCATGAGTCATTTCAGCTGGGTAGTTAACCAATGATTCAACACCACCTAGAGATTCAGCAAGTGTGAACAACTCAGTACTTTCACAGAACTTCTTAGCTGCAGCTTCACCACCAACCAGTTTGAAGGAAAGCATGCCACCAAAACCTGACATCTGTCTACGGGCTAGATCATGCCCAGGTGCATCTTCCAAACCTGGATAGTAAACGGCTGAGACAAGAGCAGTCTGAGCTTCCAGGTAGTTCGCAACTGATTGCGCATTGAAGCAGTGTCTATCCATACGTAGTGCAAGTGTCTTTAGCGATCTGTGGGTAAGCCAAGCATCAAAAGGAGAGGACACAGCACCAACAGCAAACTGAATGAACTCGATCTTCTTAGCTAGTTCACCATCGTTTAGAACAACAGCGCCACCTAGAACATCTGAATGTCCACCTAAATACTTAGTAGTTGAGTGAATAACAATATCTGCACCAAGTTCTAGTGGTCTCTGCAGATAAGGAGTTGCAAAAGTGTTGTCAACAACAGCAACAGCACCGTGCTCATGAGCAATCTCAGAAACCTTAGCAATATCAAAGATGGTCATCATCGGATTGGATGGAGTCTCAATCCAAACCATCTTTGTCTTGCCTGCAACGAAAGCAGCTTCTAATGCAGCAAAGTCATTTAGATCGACAATAGAGAACTCAATACCCCAAGGAGCAAAGACACGAGCAAATAGTCGGTATGAACCGCCATACATGTCATTAGCCAAAATGACGTGATCGCCTGGCTTCATAACCCCACGGATGATTGCATCTTCAGCAGCTAATCCTGATGAGAAACTAAGTCCAAATCTTCCACCCTCAAGAGAAGCTAAAGCTTCCTGCAACGCAGTTCTAGTTGGGTTACCAGCTCTGTTGTATTCATAACCATCACGAAGATTGCCAACACCATCTTGCTTGTGGGTGGTGGTCATATGGATAGGAGGAATAACACCACCGGTTAGGTGATCTGGCTCTTGAGCGGTGTGGATAGCTCTGGTTTCAAACTCGTTCATAGTTCAACCCTATGGCAGAAGGCTGGGAGTCAAAAGTGCTATTACTTCACCCTCACGAAGCACCAGAGCGCAGTCTGTATCGGAGAGTTCTTCCCTAGCAGTTTCAAGAGTGTCGGTATACCCCAGTGGAATAGGTCTTGACTCCATGTGAAGAGAAACTAGATCGCTCTCCTTGAATGCACCTGAGGCTAACCCTGCTTTGAGGTGCTCTAACCTAAGCACTCCAGAGATCTCACCAAAGCGAACTGGAGGAGCATTATCAAAGACCACCACAAGCTCAGAGTTCAGAGCCAGAGCGGAAGCAATGGTGTCAGTAGATTTCACACTTACAACCTGAGGCTTCTCCTGAGTTCCAGTTACAAGATCTGCAACTGCAGTATCAAGTCTTGGCATAAAGCCATAGGTTCTAAGCCAGGTCTCGTTGAATACCTTAGCCAAGTATCCTCTTCCACCATCAGGCAGAATAACTACTACAACTGCATCAGCAGGTAGATCTTTAGCAATCTTGAGAGCAGCAACTACTGCCATGCCACAAGAAGGTCCAACTAGTAGTCCTTCTTCTTTACCTAGCCTTCTAGTCATCATGAAGGATTCAAGATCAGGAACTGGGACAAAGTCATCTACTACAGAATCGTCATAGGCGCCGGGTAAGAAGTCATCTCCTCTACCAACACCTTCAACTAGGTACGGCCTACCAGAACCATTGCTGTAAACAGAACCAGCTGGGTCACAACCAATAATCTGAACAGCACCGTTACTAACTTCTTTTAGATACTTACCAGTACCAGAAACAGTTCCACCAGTGCCAACACCGATAACAACGTGAGTGACTTTACCGTCGGTGTCTTTCCAGATCTCAGGACCAGTTGATTCATAGTGAGATGCAGGACCATTTAGGTTGCTGTATTGGTCAGGCTTGAAAGCTCCTGGTGTTTCTCTAGCAATACGATCTGAAACTGAGTAATAACTTCTAGGGTCTTCGTGAGCCACGTTGGTTGGACAAACAACTACCTCTGCCCCATAAGCCTTTAGAGTGTTGATCTTGTCGATCGCTACCTTGTCAGGTAAAACAAAGATGCACTTGTAACCTCTTTGCTGAGCAACAAGAGCGAGACCAATACCAGTGTTACCTGAAGTTGGTTCAACAATAGTTCCACCAGGTTTTAGTTGACCGGCAGCTTCTGCAGCATCAATCAACTTCTCTGCAATGCGGTCTTTAATAGACCCACCAGGGTTGAAGTATTCAACTTTGGCTAGAACAGTACAGGCAATACCCTCAGTTACCTTATTTAACTTAACTAAAGGGGTATTGCCGATAAGTTCGACCACGTTGTTGTAATACTTCATAATTCAAGAATACCCAGTAAAAGAAAACCCGCCTGAGCTAACTCAGACGGGAAATTCTTTGTCAGTGAAGAGGATTACTTAAGGGTAACCTTTGCACCAGCAGCTTCTAAAGCAGCCTTAGCCTTCTCTGCAGTCTCCTTGTTAGCACCCTCAAGTACGGTTGCTGGAGCGCCGTCAACAACGGCCTTTGCTTCGCCTAGACCTAGGTTAGTCAGTGCACGCACTTCCTTAATAACCTGGATCTTCTGGTCGCCAGCAGATTCTAGAACTACATCGAATGAGTCCTTCTCTTCTGCAGCTTCAGCAGCAGCAGCAGGTGCAGCAGCAAC
>CANGIU010000021.1 GCA_947454255.1 Micrococcales bacterium
GAGTATTAGTCATGAGGTTAATCCTAGGGCTGTTAGGGCAATCCATATATCTTTACAATTACAAGAGTGGAACTACAAAAAATAATCCTTTACTACGGCTTTGCCCCGATCTCCGACCCAGAGGCAGTCAAGCTGTGGCAGCAGAACCTCTGCGAGAGCTTAGGCCTAAAAGGGCGCATCCTCATTTCTAAGCACGGCATCAATGGCACCTTAGGTGGCGACATGTCAGCCCTAAAGAAATATGTAAAGACCACTAAGCAATACACCGGTTTCAAGAAGATTGACTTCAAATGGTCAATGGGCACCGGCAATGATTTTCCCAAGCTAAAGGTTCGGGTGAGAAACGAGCTAGTAGCATTCAATGCCCCTGACGCCATCACGGTGACTGAGCGAGGCATCGTAAACGGCGGCAAGCATCTAAAACCAAAAGCGGTTGACCAACTTGTAGCCGAACGTGGAGACGAAGTTGTCTTCTTCGATGGCAGAAATGCCTTTGAAGCAAAGATTGGTAAATTCAAGAACGCAATCGTTCCTGATGTTCAAACTTCTCATGACTTTGTTGCTGAAATTAAAAGCGGTAAATATGACGACATTAAAGATCGTCCTGTAGTCACATACTGCACCGGTGGTATTCGCTGTGAAATTCTAAGCGCGATCATGATTGAAAATGGTTTTAAAGAGGTTTACCAAATCGATGGTGGCATTGTCCGCTATGGGGAATCTCAGGGTGATTCTTCGCTTTGGGAAGGATCACTTTATGTCTTTGATGACAGATTGAATATCAACTTCACTGACGATGCAAAAACTATTGGTGAATGTGAGAAGTGCTCCGCGCCAACATCACACTTTAGAAATTGCACATCGCTTGGTTGCCGAGACCTAATTCTTTTATGTGACGACTGCGCAGCTAAACCAGAAAACTTAGGTTGCAGCCCAACTCATACTCGCGGTAAGCGCAAACACGAAGTTGCTTAAAAACTAAACCCCAGAACCTTAAGTTCTGGGGTTTAGTTTTAACTAACCGGAGAGGAATGGAACTTATTTTGCTGGTGGTGCGATTGTGATGTTTTGTGTGGAAACAACACTCGCTAGAGAAACTGTGTAATCGCCTGGGTGAGGCAAGTTCAAAGTAATTGTTTGTGAGCCAGTACCAGTAACAGGAACTGTGAAACTGTGATCAGGACGATCTGGAGCACCAACAGGTTTTGCTGGAGCGTTAGCAGGCTTTACTTCAGTAACAAGTAATTGGTATGAGCCTGTTGCCGGAACATCAACTGTCACCGTCTGAGTTATTGGCGCGAATTTTCCCTTAGGTCCGTGGTCACCGCGACCGTGTCTGCCTCCATCTTTGTCACCGTCTCCATTTGGACCACCGAATGTCGGTGGGGTAACTGAAGGTGCAGGTGTTGCGGAAACAGCTGGACTGGTTGTTGCCTTTGGTCCTGGCTTAGTGTGCGCTAAAGCTGGTCCAGCGATAACAATCGCTCCAACGGTTACGGCTGAAGTTGCAATAAGTGCAACTCTGTTTCTTAGGTTCATTTCTTTGCCTTTCGTTTGGTGCTGACAGGACTAACCTATTCAATCCCTTACATTCACTCACCGGAATTCAGGTTCACTTAACCTAATTGGCAGGTTTCTATCAGACTTTGGGCTATTGACCTTAAACTTGTTTCAGAGCGAGTGAGGATACGTTTTGGGTCTTATTGAGAAATTTGAGCGTCGCCTTGAGCGTTTCGTGAATGGCGCTTTCTCTAAAGCCTTCAAATCACAAATACAGCCCGTTGAAATCAGTGCCGCGATAAAGGCCAAGATGGATGCCGGGGCAGCGGTGGTTGATCGAGAGCGAATTCTTGCCCCTAATGGCTACCTAGTTCAGCTTTCTCAGGCGGACTACGCACGACTCAGACCGATGGGTGAAAACCTAGTCGCTGAAGTCAAAAAGCAGCTTTTGGCCCACGCCAAGAAGCAGCGCTACCAATTCGGCGGTGATTTAGACATTCAAGTCGAGGCACTAGGTTCATTGGCTCTAGGTCAGTTGCAGGTGAGTGCTTCTAGTACTGCAATCCAGATGGAAACTGTTGCCTGGGCACCAGCCATCGACTTTGGGGGCAAGCGTTATCTCTTAGCCAAATCAAGAACCACCATTGGAAGAGACGCTGCTGCTGATATCCAAGTGAATGATTCTGGTCTTTCCAGAGTTCACTTTGCAATTAACTGGGATGGAAATTCCGCAACAATTGAAGACCTGGGGTCAACTAATGGAACTAAGTTAGCGGGTCGATCGGTTAAGACTCAGATACTTCCTGCGGATAGCACAATCGAAGCAGGTCGAACAGTCTTTGTTTTTAGAGTTATTGCAAAGAATGAGAATCTCTCGTGAGTGAACTCGCACTATTTATTGTTAGAGCAGGTTTCTTGCTTGTCCTCTGGTTATTCATTCTGAGCATCATTTCGATTATCCGAGCTGATCTGTTTAGTGAAAGAGTGTTATCTCGAGTAGTTGAAAAGAATATTCCGACCGCTGTTTCATCACCTACTACCGGACTAACTAACATTGCTGACTTTTCTTCAGCGCCAGAATCAGCCACTGTAGTGTCTGCGATGAATAGTTTGCCAACGAAGTTGGTAGTTATCGCTGGACCACTAATCGGTACCGATCTAGTTCTCGATAGAAGAGAAATCAGAATCGGTAGAGCTCCTAACAGTGATTTTGTTTTAGATGATGACTATGTTTCATCGCAGCATGCTCGTATTCAGAAAGTTGATGATGGCTGGTTACTCCAAGACCTAAATTCAACTAATGGAACTTACGTTGATGGTCAGCGCATCGGAGCTCCAGTTTCGATTAAACGAGATATGCAAATTCGTATTGGTAAGACGACCTTTGAATTGCGCGGTTAGCCATGGCATACAAGTACCTAAGCTCTGCAAAAAGTGACCGAGGAAAAATCAGAAGTAGTAATCAAGACTCTGGTTATTCGGGTGTAAATCTCTTTGTAGTTGCTGACGGTATGGGTGGGCACGCTGGAGGAGATATTGCATCAGCATTAGCAACGCAGCTGGTTGCTCAAGTAGACGATGTTTATGATGATTCAGATCTTGCAGTTGGCACATTACTTGAAGTGATGCAAAGTGCAAATGAAAAACTAACCAACACTGTTCGGGAATACACATATCTTTCAGGCATGGGCACGACTATGGATGCCCTAATCTTCACGGGGGTTAGTGCAACAGTTGCTCACATTGGCGATTCAAGGGTCTATTTACTTCGCGATGGTGTGATGAATCAAATTACAAAAGATCACACCTTTGTTCAAACACTTGTTGACACCGGTCGCATCACAGCGGAAGAGGCTCTGTATCACCCCCGCAGAAACGTCCTAATGCGAGTACTTGGTGATGCATCCGATGAGCCCCAGTTTGATGTTTACCCACTGAATGTTTTACCAGGCGACCGTTTCCTACTTTGCTCTGATGGTCTATGCGGTGTTGTCCCTAACGCAATCATCGAGGAGAACATGAAAGTCTCTGATCTTGATGAGGCTGCTGGATTACTTATTGATGAAGCTAAAGAATATGGCGCACCGGATAACGTAACTGTCATTTTGGTTGAGGTATTTGAATCGGATGAAGACCTCCCATCCCAAGGAGTCACCTGGTTGGGCTCTGCTGCTAATGAAGTAGTTATCAAACCCAATAGCGCAGGCAGGATCCTAGAGATTTTTAGCCCTAAGGCCTGGCTTGATTCCTTTAGAAACTCTGCTGGTAAAGAGGAATATCTCGGTGTGGATGATCCCGCCTTTGCTCAAGCAGTGAAGGAATTTGGCGGTAAAGTCCGTAACTGGAAACTAAGAGGTTTGTTCTTCTTCTTGCTGCTTGCAGCTGTTGCTGGAGCTAGCGTCTGGGGTATTTACTCATACACGCAAACTAGGTATTACCTCGGCGTCCAAGATGGCAAGGTTGCCATTTACCAGGGAATCAAGGAAAGCTTCGGTGGTTTTGGGTTCTCACACCTCTATGACAAATCAGATTTGAATGTTGACTCACTTCCTGATTTTCAAAAAGATCTGCTTCAACGAAGCATCTCAGCTGACTCTTTAGCCGATGCCAAACTCAAGCTCAGTCAGATCGCTTCGAGCGTTGATAATGGCTAAACCAAAAAGAGTTCGGGTGATGCCCGCTAAGCGCAACCTTGAGCTGATCATGTTGCTCTTTACGTTCGGTGTCTATGCTTTCGCGTTAGCCCAAGTTCAACTCGCAACCATCCAGGTGCTAAATCCTGAAGCTTGGTTCTTCTGGAGCGTTCCAGTAGTACTAGCACTTGGTTTTCACTTTCTTTTACGTCTGAAAGCCAGTGATGCCGATCCATTGCTATTGCCGATTGGTTTTTTCCTAAATAGTCTCGGGATTGTCATGATCTATCGACTCGACTTGGCTAAACCCATGGCAGATCTAGATAGAACAGTTGGTCAACGACAGGTTATTTGGATGGCGGTTGCGATGCTCATCGCAGGTGCGATTCTCTGGGGCATCAAGAACCACCTGTCACTTCGCAAATACATATACATTTCTATGGCGGTTGGTGCTCTCTTACTTGTTCTTCCACTGCTTCCTGTAATTGGTAAAACAGTCAGTGGTGCGCACCTTTGGGTGAACCTTGGGCCACTGAGTTTTCAACCAGGTGAATTAGCAAAAATTGCATTAACTATTTTCTTTGCCGGCTATCTAACTTCAAGAAGAGAATCTCTCGCTGTTGTTGGTCGTAAAGTTTTGGGAATTCGTATTCCACCAGCAAGAGAACTTGGCCCTATAGCTTTCATTTGGTTGGCATCGCTTGCGGTATTGGTTTTACAAAGAGATCTTGGAACTTCTCTACTTTACTTTGGTTTGTTCCTTGTCTTGATTTACGTCGCTACCGCTAGAGCGTTCTATGTTTTTGTTGGCCTAATCATGTTCGTCAGTGGTGCAGTAATCGCATCCAAGTTCATGAGTTATGTTGGTGGGCGCTTAGATGGTTGGTTAGATCCTCTAAACGATGCAAACTATTCCGCTGTTGGTGGTTCCTACCAAATTGTGCAATCTATGTTCGGTTTAGCACACGGGGGTTTATTCGGTACTGGATTAGGTGGTGGGTTACCGCAAATTGTTCCGTTAGCAAACAGTGATTTCATCGTCTCTGCTATTGGCGAAGAGCTCGGTCTTGTTGGAATCTTTGCAGTGCTTGCAATGTATTTGCTATTAGTTGCTAGAGCACTAAGAGTTGCAAATGCTCACTCTGATGACTTCAGTAAATTGTTGGCAGTTGGTCTAGGTTTCGTAATTGCGCTTCAGGTTTTCATTGTTATCGGTGGAGTCTTTAGAGTTGTGCCATTAACGGGACTCACCACACCACTACTAGCTGCCGGTGGTTCATCACTAGTTGCAAACTGGATCATCATCGCCTTGCTTTTACGTCTTTCTGACACCCTCCCTAAAGCTGGGACGGTGAACTAGATGACTCCAGAAATAAGAAGAGTTGCCAATGTCATTCTCTTGATGTTCTTATCCCTCTTTATTGCAGCTAGCGCTATGCAGGTAGTTAACGCAGACTCTCTAAACAATGATTCTCGAAACCAAAGGGCTGTCTTCGATGGCTATAAAACTCAACGCGGTGCCATCCTGGTTGATAACAACCCAATTGCTGAATCAAACTCATCTAATGACGCTTACCACTTCCTAAGAAAATATACTGGGGAGCAATACAGCGCCATCACGGGCTTCTACTCGCTATATCAAGGTAGGACTGGATTAGAGAACTACTTAGATAACTCCCTGCGTGGAGATAACTCAGCACAGTTCTTTGAACAGCTAAATGCCCTATTTTCAGGTAACCCGGTTACAGGCGCTTCAGTTGAACTCAGCATCGATGAGAAGGTTCAACAAGTCGCTTGGGATGCTCTGGGCAACAACAAAGGCGCAGTCATAGCAATGGATCCAACCACCGGCAGGATAATTGCTCTGGTTTCTAAGCCTGGCTTTGATGCCAACTTACTCTCTACCCACAACACCGCTGATGCTTCTGCAAATTACAAGAAACTACTAACTAGAAAAGACGCACCGCTAATCAACCGGGCTATCGGTGGAGACCTATACGCACCAGGATCAGTGTTTAAGTTGGTAGTTGCATCAGCTGCGTTTGAATCAGGTAAATACACCCCACAGAGTACATTGCCTAACCCACGCAAATACACTCTTCCCGGCACGAAGACAACCATCACTAACTCTGGTGAAAGTAATTGTGGTGGAGCACCTAAGGTTTCTATAGCAACAGCTCTAAAACTCTCCTGCAATATTCCATTTGCTCAACTTGGTATTGCTTTAGGTCAAGATGCAATTGCAGCTCAAGCCAAAAAGTTTGGTTTTGGTGAAACCGTAACAATTCCAATGAAGTCAACTCCCAGTGTTTATCCCACTGGCATGGATGATTCACAAACTGGTCTATCTTCGTTTGGCCAATTCGATGTTCGGGTTAGCCCATTACAAATGGTCATGGTCGCATCAGCTATTGCAAATGATGGTATTCAAATGCAGCCATATCTAGTCGATCAAATTTTCACATCCAACCTAACCCTGCTGCAGCAAACCAAACCGACAGAGATTAGAAGATCAATCAGTACTAGTACTGCCGAGTCCGTTAAGAAGATGATGATTGCAGCAGTTGCTTCTGGGGTTAGCTCTAATGCCAGAATTCCTGGTGTTGAAGTTGCTGGTAAAACTGGGACAGCAGAAAATGGTGTTGGTGAACCATACACACTTTGGTTTACGGGCTTTGCTCCAGCAAAGAATCCAAAGGTGGCTATCGCAGTTGTTGTTGAAAACGGTGGTGGGTTCGGTCAATCAGGTCGAGGTAATTCTGTTGCTGCCCCTATCGCTAAGAAAGTAATGCAGGCGGTGTTAGGTAAATGAAACCAGAAGAAGGAAAACTTTACGGTGATCGCTACCGACTAGTTAAGCGAATTGCAACTGGTGGAATGGGTGAAGTTTGGCAAGCACAGGATGAAGTAATTCTTCGTCAGGTTGCAATCAAGATCTTGAAACAGCAATACATGGGTGATCCTGATTTTGTTGAAAGATTTAGAACCGAAGCAAAGCATGCAGCCATGATTAATCACGATGGCATTGCAAACGTTTATGACTACGGTGAAGATGACGGTAGTGCATATCTAGTTATGGAGTTGGTCCCTGGTGAATCACTGTCGTCAATTCTAGAAAGAGAGAAGACTCTCCCTGAGCAACAAGTGATTTCAATCATCGCTCAGACGGCTTTAGCTCTTGATGCAGCCCACAGAGAAGGTCTGGTTCACCGAGATATCAAACCAGGCAACCTTTTGATATCTCCCGACGGTCAAGTGAAAATTACTGACTTCGGTATTGCTCGTGTTGCTAACCAGGTCTCACTTACCCAAACCGGCCAAGTCATGGGAACTGTTCAATACTTAGCGCCAGAGCAGGCAACCGGTAAGCCTGCTAGCGCATCGGGAGATATTTACTCACTGGGCATTGTTGCCTACGAAGCGTTAGCGGGTAAGCGACCGTTTAAAGGTGAGACCCAGATGGCTATCGCCATGGCGCAGATCAATGAGAGCCCACCGCCTCTGCCAGAACACATCGATACCAAACTACAGAAACTGGTTATGGACTGTATGGCTAAGAAGCCTGACCAGCGTCCCAGTTCTGCGTTAGCACTAGCTGCTAGAGCTGAAGCTCTCCTATCCAATGCCCCGGGGGATATTCCAATCAACGCGGTTATCCCGCCTGCCACAATCGAAGTTAGTGATGAGACCACTGTCATCGACACCGACACTAAGCCAACCGCACCTGTCCCAGCGGTGTGGCCTTGGATAGCGTTAGTTGTAATTCTCTTGAGCACTATTGCCGTGATTACTTGGGCTGGTCTAGTCGCTCCAAAGCCAACTCTTAGCCCTAGCCCATCACCTTCACAAACAGCTAGCCAAACTCCGACACCGACACCTACCAAAACAGATGAGACTGTAGTGGTCCTATTGAGCAACTACCAAGAGCTAGATGTCTCCCTTGTTGTTCCTCAATTGACCCAGCTAGGTCTTGAAGTGGATCCGATAGCAGGAACTACAGTGCCTGCTGATGATCCTCGGATATCTCAGGTCTACGACATCACTCCACTTGGGAGTGTAGTTAAGGGAAGCACTGTTCAGGTTTACTATTACCAACAAGAACCAGACCCAAACACAGTTGTGAACTAAAGGCTAAGTCTATGTTTCAAATCAATTCCCAAAGATAAACTTAAGGAATCCGCACAACCTCGAATGGAGCTACCGATGAACGACTCAGCGCGTATCATCGCTGGACGCTATGAATTAGGTCAGCTCATTGGTCGTGGTGGCATGGCTGAGGTTTACTCCGGAGTCGATACCAGACTTGGTAGAACTGTCGCAATCAAATTACTAAAGGCTGACCTTGCTGCTGACTCAAGTTTCGAAGCTAGGTTCCGCCAGGAAGCACAGGCTTCTGCTCGAATGGCGCACCCAACAATCGTTAGGGTCTATGACGCAGGCGATGAGATAAGTGTTGATAGCAATGGTGTTGAAAGACACCTTCCATACATTGTTATGGAATTAGTGCGCGGTGAAGTCCTACGAGATATTCTTCGTCAAAGAAAACTCACTCAACAAGAAGCTATCGCGTATGCAACAGGTGTATTAACTGCACTTGAGTTTTCGCATGCAGCTGGGGTTATTCACCGAGACATCAAACCTGCAAACGTAATGATCACAGATGCTAATGCAATCAAGGTCATGGATTTTGGTATTGCTAGAGCAGTTAGTGATTCATCAGCAACTCTTGCTCAGACCAACGGGATAGTTGGAACTGCTCAATATTTCTCGCCAGAACAAGCTAGAGGTGAAACTGTTGATCACAGAACTGACCTTTACTCAACCGGTGTATTGCTTTACGAAATGCTTACCGGTCGCCCACCGTTTACTGGTGACACAGCTGTTTCAGTTGCCTACCAACACGTAAGTGAAACAGCAACGTCACCAACAGTGCTTAACCCAAGTATTTCTCTAGCCATTGATTCTGTAGTCATGAAATCTCTTAGCAAAGAGCGAAACCAGCGATTCCAATCAGCAAGTGAATTTAGATCAGCTTTAGCAGCGGCTGTCCTAGGTCAATCTGTTTCTACTTGGTCTGATGATGTCCAGCCAGCAACTGCGCCTATGGAGCCAATTGTTGAGACGGTGGTTGCCCCGGTATTACCCACAGTCGACCCATTCGAAGAACTTCTTGCTTCTGCAAATGAAGAGGCTACCCAAGAATTTAGCAGGCCAGTAGTTGCAGCCTCTGATGAAACTATCGTTATGGATTCCGCTGAGGATGATGGGTTTAGCCAGCTGGGCTTTGCTACCGGCCCTACCCAGGTAATCGACACAACAAAGACTAAGAGCAGCGCTGATGCTCCTTCAGCTGCCCTAATCTGGGGTTTCGGCAGTGGTATCTCGGTATTACTTCTTGGTCTACTGGTTTGGATTATTGCCAGCGGTGGAGCCATCTTTAACTTCGGTGGCAATGGCACCAACAAGATTGCTGTTGCCAACGTTATTGGTAAAACCTATGACGAGGCATATTCCACTCTGACAGGACAGAACCTTTTAGTTGATAAACAACTTCAAATGAGTGACACCGTTGAAAGTGGTTTAGTGATTTCAACTGATCCCCCAGCTGGCCAGCAGGTAGGGGCAAAGACAACTGTTACTGTTTTGGTTTCTGCAGGTAAAGAACAGGTGATGATGCCAGATTTAACTGGCATGACTGAAGCAGATGCGTTGACTGCTCTTAATACTGCAGGTCTAGTTCTTGGAACAATCACTCAATCAGATTCTGCAACAGTAGCCCAAAACCTAGTTATCTCATCTGATCCGTTGCCAAATATTTCTGTACCAGCAAAATCTGTTGTGAATCTTGTAATTTCAACAGGAACGGTAACAGTTCCTGACGTCGTCAATCTTGAATTGATTGATGCCAGCGCTCAGTTATCTTCACCAACTGTTGGTTACATTGTTCAAACTGATCTTGCAGCTAGTTGCACAGGAACTGCAGGAACAACTGTTATTGCACAATCTATTCAGCCGGGAATCCAGCCTCAAGGTCAAACAATTGTTTTGACTCTTGAATGTATTGGTTAAAGGTTTACCAACGGGTTTAAGCTCTTCGCTTTGGTTGCAGCACCTTTGAGCCCGATAGATTCCAACCAGTTACCCAACATCTGGTAGCCACCCTGAGTAAGAACTGACTCCGGATGAAATTGCACTCCGTAAATAGGCAAAGTTTTGTGCTGCAATCCCATGATTACTCCGCCAGCAGTTTTACTTGTGATAAGTAAATCTTTTGGCACTGTCTCAGTAACAACAGCAAGTGAGTGATATCTAGTTGCTGTGAAAGGTTCTGGGACATCTTTATAGATAAGAGTGTCATCGTGATAAACCAAGCTTGTTTTACCGTGCATAAGTTCTTCAGCATTTGTCACAGTTGCGCCCATGGCCTCAGCAATAGCCTGGTGACCTAGGCAAACACCAAATATGGGTTTACCGGTAGCAAGGGAAAGTTTTACAGTTGCGATACTCAGGCCTGCAGCCGCTGGTGTCCCAGGGCCTGGAGATAGCAAGACAGCATCATATTTGGCTAGTAATTCAGGTAGTTGGCTTTCAGGTACCACATCGTTGCGAAGAACCTCTGTCTCAGCTCCAAGCTGCTGAAGATACCCGTTGAGGGTATAGACGAAGGAATCGTAGTTATCTAGAACGAGGATCTTGACCATTAGGTTTTAAAGCCTAACTTGTTAGGAGAATTGGCGTATTAGAATTACCCCATGTCTGAAAACGAACAGAAACCAACTAACCTACGTAAGCGTCCAGCCAAGCCTGAGGTCCCTGACTCCGTCAAGGTATCCAAGAAGTCAGATGGTGCTAACCCTGCTTGGTTCCTACCAGTGACCCTAAGCCTGATGATTCTTGGGCTTATCTGGATCATGGTTTACTACATCAGCCAGACTCTATACCCACTAGGTGGTGGCACTCCAATCAACCTAGGTGCAGGCAACATCATTATCGGTTTTGGTTTGATGATGGTTGGCTTCGGCTTCTTAACTCGCTGGAAGTAATTAGCCAATAGGTAATAAAGAATTACCGTAGATCCACAGCCCTGCTAGAACTACAACAATTCCAACAAGTAATCCAATTTGCATTGATTGCTGCTCGCGTCTTCTAGTTTTAGATAACACATACGCAACTGCCGCTCCAACAACTAATCCACCTACGTGAGCTTGCCAAGCGATACCAGGTAAGAATCCTAGAAATAAGTTAATGCCAATCAAGATATACATCTGGCTAGCATCTAGTTTTAGTGCGCGAAGAAGGATTAGGTATGCGCCCATCAAACCAAAAATCGCACCGCTAGCTCCTACTACGCTAACTCCCAAGTCAGCCAGAAGTAAAACTCCGATACCGCCACCGAATGCTGCCAATAAATACAGAGTTAGAAAGCGAAGCTTGCCAATCATTGGCTCGATAATCGTTCCTAAAACATAGAGCGAGTACATGTTAAAAAGAATGTGAGTAATCTGATCGGTGCTGTGAGTAAAGCTTGAGGTTAGAACTCTAATCAAACTTCCGTACTCACTGCCTTGCCAGAACTTTGCATACGCGAGTTGTTCTACCAACCCAGGTACTAGTTGCTCGGCGATGTATACGAGGATGTTGATCGCAATTAGAACAATTGTGACCGGTGCTGCTTGAAAGGGGGACTTAGTAAAACTTGGTCGCGGAACCTTTACGCGAACTTTTGCATCTTCTGGACACAAGAAACCAACTGCACCAGGAGTTGCACATGAAACACAAATGTATTTGTCACAACGTTGACAAGACACCCCGGTCTCGCGATCGGGGTGCTTGTAACAGGTTGTGATTAGGCTCACTTAGTTATGCAACCGCTTCAACAGAAATAGATTCGATTACAACATCTGCTTTTGGCTTGTCATTAGCACCAGTGTCAACTGCTGCAATTGCATCAACTACATTCTTTGAATCCTCATCAGCTACTTCACCAAAGACGGTGTGCTTGCCATAGAGCCATCCGGTTGGAGCAACGGTAATGAAAAACTGTGATCCGTTGGTACCAGGGCCAGCGTTAGCCATCGCTAGCTTGTATGGGTCATTGAAGTTCTGCTCAGAGATCTCATCTCCGAAGTTATAGCCAGGACCGCCCATGCCGGTTCCGGTTGGGTCACCGCCTTGGATCATGAAGCCTGGAATGATGCGGTGAAAGATCACACCGTTGTATAGCGGGGTGTCTGTCTGCTTTGCGCCGGTTTTAGGGTGAACCCACTCTTTAGAGCCGTCAGCTAGGCCGACAAAGTTGGCTACGGTCTTAGGGGCATGATTGCCAAACAGGTTGACCTTGATGGCTCCGTGGTTGGTATGAAGGGTTGCAACGTGTGTATGTATAGTCATGGCTCTATTCTCGCATGAGAAGAATTGAGCCCAAAAACGGCTATTTCCCCTAAATGTCGGACGGGGGTCATAAAATGTTTGGGATGTTCCCCAACGGGGATATTGACCACCGAGCAAGACCGGGGACAGTTTGAAGATTGAAATTCTAGCCATGAAAGGGCCGACAATCCCGGCCTTTGAGCTACGTGAACCAGGCATTCTGCGAGTTATTCTGCAGATGGGCACCCCGAAAGAAGTGCTTCAGGGAGCGTGCGAGGGCGTACTGCACGAACAGGTACTAACCAGGGTTATAAAACTCTGGGCCGAAAATGACTGTGAAAGGGACTTCCTAGAACAAGGAAGACACTTGCTTATTTCCGAGAGCGAGTAAGTTTTGCCGGCCAGCCAAGCGCGCCGACAGCCTTTAGTAGCTCCTCTGGAGACACCTTTAGCTCTTTACACAACTTGCCAATAGTTCCAGAAGGAATTTCACGTTCTAGGTGGAAATAGCGGCTCAGGCTTGATTTCTGCATTCCTGTTGCGATCGCAAACTGGTTTAGAGACCTATATCCCTGCTTCTCATACTTAGAGACAAACCAGTTCCATGCCGATTCAATGTGTTCGGGTTGTTGCTTAGTTACCATAGTGTAAAACTACCTGACTTTGATCAAGCCCCATGCGTTTGCATCCATAACCGATATTATCCACTTAAACGGGAACACGCTTTAACTCTGTGGAAAGTCGCAGGAACGAGAAATTTTATATATTTTGGAATTCAAAGTTGCTGACGTAATTTTGTCAACCAATCGGAAACAAAGTTATCTATTTTGGGCTAAGTCAAAGCCTGTTTTATTTTCGACCCTCAAACGAGACCTGTCTAAGCAAACCGATGGGCAAAATAACAATAAAGAATGCCAGGACTAAATACCAAGCAGTTGTGGGTACTGCAATCAGAGTTGCGACGGTGACAAGCAACCACAAGCTAACTCCAGTAACGAACTCATCGCCAATTATTAGATCGTAAATAAACTCGAGCGAGCTTTTCAATGCTCTTAGCGCTGGCGTTAGAACTCGCTCGCTCTTCTTGTTTACTTTCTTACCTGGAGTCTTCGTCCGCAACCAAAGAATGCAGCTGAAGGAAATAATTACTACTAACCCTGCAATTAGCACTAATGCTAGATCTGCAAATGGCCATTCGATTCTTAGACCCTCTGTTGTCCAGAAGATTCCGAATGTGGTTGCCATGGTTCCAACTACGAACTTCATTGTGTTTTCTGGAACTTTGGTTAGTGGCTTTCTAATTGCGAAAGCTGCGGCCGCAACCACCACTAACGACACGAAAGCGGCAATCGTTGCCGTAACGAGAGAGTTCTTTAGTGCACCGAAAGTGAGAACGATAAACACAACCTCAAAGCCTTCAAGTAATACTGTCTTAAAAGAAAGTGTGAATGAATACTTATCCAAACCAGAAAAGATATTTACCTTTTCTGCCGTCTTTGCTGAATCTAACTCCGCCTGAAAAATCTTCTCTTCATCGTGAAGGGCTTTAAAACCAGTAGCCCTGAGAATTGCTTTACGTAACCATTGGAGACCAAAAACTAATAGTAGAACGCCGACAAGTAGTCGAAGTAGTTCAATGGGGACAAGCAATATTGATGGTCCCCCGATTACAACAATTAATGCGAGCGTTACAAGTGCCACTACAGATCCAACGATTGCGGAGCGCCAACCTCTTGACGCACCCAGAGCTAGAACAATCGTGGCTGCTTCAACCATCTCAACAGCGCTAGCAACAGCGACTGTTAAGAACAGTGCGACTAATTGTTGATCCACAGAATTTCTCCGTGTCCCTCAAACTCAAAAATTCTTATGTATTCAACTAATAGCTTGTTGCTTGATGGCAGGTCTTCCGCCAATGGTCCACCTAAATTTCCACCAACTGCAAGATTTAGCAGAAGGTAGTAAGGGTGTTCATAAACCCACTGATTGGGGACAACACTTTCTGGAGTTGCTTGGAAGTATTGCTGCTCATCAACGAACCAGGTGATCTCATTTGGTTTCCAAGTGATGGAGAATTCATGCCAGTCATCTGAAAGAGGGGTCTCTGCCGTTAACTTTCCGCCACAACCGTTATCTCCAAAATAACCAGGACCGTGCAAAGTCCCAAGCGCTTCAAGTGGTTTCTTACCAACCCACTCCATGATGTCTATTTCACCAGCTAGTGGCCAACCTTGAACATCCATTGGTTCGCCCAGCATCCAGAAAGCTGGCCATAGCCCGGCACCTGCAGGCACCTTTGCCTTGATGGCAATACGTCCGTATTTGACGTGCATTTTGTTCTTAGTCACTAGGCGAGCGCTAGTCCATTGGACAGGACCGTAGTATGCATCTCCTTGGGAGCCATCAGTAATCTGTTTAGCTTCGATCTCGAGACTCTGGCCGTTTGTATAGGCGTTCTGGTCCGTATAAACCTGTAATTCGTTATTACCCCAGCCTGGAATCCCATGGCTCGTGCCATCCCCTAAATCTCTACCCCATACTTGAGCGTCAGGCGTTGTTCCCGCAATTTGGTTGAATTCTTGGGACCACAGCAATTTTGGTTCAGTCATGACGTCTTTCTTGTTTTGGGGATATTCACAGCCTACCGATATCCAAAAGTGTTTATTTCAGGAGTAGTCTGAAACTATTCACTGAGGGAGATTCTTATGAAACTACAAAAGATTGCAGTAATCGGTTTATTCGCACTTGGCTTCGCAGGCATTTCTGCTGGGGCAGCTCAAGCAGTAGATGCCCCTGCCGATAATCAGATCATTATTGACTGCGCCGGTGGCTATGAAGCGGTATACAACAGCGATGGATCATCGGGTACTTGTGAGCCGATCGCAACAACCTACTCAGAAGACATCTCTGCATACAGTGAGAACGGTGCTGACGAGCAGCAACTTGATGAGAACGGTTGTGCAACTACAGTTGACGCTGAAGGTAATGCAACTGCTTACATCTGTTCAAGAAGTGCTGTCCCATCTTTGACTAGCGCAGAACCAATTGAACCAGCAAACGATTGCTCAACTCCTGTAGATGAGAACGGTGTGGGTGTTGCTTGCCAAGACGTCATGTATAACAGTGGTCCAGTTGATGAGAACGGCGTCCCGATCATGGAAAAGGGATACGACCTAATGTCAGCCAATGGCTTAGCTCAACCTTCTGTTGAGAGTAACTCCAACCTTCTAGCAGCTCTTGGCGTTCTTGTTGCTGCTGCTGGAGCGTTTGGAATTGGCCTTAGCAACCAACGCGCCGCAAAAAAATAAATACTTCAAACTAATAACAACCGCGGTTCTTTTGAGCTGCGGTTGTTATTTTTAACTGATGGCAAAAAACGCAAGCGTAATTAAGCAACCTGGATTTCTATCTCTTTGGATAGGACAGTCGGTTTCAGTTGTGGGCTCCCAGATAACTGGTTTAGCGTTCCCCGTTCTGGCGGTTAGTTACCTCCATGCCAATGAATTCCAGATGGGGCTTCTAAACGCAGCCGATACATCGGCGTTCCTAGTTTTTGGATTACTCGCTGGTGCATTGGTTGATCGCTGGATCAAAAGACAAGTGATGCTAGTTGCTGATTTAGTTCGCATGCTAGCGGTTGCTGTAATTCCAATCCTTTGGATGCTCGGTGTATTAAATGTCTACCATCTCATGATTGTTGGTGCAGTGATTAGCGTTGCAACCGTATTTTTTGATGTTTCTTACCAGAGTTATATTCCGATTCTTCTGCCGAAGGAATACATCGGTATTGGAAATGCACGATTGGAAATCTCGGGTCAGATATCAGGTATTGCAGGTCCTGGCATTGTCGGTGCTTTGTTAACCTTTCTGAAAGCTCCCGTGTTACTGGTAATAGATTCCGTATCTTTCTTAGTATCAGCTGTTTCACTTTGGTTTATCAAAGACCGCGAACAGCCAAAACCTAAAACTGACCGCAAGCCAATTGTTCACGAAATCGGTGAAGGTCTAAAGTTTGTCTGGAATCAAAAACTGATCAGGGCCATCTCATTCACGACATCAACTTCAAATATGTTCGGCACTGTCGTGGGCACAATGTTTGCGCTGTATTTACTGAAGCCTGAGTTTCTAAATTTGGGCACCGCAGGCTTTGGAATTCTGATGTCCATCGGCTCCATTGGTGGATTACTTGGCGCTACTGCCACACCGAAACTAATCAAACTAGTCGGTGAAGGTCCCTTGGTTGTTCTATCAGCGCTTGCAAGCGGATTAGTGCAATTCTTTATTCCATTGGCTTGGTATATCCCGCACCAGTACTCAATCATTCCCCTCGCTGCTCAATCCTTCTTCACATCCTTCCTAGCCTTGACCTATAACATCACTCAGGTAACCGCCAGACAGCGTTTGTGCCCTGAGCATCTACTTGGCCGAATGAATGCCTCGATCAGGTTTATGGTCTGGGGTTCAATGCCAATTGGAGCTTTGATAGCAGGTATTTTGGGCACTGTCTTTGGCGTGCTGTCCACTATTTGGATTGGCGTTATCTTGGGGCTATTTAGCGCATGCTTTGTGTTGTTCTCACCGCTTAGAACAATGAGAAAGATGCCTGATAAGCCTGAGGAATACTAGATTCGCTCCCTAGACATAAGTCCAACCATGTTGCCTTCGGAGTCTTCGATGAAAGCTAACCACTCATTGCCGGGACTATCGAATAGACCGTCAGGGTCTGGAAATACGACATGTGGTTCGTGCTTGATAGCAAAGCCGCGTTCTTTTAGTGAACGAACAGATTCCCGAACATCATCAACACCGATATAGATAAGGGATTTAGGTCCACCAATTTCGATAAGGAGTCTAGTTCCACCAAGATCGAAGAAACAGAAGCCTGGCTGAGCAAAGACAGCCATCGGTTCTTTACCTAATAAACGTGTATAGAAGTCCTGCGCTCTAGTTAGATCTTCACAACCGAGCGCAACTTGTCTTAGATTCATGATTCAAAACTACCGCAAGGTAGATTGGACTAGTGTCCACTAACTCTTCGTTGCGCTCTTTCAAACATCGCAACTTTCGGATACTCTACCCAGCCAACGCCCTTTCAAACATTGGAACATGGACGCAAAGAGTCGCTCAAGACTGGTTAGTTTTAGAACTCACACATAACGATGCAACTACCTTGGGTTTTGTGACAGCATTGCAGTTTCTCCCCGCAATGCTTTTATCGCTTTATGGTGGATTGCTTGCAGATCGCTTTAACAAGAGAAAGCTTCTGCTGCTTACCAACTTAGGCGCTGGATTAGCTTCGGTATTCTTGGGAGTTCTTGTAATTACAAATTCCGTTGAGCTATGGCATGTTTACGCGCTAGCTTTTCTTGTCGGGGTCTTCACCGCGATCGATTCACCTATCCGAGTTAGCTTTACAAGTGAGCTAGTCGGAAAAGAAGACCTTGCTAACGCAGTTAGTTTGAACTCCGCAAACTTCAATGCTGGACGTCTTATCGGGCCAGCGCTAAGTGGTTTCTTGATTTATCAGTACGGCACAGGACCATCTTTTCTAATCAACACGGCGACTTATGTCGTGATGGTTGTAACGCTTCTTGTAATTCGAGATAAAGATCTCCACATCACCACCAAACCAAATAGAGAAAACAAACTCAAAGAAGCTTTCGAATATGTTTTGAGTCGAAAAGACTTGATGCTGGTAATGCTTACGGTGTTCTTCACCACAACATTTGGTTTGAACTTTCAAATCTTTATCGCACTTATGGCAACCCATGAATTTGGTATGACATCAAAGGAATTTGGAATTCTTGGAAGCGTGCTAGCTGTCGGCTCGCTATCTGGAGCATTGATTGCAGCTCGTTTAGAAAAGCACAGAAATACAAGAAACATCCTCGCCGGCGCTTCCATCTTTGGAACGCTACTCATGGTTTCTGCTTATCTTCCCACCTACTGGCTCTATGGGGCCTCACTGCCAATCCTCGGTGCGACAGTTTTGCTAACTCTGATATCTGCTAACACCTATGTCCAGAGCAATACTGAAAGTGGTGTCAGAGGCCGGGTAATGGGCATCTACCTGATGATCTTCATGGGTGGAACCCCAATTGGTTCACCGCTGATTGGCTTTACCGCTTCACTGATTGGAATTAGAGCGACCATCCTGCTCTGCGGTTTAGTGGTTCTAAGTGCAGCGCTGATTCTTAGAACGATGTTCAGAGATTCTGTTAACAGGGCTATCCAAGAGACCAAATAGTTTCAGCTATCTCTGCATTCCGAGCATTTGAAAAATACAGATCAGTGTCGGTAATTCTGAATCCGTTCTTCTCTAGAACCCTTGCCGAAGCGAGGTTATCGAAAGCAGTTCTCGCCTCTAAAGGTCTTTGCGTTTCGAGTTTAAGAAATAGTTCTAAGGCTAAGGTTGTTAGGC
Source organism: Micrococcales bacterium (assembly GCA_947454255.1). Classification (GTDB taxonomy): domain Bacteria; phylum Actinomycetota; class Actinomycetes; order Actinomycetales; family Microbacteriaceae; genus Rhodoluna. The sequence goes on from CANGIU010000021.1 coordinate 18,925, forward strand.
CTTTACCTGAATATTCGTAGGAAACCCAGTATGTAATCTGTGGAACGTTGTCCATAAAATATCTACCGATGTATCCGATGACTTTCCCATCGTGAAGGATTGTTCGATTGAGAACCTCTGGGTTAGCCATTAGTTTTTCCCAGTGTTGGTTGTGAGCTTCCATATTCGCTGGGTCTTTAGAAACAAATGCAGCTTGCCACTGTTGGTCTTTGTTTTGCATGTGCTCAAAGAATATGGGGACATCTGTTATTAGAACTTCTCTAAGCACGACAGAACTCATTACTAGCCGATTCTGATAATTTCTGCGTCCACCGCATCTTTTAGTGTTTGCAGGTCGGAGCCAGTAATTGGACCGTATTCAAAACTCTTGTCGTATTTAGAATCATCTTCTTTAGAAGCGGTGATCAAACCAGATTTCACAGTAAAGGTTGTGGTAGACAGCACTCCGACTGCTTCACCTGGTACGTGCTGGTTCCAAGAGTATGAACCCTCAGGGTTGAGTTTGATGTGATGTTCGTAATCACCACTGTTATCGTGATGAACTTCATTTTGCATAGAGATTAGGTGACTTGGACCACACACCGTCAACTCGAGTTCGTAAATTACTTGAGCAACACCTTTGTTGTCTATGTATATGGCGCTGTAGTTTCTGTATGCGTGGTCTCTAGAAAGAACTACTACTCGAGCTGGAACATCATTCGTCATTCGCTCGATTACATCTTCAGCCTGCGCCTTATTGCATGAATCATCAGCGATCTTTAGGAATTCAGTTTCTATCTCTGCTTGTGTCTTTGTATGGACTGGCGTTGGTTTCGCCGTTGCACAACCAGACAATACTGCTACAAGTGCTAAACCCACAATTAGTCTCTTCATACCCTAAGGGTACTGCGCAACTGTTAAAGAGAAAGAGGACCAACCATTTCTGGCTGATCCTCTTCCACTTGAGTGGAGACTAGGGGGGTCGAACCCCTGACCCCCTGCTTGCAAAGCAGGTGCTCTACCAACTGAGCTAAGTCCCCATTCGGAAGCCCACTCGGTTGAGAGTGCTTCCTGGTGGGCCTAGGAGGACTTGAACCTCCGACC
>CANGIU010000022.1 GCA_947454255.1 Micrococcales bacterium
ATGTGATCCACATTGCAAGACCAAGACCTACAAATACAGCTGGGAGCATTAGTTGCTTAACAGAATCAACATTCCACGCGACAAGCGCACCAGTTAGTAATAGAGCGAAGAGACCAGCAATTTTGATTGCTGTTCCGCCAATAGTCATCTTTTGAGATGCAACTATCGAATTAAATTGTGCATCAACTTCTTCCTGTCTAGCCTTTAGCTGGTCAGGAAGCATGCGGTTCATTACTGGGTTATGTGAATTACTCATGGTCATATCCTATTTTCTAAAGCGATTAGTTGGAGGTAGCTTTTTCTGCGAATTCTTTGAGAATTGCTGTAGTACCAGAAGCACCCACTCTTGATGCACCTGCCTCAGCCATATCAATCAGGGCATCAAGAGATCTAATTCCACCTGATGCCTTAACTCCAAGTCTGTCGCCAACGGCAAGCCTCATAGTTCTAATGGCTTCTACTGTTGCACCTGATGTGTGAAAACCAGTTGAAGTCTTAACAAAGTCAGCACCTGCCTGTTCTGATAACTGGCAGGCGTGAAAAATCTGAGGCTCAGTCCATAGACAGGTTTCTAGGATTACTTTTACGGTTGCCTCTGGGTTTTCGTTCTTAGCTGCCCTTACTACCGAAGCAATGTCCTCTTTAACCAGGTCATAGTTTTCACTGGCAAAAGCACCTAGGTTCATAACCATGTCAACTTCCAATGCACCATTTGCTACAGCCTCGATGGTTTCCTGCACTTTAGTGTGAGTGGTTACTGTGCCGTGCGGGAAGCCGATTACTGTGCAGAGCAGCACTGAAGAATCGGCTAATGCCTGGGCAGAGTATTTAACATCCATCGGCCTTATGCACATCGCCTTTACCTCTGACTCAATGGCTGTCTTTATACAAGCATCAAGATCTGCTTGAGTAGCCTCAGGCTTTAGCAGCGTGTGGTCAATTAGGTCTGCGATTTGGTGATGGGTGTATCCGCGATATGTGCTCATGTATGTAATTCTAAGTAAGAAAGCCACCTACTAAGAGGTGGCTTTCTTTATGTTGTGGACCTAAGGGGATTTGAACCCCTGACCCCCTGCATGCCATGCAGGTGCGCTACCAGCTGCGCCATAGGCCCGTGTATTTATCTAGATTACTACACCTTCAGTGGCGGTTTTTATGTCCTTAAGTGAGATCACTGGGCAGTCTTTCCATAGGCGTTCGATGTCATAGAACATACGCTCTTGTTCGTGCATTACGTGACAAATGATGTCACCGAAATCTAGCAGTATCCAGCGACCAGTGGTCTTACCTTCTCTTCTCAATAGCTTGTGCCCTGACTCAAGCATTTTGTCTTCGATTTCGTCAGCAATCGATGAAACCTGTCTCTCGTTTCTTCCTGAAACGATTAGGAAGACATCAGAGATTACGAAAGGAAGACTCACATCCAGTGCCACTAGATTTTCAGCTAGCTTGTCAGCTGCTGCTTGCGCAGCAATCATGGTCATCTCGGTGGCGCGGGTAGTTGCAGTCAAGTGTTCTTTTCTCTTTCGTTTGTTTAGTGGTTGAAGTAAAAGCCAATGCCGGCAATAAGCCCTAGCAAGATACAGGCCCCAGTAATTATTGCTGCGTAGATGAATGGACTTGGACCTTTATGCACGCCGCCAGGAATGCCTTCTTGGTTTGCAGTTTTTGCAATAACTCCTGAAGCCCTAATTGGTGGAATACCTGGAATGTAGTTAGCGCTAGCATCTTTGTCTAGATCGTTTTCAGTTTCTTCGACTTGCTCAATTGGTGAGATTTCACCGGTTGGTGTAATCAGTGAGCTAACATCAATGCTTGCTGTGACAACTATCTCTCCAGCTTCAGTAATGATTGCACCACTCGAAGTGATATCTGGGGGAATCTCCACGAGTAGTTGAGAACCAGTAAATTCACCAACAAGAGTGTTAGGTATGTTGAATTGCGGATGGCCTTCGTCGTCAATTTCAACAGTGGAATCCACCTGTTGCTGTTCTAGCTCAACGCCTTGCTCAATAGCTTGTTTTCTAGCAATCTCTTCTGCTTGTTTAGCAAGAGCTTCTCTGGTTAAGGGTTGGTAGTTAGGTTCAGTCATTTTGACCATACAAACTGTTTTTAGCAATGTATTGAACTACACCGTCTGAGACTAAGTACCAAACTGGCTTACCAGTTTGGACTCTTGCTCTGATGTCTGTTGAAGAAATCGCAAGAGCTGGAATTTCAAGTTTAGAAATAGCGCCATTGGGGGCAACCGGGATAGTCATTTGATGACCTGGACGACTGACAGCAACAAAGTGCGCTAGTGGCCATAGCTGATCAGAATCTTTCCAAGTAGAAATCTGAGCAATAGCATCAGCACCTGAAATAAACACAAGATCTGCATCGGGGTAAAGCCTTTGCATATCGGCAAGAGTGTCCACTGTGTATGTTGGACCTTCGCGGTCAATGTCGATTCTGGAAACCTTGAATCTAGGGTTAGAAGCAGTTGCGATAACTGTCATCAGGTAACGGTGCTCACCAGGGGTTACGTTCTCTTTTTGATATGGAGAGCCGGTAGGCACAAAGATGACTTCGTCTAAGTTGAAGGCTGAGGCAACCTCACTGGCTGCTACGAGGTGACCGTTGTGTATCGGGTCAAAGGTTCCACCCATGACTCCGATGCGGCGCTTATCGGTCAAAGCCATAACTTACTAGTGGTTACCCTTATCAGACTTGTGATCGTGGCGGTTAGCAACATCACGGTAAGACCAGGTAACGATGGCAAGGGCAATGAAGATGGTCATTGCAATGGCTCCAAAGACAATAGTTGGGAACGGGTAGCTCACAGTTGACTCTGCCATTGCTTCTAAATGCTTCAATTTCTCTCCTAAAACGCTTAAATCAAATCTACCTTAGCCAAGGGCTATTCCTAGGCTCTTGACTGTCCTTGGCCTCTAACTAGCCACTTGGTGCTAGTCAACTCTGTTAGACCCATCGGCCCACGGGCATGGAGCTTCTGGGTAGCAATACCAACTTCAGCACCAAAGCCGAACTCTCCCCCATCAGTAAACCTGGTGGAGGCATTAACCATGACGACAGCTGAATCAACCTCAGCTAAGAACCGCTCAGCGTTTACCTTATCTTCAGTGATGATGCTTTCGGTGTGGCTAGTTGAATACTTCGCAATGTGTTCTAAAGCTTCATCAAAAGAATCCACAATCTTGACTGCTAACTCTAGAGACAAGTACTCTGTTGCCCAGTCATCGTCCGTAGCAGGTAGTGCCTTAGGGAAAAGTTCAACAACAGCCTTATCGCCGTGAATTATTACCCCGCTCTTGTCTAGTTCAACAAGCACCGGGAGAAGTAATCGATCAACAGCGTCTTTGTGAACCAGAAGAGTCTCTAGCGCATTACAAACAGTAGGTCTTTGAACTTTGGCATTCTTAACTATCTCAACTGCATATTCAAGCTTCGCTGTTGCATCAAGAAAAATATGCACAACACCATCACCGGTCTGAATAACTGGCACTTTGGCTTCTTCAATAACCGAGTGAATCAAAGAAGCTGAGCCTCTAGGGATAAGCACATCAATCAAACCGGTCGCCTTCATCATTTCTGTGGCTCCCGCACGACCAAATTCGTCAACAGTTGCAACAGCATCTGAATTCTGGTCATTAGTAGTTAGTGCATCCTTGAGAATCTGGACTAGAACAGCGTTCGTGTTGAGAGCTGCAGAACCACCCCGAAGAACTATGGAACTGCCAGTCTTTAGAGCCATCGCAGCGATGTCTATGGTTACGTTTGGTCTTGCTTCATAGATAGCACCGATAACACCGAAAGGAACACGCACTTCTTTCAGATGCAACCCGTTAGGTCTAGTGATGTCTCTTACTGTTTCACCAATTGGATCTGGAATGGCGATTAGCTCTGCAAGGGCGACACGAAGTGATTCGATTCGAGCAGGAGTAAGTCTCAATCGATCTTGCAGGCTAGTGCTCATCTGCACTGCCTCTGCGTTATCTAGATCAACCTGATTGGCCGCAATGATTTCTGCTGAACGGTCAGAGAGAAGAACGGAAACAGTTTTGAGGACTTCGTTCTTCTCGCTAGCAGTTAGAAGACCAATACTTCTAGAGGCATGCTTTGCCTTAGTGATTAATTCAATGGCTGACATTAGTCATCTTCCGATGCCTGGAACCAGGTACCCACACGTTCACCTTTGAGAACTGCTTCTGCATTTCCAATTGAGGTAAGAATTACAGTAATTCCCGAATCGGTAGCAGTTCTGGCTGCCCCTAGCTTTGTTTCAGCCCCACCAGTACCAACAGTGCTAGTTGAGCCACCGAGTTTGATAGTGGTCAGATCATCTTTAGGTTCAACCCACTCAATCTTCTGAGCACCATCTTCTGTTGGTGGTCTGTCATAAAGTGCATCAACATCTGAAAGCAAAATAAGTGCATCTGCATCAACAAGAATTGCCACCAGGGCTGCAAGTCGATCATTGTCACCGAAACGAATTTCAGCAGTAGCAACAGTGTCGTTCTCATTGACGATTGGCAGAACTTTTAGTTCCAGCAATTTGTTAATTGCAAGTTCTGCGTTTGTGCTGGTTTCTTCAAGTTCTAGGTCTTGGGCAGTTAGAAGGACTTGACCGGCAAGTATGTTAAATCTCTCCAGACTTGACTGGTATCTGGCCATCAACCGCGATTGGCCGACTGAGGCTAAGGCTTGAGAAGTTGCAAGATCAGTTGGCTTGGCATCAAAAGAAAGCAGTGGCATGCCGGTTGCAATGGCACCCGATGTAACCAAAACCACTTCTTGGTTCTGTTGCATTGAGTTAGCAATAGCTGAAACAAGTGAATCTAGGTTCTTCTGGTTTTCTCCAGTAATAGAAGAGGAACCAACTTTGACAACAATGCGCTTAGCTTTAGGAATATCTCTGTGATCAGCTAGCTTCATTTCTCGTCCTCTTGACCTTCAGCCTTCGCATCAGGGTCTTCGGTCGAGCCGATTTCGTAAGCAACAGGTGTTGGGTTTCCTTCTGCTGCCATCTCTTGACGCATCTTTGCTCTAGCGTCCATCATTTCCTGATATTCGCGTCTGCGTTGGATGTTAGTTCTTCTATCGTTGAGGTCAAGTCTTGGGTCAGTTCCACGAGGTGCAGCAATAAGTTCTCCAGCTGAAGAAATAGTTGGCTCCCAATCGAAGATGATGCCATCTCCAGGACCGATTACAACAGTGGAACCGGCAACTGCACCAGCTTTTAGCAACTCGTCTTCAAGACCAAGCTTTGCAAAGCGGTCACCAAGGAAGCCAACAGCTTCTTCGTTACCGAACATGGTTTGAGCAACCCAACGTTCAGGCTTAGTTCCAAGAACTCTAAAGAACTCTTCACCACTTGACTCTTCTTTACGAACGATGAACTTGTTATCGTCCTTACGAGCATGCAAAAGGTTGATTCTTGGTTTAGTTGGAATAGAAGCTTTAGCCGCACGGTGAGCATTTACAAGTTCTGCTAGAGCAAAGTTAAGCTCTCTTGTTCCTTCATGGCTAACCGCAGAGATGAGGAAGACCTTATAACCGCGCGCTTCCAGTTCAGGCTTTACAAATTCAGCGAGCTCTCTTCCTTCAGGAACATCGATCTTGTTTAGAGCAATAAGTTGAGGTCTTTCCTGAAGAGGCAGTTCGCCTTCTGGGACTTCATAGGCGGCAAGTTCTTTCAAAATCAGGTCTAGATCGCTAATTGGATCTCTACCTGGTTCGAGAGTTGCACAGTCCAAAACATGCAGCAGTGCGGCGCAACGTTCAACGTGACGGAGGAACTGAAGTCCAAGACCTTTACCTTCGCTGGCGCCTTCGATAAGCCCTGGCACATCCGCAACGGTGAACCGAGTGCCACCGGCTTGAACCACACCAAGGTTTGGGTGCAAAGTCGTAAATGGGTAATCAGCAATCTTTGGTTTCGCAGAGCTAATCGATGCAATCAAAGAAGACTTACCGGCAGAAGGATATCCAACCAGAGCAACATCAGCAACTGATTTAAGTTCGAGGATTACCTCGCCTTTCCAACCTGGGACACCTAAAAGAGCAAAGCCTGGAGCTTTACGCTTCGAAGAAGCAAGAGCTGCGTTACCTAGTCCACCTTGACCACCGAGAGCAACAACTAATTCAATTCCCGGCTCGTCAAGATCAGCAATAATTTTTCCATCAGCAGAACGAATAACTGTTCCAACCGGAACTGGAAGAACTACGTCTTTACCAGTTGCGCCGTTTCTAAAATCTCCAGCGCCATCGCCACCATCGCCACCGGCACGGTGAGAGTTGAAGTGGAAATCTAGAAGGGTAGTTACGTTTGGGTCTGAAATCAGTGAGATTGATCCGCCATCGCCACCATCGGCACCATCAGGACCAGCCAGTGGCTTGAACTTTTCGCGCTTAACAGAAACACAACCGTCGCCACCATTTCCAGCGCGCAGGTGAAGAGTCACTTGGTCTACGAATGTAACCATGATTGACTCCTTCCTTAAACACAGAAGGCGAGCACGTTGGCTCGCCTATCTGAATAAAACTTTATGCGTGGGTTTTTGCGAACCTTACGCAGCAACAACGATGTTGACTACCTTGCGGCCACCCTTTTCACCGAACTGCACAGAACCTGCAGCTAGAGCGAATAGAGTGTCGTCCTTGCCACGGCCTACGTTGCGACCTGGGTGGAAGTGTGTGCCACGCTGACGAACAATGATTTCACCTGCGTTTACTTCTTGACCTGAGTAACGCTTAACACCTAGACGCTGAGCGTTAGAGTCGCGACCGTTTCGGGTTGAGGAAACACCTTTTTTGGATGCCATTTGCTAAATCCTTACTTGATCTCTGTGACCTGGACACGGGTTAGGTCAGCGCGGAAACCCTGACGCTTCTTGTAACCGGTCTTGTTCTTGTACTTCTGAATAACAATCTTTGGACCACGAAGGTTACCTAGGACAGTTGCAGTTACCTTCACCTTGGCAAGAGCCTCAGCTTCGTGGGTAACCTTGTCGCCATCAACAAGCAATAGAGCAGGTAGCACAATTGAGCCACCAGCCTGTGCCTTTAGACGGTCAAGCGTGACGATGGTGCCTACTGACACCTTTTCCTGGCGGCCACCCGCGCGGACTACTGCGTAAACCACAGATATACCCTTTGTTCGAAAATTCTTGGATTTGGTTGCTCTAGGGCAACAAGGTCTAATCTTACCTGTGCCTTAGGCGCTGGTCAAACCCCTTTGCCTATGTTTTCTGCCTATTCGGAAGATCCAGGGGTGATTTCTCCCCCACTGGTGACTCTGCGGGACTTACGTTTAGTAGGTTCCGCCTGAGGTAGCGCTTCAAGAACGGTTTCTAGGGTCTTTTGAGCTGGTTCCTGGGTGCCTAGAGTGCTGGCAGCAATCTTGGACATCAGGTTCTTAGCTTCCTCGGCCTTTTCAGCGGTAACTACCTTGGCAGGCTCAACTCGAGGCTTAGAGTCCTGATTTTGGTTCTGATTCTGGTTTTGGTCGCGGTTTCCCTTGTTTTTGTTCTTGTTTTTGTTCTTACTGTTGTTGTTTTGCTTCTGCGGACGGTCATCATCCTCAATGTGCTTGTTCTTTAGAACTGGCTCATGGTGAACAATCACTCCACGACCGGCACAAACTTCACAAGGCTCGCTAAAGGCTTCAAGAAGTCCAATACCGATCTTCTTACGGGTCATCTGGACTAGTCCAAGAGAAGTAACCTCAGCAACCTGGTGCTTGGTTCTGTCTCTAGATAGGCATTCCATCAGTCGTCTCAAGACAAGGTCACGGTTAGATTCAAGCACCATGTCGATAAAGTCAACGACGATGATTCCACCGATGTCTCGAAGTCGCAGCTGACGAACAATCTCTTCAGCTGCTTCAAGGTTGTTCTTAGTAACAGTCTCTTCGAGGTTTCCACCAGAACCAACAAACTTACCGGTGTTCACATCCACCACGGTCATAGCTTCTGTTCGATCGATAACTAGGGAACCACCAGATGGTAGATAAACCTTACGGTCCAGAGCCTTAATAATCTGCTCATTGATTCTGAAGTGATCGAATGCGTCGCCAGTTCCTGAGAATCTTTCAACACGTTCTAGAAGATCAGGTGCAACATCTTTCAGGTAACCCTGAATTGTTGCGTAAGGAGCATCTCCGTCAATAATCATCTTCTGGAAGTCTTCATTGAAGACATCTCTAACAATCTTGATTAGCAAATCAGGTTCGCTACTTAGAAGTGCAGGAGGGTTTGAGATTTCAGCGTTACGGCTAATCTCTTCCCACTGAATCTGCAATCTTTGGACATCTTCAGTTAGTTGTTCTTCAGTTGCACCTTCGGCAGCGGTTCTAACAATCACACCGGCATCTGCAGGAAGAATTTCTTTCAAGATCTTCTTCAAACGGTTACGCTCTGATTCTGGAAGCTTGCGGCTAATGCCGTTCATGTTGCCGTTAGGAACATAAACCAAGTAACGACCAGGCAATGAAACCTGTGAAGTTAGACGAGCACCCTTTTGACCTACTGGGTCTTTAGTTACCTGAACTAAAACCTTGTCGCCAGATTTAAGAGCAAGTTCAATCTTTCTTGGCTGGTTTCCAACTTCTGCGAGTTCCCAGTCAACTTCACCGGAATACAAAACAGCGTTACGGCCACGACCGATGTCAACGAAGGCAGCTTCCATTGAAGGAAGAACGTTCTGAACCTTACCTAAGTAGACATTTCCAATAAGCGAAGAGTCCTGAGCTTTGGCAACATAGTGCTCAACCAAAATCTTGTCTTCTAGAACACCAATCTGAATCTTGTCGTCTTTTGTTCTAACTACCATGACACGGTCAACCGCTTCACGACGAGCCAAGAACTCTGACTCAGTAATACGAGAAGATCTTCTACCTGAATCTCTGCCATCGCGTCTGCGCTGCTTCTTAGCCTCTAGTCTTGTTGAACCCTTAACACGGGTTGGTTCATTACTAGGAGCTTTAGGTTCTCTAGGAGTTCTAACCTTGACCACAACGTTTGGCGGTAACTCACCTTCAACTGCTTCACCTGACCGACGACGAGATCTGACTCTGCGGTGTGAACCATCTGAGTTGGTCTCCGGAGCATCGATAATCTTGCCGCGCTTTGAATCAACCTTTGGGGTTGGTAGATCAGGTGCTTGGAAGATAAGGGAGATTCCAGAAACAGCAGGCTTAGCTTCCTCTGCGGGAGCTTCTTCAGCCTTCTTCTTAGAACGAGACTTGGTCTCAGGAACCTCAGCAATTGCTTCTGCTGCTGGTTCAGTCTTGCCTCGACGACGCGAAGGCTTCGCTTTGACTTCTTCAATAACTTCTTCAACTACCGGAATATCGGTATTTTTCTTTTTCACCATTTCGGTGCTCCATGCCCGGCTACTGCTCTAGGGCCACACTCACTAGGCAAAAGCCTAAAAACTCTTGGTTATTCACGTCTGTGAACAACTAAAACCTCTGTGCAGATTACCTAAGTGCTGCCCGATGGGTCTTAAACACTACTTTTTGAGTACCTGCTAAACCTTCGTCGATTTCTGTGTGGACGAAATCAACTTCTTTCAGTATGGCACGAATACCCCTAAAAGTCAGTAGCGAATAGTGCCATACTTGACCTGTGAGCACAGAAAACAGCGTAAACACGGGGATTTCAGCCCCTAGATCATTAGCCTGGACACTAATTCTCGGCGGTATTACCGGCTGGATTGGAGCTTTTGCGCTAACTCTTGAACGCCTTCATGTCCTCGCCAATCCAAACGCTGTCTTGAGCTGTGACCTAAACGTATTTATTTCCTGCAAGTCTGTGATGCTAACTCCGCAGGCAAGTCTCTTTGGTTTTCCTAATCCACTAATTGGAGTAGCTGCTTTTATGGCACCAATCATTGTTGGTTTTGCCATTCTTTCAGGCGCAAAATTCGCCATGTGGTTCTGGAGACTGTTCTGGGTTGGAAACCTTTTTGGATTCCTCTTTGTGCTTTGGCTTTTCAGTCAGTCACTATTAGTGATAAACGTTCTTTGCCCATACTGCATGGTTGCTTGGGCTGGAATGATTCCAGTATTTATCTCTTTGACTCTGTTTAGCTTCAAAGAAGATATCTTGCCGATGCCGGTAAGCACTACCCCATTCTGGGATCGCGCTTTCCCTAAAGCATGGGTATGGACTCTTAGCTTTGAATTGCTAATTATTCTTGCGATTGTGCTGAGATTCTGGAGCCGTTGGATCCCAATGTTTCACACACTAGGTTGGCTTTAGTTAAACCAGAGACCGAGTTCTCGAGTCGCGGACTCAACTGAGTCTGAACCATGAACAAGGTTCTGTTGAACCTTTAGACCCCAGTCACGACCTAGGTCTCCTCTGATAGTTCCAGGAAGTGCAACTGTTGGATCGGTTGCTCCTGCCATTGCTCTAAAACCTTCGATAACTCTGTTGCCTTCAACCTTTAGCGCAACAACATCTCCCGAAGCCATGAATTCGACAAGTGGTTCATAGAACGGTTTACCTTCATGCTCGGCATAGTGCTTAGCAAGTAGCTCTCTAGAAGGAGTCAGCTTCTTAACATCAGCGATGACATAACCCTTAGCTTCAATGCGAGCGATGATTTCACCAATCAGGTTTCTCTTCACGCCATCAGGCTTAATTAGAACCAGTGTCTGCTCAGTCATTTACTTCTCCTCAGAATCGATTGTTATTTCAAAGGTATCAACCTTTGAGCGTGCTTTGTTAGCAAGGTCAATGGTTGCGCCAGCAATCATTGCCCAACACCAGAAGCCAACGAAGATTATTGAGATCAAAAGCATCCACGGCACGTAGAAAGAAACCACCAGAAGTAGGACTTGGAGCAGTGATCCGAAGATATATGAATACTTACGTCCTAGAAAACCTGGGGTCAATATCAGCACTGTTGAGAAGATCAAACCAAAGGTCCAAACTGTTGCTGCATCTGCCACCTTCAGACCAAAAGCAACTAGAGTCCCAAAGAACACTACGAAGGATTCAAAGGCTAGAACCATTGAACCTAAACTTCTCTGCACAGATCTCTTAGACATCAGCATCCTCCTGAATTTGACGGAACTTTAGAACATCACCAATCAAGCTGATTGAACCTGTAACAACAATGGTGGCATTAGGTGTTGGCGGAAGCTTGGCTTCAGCAAGGCTGAGAGCATCTCTGAAATCTTCCTCAACACTTACTCGATCTTCACCGAATACTTCTCGAGCAGTTTGAGCAAGAGTTTCGGCTGTGTGTGCTCTAACTGAAGTTGACTGGGTAATGATTACCTCTGCCACTACTGGCTCTAAAGCATTGAGAACACCCAGCACATCCTTATCGTTCAAGACAGAAATCACCGCAACGGTGTGTGGAAGACCAAATGAGTTCTCTAAAGCATCAGCTAGCGATCTTGCCCCGTGTGGGTTATGTGCTGCATCAAGGATGATTCTTGGACTCTTAGAGATAACCTGCAATCTGCCTGGAGATGAAACATCAGCAAGAGCTGGTCTAAGAATGTGATCTGGAATTGCTAATGTAGCGGAACCTAAGAACTCTTCAACTGCAGCAATAGCAACAGCAGCGTTAGCTGCTTGATAAGCGCCGTGCAGTGGAATGAAGAGGTCTTTATAGATGTTGGTTAGTCCCTTGAGTGAGAAGGTAACGCCATTGGCATCTTCTTGGAACTCGGTAACAGCAAAGTCTCTACCTAGAACACGAAGAGTATCTGCAACAGTTGTTGCTCTGTCTTGAATGACATCTAGCGCTTCTTTAGTCTGCACTGCAGAGACAACAGCAGCGTTGGCTTTGATAATCCCTGCTTTGGTAGTTGCAATGTCTGTAATGGTCTCCCCTAGACGTTCAGTGTGATCAATATCAATCGGGGTAAAGACAGCAACATCACCATCGGCAACATTTGTTGAATCCCATTCACCACCCATTCCAACTTCGAGTACTAGGACATCAATTGGCGCATCAGCGAAGGCAGCAAAGGCGAGGGCTGCTAGTGCTTCGAAGAACGTAAGTCTTGATTCACCCTGGGCCAGTAGTTCCTGATCAACCATGTCTAGAACAGGTTCAATGTCTTTGAACACTTCGTAGAGAATCTCGTTAGAGATTGGTTCACCATCTAGAGCAATGCGTTCATTGAGATCAATCAGGTGAGGACTGGTAAATCTTCCAGTTCTAAGACCATGCTCTCTAAGAATTCTTTCAATCATTCTCGAGGTGCTGGTCTTACCGTTTGTTCCAGTGACGTGAATAACCCGGTATGCCTTTTGTGGGTCACCTAATAGTTCAACAGCGCGCTTGGTTGGCTCTAATCTTGGACGAAGCTTGTGCTCAGGAATACGAGCCATCAAAGACGCTTCGATTTCGCGAATCTTGTTTAGCGCATCTTGTTCGCTCAAAGCCTGTTCACCGCATCTTCTAAAAATATCCGAGAAAGCATCAGCCAATAACAATTTGATAAACAGTTGTTTCCGTAGGCTCAGAGTGCTCTAGTTTGTCTTACAAGTTTATTCTTTTATGGACAAATGGGGGACTATAAATGAAGTTAAAAATTGTACTGATTTCAGTCGCACTGTCAGGGCTTATCACCTCTCAAGCAAACGCTACCGTGTGGGCAACAAGAGAAACCTGCACCTCGCCGGAGTATGACTCTTACCGTTGCGTGGCAGGCTATGGCTACAAAGGTAATGATCCTTACGGCTTAAGCAATTATTCAATCGTCAATAATGTTGATGGAACCAGACACGGATGTACAAGTTTCGCAGCCTTCATGCTTTCGATCAACAACCCTTGGATTTCAGGACTTTCCCATTTTGATGCCGCTCGAAGCTGGGCGCATGACGCTGTAACCAAAACCACTGGAGCAGTAGTGGATCATGACCCCTCCGCTGGAGACATAGCACAATGGGGTAGTCCGACTGATCAAGATCTTGGTCATGTGGCATACGTCGAGGAGGTGCTAGTCAACACCAATGGTGTTGCTGTTGGAATTGTGGTAGCTGATGACAACGGAGGTAGAAGAGACCTCACTACTCGAAAAACCATCATGAAATCCGCACCGACCCAAGCACTAACCTGGCCCGACAATTTCATCACTTTTCCAAGTTTTGGAGCTGGAGGTGGGAGCACCTCTGGTGGAGGTGCAGGCGCAGGCGGGAGCAAGAATGGTTGGTTGATGACTTCCATAAGGATAACCCCATGATTAGTCGGAATTTGAGGATTTATCTGACTGCCTTGTTTATCAGTTTGATGGCAGCTAGTTCAACTTTGGCAGGCGAACCAGAAGGGGTCTTAAGTCCTTTAGACCCATCGTTGACCACTGTGCCGACAGATATCAGATGGAGCGAACCTGCTTTAGAAACAGCAGGAACAGCCATTAATTATTTTCGATTTAAATTGACAAGTGAAATCAATATTCAAAAATCTAAAGGCGCGGTCAAACTTGAGAAGATTTACTCGAAAGTCAGCCCTGAATATTCCCAACTAAATTTGAAAAATTATGGCCTTGATCTTCGGCCTTACATAATCAAGGGATTCGATTCGAGAAATAGGTTGGTTAGAACTAGTAATTTTTTCCCAGAACCAACTAGCTTGATGGCATCGCATATGGTCCACCTCTCTCACGACAAATGTTCACTCAAGGACTTTAGTCTTTTCGACGTTGAAACTTGGTGGCAAACTACCTGCGAAGTTGTTCTCCCTTCAAAAACTTCATTCCTAAGGGCCTCACTTCGGAGTTGGCTTCGCATGACGGATGGCCCAGTATCCTTTGCTAGTTTTCCGCAACAACAGTTAGATATCTGCTTCAAATCGAGAACTACGTTTACCTTGATTGGTCAAGAACTGAAGTGTCCTGCACTATCGAAATACTTTAACTCCCAGACCACAGTTGATCTTCATTACTTGCAGCCACAAGGAGGATATGAGATCACTGTGAATGAAAAGGTTCGCACCTTTTCAACAAAGTATTTTGCTCCGGATTTCTACAAGCTAGCGATTTTCGCCAAGTGGAACCAACAACTGGCTACAATCACTTTCACTTCGAGTAATAACTAAAGTTTGTGCACCACAATACCGATAGGTAGATCTTCACCTACGGTAGTTCCTTCGCCTTCAACGTCCCCTAGGGTCGTCACTAGTTCTAGAGTTAGTGTTTCTGCTTTGACCAGTTCCTCGTGAGTTTCGATTGCAGCTAGTACTTCTTGAACGCTAGTGATGACACATTTGATGCGGTCACTGACATCTAGATCAGCATCCTTACGTGCTTGTTGAACAGCACGGATAACATCTCTAGCAATACCTTCAGCTTCAAGTTCTGGAGTCACAGTTTGGTCGAGCAATACAAAGCCACCTGAAGGAAGAATTCCAATTAGGTTTACTGACTCTGCGCTATCGGTTAGATCGGCAACCAAATCGATTTCGTATTCGCCATCCATTAGTTCAACGCCACCACAGGTAACTGTGTTCTCTGACTGTGACCAGTCCCCTGACTTAGAGGAAGCAATAACCTGCTGAACTTGCTTACCAACTCGAGGACCTAGAACTCTAGAGTTCACAGTCAATCGATTGATAACACCAAACTCGGTTGTTGAATCTAATGAAAGCTCAACCAGATCAATTGACTTGACGTTCAACTCTTCAGCGATGATATCGACAAAGTCACTGAGTGCATCAGCGTTCTTGGTAACCACGGTTAGTTTCGAAAGTGGAAGTCTGACTCGAAGTCCATTTACTTTTCTCAAACCATTGGCAACAGACGAAACGATTCTCACCTGGTCCATAGCTTCAACCAGCTTGTCATCACGGGTTAGTGCTTCGTGATATGGCCACTGAGTCAAGTGAACTGATCTACCACCGGTAAGGCCTTGGTAGACCTCTTCAGTAATCAGAGGAAGTAATGGGGCTGCAATACGGGTTAGCAGTTCTAGAACTGAATACAGGGTGTTGAACGCTTGTGGGTCACCATCCCAGAATCTAGCTCTAGATCTTCTGACGTACCAGTTGGTAAGAATGTCAGTAAAGTCTCTAAGTCTTGCTGCTGCACCAAAGGTGTCAAAAGCATTTAGATCTGCGGATACTCCAGCAATTACTTCTCTGGTCTTAGCCACTAAGTATCGATCAAGCACATCAGTGCTATCCAGACTGAAGCGAGCCTCGTAGTTAGAAGCATTGGCGTAGAGGGTAAAGAAGTAATAGGTATTCCACATCGGCAAGAGCACTTGTCTAACACCTTCACGAATACCCTGCTCGGTCACTGACATGGTTCCACCACGAAGGATTGGAGAAGACAGCAGGAACCAACGCATGGCATCTGAACCATCGCGGTCAAATACTTCATTCACATCTGGATAGTTACGTAGTGACTTAGACATCTTCTGACCATCAGAACCTAGAACGATTCCGTGTGAGACAGCTGTCTTAAATGCAGGTCTATCAAACAGTGCAGTTGAAAGAACATGAAGGGTATAGAACCAGCCTCTGGTTTGACCTGAGTATTCAACGATGTAATCGCCTGGTGAATGAGAATCAAACCAATCACTGTTTTCAAATGGGTAGTGCACCTGAGCAAAAGGCATTGAACCTGATTCAAACCAGCAGTCCAGAACTTCAGGAACTCTAACCATCATTGACTTACCGGTTGGGTCATCAGGGTTGACTCTGGTTAGCTGATCAATAGTTGGTCGGTGGAAATCAGCGATTCTCACACCAAAGTCTTTTTCTAGATCATCAAGAGATCCATAAACATCTAGACGTGGATAGTTAGGGTCAGTTGATTTCCAAACTGGAATCGGTGCACCCCAGAAACGGTTGCGACTAATCGCCCAGTCTCGTACGTTTTCTAACCACTTACCGAATGAACCATCTTTGGTGTGCTCAGGAACCCAGTTGATTTCCTGGTTTAGTTCCAGCATTCGATCTTTTAGCTTTGTGGTTTCAACAAACCAAGAAGAAACAGCCTTGTAGATCAGCGGATTCTTGCAGCGGTAACAATGCGGGTATGGGTGGTCGTAGCTTGCTTGCTTGAGCAATCTACCCATGTCTTTGATCTTCTGCGTGATGGGCTTATTGGCATCAAATACATGTTGACCAACAAAGTCAGTAATTACCGAGTTGTATTCACCACGTTCATTCACTGAAACATAAACCGGAATACCGGCTGCTTCACAAAGCTTTTGGTCATCTTCACCATATGCCGGTGCCTGGTGAACGATACCGGTACCTTCGTTATCAGCAACATAGTCGCCAACAATTACCTGCCAGGCGTTCTTAACCTCAAACTTTGATACATCAGCGTAGTAATCAAAAAGTCTTTCGTATTTGATGCCAGCAAGGTCTTTACCAAGAACAGTTGATTCAACTGCAGCCAGAGCTGAATCAATATCATCAAAACCAAAGTCCTTGATGTGATTAGCAATCAGAGATTTAGCTAAAAGGTATTTACCAGTTGCAGTGTTGATAACTGCGTATACGATCTCCGGCCCAACCGCTAGAGCAAAGTTGGTTGGCAGGGTCCAAGGAGTTGTTGTCCAAGCCAGGATCTTTACGCCTTCATACTTACCCTCAGTGATTGGGAAGGTAACGGTAACTGTTTGGTCTTGTCTGTTTTGGTAAACATCTTCGTCCATACGAAGTTCGTGGTTAGAAAGTGGTGTTTCACAGCGCCAACAGTATGCAAGAACTTTGAAGCCTTCGTAGATCAAACCTTTGTTATGTAATTCTTTGAAGGCCCAGAGCACAGATTCTGTGAAAGGGGTGTCTAGGGTCTTGTAATCATTCTCGAAATCAACCCAACGAGCTTGACGAGTGACATATGTTTCCCACTCTTTGGTGTATTTCAGAACTGAGGTTCGGCAGTACTCGTTGAACTTATCGATACCGAACTTTTCAATCTCAGGTCTTCCAGAGATCTTTAGTTGTCTTTCAGCCTCAACCTCAGCCGGAAGACCGTGGGTGTCCCAACCAAAGCGTCTTTCGACCCTAAAGCCCTGCATGGTCTTAAACCTTGGGATTGAGTCTTTGGCATAACCGGTTAGCAGGTGACCGTAGTGTGGGAGACCGTTGGCAAAGGGAGGACCATCGTAAAAGACGAATTCAGGGGCATTCTCGTCTTTTCTCTGGTCAATAGAGGCCTGGAAGGTCTTGTCTTTAGCCCAAAACTCAAGGATTGACTCCTCAATGGCTGGGAAGGATGGGCTAGCTGGAACGCCATCTCGCAGGCCAAAAGAAGCTCCATTATTTTTGGGATACATGGCTGCTCTCTTGTTTTAGGTCGTAAAGGTATCTAAGTCAATGTTAATCTTAATGAACCCCGACAATATGGAGCTTCAAGCGTGAACACTAGCCCTGATTTCAGAGCCTCAGCCTCAACCCCTGAAAGAGTGGGGGTAGAGGGCCTAGAAGAGAAATGGGCTCTAAAGTGGCAAACCGACGGCACCTACCGGTTTAGAAGAGAAGCCACCCGAGCAGAGGTTTACTCGATTGATACCCCTCCGCCAACAGTTTCAGGCTCTCTGCACGTAGGTCACGTCTTTAGCTATACCCATACCGATGTGGTGGCTAGATACCAGCGCATGCAGGGTAAAGAGGTTTATTACCCAATGGGTTGGGATGACAATGGTCTGCCAACTGAAAGACGAGTCCAGAACTACTTTGGTGTTCGCTGCGATCCATCGCTTCCTTATGTTGAGAACTTCACTCCCCCTTACGAGGGTGGCGATAACAAGTCTTCAAAAGCCGCGGACCAGATTCCTATTTCTAGAAAAAACTTCATTGAGCTTTGCGAAAAGCTAACTGCAGAAGATGAATTGCAGTTTGAAGCGCTATGGCGTCAGCTCGGTATCTCAGTTGATTGGGATCAGACCTACCAGACCATCTCTCCTTCTGCACAGAAAGTTTCTCAGCAGGCATTTCTAAATAACCTCTCCAGAGGTGAGGCATACCAGTCAATGGCACCAACTCTTTGGGATGTCACATTTAGAACTGCTGTTGCTCAGGCAGAACTTGAAGATAGAGATCAGCCAGGTGCGTATCACCGCATTGGTTTTGATGGCCCTAACGGAAAAGTCTTTATCGAAACAACCAGACCAGAACTTATTCCTGCCTGTGTTGCTTTGGTAGCTCACCCAGATGACGAAAGATACCAACCACTATTTGGTAAGAGTGTGACAACACCACTGTTTGGTGTTGAGGTTCCAGTGCTATCTCATCACCTAGCTCAGATTGATAAGGGTTCAGGTATTGCCATGATCTGTACATTTGGTGATCTAACCGACGTCATTTGGTGGAGAGAACTAGATCTACCTAACCGAGCAATCATCGGTTGGGATGGAAGATTACTTGAATCAGCACCTGATGCAATCACCAGTGCTAAAGGTTTAGAAATCTATGCAGAGCTAGCAGGTAAAACTACTTTCTCTGCAAAGACGAGACTCGTTGAACTTCTAATGGAATCAGGTGACATGGTTGGTGAACCGAAGCCAATCACTCACCCAGTTAAGTTCTTCGAAAAGGGAGACCGTCCACTAGAAATCGTTTCAACCCGTCAGTGGTATATCCGTAACGGTGGTAAAGATGCAGACCTTCGTTCACGACTACTTGAACTAGGTAAGCAGCTTAAGTTTCATCCAGATTTCATGAAGGTTAGATACGAGAACTGGGTCAATGGCCTAACCGGTGACTGGCTTATCTCTCGTCAGAGATTCTTCGGTGTTCCAATTCCAGTTTGGTATGCACTGGATGCTCAAGGTAACCCTGATTTCGATAAGGTACTGGTTCCAAATAGTGAGTCTCTTCCTATCGACCCATCAACAGATGTCCCTGCTGGATACACCGAATCACAGCGAGGTGTTGCTAATGGGTTCATTGGTGAAGTTGACATCATGGACACCTGGGCGACATCTTCCCTAACCCCACAGCTAGGTGGTGGCTGGCTAGATGATCCAGAGAAGTTTGCCAAGGTTTTCCCATATGACCTAAGACCTCAGGGCCAGGACATCATTAGAACCTGGTTGTTCTCAACAGTGCTTAGAGCTCAACAGGAACACGGTGTTCTACCTTGGTCAGATGCAGCCATCTCTGGTTGGATTCTAGATCCTGACCGTAAGAAGATGTCTAAATCTAAGGGCAACGTAGTTACGCCTAACGATCTTCTAGTTGAACACTCATCAGATGCTGTTCGATACTGGGCAGCAAGCGCACGCCTTGGAACAGACGCAGCTTTTGATACCGGACAGATGAAGATTGGTAGAAGACTTGC
>CANGIU010000023.1 GCA_947454255.1 Micrococcales bacterium
GAAGGGAACCCAACTTCGATTTCCTTATATCCCATCTTGACTAGCAACTGGAACATCTTCATCTTGCGCTCAGGACTCATTGGATCGATAAGAGCTTGGTTACCGTCTCTTAGATCAACAGCACACCAGTGAGGTGCTTTTTCAATTCGCTTAGTTGGCCAGGTGCGGTCTGGCAGTTCTACGGCAATCTGCTCGTGGAATGACAAGTACTTATGCACGGGCATTGATGATGGTTTTTGATTGTTCTTCATGGTCTCTCCTAGAAACCCAAGGTTTTCTTGCCATCTTTGGCAATAAAAGCGGTGAATGGGGAATATCCGGTCAAGCAAACTGCACCGCGACGGGGAGGGCCGGTATTAGGCCTCGTCGCGGCTATTAAGCAGGAGTGCGAAGAACATGAAACTAGGCTAACACAGCCTTACATTCCCAAGCGACCCAGTTGTTTAGGGTCTCGCTGCCAGTCAGGTGCTACCTTCACATGAATTCTTAGCATGACCTTGTGGCCTAGGAGTTTCTCAATCTCGACCCTGGCTTCAGATCCAATCTGCTTGAGCCTAGAGCCACCCTTACCGATAACAATGGCCTTCTGGCTATCTCTTTCCACCCATAAGTTGGCATGAATATCAAAGATATTTGAATCCTCACGCTTACCCATCTCATCGATAGTCACAGCCAATGAGTGCGGTAATTCCTCTCGAGAGTCTTCAAGAGAAGCCTCACGAATAAGCTCACAAATACGCTCTTCAAGTGTCTCTTCGGTGGCCATATCGGTTGGATATAACGCTTTAGATGAAGGTAGCAAAGAACCAAGAACTTCCTTTAGCTCTTCTAGCTGCTCACCTGAAACTGCACTGACCGGAATAATCGCTGCCCATTCTCTAAGTTCAGAAACAGCAACCAGCTGTTTGGCTAGCGCATCACGAGAAACTGTTTCACTCTTGGTAACCAAAACAATCAACTTAGCTCTGCGATATTCACCAATCTGTTCATTGATGAAGGCATCGCCAGGTCCGATCTTCTCGTTGGCAGGAATACAAAGACCAATGACATCAACCTCGCCGAGGGTGTTCTCAACCAAGTGATTGAGTCTCTGACCTAGCAGTGTTCTAGGGCGGTGCAAACCTGGTGTGTCTACCAGAATGATTTGCGCTACCTCAGTGTTCACTATTCCTCGAATAGCACGACGAGTGGTCTGAGGCTTAGAAGAGGTGATAGCGATCTTCTCACCTACTAACGCATTGGTAAGGGTTGATTTACCAACGTTAGGACGGCCTACGAAAGTAACAAAACCTGATCTAAATTCGTTCATTCACCATCTGCTTCGAATGCGCTTCTGGCTGCGATTAGTTCTTCAGTCATTCGAACCAGTGCAGTCATAACTCTCTTACGTCTTCCTTCAATACGTTCAACCTTGATTTCTAAACCAGAGAACTCAATCTGATCTGAACGACCAGGCAACCTACCTAAAACCTTAGCCAGCAGGCCACCAACACTATCGACATCTTCATCTTCTAGTTCAATCTCAAAGTGCTCACCAAGCTCTTCCAAACCAAGCCTTGCACTAACCCTAACCCAGCCATCTTCTAATACTTCAACATCTGGAAGGTCATTGTCATACTCATCAGAGATGTTTCCAACAATCTCTTCGATGACATCTTCCATTGTTACAAGACCTGCAACACCGCCATACTCATCAACGATCAGGGCAATGTGTGTTGAAGTCTTCTGCATCTCTTGCAAGAGATCATCCACCGGTTTACTCTCTGGAATAAAGATTGCCTTACGAGCAATCTCAATGCTCTTAAGTGAGGCAGCTTTGTCTGGATTCTCATGAATCAAACGAGCAACGTCCTTGATATACAGAACACCTTTAACATCATCAAGATTCTTTCCAATTACGGGAAGACGTGAGAACCCATATCTAAAGAATGCGCTCATCGCTTCCTGCAAAGATGAGTCAACCGAGATGACCGCCATATCAATCCTTGGCACCATGATCTCTCTAGCAATTGTTTCCGAAAGCTCTTCAACCGAATCGATTAGCTCTTGTTCAAATTCTTCAGTTTCTTCAGTTGGTAAAGACAGCGGTGTGAATAGAATGTTTATTGATTTCACCAAAGGAGCAAGCACCTTTAGGACTCTCTTGCCAGATGAATGCTTACCAACTGTCCTTCCAACTATCTGAACCAGAATGCTAAGCCCTAGGACAATCAAAAGTGAAAGCAGAGCAACCAGATACCAACTGAACTTGCCAGGGGTAAAGGATTGACTAACAACTATTCCGAAAACTCCTAGAAGTGCCATCCGAGTGAAGGCAATACCATCGGTTGAACGGTCATCTTCATCGTTTAGACGAATAGCCGCTTCAGAAACAGCAAGTAACAAGGTAATCAGAGCAAGTAATACTGCAATAACTATGGCGAGGATGAGCATCTAGTTAGAAGCTCCCCTACTATCCAAATACTCTCGAACAATTTCTTGCTGGAGAGAGAACATAACTCGCTCATCCTCTTGCTCAGCGTGGTCATATCCCAAGAGATGAAGAATTGAGTGGGCGACCAGAATTAGTACTTCCTGAAGTTCACTGTGACCTGCCGTAACGGCCTGCTTATTGGCTACCTGAGGGCAGAGCACGATCAAACCTAGGTGACCTGCTGGAGTAATTGCATTTGGCTTACCAGGACGCAAACCATCGATTGGCTGGCTAAGCACATCAGTTGGCCCACTCTCCTGCATCCAGTCAAGGTGATAGGACTCCATAACATTTTCATCAACCAAAAGAATCTCAATGTCAGCTGCCGGGTCGATATGCATCTTTGCCAAAGCGAAATCAGCAAGATTTAGAATCTCATCAAGCTCAACCTCAACACCAGATTCGTTCTCAATCTCAATACTCATCGATTTGGTCCTGACTTCTTCACTGCTGATTTTTGCTCAAACTTAGAATAAGCATCGACAATCTTGGCAACTAGTGAGTGTCTAACCACATCTGATGAATCCAAAACACAGAACTTCATGTCATCGACTTTACTCAGAATGCTTGTCGCTACTTTCAAACCAGAATTCCCATTGGGTAAATCAATCTGGGTCACATCACCGGTGACCACCATCTTCGAATTGAAACCTAATCGAGTCAAGAACATCTTCATCTGTTCAGGTGTGGTGTTTTGCGCTTCATCCAAAATGATAAATGAATCATTGAGTGTTCTACCTCGCATGAAAGCAAGTGGTGCAACCTCAATAGTTCCGGTTGCCATCAGCTTTGGCACTGAATCAGGATCCATCATCTCGTGCAATGCATCGAACAACGGTCGCAAATAAGGATCGATCTTGTCAGTCAATGTTCCAGGTAAGAAACCTAAACGCTCACCTGCTTCAACTGCAGGACGAGTAAGGATGATTCGACTAACTTCTTTTCGCTGTAAAGTCTGAACAGCTTTAGCCATTGCTAAGTATGTTTTACCAGTTCCGGCAGGACCGATACCAAACACAATAGTGTTTTCATCGATTGCATCAACATAATTCTTCTGGTTCACAGTTTTGGGTCTTATGCTCTTACCTTTAGAAGAAAGAATGCTTTGACTTAGCATCTGCGCTGGGGATTGCGACTGCTCGATTACCTTTGCCGAACGAGTTATGTCTGCCGGCTGTAATGCAACACCATTCGATGACATTTCAATGGCTTCATCGATTAGCTGCTTTGCAGCATATATATCTACTTCGCTTCCGGAAAGTGAAATCTCATTTCCTCTAACTAGAACGCTTACCTGCGGATGAGCTGCCTCGATCGACCGCAGTAAAGAATCCTCTGTGCCAAAAACTGCAACCGGGGAAACTTCAGTAACAGCAAAACTTAGTGTGGTCTGTGGTTTTTTAGGTTGTTTTGGCACTTATGCCCTCGGGGTTGTTGAGGTTATGTGAGCATGAGCATGAAATACAGTCTGTCCAGCTTCAAGCCCAGTATTAAACTGCAACCTAAAGGAACTAGTTGAAGTCAATTCCGCAACACGGACCCCTAGTTGAATAACATCAGCTAATACTTCCGGATTCGCTACGGCAAGCTCAGCAACATCGGTGTAATGAACTCTAGGAACAACTAAAACGTGCACTGGTTGTCTGGGAGAAATGTCATTGAAGGCAACCGCATGCTCTGATTCAGCAACAAAAGTTGCTGGCAACTCACCCTTGGTGATCTTGCAGAAAATACAATCCAATGAAAACTCCTCTTGCTAACAGTTTAGGCTTCAGTAATTATCTAAGAGTCAAGGCTGCTATAACGGCTGGCCCAGCAGTTGAAGTCCTCAACACATTTGCCCCAAGACTTACCAACTGAGCCCCCGCGCCAGCAAGCAACTCAAGCTCGTTGGCCTCAATACCGCCTTCAGGACCAACAACTATGGCTACCGAACCTTGCTTAGGAAAATCTAGTTGATTTAAGGCTTTGTTACCGGTGGTATCTAAAACTATTACCAAATCGAACTGGGCAATAGCGCTTACCAAACCTCCTGTTGAAACTGAAGGCAGAACCTCTGGCCAGAATGCCCTAAGGCTCTGCTTACCCGCTTCGTTAACTATCTGCTGCCAACGAGCTCTAGCTTTAACTTCCTTAGCTTGATCCCATCGACTAATGCTTCTTGCTGCTTGCCAAGGAGTAACTTTTGAAACACCTAGTTCAGTTGATGCCTGGATTGCCAACTCATCACGATCACCTTTAGCTAACGCTTGCACCAGGGTAATCTCCAAAGCAGGCCTTGTTTCACTGATGATTTCAGCGACCAGTAATTCAAGCGAGTTAGAACTAGTTGCCGAGACTTTTCCTTTAACCCGCATTCCCATACCATCGGTAAGTTGAACGGCTTCACCAATCTGCATTCTGCGAACGGAAACAGCATGCTTTGCTTCAGAACCGGTCAACGCTAGAACAGAACCAACACGTGAAGAACTCAAGTCCTGCATATAGAAAAGTGGTTCAACCATTAGCGTCTTCGTCCGCGACCAAAGGTTCCCTGATTAACCTTTGCCAAATTGGCCTTTTCCGACTTTCTAAGTTCTGCCAGTTTCTTGAAAAGTTCCTTCTCCTTTGAATCAAGCTTGCTAGGGGTCTGCACTTGAATTCGAATGTGCAGATCTCCCCTGCCGTTATGCCTTAGGTGCTTGACCCCTTTACCCTTTAGAGTCACAATGTCGCCAGATTGTGCTCCAGCTTTAATTTCAACATCTTGACTTCCGTCAAATGTTTCTATCGGTATAACTGTTCCAAGAGCAGCATCATGGAGCGGAATTTCAAGTGTTGCTGACAAGTCATCACCATCACGTTCGAAGTGTTCATCAGCTCGAACACTTATCTCAACATAGATATCTCCCGCTGGGCCTCCAGCAAAACCAACTTCACCCTGACCTGTTAGTTGTAGTCGAAGCCCATGTTCAACACCACCTGGGATGTTTAGATCTAAAGTTCTTCTGGCTCTTGTTCTTCCCTGCCCACGACAATCGACACATGGATCAGGAATGGTTTGACCATAGCCACGGCATGAACCACAGGGAGCTGAGGTCACAACGTTGCCGAGTAAAGATCTCACCTGTCTTTGAATCTGACCGGAACCACGACAGATATCACATACCTGAGCTGAGGTTCCAGGTCTAGCTGTGGTTCCTAAACAAGTAACACAGGTAACTGCAGTATCAATCTCAATCTGCTTCTCGACACCTGTAACGACCTCAGCAAGAGTAAGTTCCACTCTAAGTAGTGCATCCTGACCACGTTCAGCCATCTGCCGAGGACCTCGTTGCCCACCGCCAAAGAAGTTCTCAAAAATATCCCCGAAGCCAAAGCCGCCCATATCTCCAAACGGACTATTCCCACCCATGTCGTATTGCTGACGAGATTGTGGGTCACTTAAAACTTCATAAGCATGGGTTACTAACTTGAAGCGCTCTTGCTCTTCTTCACTAGGGTTCATATCTGGGTGCAACTGACGAGCAAGCTTGCGATAAGCCTTCTTGATTTCCTCTTGGCTAGCGTTACGTTCAACACCTAGCACTTCGTAGTGATCAGCCATTATTCCTCAGAGTCATTTGATAGTAGATGTGCAAGAGCTAAAACAGCAGCCAAGTTCTTTGAGTAGTTCATGCGGGTAGGACCAACAACAGCGACCTTGGCTAGTTCGTCACCCTGGTTCTGATAGGAAGAAAGCAATAGTGAACTGTTAGCCAATTCAACAACACTGTTTTCTGAACCAATAATTGCCTTAGGTTTGACTGAATCAACATTTGAAAGAAACGCGAATAGATCTTTTTGTTGATCTATGGTCTCAAGTAGTGAAGGTAATCCTCCAGCAAAATGGTCTTCATGTCTAACCAGGTTGGTAGCTCCAGCAAAAGCAATCTTGTCCTGACGATTACTTCCAACTAAAAGGAGAACACCTTCTAGGAATGCCTGCGCATTTGCTTTATCACTAGGTGAGAAACTCTCCAACACTGGTTTTAGCAAACCTGGTAGATCATCAATCAATTTTCCAGAAGCGACAGCACTGAACTTTGCCCTAAAGATAGCCAATAGCTCTTCTGTCACTGAGTTAGGAAAGACGACAAGGTGTTGCTGGATTCGTTCAGATTCAGTAATCAATAGAACTAAGGCTCTGTTGGATGAAACACGAACCACTTCAATAGACCTGACTAGAACTGTGTTCATGTTTGGGTACTGAATGACAGCTGCTTCTCCGGTGGCTTTAGCCAATAGCTGAGCCGAGGTCTCTAAACGCTCATCCAGGTCGGTTAGTTGATCCAAGGTCTTAGAGAATTGTTTTCTCAGTTCAGTGAAACTCTTCTTGATCTCTACTGACTCAGCCTCTGCCTGAATGAGTTGATCAACAAATACTCGATAGCCCTTATCGGTTGGAATGCGGCCAGAAGAAGTGTGCAGAGCCGAGAGGTAGCCTTCTTCTTCAAGAGTGGCCATGTCATTTCTAATGGTTGCGCTAGAAACTCCAAAGTTATGGCGCTCAACTAGCGACTTAGAAGCAACCGGTTCATTGGTCGCAATGAAGTCCTCAATGATGGCTCTAAGCACAGCCAAATTGCGAACCGAAATCATCACCACTCCAGAAATTAGAAGAAAGACAAGAGAGTTAGCACTCTTATCCCTAGAGTGCCAATATTACTTCAGAAAGCGGATAGCCAGCGGGTATCGGAACTCTTTACCCTCAGTCACGCTAGCTGCCCCAAAGCTGTAACTAATAAGAGCAAATAGAGCCATTAGTAGCAAAAGTATTACGTCAATCATGGATACGGCATTTCCTAATTTGCCGAGTAATTCCAAGTTATTACCAGCAGGAAGCAGGATCAAAGCATTTATGACTGCGATCCCGAGAAGGTATAGGAAAAGACTCATTTGAAAGTTCAACGAACTATTGGCATGACTTCGCTCATAAGAGGTTTTTTCCTTACACAGCCGAAGAACTAGTCCAGGAAGCCATAGAAAGATTAGCCCCACACCAAATGTGACCGGCGCTAGAAGAGTCATCAATCTTGGGAGTGAGTGAACTCGCTTTGCTCTCCTATTTACACTCACAATAGGTCCCCATAACTGTTAGATTCGCAAAACAAGCTGACATTTCCCCCACCTATTTTCACTAATTAGCCTAGGAGTTCTCGGACTACATAGTCGGCCAATAAACGGCCTTTTTTGGTTAATTTAACGACTCCCTGGAATACTGCTCCACCATCAATCACTTCACTAGCAATCAAATTAGAAATCACTTCCTGAGTTCCGAAACCTTTGCTCTTCAGCCAAGCAAGATCAATACCCTCTGCGAGCCTTGTCTCAAGCATTACTCGCTCGATATCTTGATTAGCCTGATCAACTAGTTCACGCTCTAGAGCAGGTGATAACGAAGCCCTAAGTCGATCCGTGTATGCCGCGGGGTTCTTCACATTCCACCAACGGACTCCACCAATGTGACTGTGCGCGCCAGGGCCAAAGCCCCACCAGTCCATGGATTTCCAGTAAGCAACGTTGTGTTTAGATCTAGTCTCAACACTCCTTGACCAGTTACTTACTTCATAATTCACAAAACCTGCTTTGGTAAGCAGTTCATCAGCCACTTCATACATCTGCGCATGGAGATCTTCATCCGGCATTTCAACTTCCCCAACTTTGATCTGTCTAGCGAGTTTTGTGCCTGGTTCAACAATGAGCGAGTATGCGCTGATGTGATCAGTATCAAGAGATATAGCTTGTTGAAGTGTTTCTACCCAGTCTTCGATTGTTTCAGTTGGAGTTCCATAAATAAGATCAACGCTTGTGAATAATCCAACTGTTTTGGCAGCTTGAACAGATCTGGCAACATTATCTGGATTGTGAGTGCGCTCTAAGACTGCTAATACTTTTGTAACAGCGGATTGCATTCCGATTGAGACTCGGGTGAAACCCGCCTCTTTTAGTTTTAGCAAATAAACTTCATCAACAGAATCTGGGTTTGCTTCAGTTGTAATGTCTGCATCCGCTTCGACACCAAAAACAGAACGAAGCTTTTGTAGCATCTCAATCAAATCTTCAGCAGGTAAGAGAGTTGGAGTTCCACCACCAAAGAAAACCGTGCTCAGTGACCGCCCCACTACTCCAGAGTCTTCTAGAACCTGCCTTGATAGATCTATCTCAGAGACTAGGTCTCTGGCAAAACTACTTTGTGAAGAAGAACCAATTTCCTGTGCTGTATAGGTATTGAAATCACAGTAACCGCAGCGCGCTTTGCAAAAAGGCACGTGGATGTATGCGTGAAAAGTTCTTTGCTCAGCGTTTAGTTTTGCCTGCTCGGGAAGTAAACCATCTGAAGGTGCTAGTTCACCTTTGGGGAACTGGGCCATTATTTGCCCTTCTTCTCGCCTTTTTTCTCTTTGTCAGATGAAAGGGCGGCAATGAACGCTTCTTGAGGAACTTCAACGCGTCCCACCATCTTCATACGCTTCTTACCTTCTTTTTGCTTCTCTAGAAGCTTGCGCTTACGGGAGATGTCTCCTCCGTAACACTTAGCTAGAACGTCTTTACGCATTGCACGAATTGATTCACGAGCAATGATTCTTGCTCCAATAGCAGCCTGGATAGGAACCTCAAACTGCTGACGAGGGATAAGCTCTCTAAGCTTTCCAGTCATCATCACACCGTAGGCATAAGCCTTGTCCTTGTGCACGATCGCACTGAAAGCATCAACCTGCTCACCCTGCAACAGAATGTCAACCTTTACTAGGTCTCCCTCAGCCAGGCCGTTCTCTTCATAATCCAAAGAGGCATAACCCTGAGTCTTTGATTTCAACTGATCAAAGAAGTCAAAGACGATTTCCGCTAATGGCATGTCATAGCGAAGTTGAACACGATCAGTTCCGAAATACTGCATGTCCAACATCACACCGCGTCTACCCTGGCAAAGTTCCATAATGGCGCCAACGTAATCCTTAGGGGAAAGAATGGTTGCTCGCACCATAGGTTCTAAAACCTTAGAGATCTTGCCAACCGGATACTCACTCGGGTTGGTGACAGTAACTTCCTTCTTGTCATCAAGCGTCACTTCATAAACCACAGAAGGAGCGGTAGCGATTAGATCGAGATTGAATTCACGTTCTAGACGTTCGGTAATAATCTCCAGGTGCAAAAGACCTAGGAATCCACATCTAAAACCAAAACCCAGAGCGACTGATGTTTCTGGTTCATAAACAAGAGAAGCATCGCTGAGCTTCAACTTATCTAAGGCTTCACGAAGATTTGGATAATCTGAACCGTCGATTGGATAAAGACCTGAGAAAACCATTGGCTTAGGTTCCGCATAACCCTTGAGCGCAACTGTTGCTGGCTTCATTGAAGTCGTGACAGTGTCTCCAACCTTTGACTGTCGAACATCCTTCACACCGGTGATTAGGTAGCCAACTTCACCAACGCCTAAACCTTTAGTTGGTTCTGGCTCTGGAGATGAAACACCAATCTCCAAAAGATCATGCACGGCCTTGGTTGACATCATCGTGATCTTTTCACGATTGCTCAATGAGCCATCAATCATGCGAACGTAAGTCACAACGCCTCGATAAGAGTCATAAACGCTGTCGAAGATCATCGCTCTTGCCGGAGCGTTTGGATCGCCTACCGGCTTAGGCACCATCTGAACAATTTTGTCCAGTAAAGCATCAACACCCATTCCAGTCTTACCTGAAACACGAAGGCAGTCTTCAGGATTACCACCAATGAGGTTTGCTAGTTCCTCTGCATACTTCTCTGGTTGTGCCGCTGGTAAATCAATCTTGTTTAGAACAGGAATGATCATCAGGTCATTCTCCATAGCTAAATACAAGTTAGCCAGTGTCTGTGCTTCAATACCTTGAGCTGCATCAACCAACAACACTGCACCTTCACAGGCAGCAAGTGATCTAGAAACTTCATATGTGAAGTCAACGTGACCTGGTGTATCAATCATGTTCAGCGCATAAGTTTGGTTTTCAAACTCCCAAGGCATACGGACCGCTTGTGACTTGATGGTGATACCTCGTTCACGTTCAATATCCATACGATCTAGATACTGTGCCCTCATAGACCGATCATCAACAACACCGGTGAGCTGGAGCATACGGTCAGCGAGAGTTGATTTACCGTGATCAATATGCGCAATTATGCAGAAATTGCGAATGAAGTCAGGGTTAGTCTTAGCGGGCTCAAGCGCTGTTTTGGCTCGTGGCGACAAGGAATACCTCTTGATTGACCTAAAAAGACTGACATTTAGGCGATTGCCTAACCTCTATTGTCGCATAACCACTAGGAACTAGACACTGATTACCCCCAAAAGAGGTTGCCTGAATCCCCCAAACGCTGGTAGTCTTGAGTGGATTCAGGTGAGTGTCTCCATCTAATCAATCCAAATCAAACGTTTTTTAGTTTGTTCCGCCCTGCGGGCAAACACTTAAGAAAGTGAAACATGGCAAATATCAAGTCGCAGATCAAGCGAATCGGCACCAACCAGAAGGCAGCTGACCGTAACAAGGCAGTTCGCAGTGAAGTAAAGACCGCTGTTCGCGCTGCTCGTGAAGCAGTTGTTGCAGGAGACAAGACCAAGGCAGCTGAAGCGCTAAAGGTCGCAACAAAGAAGCTAGACAAGGCAGTCTCAAAGGGTGTCCTTCACAAGAACCAGGCAGCTAACAAGAAGTCAGCTATTGCCAAGAAGGTTTCAGCTCTATAAATCAGAATTAATTAAAGACCCGCTTCGGCGGGTCTTTTCTTTTTAACGGGCTGAGATTCTCTGATCGCGGCCAGCATATGCCCCAGCTACCAACTGAATAGCAGTAAGCGCAATCAGGACAGTGAGCGAAAGAGACCAGTTGCCGGTCAAATCCTTTAGATAGCCAAATGCAAAAGCTCCGATTGCTGCAATCAGGTATCCCCAACCTTGAGCGAGTGCGGATAGTTGAGTGGTTTGGGTTGATGTGCTTGCTCTTGAACCAATCAGGGTAAGCGATAGGGGGAAAGTCGCAGCAAAACCGAAACCAGTAATGACACAGGCAAGGATTGCCTGATCTGGGAAGGCGAAAAGAATTATTAGTCCACTGAGTGTGAAAGCCGAAACTACTACAGCCAATGCTGAAAGCACTCTAAACCTTTTTATGACAACCGAGATTAGAAAACCGCTAGGAATTCCAATTGAGGTCGTGAGACCGAGTAGTGATCCGGCTTCAAGTGGAGAAAATCCTCTATCAATAAGCAGTGAAGGAAGCCAATTCAAAATCGCATAGAAGCCAGCAGACTGCAGACCAAAGAAAGCAACGATTGCCCAAGCCAAAGGAGAAATTAGAACTGCTCTTCTCTCTTCCGCATGGGTTAGCTCAGAGGTCACCTCTTTGTGAACTGAGACTTTAGAAATTGGATACCAAAAAATAATTGCTGCCAAAGTAGGGACCAACCAAATAGCTAAGGCCATCCGCCAACCACCGAGCCATTGAGAAGTTGGTACTGCGATAGTTGCAGACACACTCGCAGAGACTGCTAGAAGCGTGACATAAACACCTGTTATCAATTCGAGATTCTTAGGGAATTGTTCACGAACGATTGTTGGGATCAATACATTACCAACAGCTATCGCTAGACCTATGATCACAGTGAAACTGATAAGTGGAATGTATCCACCAAAGAGTCTGAATATCATTGCAAGGAATATGGCAATAAGAACCCACATCATCGCTCGGTTTAGAGTCAAACGCTTTACCAGTGCGGGGCTTGCAAAGGCTCCGATACCAAAGCAAACAACCGGTAAAGAAGTTAGTAAGCCAACCTGGAAGCCAGTTAGACCTTCAACATTCTGCAACTCATCGACCAATGGCCCAATTGAGCCAACCGGAGGCCGAAGAACTAGCGAGATAAAAATTAGTGCGAGCATTGCGAACAATGAACGTTTTACTACTTTGGTCAATGTTTTCCTTTGTTTGCTACCAATGTCACAAGTCTTTCTAAAGCAAAAGTTGAATCGCCTTCTCCGCCTTTTATAGCAAAGTCAGTATCTGCCAATGCATGGATTACATTGGCAACAGAATCCTCAGTCCATCCAGCTGTCGATTTACGGATTTTCTCGAATACCCAATCCGGGACTCCGATGCTTGAGGCTGTCGCCCTCGGATTACCGATGACACTAGCCATCTGTCGAACCTTACGTTCAAACGCGGAGATAATTAGCACCCCTGCCAATCCTTGAGCAAGACTATGGCGAAGCAACAAGAGCGACTCCGCACTTCTTCCTTCAAAAGCCGAATCAGCGATTTTGAAGCCATCGGTTTCTAACCTGCCACCAAAATATCTTTGAACGAGTTCAACTGTGACTTCTCCTGCGTCATCATTCTGCAATTGTGAACAGGCAGCTGCAAGTTCCTCAAAGTCTTTGCCAAATATCTCGATCAACGACTGAGCGGCAGCTCTTTGAATCTTTCGTCCATTTGAATTGAATTCAGCCTCAACAAATGAAAGTCGCTCCGCATCCTTTGTTTGCTCAATGCAGGTGGCTTCTAAGGCAGTCTCAGATGCTCGAATTGCTTCAAGCATTTTCTTACCGCGAACGCTCTTGCCGTTATGGCGAATAATCACTACTGCGTCTTCTGCCGGCTGCTTCAGGTACTCGATAATGTCGGTGATAAATGAATCTGAGCAGCGCTCTGCACCATCGAAAACAACTAGCTTGCTATCCCCAAATAATCCAGCGCTTGCCAAATCAAAGACTTGCCCCTGGACATATTCAGAAGCTTCTGACTCAACAGTTTCTAGGTTCTCAATCTGTTTACGGAGTAAATCACGAACAGTTTTGATTGCACGTTCAGCGAAGAAATCCTGAGGTCCAGATACCAGAATGACTGGCGCGACACTGATTGCACGCCATGGCACTATTTTGACTGGACTCACCTCTAAAGCCTAACTTCTGCCTGAGACGGAAACGCTCAGCCCAGAACCCTCTTCAGATACGCCGATAGCGCCGGACTGATCAGTTCTGATCACTTTCGCACCAACAGATTCAAGGATTCCCAAGGCTCGGTTGGTTGGATGTCCATAGGAATTGTGCTGGCCGACAGAAATGATGGCTAAGGCTGGTTCTATAGCTTCATAGAATTCGCCAGCTTGGTCGGCTGAGCCATGGTGCGCCACTTTGACTACAACTACTCTCCCACCGAATTCTGAGGTCAATACTTGTTGCTGCTCCAAGCCAACCCTTAACTGCCCTCGTTCTCCTAGATCTGCCAAGGTGAAAAGCGCCATTGTTTGATCTTGCCAAAGCATTGTGATACTTCCGTCATTGCTGTCCTGTGCTTCTGCAGCACCTTGGTGAGGGCTTAGAACTCTCCAACTGAAACCACCAATTCTTCCAGTCATACCTACCTCCGCTTTGACCAATGGAATACCTAGGCCTGATAGATATCCATTAGCGAAGTCGGCACCGGGTCGAGTATCAATAAATGAAGTAATCAGCGCTCGATCCACTGTTCTACCTGACACTGCACCAACGACTCCACCGATATGGTCCATATCGAAATGTGTCAATACAAGTAGGTTGATGTGTTCTATCCCAAGCCCCGATAGACATTCATCGATAGCTGGGTCTTCTCTTCCAACATCTACAACAGCCACATCCCCCTTGGATCGAATAACCAACGCGTCACCCTGACCAACGTCGCAATTTATTAGTGTGTAGTTTCCGGAATAGAAGTTGCCCTTCTGAATTACTGCAATTGAACTCTGGGCACCAAAACTAATCAATATAACTGCGACACAAGATGCTGATGTTGCCCGAATGAATTTTCGCTTTGAAACAAAAAATAGCCAAAGCGCCAGAGTGAGCGCTAAGCCTAGAACCAAACCACCGGCACCACTGAACCAATTGAGACTAGAAGACGGTGCAACGGCGAGAGTATTGCCCAACCAAACTATTAGTGATGCTGGATAAGAAGCCAGCATTGAAAGACAGGTAGCCATGAGCGGTGCTACAGGAGCACTAATACAGGAAACCAAACCCAACACTGTTATCGGAGGCACCATTGGCTCTGCAAGCACATTGGCAAGAATTGAATAGACCGGAATTTTAGGTTGCAACATGAGCAAGACTGGTAAACAAGAGATTTGAGCGGCAAGCGATACTGAAATCATGATTGCCAGCCAAGTTGGTAGCTTTCGCTCAAAGATCTCTACAAACTTTGGCGCTAGCACTAAGAGCCCAAGAGTTGCCAACACCGAAAGAGCGAAGCCATAATTCAAAGACAGCTCGGGTTCAATTAGTAAGAGCAAAACCACACTTAGTGCGATGGCATCTAGTGATGAAACTCTTCGTCCAATCAGTAGACCAACCAGAACCACCCCAACCATCACACTTGCTCTAAGTACGCTCGCCTCTGGACCCACCAACGCCAAATAAAGGGCAATAACGCCAAAGCTAATTCCGATTCGCAAACTTCTAGCAACAGGCAAAAGTTTCAATAGAAAAGCCGCACCTCCGAGCACTATTGCGCAGTTGGCTCCACTAACTGCCGAAAGATGCGTAAGAGAAACTACCTTGAAGTTCTCTTTGGTTTCTTTTGACAACTTTGAGTCATCGCCTATTGCAAGACCAGCGACCAGTGCTGCCGAATCAGGCGTCACCCCGGAAAGGCTTGCTAAGAAAGTTTTACGGGTGGTCTCGATCCAGCCTGGAGCGTTACCCGACTCTACGCTTCTGACATACCGAAGGTTTGCATTGAAGTCTGAAGCAAACCCAAAGACGGGACGCAAACTTACGGACCCCGTGAACTTTTCTCCTTCATGCAGCTTTGACAGCTTTTCAGTTCCTTTTAGAAGACCCTTTGCACCTGCTAAACCCTCAGGTTCGAGAATCTCAATCTGAGCCCTGAAACTCGTTGACCGTCCTAATTGGTTCGAATCCTCCACTGGCTCACTTAGCAGTTGGGCTTTCACGGTCAAAGATTCGCGATCACTTATCGCTGTTCTTAACTCCGAAGATTGCAGTTGGCCCGCAAAATAGGCTGTGAAGACTGCCGCTCCTAACCACACCAGCGCAGCCAACCATCTCAACCTCAAAGGGTCACCAAATCCTTTACTCCGGCATAAAGCTTGTCCCCAATACCTGAAACGTTGAGAAGGTCTTCTTTTGACTTGAATCCACCGTTTGCAGTTCGCCAATCCACCATGCGACCAGCAAGAGCGGGACCCACGCCAGGCAAATCTTCCAGTTGGGAAGCGCTGGCCTGATTGATTGAAATCAAACTAGGTTGTGAAGGAATATTGAACTCTTGGTTTTGGGTTTGCGATTTACTCGCAACCAACAACTGCTCACCATCGGTTAGCACTCTGGCAAGGTTGATGCTCATCTGGTTCGCTTTGACTCCGAGCCCACCGGCCGCCAAAACAGCCTCATAAACTCTTGAGCCTGATTCAAGTTGGTAAATGCCTGGATGCTTAACCGAACCAGCAACATGGACGAATATCTTAGGTTTGGCTAAATCAACCGTTGAACTACTTCCAACACTCTTCGCCACAGAAAGTGTTGGCTTTACAACAGTTGCAGACCCAAAGAAATATCCAGCAAAACCGATAAGCGCTAAAGCAGTAATCGAGGCCTTTAGTGCTCTAGGTGTGAACTCTGCAAAGAGTGCTTTTAGCCAAGGAAACATTCACCAATGCTAGGAAAACATAGTCAAGGCAAAAAACAATGACTAGTTTTTGGTAATAACTATTGCTTTGTGACGATGTTGATAAGTTTTGGCGCACGAAGAATTACCTTCGCTACTTCTCTGCCATCGATTGCTCGCTGCACAGCAGCTGATGCATCGGCAGCAGCCTGAAGATCTTCATCTGTTGCATCAACAGATAGTTCAACAGTGTCGCGCAACTTGCCGTCTACTTGTAGGACAGCAGTAAGAGTACTCTCAACCAACAGTGCAGGATCTGCCTCTGGCAATAGTGCTAGAGCAACACCGGGCTTGTGACCTAGCATCTCCCACATTTCTTCTGCCATAAACGGTGAAAACAAGGACAAAGCCTTAGCAACGATTTCAGTTGCTTCTCTAACTGCAGGATCGGTTGGACCAACTGTTCCATCAATGGCCTTACGAACCGCATTCACAAGCTCCATCAGCTTGGCAACACCAACGTTGAACTTGAAGTTCTCGATGTTAGTTCCAAAATCTCTCAAGAAAGAGTGTGTTGCTTTTCTAAGTTCTAGATTTCCCTTAGAGATATCTACGCCAACTGGAACATCAACATCTTTGGCTAATCTCCAACAACGAGCAAGGAACTTACCTGAACCAGAAGGAGAAACATCCGCCCAGTCAATGTCATCCTCAGGAGGACCAGCGAAAGCCATAGTCAAACGGATGGCATCGGCACCGTGCTCATCAAGCTGGTCTCCTAGTTTGACTAGGTTGCCACGGGATTTACTCATGGCAGAACCATTCATCAGAACCATACCCTGGTTCAACAAACGGGTAAAAGGTTCACTGAAATCGACATAGCCGAGGTCTTGTAAGACTTTGGTGAAGAATCGTGCATAAAGAAGGTGCAGAATCGCGTGAGTTACGCCACCAACATACTGATCAACTGGAGCCCACTCACGAGCCTCTTCCTTGTTGAAAGCTTCAGTTTCACTGTTTGGAGATAGGTAGCGAAGGAAGTACCAAGAGGAGTCAACGAAGGTATCCATGGTGTCGGTGTCACGCTTAGCTGGTTTACCACAGCTAGGACACGAAACATTAACCCAGTCTTCTGCTCCGCCTAATGGAGAAGTTCCCTTAGGGGCTAGGTCTAGCCCTTCAGCAGAAGGAAGTTCAATCGGTAGCTGATCCTGTGGAACAGGAACTTCACCACAAGATTCACAGTGAATGATTGGAATTGGAGTTCCCCAATATCTCTGTCTCGAAATCAGCCAGTCACGCAATCTAAAGTTCTTAGCTGCTTTTCCTCTGCCTTCTGCTTCCAAGATGCCAACCATCTTAGAAATAGCATCAGCCTTTGATAAACCATTGAGCACACCAGAATTAATTAGCACTCCCTCACCAACAGTTGCAATACCGGTTTCAACTGGATCAGCTTCACCTGTTTCAACAACTACTTGAACAGGGAGACCAAGTGTTCTAGCAAAATCTAGATCTCTCTGGTCATGAGCAGGAACTGCCATGATGGCACCGGTTCCATAGTCCGCAAGAACATAGTCAGATACCCAAATAGGAATGCTTTCACCGTTAGCTGGGTTGATAGCAAATCTTCCAGTATCGACACCGGTCTTTTCACGATCTGTAGCAAGACGCTCAATGTCATTACTCTTCTTGACTTCATCAAGGTAAGCCTGGAACTGCATACGCACTTCAGCACTAGAACCAGAAACCAATTCGGCAGCTAGATCACTATCGGCAGCAACAACCATAAACGTTGCACCATACAAGGTATCCGGACGGGTTGTGTAAACAGTTATTGGTTCAGCTCTACCTTCAACAGCAAACTCAACTTCTGCACCGTAACTTCTACCAATCCAGTTGCGCTGCATTGAAAGAACCTTAGAAGGCCAATTGCCTTCAAGTAGTTCTAGATCATCAAGCAATCTATCTGCATACTCAGTTACCTTAAAGAACCACTGGGTTAGTGCTTTCTTAGTAACAACAGAATCACAACGCTCACAAGCGCCACCAACAACCTGTTCGTTAGCAAGAACGGTCTGACATGAAGGGCACCAGTTGACCATCGAATTCTTACGATATGCCAAACCCTTTTTATAGAACTCTAGGAACAACCACTGGTTCCAGCGATAGTAAATAGGGTCACAGGTTCTGATGATTCTGTCCCAGTCAAAAGAACAGGCGTAACGACGCATAGAAGCTTTGTGAATCTCGATGTTGTCGTAAGTCCAAGCCTTAGGGTCAAGCTTTCGCTTGATAGCAGCATTCTCAGCAGGAAGACCAAAAGCATCCCAACCAATTGGGTGCATGACGTTGAAACCCTTTTGGACCCAATACCTAGCAATAACATCGCCTAATGCATAAGCCTCAGCGTGACCCATGTGTAGGTCGCCTGAAGGGTAAGGGAACATGTCCAAGACATACTTCTTAGGACGGTTATCGTCCTTATTACCTGAAGCAAACGGGCGCAGCTCATCCCAGACCGGTAACCACTTCTCTTGGATAGCGAAGATGTCAGGCCCAGTTGGCTCGTTGCGAATCTCGTTCATGATCTCAATTCAGGTAAATACTTAGGTTCTAGGCTACCAAACCAAGCTATTGCTGAACCCCAAGAGCCAAAAGCAAAGCCTTAGCCTTCAACTTGGTCTCTAA
>CANGIU010000024.1 GCA_947454255.1 Micrococcales bacterium
CCAGAATCACTCGTGTTGCCAATTACACCATACCCCAAGGGTTGTTGCCGAGCTTTGGGCTCGATTACCCATTCTACCTATGACTATAAAGAGCGAGCAAACAGGCTTAGACGCTCTAGGGTTTCAGCCTTACCCAAGATCTCCATGGACTCAAACAATGGTGGAGATATTCTCTTCCCTGAGATAGCAGTCCTCAATGGACCAAACGCATTTCTAGGCTTGTGAGCTAGTTCTTCAATTAGTTTCTGATTGAGAGCTGCCTGAATTGCTTCAGTCTTGAAATCTTCTATTCCCTCTAGAACTGCAATAGCCGCAAGGGTGATGTCCTTCGACTCAGCAGGTAATCCAGCCTTAGCATCTTCCTCAACCACAATCTTGTCTGCGGTAGTGAAAAGGAAGCTAAGCATAGGGACTGCTTCAGAGAGCACGACAATACGTTCTTGAATCAAAGGAGCTGCTGCAGTCAATATTTCTTGTTCTGAAGTACTAATCTCTTTACCCAAAACACCAGCACTCTGGAGGTAAGGAACAATACGACTAGCAAAGTCCTCAACAGTTAGTAAACGAAGGTGGCTTGCGTTGATTGAGTCAGCCTTCTTCTGGTCAAAGCGTGCCGGGTTCGGATTAACATCCTTGACATCAAAAGCAGTAATCATTTCCTCTAGAGAGAAGACATCTCTATCTGCACTAATGCTCCAACCAAGAAGCGCTAAGTAGTTCAATAGACCTTCTGGAATAAACCCACGGTCTCTGTGGTGGAAAAGGTTAGATTCAGGATCACGCTTAGAAAGCTTCTTATTGCCCTCACCCATTACGAATGGCAGGTGACCAAACTGAGGAATGAACTTAGTAATTCCAGCCTCAAACATTGCGTTGTATAGCGCAATCTGTCGAGGTGTTGAAGACAACAAGTCTTCACCTCTAAGCACATGGGTAATACCCATCAGTGCATCATCAACTGGGTTCACAAGCGTATAGAGCGGTTGACCATTAGGTCTCACTACAACAAAGTCAGGGAATGAACCAGCAGGGAAAGTAATCTCACCACGTACCAAGTCATTGAAAGTAATGTCGACATCTGGAACACGAAGTCTAAGAGCTGGAGATCTTCCCTCTTCTTTATAAGCGGCCTTTGCCTCTTCAGCTAACTCTCTTTCAGAGTTGTCATAACCTAGCTGAACAGCTCTGCCGTTTGCTTTGTTACGCTCATCAATTTCTTCACCGGTTAGGAAACTCTCATAGATATGTCCTGACGCTTTGAGCTTCTCAATGACATCAAGATAAATATCTGTTCGCTCTGATTGACGATAAGGCTCATTAGGGCCACCAACGCCAACGCCTTCATCCCAGTTCAGACCCAACCACTTGAGACCATCAAGAATCATCTCAAAAGACTCTTCGCTGTCTCGCACTGCATCGGTATCTTCGATACGGAAGACAAAGGTTCCACCGGTGTGACGAGCATAAGCCCAGTTGAACAGTGCAGTTCTAACTAGCCCAACGTGAGGTGTTCCAGTTGGAGAAGGGCAGAAGCGAACGCGAACATCACTGCCAGAGGCAGTGGTAAAAGGTGCTGTGATTTGGTTTGACATAACCTGATAAGTCTAAGCGACGGGGTTAGTTAGTGTCCCGATGCCTTCAATGCTTATCTCAACCGACTGTCCAGATTCAATCTGACCAATACCAGCTGGTGTTCCAGTGAGGATGACATCTCCCGGTAGCAATGTCATGACTTGTGAGACATGTTCGATGATTCTAGAAACCTTGTGGATCAACATGTCTACCGATGAGTGCTGTCTTAGCTCCCCATCGACTCTGGTTTCTAGAATCTGACCATCAACAACAAACTCGGTTTCAACCCACGGTCCTAGCGGGCAGAAAGTATCAAAGCTTTTAGCTCTAGTCCATTGACCATCTTTGTTTTGGATATCCCTTGCAGTCACATCATTAGCGATAGTAAAGCCCCAGACATAATCCAGTGCCTTATCTGCTCTAACATCCTTGGCTACCTGACCAATAACGATTGCTAGCTCTCCTTCATGGTCAACCTGTGAGGAGATAGCCGGTAACACGATGGTTTCACCTGGACCGATAACAGTAGTAAGTGGCTTAATAAAGATCAAAGGTTCAGTAGGAGCTTCGCCACCCATTTCAGCCGCATGATCCGCATAGTTCTTACCAATACAAATGATCTTGCTGGTTGGTAATACTGGAGGAAGTAGTTGAACATCTTTCAGAGGAATTCTCTCCCCCGTTGTTTCATAACCTTGAAAGACAGGATGCCCTCTAAAGACCACTACTTCAGGGCCATCAACTAACCCCCAAGAGACCTGGTCTCTGACAATGAACTTAGCTATCTTCATGAACTTAGTTTGACCAACCAGTTGTGACGATCGGGAATCAAACCATACTGAATACCAGTAAGTTCTGCTCTAAGAGCTGTGGTGATTTCTCCCGGTTGAGGATCGACCGGACCAATTACTTCTTCTCTAGATTTGAATTGACCAACCGGAGTAATTACTGCTGCAGTTCCACAAGCAAAAACTTCAGTGATCTCAGCTGAGTTATAGCCTTCGCGAACTTCAGCTAAAGTGACAGTTCTCTCTTCAACACTGATGCTCTTATCTTTCAAAAGTTGAATGATTGAGTCTCTGGTAATTCCTCGAAGAATGGTGCCATCCAATGAAGGGGTCACTACGTGACCGTCTTTGTATACGAAGAAGACGTTCATTCCACCGAGCTCTTCTATCTCGGTGTGTGTAGCTGCATCAAGGAAGAGCACCTGAGAACAACCATTCTCATAGCCTTCGTTCTGAGCTAGCAAGCTAGCAGCGTAGTTACCACCGGTCTTTGCTTCACCAGTTCCATACTTGCCTGCTCTTGCTGAATCTAAAGCAATCCAGATTGAGACTGGCTTGAGTCCCCCGGTGAAATATGGACCAACAGGAGATGCAATGACTCGATACTCTGCTCGATGAGCAGCTCTAACACCCAAGAAGTTCTCTGCTGCTATCTCAAAAGGTCTGAAATACAGTGTCTTCTCGTTAACTGGCTTTGGCACCCAAGCACCATCAACTGAGATTAGTGCTCGAAGACTTTCAACAAACAGTTCAATAGGCAGTTCAGGTAATGCCATACGGTGAGCTGACTTTTGTAATCTAGCTCCGTTAGCTTCTGGTCTAAAGGTGTGAATAGAGCCGTCTTGGTGACGATATGCCTTGATACCTTCAAAGATTTCCTGTCCATAGTGCAGAACTGCACTTGAAGGGTCCATGAGCATTGGGCCATATGGTTCAACTCTGGCATTCTGCCAGCCATCTTCTTTAGTCCACTCAATGATTACCTGGTGGTCAGTGAAGTTAACACCGAAGGCTGGGTTTTCAAGAATTGCCTCACGCTCAGCATCAGGCATTGCGTGATCAGATTTGATGATCTTGAATTCCATAAGCCGTTCCTTACTTAGAGTTGAGCGAAAATACTTTGAGCAATCTCGGTTGTGGTGCGTTTTGATTCGCCTCGTGTTGCGAGGTCAGAGGCCACAGCTCTTTCGATTCTTGCTGCAGCAACTGGATTGCCAAGGTGATCTAGCAACATTGCAGCAGAAAGAATTGCAGCTGTTGGGTCAGCAATACCCTTACCTGCAATATCAGGTGCTGATCCATGGACCGGTTCAAACATTGAGGGGAAGGCTCCGGTTGGGTTGATGTTTCCAGAAGCAGCGATACCAATACCGCCACCGATAGCAGCAGCAAGGTCAGTCAGGATATCTCCAAAGAGGTTATCGGTGACAATGACATCAAATCTTGAAGGGTCAGTCACCATGTATATGGTTGCTGCATCAACATGTTGGTAGTCAACCTTCACAGCAGGGAATTCTTTAGCAACTTCATCAACGGTTCTTTGCCATAGCCAACCAGCATTCACAAGAACATTGTGCTTGTGAACAAGAGTTACCTTCTTGCGGTCGCGGTTAGCTGCAAGTTCAAACGCATAACGAACAGTTCTTTCAACACCAAACCTGGTGTTTACTGAAGTCTCATTAGCTACTTCGTTTTCAGTGCCAACACGGATAGCTCCACCGTTACCAACGTAAGCACCTTCAGTGCCTTCTCGGACAACAACAAAATCAACTTCGCCTGGATCTGCAAGGGGGGAAACAACACCTGGGTATAACTTGGTAGGCCTTAGGTTGATGTAGTGATCGAAACTGAATCTAAGTTTTAGTAATAGGCC
The DNA here is from genome assembly GCA_947454255.1 of Micrococcales bacterium. Classification (GTDB taxonomy): domain Bacteria; phylum Actinomycetota; class Actinomycetes; order Actinomycetales; family Microbacteriaceae; genus Rhodoluna. The sequence goes on from CANGIU010000024.1 coordinate 4,234, forward strand.
ACGTTCTAAGACACCGGATGGAACAGTAGGTTCACCAATAGCACCGAGCAAAATTGCATCATGCTTAGCAAGAGAAGCTAAATCTTCATCGGTAAGAATTTCACCAGTTGCTAGATACCTTCTAGCTCCTAGGTCATATTCCTTTGTGACAAATTCAACCCCTGAACCGCGGGTAGCCAGCTGAAGAGCTTCCAGGGCAAGCGCTGTTACCTCGGGGCCAATGCCATCCCCACCAATTACGCCAATATTTATCTGCTCAGTCACTTGTATTCTTTCAAACTCGATTAATACAACTTTACTTGAGCAGAACTAGGCTCCACGCTTAGCCAACAGAACTAGCGTTGTTGAGGGCTTTAGCCCTTCCTTAGTGTGAATCTGGCCTTCACGATTCTCGAGAACTTCAATAGTTAGCCCTGTGCCATCAAGAGCTTTAGTAATGGTCTCAACATTAGGTAAGACATCCGGATCTCTAGGTCCACCGAAACCACCGGCCAGGTTATCTCTTGAATGCCAGACCCCCATCAAATGTCCACCTGGAACTACAAAACTAGCTAACCGTCTCGTTGCTGTCTCAAGTTGTGCCTCTGGTATTTGCAGGTAGCCAATTACGGCCAGCTCAACTGGACTAACCAATGGCTCAAACAGAGTGGCATCAGCACAGTTGGCAGAGCAGAGGTCTGCGACTCCTTCTTCTTTAGCAAAAGCCAAATACTTATCCAAAGCCCTTTGGGAGAAGTCAACATTCTCGATATGCCAACCTTGTTTTGCCAACCAGACAGAGTTTCTGCCTTCACCGCCAGCTAACTCAATTGCTCGCTTACCTCCAGTTACCTGGATAGGTCCACAGAGCTCAACTACGAATCGATTTTCAATCTTCGTATAAATGAATTCTTCAGTTGAGTATTTTTCGTCCCAGTAGTTTGAGTCCATTACTTAGTGACACCTAATGGAAGAACACTTTGCGCGTCTTCAAATGTACCTAAGTTGGTTACGTTAGTTATTCCTAGCGCAATAATGCTTTGAGTTCCCTCAGTAGCTTGCTCGGTGGTGAGTCCATAGACGTAGTACTTCTCAGTCTTTTTAAGAACAGATGCATCAGCAAAGAAGCCGCCTGAGTTGTAATCAATATTGGTAGCACCAGTGATGTGAGAAATGGCAAAGTCTTCTGGAGATCGAAGATCGATGATTGCAGCGACATCGCTAACATCCAGTTTTGCTGGAGCACAGGCAGATAACCCGGCAACGAGTGAAACAGCTAGAACTGCAGTGAATAGCATCCTCAATTTGGTCATAATCTTGGTCCTCCTAAGTCTTGCTTCTAGGATAACTCAAACCATCTCCAGTTAAACTAAGCAGTAAAGGAGATTACAAATGGCAACTGAAGTAAGCATTGAAGAATTAGCGGATGTTATTGAACACGGCGGTTTCGTTCTAGACGTTAGAGAAGACGACGAGTGGGCTGATGGACACGTTCCTAATGCTCATCACATTCCAATGAATGAGGTTGCCAACCAACTAGACAAGCTCGATGACGGAGCCAGAATCTTCATCATCTGTAGATCAGGAGCTAGGTCTATGACCGTAGCCAACTTCCTAGAAGCACAGGGCTACGATGTAGTTTCAGTTGCCGGTGGAACACAAGCTTGGATTAGCTCTGATCGTGAACTATCTTTTGAGGCGTCCCTTTAGTCAAACTTTAGGTCAATAGCCTTTAGAACATCAGCCTCAATTGCAACTCTAACTTCTTCGAGCACATTCGCTGCTACCTGTGAATCAACAGTAATAACTGAGAGTGCTTTACCACCCTTAGAATTTCTAGCAATCTGCATAGCAGCAATGTTGATGTTGTTCTCAGCAAAGGCTTTACCGTAGACAGCGACGATACCTGGTCTATCTGCATAAACCATAAGCACCAAGTGTTCAGCCATAGCAAGTTCAACATCGTAACCGTTGATGTTAACAATCTTCTGGTGAAGCTTAGGGCCAATAACTGTTCCAGATACCGATGCAGTAGTTCCATCAGCAAGGATTGCCTTGATTGATGTTACGTTGCGGTATTCCTCACTGTTTGAGTCAACAGAAAGCTTGACATCCACACCACGCGCTTCGGCCATAAGTGGTGCGTTCACATAAGAAACCTGCTCAGTAACAGCATTTTGGTAAAAGCCCTTAAGTGCTGCTAGCTTCAAAACTGAAACATCTTGAGATGCAATCTCACCCCTAACTTCAACTTCAATAGCAGTTACATTTCCACCAGAGATGCCAAAGAGCAACTGGCCCATGTTTTCCATCAGTGCGATACCTGGCTTGACCGAAGCATCAATGACACCACCGGCAACATTCACTGCGTCTGGAACTAGATCTCCAGCAAGAGCAAGCCTTACACTCTTCGCAACTGAGATTCCAGCCTTCTCCTGTGCTTCATCAGTTGATGCACCTAGGTGCGGTGTAACGATGATGTTTTCTAGTTCTAGTAGTGGAGAACCGGTTGGTGGTTCATTCACAAACACATCTAGCCCAGCACCTGCAATACGGTTTGATTTCAGTGCAGCATAGAGAGCATCTTCGTCGATGATTCCACCGCGAGATGCGTTAACGATACGAAGTGTTGGTTTAGCAATTGCAAACTGGTCGGCTGCAATCATTCCAGTTGTTTCAGGAGTCTTTGGAATGTGAATAGTAATGAAATCAGATCTCTTCATTAGCTCTTCTAGTGTTACTAGCTCAACACCAATCTGCTCTGCTCTTGCAGCAGTCACATAAGGGTCGTAACCAATTAGTTTTGCTTCAAAGCCAGCAAGTCTTTGAGCAACAAGAGTTCCAATACGGCCAAGGCCGACAATTCCTATGGTCTTCTCATAAAGTTCAACACCGGTGAACTTAGAGCGCTGCCACTTACCTGCCTTGAGCGATGCATTGGCATCTGGCACAAAGCGAGCCAGAGAGAAGATGTGTGCGATAGCAAGTTCAGCAGCTGAAATCACGTTAGAAGTTGGTGCATTCACAACCATTACACCGGCAGCAGTAGCTGCCTTGATATCTACGTTGTCTAGGCCGACACCTGCACGAGCAATAACTTTTAGGTTAGGAGCATGTGAGATTGCTTCAGCATCAACCTGGGTGGCAGAGCGAACCAAGATAGCGCTTGCTGTTGCTAAGGCTGCTAAAAGAGCCGGACGGTCAGTGCCGTCGACATTTTGAACTTCAAAATCAGGGCCTAGGGCCTCAACGGTGGCAGGTGAAAGCTCTTCAGCAATAAGGACAATTGGTTTAGACAATGGTTTATTCCTAGTGAATTAGGGGGAAAGTTTTTAGGCTGCACCAGCGAAGCGTAAGTCCATCCTACCGAAGCCTGTCTTAGTCTTAAGCGGTGAATGAACTTGTCTTCTATGCCGCTATCAGTAACGACGGCTATCTAGCTGGCCCCGATGGGGATATGTCCTGGGCTGAGAAGTATTTAGCCTCCGGCGATGACTATGGATACTTCGAACTAGTGAGCAGATCTTCAGCCATCTTGATGGGCAGAGCCACCTTTGATTTTGAGATAGAAAGCGGAGTCCAAGGACCAAGGCCACTCCCGACCTATGTCCTAACCCACATCCCTGAGTTCTATAAAGACGTCCTAGATGAGAACATTTTCTTCACTGGTGGAGACATAGGTAAAGTAATTGACTTGATCAAACTAAAGCACCCTGGCACAGTCTTCATCATGGGTGGAGCTGATGTCGCGAACCAGCTACTGGATGCAAACCTGATTGACAAAATGAGGCTCTTTGTTTGTCCTGAAGATCTAGGCTCAGGAACCCAAGCGTTCAAAGATGACACTGCCTATAACAACTTCACTCTGGTAGATGAGAAGCAATACTCTTCAGGCATTGTTGAAGAGGTTTATCAAAGATTGGTCTAGTTCTCGAAGGACGCTTTCTCATACTCCCAATCGGACTTGTAGATTGACCCGAGTTCCCCGTTGCATTTGGGCTCTCCCTGCTCAACGTTTGATAAGAGATACGCTCTTTGCCCCGAAACATTCAAAGTAGCTACTAAATAACAGCGCAACTCCTTTCCACTTGTATTTAGATACCTAATATCGGAGTACTTATCGTTGATTATTCTGTATGACAGCACAGGACGTCCTGCATGATTTTGAGTGTTAGAGGAGTAAAACTCCAGGTATTGGAAATTCTGTGAGGAACTTGTAATCCAAACGCTTTTGGCTGTATTTGGTGAGCCCAGGATTGGGATGGTCAAATAAGTAATTGTGAATGCAGCTGCTACAGCCAAGACAATTGGTGCTTTTAATTTCATAGTTATTCCCTCTACTGGCATCGATAGAAGTGGCTTGTGAATTGTGTCGGCAAAATAGAAGAAAGAATTGGCGCTGCGAGAGTTGCTCCGGAAGAATTTTTTAGTACGATAGCGGCGCCTGGTTCTTGGCCCATTTCTTTCCAATTTCCATTTGAAAGTTTGACTTGGTTATCACTAAAGGTCATGTTGCCAAAATCGTAAATAGGAGCCGTTAGATTAGGCTTTTCACTTATCCATTCAGCATTGCTGCCGTCAAAATATGAGGACAAGTCACTTGAGGTGATATCGACAAAGGGAGTGCTGCTTACAGAATCATCAGCATAAAAAACTACCTTGCGAGTTGAAAGATTGTAAGTTACAGAAAGCAGCAAACTAACACCCGAGTTGTAAACCCGTGAAGTGATATAAATGGGAGGATTTCTATTCTCTGCATTCAAGTATTCGATCCACAAGATATATTTTTGGCTTGGGGTACCCAAATTGATAGGCTGAATGCCCATTTGTATCAGGGACTGGGTGTTGAATCCTCCTATGCCGACCCAAGCGCCCCAGACGCTGCCAGAACACGTATTACTTATCTGAGGTGTTGTGAATGCACCTTTGACCTCAACGATATCGTAGACATTGTCTCCAACTACGTAGCCAGACCAATTTCCTGAAGATTGAAAACTTAGGAAAGCTGACTCTCCAAGACACATTGTCTCGCCTGTTGAAATGTCAGCCTTGAGGTTACTGTTTATGAAATCATCCGAGGATGCACAAAGTGGAATGTCTTGGTAATCGGGAATGTTATTTTGAATAGAAAAGCCCTCGTCAGCAACTGCCAGGGTTGTCGGACCCATGAGCATAATAAAAGTTAACAGAATAGTATTAATCTTCACTGGTGCCCCATTCATTCCAAGGCTTCTCGCCCCAATATCTGTAAATTACCCCAACTTCTTAAACTTACCCCTTTGAAAGCAATAGCCCCACCTTTTCAGGTGGGGCTATTTGTAATTCTTTAGCGAGCAGCCTTGCCCTCTTCATAGTCATCTGAGTTCTTGATCCATGAGAATAGCTTGCGAAGGCTGCGACCAACAGCTTCGATTGGATGTGCTTCACCCTTAGCTCTAAGCGCTAGGAACTCTGGAGCACCTGCATCCTGGTCTGCTACGAAACGGTTAGCAAAAGTGCCATCCTGGATGTCGGTTAGAACATCGCGCATACGCTCTTTAACCTCTGGGCCAATAACTCTTGGGCCTGAGATGTAGTCACCGTATTCAGCTGTGTCAGAAACTGACCAACGCTGCTTAGCGATACCACCTTCATACATCAAGTCAACAATCAGCTTTAGCTCGTGAAGAACTTCGAAGTATGCAACCTCAGGCTGGTAACCAGCTTCGGTTAGAGTTTCGAATCCATACTGGATTAGCTGTGATGCTCCACCACAGAGAACTGCCTGCTCACCAAATAGGTCAGTCTCAGTCTCTTCGGTGAAAGTGGTCTTGATAGTTCCAGCTCTGGTTCCACCAATTGCTTTTGAATATGAAAGTGCAAGTTCAAATGCATGACCGGTAAAGTCCTGCTCAACTGCAACTAGGTTAGGCACTCCACGACCGTCTTTGTATTCACGACGAACGATGTGACCTGGGCCTTTAGGTGCAACTAGGAATACATCAACATCAGCTGGTGGCTTGATGAAGCCGTAACGGATTGAGAAACCGTGACCGAAGACAAGTGCTTTACCTGCAGTTAGGTCTGGTGCAATCTCGTTTGCGTAGATGTCGCGCTGACGAGGGTCTGGTGCCAAGATCATGATGACATCTGCCCAAGCAGCTGCTTCCTTCACTGAAAGAACTTTTAGCCCAGCTTCTTCAGCCTTAGCTTTGCTCTTTGAGCCAGCAGCTAGACCAACAACAACATCCACACCTGAATCCTTTAGGTTCAGTGAGTGTGCATGTCCCTGTGAGCCGTAACCAATTACGGCTACCTTCTTGCCCTGGATAATGCTTAGATCGGCATCCTTGTCGTAAAAGATTTCAGCCACTTGTTTTATCTCCTTGTTTGATGTTTATTACTGCTTAAGAACCTTCTCGGTGATTGACTTTGAACCACGTCCAATAGCCAAAACACCCGACTGCACCAATTCTTTGATGCCGAAGGGTTCGAGAACTTTGATGAAGGCTTGACACTTGGCGGTTTCGCCAGTTACCTCAATGATTAGTGCATCGCTCGCGACGTCGATGACGCGGGCACGGAATAAGGTTACCGCTTCTAGGACCTGTGAACGGGTAGCGGCGTCAGTCTTTACCTTAATCAGCATGTGATCACGCTCAACAGTGGTTTCTGGCTCTAGTTCAACAACCTTGATTACGTTGATCAACTTGTTTAGCTGCTTGGTGACCTGCTCGAGCGGAAGACCATCAACACTAACCACAACGGTGATACGAGATAGACCTTCAACTTCGGTAGTTCCCACCGCAAGGGACTCAATGTTGAAACCACGACGAGCAAACAAACCTGCAACGCGGGTAAGTAGTCCTGGACGGTCTTCAACTAGTAGGGATAGAACGTGCTGTGACATTACTCTTCCTCCCCATCTTCCCAAACTGGTCTTTCATCTCTAGCAAACTGAACTGCGTCATTAGACAGACCTGCTGGAACCATTGGCCAAACCATAGCATCTCTTCCAACAATGAAATCGATGACCACTGGTCGATCGTTAGTCTCCATAGCCAGCTTGATAGCTGCGTCAACTTCTTCTTCTTTTTCAACACGAATACCAAGGCAGCCATACGCTTCAGCTAGCTTCACAAAGTCAGGAACCATCATTGTGTCGGTTCCAGTATTCAAATCGGTGTTTGAGTAACGAGAGTTATAGAACAGTGTCTGCCACTGTCTAACCATTCCCAATGAAGAGTTGTTGATGATGGCAACCTTGATTGGAATGTTGTTAATTGTGCAGGTCGCAAGTTCCTGGTTAGTCATCTGGAAACAACCATCACCATCGATAGCCCAAACCAAACGCTCCGGTTGAGCAACTTTGGCACCCATTGCTGCAGGAACTGAGTAACCCATGGTTCCAGCTCCTCCTGAGTTCAACCAAGAGTTAGGACGTTCGTATTTGATGAACTGTGCTGACCACATCTGGTGCTGACCAACACCAGCAGCAAAGATAGCTTCTGGTCCTGATAGTTCACCAATGCGAGAGATAACGAACTGAGGGGATAACTTGCCATCTTCAGGTTCGGTATAGCCAAGTGGGTAACGAGTTCTTAGATCGTTTAGGAAACCCCACCATTCAGCAATATCAGGCTTAGTTCCCTTTAGGTCATTTGCTAGTTCGGCATTAAGTTCAGTTAGAACTTCTTTCAAATCTCCAACGATAGGAACATCAGCAAAACGAATCTTGCCAATTTCTGCAGGATCTATGTCGACGTGAATAACCTTTGCTCCAACAGCAAAGGTCTTTACCTGACCTGTTACTCGGTCATCGAATCGAGCACCAAGGGTAATCAGCAAATCACTTCTTTGCAGAGCGGTAACCGCAGGAACAGTTCCATGCATACCTGGCATACCTAGGTTCTGTGGATCTGAATCTGGGAATGCACCTCTTGCCATCAGAGTTGTGACTACAGGTGCACCAATAATCTTTGCTAGTTCAAGAAGTTCCAGATTTGCTCGTGAACGAACAATTCCGCCACCAACATAAAGTACTGGTCGCTTAGCTTCTTTGATTAGCTGTGCAGCTGCTTGAATCTGCTTACCGTGTGGCTTGGTGACTGGCTTGTAGCCAGGAAGATCTACCCTCGGTGGCCAGACGAATTCAGCTTTACCGTTCTGAGCATCTTTAGCGATGTCAACAAGAACTGGTCCTGGTCTACCGGTAGTTGCGATTAGAACAGCTGAAGCTAAGACACCTGGAATGTCTTCTGCTTTGGTGACTAGGAAAGAGTGCTTAGTAATTGGCATGGTGATACCAACAATGTCTGCTTCTTGGAAGGCATCGGTACCGATAGATGTTGAGTTAACCTGACCAGTGATTGCAAGTAGTGGAACTGAGTCCATGTGTGCATCAGCAATTGCAGTAACTAGGTTGGTTGCTCCTGGCCCACTTGTTGCAATGCAAACACCAAGTTTTCCTGAAGCAGATGCATAACCCTCTGCTGCGTGACCTGCGCCTTGTTCGTGGCGAACAAGAATGTGTCTGATCTTGGTTGAATCCATTAGTGGATCGTAAGTAGGGAGAATCGCACCACCGGGCAGACCGAATATATCGGTAACCCCGAGTAGTTCAAGAGATCGAACTATCGCTTGCGCTCCAGTTAGAACTTCGTTAGCCATAAATAATCCTTAGGTTAAAACCTGTGTTAGCCGGTATAGGCACCTTCAGCTGCTGAATGCACAAGCTTCGAATACTTAGCCAAGACTCCACGGGTATATCTAGGTGGTAGTGGCGCCCATTCTGCTTTGCGGGCTGCCAACTCTTCTGGCTCAACTAGTAGTTCGAGCGTGCGAGCTGCGATGTTGACTCGAATTAAGTCTGAATCGCGGACCAGAGCAATTGGACCGCCATCGGTCGCCTCTGGTGCAATGTGTCCGATACACAGTCCGGTTGTGCCGCCTGAGAATCGTCCGTCAGTCAAGAGTAATACATCCTTGCCCAAACCTGCACCTTTAATAGCACTGGTGATAGCTAGCATCTCACGCATACCTGGACCGCCCTTAGGGCCTTCATAGCGGATAACCACTACATCTCCCTTAGAAATCTTTCCTTCAGTCAGCGCCTGCATGGCAGCGGCTTCTCTTTCAAAGACTCGAGCAGGGCCAGTGAAATCTTCAAGATCAAAGCCAGCGGTCTTCACAACAGCACCTTTTGGGGCCATCGAACCCTTAAGGATTGCGATACCACCGGTCTTGTGAATTGGGTCATTCAAAGCTCTGATGATTTTGCCATCTGGATCTGGTGGGTTGATGCCTTCTAGGTTTTCAGCAACAGTCTTACCGGTAACAGTTAGAGCATCTCCGTGGATAAGACCTGCATCTAGAAGAGCCTTCATAACAACAGGGACTCCACCAACGCGGTCAACATCAGCCATTACGTATCTACCGAAAGGCTTTAGGTCACCTAGGTGAGGAACTTTGTCGGCAATTCTGTTGAAGTCATCCAAAGTTAGATCAACTTCAGCTTCTTTAGCAATCGCTAGGAAGTGCAGAACTGCGTTGGTTGAACCACCAAAAGCCATAGTCACAGCAATTGCGTTCTCTAGAGCTTTCTTAGTAATGATGTCTCTGGCAGTAATGCCCTGGGCAATTAGGTTAACTACTGCCTCACCCGAACGGTGAGCCCAAGTATCTCTTCTACGATCAGCAGAAGGAGGAGAAGCAGAACCAGGTAGTGACATACCCATTGCTTCTGCTGCACAAGCCATGGTGTTAGCCGTATACATTCCACCGCAGGCACCTTCGCCTGGACAGATCGCCCGTTCGATTCGATCTAAGTCTTCAAGGCTCATCGTTCCAGCCTTGCAAGCACCAACAGCCTCAAAGGCGTCAATGATTGTTACTTCTTTTTCTGTACCATCGGTGAGCTTTACCCAACCTGGAGCAATGGTCCCTGCATAAAGAAACACAGAAGCTAGGTCTAAACGAGCTGCTGCCATCAACATACCTGGCAACGACTTGTCACAACCGGCCAACAAAACAGACCCATCGAGTCTTTCTGCCTGCATAACTGTTTCAACCGAGTCAGCAATAACCTCACGAGAAACTAGTGAGAAGTGCATTCCCTCGTGCCCCATAGAAATACCGTCAGATACTGAAATAGTGCCAAATTCAAGTGGGTAACCCTTAGCAGCATGAACACCCTCTTTAGCGGCATCCGCTAGACGATCTAAAGAAAGGTTGCATGGGGTGACTTCATTCCAAGATGAAGCAACGCCAATTTGAGGCTTTTCCCAGTCCTCATCCCCCATACCAACAGCTCGAAGCATGCCTCTAGCCGCTGCGCGCTCAATACCGTCGGTAACTACCCGACTGCGGGGTTTCATATCTTTGGCCATTAGATAAGTTTAGGCGAAATCAGTTCGTTATAAACAGTGCCTGCCAAACGTCAGTTAGCCTTAACAGGTGCCAAAACCTCAGGAAGAACTAGATCAGCAGAGCCTTGCTCGCTATACCCAGGCTGCCACTCGGGCTAGCCGAGAAGTCATCGCCTCATACTCCACCTCCTTTGGCTGGGCAACCAAACTTCTCAAGCAACCAATTCGCACTCAGGTTCAGAACATCTATGGACTAGTTCGAGTAGCGGACGAAATTGTTGACGGTGCTGCTGCTGGAGCACTAGGCAATGATCGACTAGAAGCAACTCTTCAACTCGATAAGTTGGAGCAAGAAACTTATAAAGCAATGCAGTTAGGTTTCAGCACAAATCTCATCGTTCACGCGTTCGCGGTCACCGCTAGAGAAACTGATTTAGATAGAAAACACCTCGAAGCCTTTTATCACTCAATGAGAATGGATCTGAATAAGACTCGTTACGACCACAAGTCCTTCTCAACTTATGTTTATGGTTCGGCAGAAGTTATTGGCCTGATGTGCTTGCAAACTTTCATTCACGATAAAGAATTCAGCCTTGAACAAAGAGAAACACTGCGTAAAGGTGCGCAAGCCCTTGGAGCTGCGTTTCAGAAAGTAAATTTCCTGAGAGACCTAGCTGCAGATTTCGAACAGCTAGGCAGAAGTTACTTCCCGCTGGTAAACGTAAATAACTTCAATGAAGAAACCAAGGTTGCACTTGTTCAGGACATCAGTGACGATCTTGCTCTATCAGCAAAATCAATCAAACTCATTCCTAAATCTGCTCGTAAGGCAGTTGTTGCAGCACAACTGCTCTTCGCTGAACTAAATGACAAGATCTCTGCAACTCCAGCAGAAGAACTCATCAAAACTCGCATTCGAGTTTCTAACTCAAAGAAAATACTTATCCTTCTCAAAGCACTGATCGGAGTAACACCTAAATGACCCAGAAGACCGCAATCGTAATCGGTGGAGGAATCGCAGGTTTAGCAACTGCTGCCATTCTTGCTAAAGCTGGCATGAAGGTAAAGCTTTTTGAAGCCAGAGAGAAAGTTGGCGGTCGAGCATACATCTGGGAAAAAGATGGCTTCACTTTTGATATGGGTCCTTCTTGGTATCTAATGCCAGATGCGTTCGATCAATTCTTCAAACTGATGGGCACTACTGCAGATAAGGAACTAGACCTTGTTCGTCTTGACCCTGCATACCGAACCATCTTTGAAGGACAAGATGAACCAATGTTCATGCATGAATCACTTGAGCAGAACCTTGCAGAGTTTGAGGCCTACGAACCAGGTTCAGCCAAGATGGTTCAGAAATATCTGGATAGCGCTGAGCAAACCTACCTGCTTGCCAACAAGCATTTCCTATACACAAACTTCGAAAACATGAAATCCTTCACACACCCTGATGTGGTGAAGAAAGCTGCAACATTCATCAAGCATTTGCTGACTTCTCTATATGGCTTCTCAGCAAAGCACGTAAAAGATGAACGTCTTCGTAAAGTTCTAAACTTCCCAGCAGTTTTCCTAGGTGCTTCGCCTTATAAGACACCGAGCATGTATCACTTGATGACTCACATCGACATGAACGTCGGAGTCTTCTACCCGCAAGGAGGTCTATACAAGATAATCGAAGCGGTTGAGCGATTAGCTAAAGCCAATGGTGTTGAAATCCATACCAACTCACCTGTTAGCAAGATCAATGTTGACAGCAATGGGCAAGTAAAGGGTGTTCAAGTTGGTGATGCAACTTATGAAGCAGATGTAGTAGTTGCTAACGCCGATCTGCACTTCGTTGAAACCCAACTACTAGAGCCGAAGTATCAAACCTTGCCGCAGAAGTGGTGGGATAAGAGAATCCCAGGTCCATCAGCACTGCTCTTGTATTTAGGTGTCAAAGGAAAGATCGACAACTTAGATCACCACACACTTCTTTATACAGATGATTGGGCTACCAACTTCGCTCAGGTGTTCAAGAAAGCAGATGGCAAGAGCAAGGTTGCTAACCCTGCAAGCTTGTATATCTGTGCACCAAGTAAAACTGATCCATCAGTTGCACCTGAGGGATATGAGAACCTGTTCGTTCTCGTGCCGGCTGCTGCTGACCCTTCCATTGGTAGAGGTGGAATTGATCGATCAGGAGACCCAGCATTCGAAGCAGAAGCTGATCGAATCATTGAGCAGATTGCAGACTGGTGCAAGATTCCAGATCTAGCTGAGCGCATCGTGGTTAGAAGAACCATGGGACCACAGAACTTTGTTGAAGAACTAAATGCTTGGTCCGGAACAGCTCTTGGTATGGCTCACACTCTTAGACAGTCAGCCTTCTTTAGACCTAAAAACAAGAGCAAGAAAGTAAAAGGTCTTTACTACGCAGGACACCACTCAATCCCAGGCATTGGTTTACCAATGTGCCTCATCGGTGCAGAGCTTGTATACAAACTCATGATTGATGACAAGTCCAGTGGGCCTACCCCTGATGAAATCAAACCAATTCCTGAAGATGGCTGGAAAGGCCTGAACTAGTGCAGTTCCTCTATCTTGCCGGATTAATCTTTTCCATTATTGGTTTAGGTCTTTTCGACTGGAAGTTCAAA
>CANGIU010000025.1 GCA_947454255.1 Micrococcales bacterium
AGGTAATCAGCGGTTTCTAAGATTGACTGCTTTGCAGGAATGAATTTGATTTTTAGGACCTTCTTAGCTTGGTCATTATTTATCAATATTCGCTGACCTAAAATTGGCACAACTCTCTTGATATCCCCATCGAATAAACCGAGCAGTCGAATAATGAAATTCGGGGCTTTAGTCATGTTGACTTTTCTATTCGGATACTGGCCCTTTATAACCTTTGCGATTTCAATGAAAGACATGGTTTCTGCGCTTGCTAAAAATCTTTTGTTCTTACTGGCATCAATTTTGATGGCATTGACATGCATCGCTGCCACATCCTTGACATCCACTAGAGAGAAGGCAACGTCAGGTAACAGTGGATCAGATGCTTTAAGAATGCGTTCGATGATTGAGACGGAAGAACCAAACTGGTTATCGAGTGGCGCTCCAACGACTAACGCAGGGTTAATTGTGGTCAATTCGATCTCCGGCGCAGTCGACTTGATGTATTCCCAAGCGGCTTGCTCGGCTAGAGTCTTGGACTTGGTATAGGCGGCGCTACCCTTTGGGTGATTGACATCAGTCCACATGCTTTCATCTAAAGCAGACTTTCCTGCTGGTAAGTCATTGCCATCAACAGCAGCAACCGATGAAGTGAGTATTACTCGTTTGACTCCAGCTTTATGGGCTGCCCTTAGAGCTCGAAGCGTGCCCTCAACTGCTGGACGGATTAGGTCGTTCTCATCTTTAGGAGATGCGATAGGGAACGGAGAGGCGGTGTGCATTAGAACATCTATACCCTTTAGCGCTTTATCCCAACCAGCGTCCTTCTCTAGATCCAACTCAACGAAGGAAAGTTTCTTAGCTAAATCAAAGTTTTTAGGCAAGTGGGCACTCACTGCGGCCTTAACTTCTTCACCTTTAGTTAGTGCTCTTACAGAAGCTACGACTGTGTGACCGTCTTTTAGAAGTTGCAAAGTGATGTGCTTACCGATGTATCCGCTTGCACCGGTTAAAAGTACTTTAGTCATGTCAATCCTTCAGGTTCCTCAGTACAGACAATTCTATTGGTGCAGTAAATAGCGGAAGTTAGGTGAGCCTGCGTTGAGGCCTTTTTGAGACGGGTGTGGGGTTCAAGTAGCAGCACACTGTTGCAAATTGGAAAAAGAGAGCCTGGTTATGGGTCATTCAAATAAAAAAGCAGCGCTGATTATTTCAGCAGCAATCACATTTTCACTCACACTTTCGTCTGGGGCACAGGCTGTTTAACCAACTGTTGATCTAGGCCTGACATCTGACTATGCAGTTCTTGCAGGTTCAGGAATCACAAACACTGGGGCAACAACAGTTTCTGGAACACTAGGTGCAGATCTAGGTAGTTCTCCAACTGGAAGCTTTACAGGTAGCGCGGATGTAACAACCAGCGGCACAAAGTTCACTGCTGACGATGCTCAAACAATCGCGGCTCAGACAGATCTGACTGCTGCATATCTTGATGCTGAAGGAAGAACACCTATTAATACGGTTTCTGCTGACCTTGGTGGACAGACACTAACTGAAGGTGTCTATAACTCAGCTTCATCTCTAGGTCCCGACCGAAGCTGCTGTTCTAACTCTCACAACTTGCTGGCCCTTCAACCATGAGGGTAAGACTTATCAAGCATTTATAGTTCGAGCCAGGCTAAAGGAATCAATCTTAAGTCAAAGCACGTTGCCTGACTAATATTGCTTTTATGTCAAACATCAAAGGAGCCTTCGCTAAAGGTATATTTGCCATCACTCTCTTCGTTGAAGATTTAGATGTGAGCATAGAGTTCTACGATAAAACGTTGGGGCTGGAACTCGTATATAAAGATGACAACTCCGGTCTATTCAAATCTGGAGAGACATACATCAATTTATTGAAAATAACTGAGGCCAGTGAATTAGTTGCTCCAGGCCAAGCAGAACTCTCAGCTGGAATCCGCGCTGTCTACACACTTCCCTTTAGTGATATCGATTTGATTGCGTCTGACCTTCAGGCAGCAGGTGTCAAATTACTCAATGGCCCAATAGATAGGCCGTGGGGAGTTAGGACTATTAGCTTTCAAGACCCAAGTGGTCACACTTGGGAGATTGCTAACCACACAGTATCTAACTAGCGCCCTTTCGCTTTGGGGTTTTCCGATTTCCAGTCGCAATAGACTCAACCTATGAGCATGCATGGTGGCGGTCCAATGGGGCGATTTTCTACTGATCCTGAAAAAATCAGAGCTAGAAATGCAGAAGCCCCCAAGATTGATAACCTCCTAGGCAGAATCTTTGGCTTATTCAAGCCATACCGCAATCCTTTGATTGGCACTATCTCTCTGGTTCTAATCGGTGCCGGACTTTCAGTACTTCCGCCACTTCTGATTCAAGGTGCATTCAACCAAGGCCTTTTTCCCCCCAATGGTGGACCAAACCTTGGAATACTAACCACATTTGTTTTCAGCATGATCTGCATTTGGCTATTAGCTGCTTCGCTCAGCATTTGGCAGACATATCTGACTGCCAACATTGGTAATAAGGTCATGGGCTCTTTAAGAGTCCGGATGTTTGCCCACCTGCAATCTATGGAACTTGCTTTCTTCACCAAAACCAAGACGGGTGCAATTCAATCTCGGTTGCAAAACGATGTTGGTGGGGTTGCGGGCGTACTGAGTAACACCGTAAGTAGTTTGTTAGGTAGCACGGTAACGGTACTGGCTTCAATGGTGGCGATGCTCTTACTAAGCTGGCAGCTGACCATTGTGGCTCTGATTATGTTGCCGCTGATGGTTCTCCTCCAACGTCGAGTCGGTCAAGTGAGAGCAAAGATTGCATCAAAGACTCAAGAGTCTTTGAGTGAGATGTCGTCAATAACCCAAGAATCTCTTGGTGTGAGCGGCATCCTGTTAGCAAAGAGTTTTGGTCGCCAAGCCAGCGAAGTTCAACGCTACGAGAATGAAAATAGGAACCAGATTGGCTTGCAAGTTAGACAAACCATGAGTGGCCAAACTTTCTTTGCAACCGTTCAAGTCTTTATGTCCTCGATCCCTGCAGTGATTTATTTATGTGCTGGAGTTCTGATTTTGCATGCAGACCCGATCAGCATCGGAACCATCGTTGCCTTCACAACAGCACAAGCAAGATTGCTTTTCCCAATGATGAACTTGTTACAGGTAAGTCTTGACTTACAAACATCCCAGGCCTTGTTCGCCAGAATATTTGAATACTTCGATCTAAGACCGGCAATTAGCAATCCCGATGCGCCTAAGGAAATTGATAAAGACAAGCTTGGCCTCATTGAGTTTGAGAATGTCACTTTCGCCTATCCTGAAACTGGATTAGATTCAGAACCCACCTTGAAGAACATCTCATTCTCTGTCGAGCCAGGTAAATACGTAGCTCTTGTTGGGGCCTCCGGCTCAGGAAAGACAACTATCAGTTACCTGATACCTCGCTTCTACGATGTCACTTCGGGCTCTGTAAAGTTTGGTGGTGTTGATGTCAGAGAACTAAATCAAGAGGAACTAATTAGCCAAATTGGAATTGTCAACCAAGAGACGTATTTGTTCTACGACACCATCCGCGAAAACCTGGCATATGCAAAGCCACAGGCAACTCAAGATGAAATAGAGACTGCAGCAAAAGCGGCAAATATTCACGATGTGATTATGAGTTTCCCAAAGGGCTACGAAACCATGGTTGGTGAAAGAGGTTATCGCCTGTCCGGTGGTGAGAAGCAACGTATTGCCATCGCTCGAGTCTTGCTCAAAGACCCACCGGTGGTGATTCTTGATGAAGCAACTAGCGCAATGGACACCAACAGCGAAAGAATTGTTCAGGCTACTCTGGACGCTGCAACTGCTAACCGAACAACTATTGCAATCGCCCACAGGCTTTCAACTGTTGTGAACGCTGACTTGATTATTGTCTTGGGCGACGGGGAGATAGTTGAATCTGGAACTCATCCAGAACTCTTAGCTTCAAATGGAGCATACGCAAAACTTATCCAATCCCAAAAGACTCACTAACTCATGAAAGATCAACCTAAGTCAAAACAAGAGCAGGAAGTCCTGGAGGCCGAGTGGTACAAAATCGGCCTGACTGCACCTGCTAGAAAAGCCTTGATAGAAGCAAAGCTCTACAGGGTCTCTGATCTTAGGAAAGTTTCAGCCGAGGAACTAAGTTCACTGACTGGTGTTAGTAAATCTGCAATCGCGAGGATCAAAGTGATAATGAAGGCGAAGAAGATTAGCTTCCGCAGTTAGTGTCTGATTACAGTTCCCTTACCATCCAGCTGCCACGCTCGCACATAGTCAATCAGGGTTTGGCTTGTCTGCCAGCCGGTGTAATCGCCACCAAAAGGACCAGTGGCATTCTCGAGGATTAAGAAGAACGGTGAATTGAACACCCAGTAGTTCTGACCCATGTTGCCAGGGTAGACGGTATAGAAGAGCTCGCGGTCAACGTAGAACTGCAAAAGGTTTGGAGTCCAAGCAAGGCCGTAAGTGTGAAAATCTGCTGTGTAATCAGCTTCATCAACGATATCTCCAACAACGAAGCGGTGATTATCGCAACATGTTGCTAGGTTGACATTTGAATAGTGCACTGCACTTGAGTTTCTGGTTGGCCTATCGCCACCTTGCTCAGCTATATCTATTTCACCAGATAGTGGCCAGCCAACAGATGAAATGGAATCACCAATAGCCCAGAAGGCTGGCCAGTTAGTTCCACCAACTGGCATCTTCATTCTGGTTTCAATGTATCCGTACTTAAACGAAACTTTCCCTTGAGTATCAAAGCGGCCGCTTGTGAAACGACAAGGAGCAGCTAAACATGGGCCAGAGTTGACAGGAGCAGCGTTCACTCTATTCGTTGTGACGACAGCATTGCCTTGACTGGAGCCATCTAAACGAATCGCATCTGGTGTGTAGTACTGTGATTCACCCCAACAAGATCCGCCTCCATTACTTGCATCGTGACCACAGTATCTAGTAGTCCAATTAGAGGCATTAACCTTCGAGTTATTGGTGCCTGTGAAAGAGTCGGACCACAAGAGAGCGCCAACATCATGCATAAGTAGTTGCGGAGTCTCAACTTTAGACACCCAGTGTGCGTAGAGCGTTACCTTGCTCCTTGGCTTGATCACTGCTTTGTTCCTGTATTTGACTGGGCCATTTCTAGAAATTGACCAGCCATCAAATATGAAGTCATCTCGGGTGAACTTGACCTGGGGTAATGCCTTGCCGGTCTTAGGAATAGTTGTCTTGGCCATCGTCCCGAGGCCGAAGTTTGAGTCGAAAGACACTACATAACCAGTCATTGCGCTCGCTGGCTGAATGAGGCCAACTGAACCCACACTCAGCAAAGTAAAGATTGTGAGCATTCTGAAGAGGTTTTTAGGCATAAACGCCACTCTACATTAGCCTCCAAAGCCCACTCGCAATGGGCTTGTTGCCCAGTAAAGCACTGAAACTTTTTAGGTAAGTGAGGTCAATCGACCCGTGAGAGCCTACATTCCCTACTTCCCGAAAGTAATCTCAGTCTTTCGCTGACCAGCTGAAACAATTTTGGTGTTGACAATCTTCACTTTGAAGTTTGCAAGCTTCGAGTTCTTCTTAGCCAAGTAATTGCAAACTATGTTGGCGCGATTCAACGCAATGTACTTGTCTATTTCTAAAACAGTTGGGCCAGCTGTGTATCCGACGCAGGTTATCTGCTTTGTACCTGTGAGGCGCTTTGCAATGGCATTCAATTTGTACATCATCGGCTTTGTGAGCTTAGATGTTCCTGCAGAGAATCCAGGAATCTGATACTTCGCGCCTCCCGTGTTTATAGCTGTCCAGGTAGCTGTCAACTCAACATCACTGGTTATAGCACCCGTCTTTGGGTAGGTTGCACCAGCCGCATAGACACTCGAACCATCAGACCAACCCAGAAACTTATAGCCTCTCTTGGTTGGAGTTGACGCGACACTGAATGTTTGATCCGTACCAACTTCAAACGATGGAGGCAACGCGCTTGAACCACCTTCAAGTGAGTAACTCACTTGATGAGATTGCGGTACCCAAGTAGCTGTCAATGTCGTTTCCGTATCAAGGGGAACTAGATAATAGCCATCGGGAAGTAGAGGATCACCAACAAGTGTGTTCAGGTTCTCACGAATCGCTGCATAGAGCAAACTATCGGAATACTTAACTACATCGCGAAGAGTGTTGTCCGAGCGGTCTGGGCCGTACCAAATGTTGGCATCCCAATCACCGACATTCAAATAGTCGCCAACGTCAGTTAGCCCAGCGCTAATAACGGATTCATCCATTCCTTTACTTAGAACTGGTAGATACGGAAACGTAACAAAGGATTCGCTTCCAGAAATTTTCCAGCCAGTGAAGTTGTAACCCGGTCTTGTTGGGGTTGGGGCTGTTGTAATTGGTTTACCAACTGTAAATGTTTGTGCGTCAACAGTAGACCCTCCGGCTGAATCGAAATTCAATTGAGCTGTCATCTGGGTTTGTGGCTTCACAGAAATGTTGTCAACATAGACTCCGTTGAAGAAAGGCCAACCGTTGCGGTCATCTCCACCAAAGGTGATGGTGTTTGAAGATGGTAGCGCCATGTCCATTGTTTGAATTAACTGTCCATCAACAAAGTAAGAGGTGCTAGTTGCGCCAATCTTCAATTCAACCGTGTACCAACGTGTGTCTTCCCATGCAAAAGTGCTTCCTGCATCGGATCCGCCGCAGTAATACATACATGGGCCTGCTAGATCCTTAGTCAGACCGAATCGCCCCGCAAGTCCACCGTTTGCGGAATCTGTATTACCGGCTGGGCCCATGTAGAGTGCGTTTGCTATTCCATCGCCGCCGCTGTTTCCTTTACCCCACCACAGTCCTAAGTAGTCGGTGCTGTCGTTGAAGTAGATGTCGAACTTAATGGTTGAGTCTTGAAAATCAGCGCCACTTTCTCCGAAACTGTGCTCTAACATTTCATTCTTCGAAAAAGTGAAAGTGCTGTCAGGGTTACCTGCCGTAGGTTCGAGGCCGGTTGTGTATCCGTTGTCGATAACCGTCCAGCCCGATGCATTAAAGCCATCGTCCGTGATTGCGGCTGGGAGTGCGTACGCAGCCGAGACTACGTTCAGACCTGTAATTAAGAGCGCTAACGCAGCAATAAGAGCTGAAATACGTCCGATAAGAATCTTCATTTTGGTCATTCCTTAGGGCTTGGTCTTTTTGGAAGAATATGATGGATAAAGATGAATATAGGAGATAACTTCCTATATAGCAATACAACTCTCTTTAGGTGACGAAAGTTATATACTTGCGTTGTGAACACCAATTCAGGATTGCCAGAGGCTGCCAAGGGCAGAAAAAGCGCTTATGTGGCTAGAAACCGCCTAAGAATCCTCCTTGCTGCCCAAGAGGTAATGGCTGAATTTGGCCAAGAAAGCACTGTTGAAGCGGTATCCGAAAGAGCCGAAATTGCGGTCAGCACCATATACAAGCACTTTGAGACAAGAGACTCCCTCTTTGAAGAAGCGCTTATAGCAGCCTTTTATGACTGGGAGATTTGGGCGCTTGCTCAGCTACCCGCGAATGCAACAGATCTTGAGATTTTTGCTCTGCCTGCTCGGTTATTACTGCGCATTCCTGAAACACACCCAATCTACGCAAAACTAATCGCTTCACAATCGATCATTGGGCCGAATGTGATTAATGCAATCTCCGAAAAGATGCACATTGTTGCAATGAGGCTCGTTGCTTCGGGAACACTAAAGAGCGATGACATTGAGATCAGGCTCAGAAACTTGCACGGCGCGATGGTCCAAGCAATGGAACATCGACTTGCCAATCCAACTCCAGACAACAGTGAAGTCGACAGAGCTCTAGAAATTGCACTAGAGATGGTTGGGTTATCTCCAAGCCAAGCAAAGAAGCTCTGCACAGGCCCACTTACATTCAAGCTCTAGATTCTAAAGTTCAGAGCTACTCGTTCTAGATAGTGCAAAACCCCCGGCGTGAACCGGGGGTTTTGCGTAATACTGAGGTAGCTGCTTTTACAACTCCTCACTATTTATCGGAGTTACTTTCCGCCGTTGACTTTAATTGCGGTTGTGCTTCCAGTTGTCTTAACCTGAAGTGAGAGCCCAATAACCTTTTTTGACTTTAGTTTCTTTAGTTCAGCGCTTAGATAGGCCTGCACTGCAATTGCTCGCTTTGTTGCAACTGCAAAATTACTTGCGCTCGGTGCTGCATCAACCACGAACACTGTGTATGTACTCTTGGAGATTGTTTTTGCAAGTGCAGTAAGTGTCTTCTTTTGTGCAGGGCTAAGAACAGCTATCTGCTTTGTGAAGTTAACAGTACTGAGCAATGTGTATGTAATACCCGCTGGTGTTTCTACTGGCGGAGTAACCTGTGCATCACTGTTAGGTGACAACAGGTAAGGATATCCATCGTTTACTGCAGCACTGATTCTCCAAGGAGAGCTTCCAGTAAATGACCAGCCTCTTGCAGTGTATGTGCCAGCTAACTTTAGGTTCGCTGTTGTTTCTGCATTGAACAATGGGTGGTTGTCAGATTTTCCTGCAATTGTCCAATCAACAAAGCTTGATCTTGTTCCATCCCTAAAGAAGTTGGTCATTACAGTATCTGATTTGGCATTTATTGCGCTAGCAGTTACTTGCGCGACAACCAAGTCATGATCGAACTTGTAGTTCATATCAGGTGCCGAGTAACCAACAAAGCCACCCACGTTATTAGTGCCAGATACAGAACCTCTATATTCAGTGTTCGTTACCTCAAATAACGTGTATGAGTAAGCGATGTACCCGATTAAGCCACCAACGTTGTAAGCAACTGAGTCGCCAATTGGGGTAGCGGTTACGTTTCCTCTAAAGCTCACGCGATCCAAAGAAACTCTTCCATAGTCAACACCGATCAGTCCCCCGACGCTTGCACCGTTATCCCAAACTTCAGTGCCCAAGTAGCTGTCTGATAAGTTTCCAGTGACGGAAATGTCCTGGAATTGTGATTCGCCGTTCTCTTCCCCGAGGAACCCTCCGATGCGATGGCCATTGGTGATTGAAAGATTTCCTGTGACTTTGATGTCGCCATAGTTAGTCGAACCATTTGAGCGACCTGCGTATCCTCCGATGTCCCATGCATATCCTGCGGATGTGTCCTCAAAAGTGATAGTAAGGTTTCCAGTTCTTGTGTTGTTGCTCTGGATGTTGCCGCTTTCCATGAATCCAACTACACCACCGACAAAGTAAACCTGGGCATTGTTGGCGTGGATGGTAACGCTCGAATTAGCTGTTGAACCAGAGAGCGGAGTGCGGTCATTTCTACCAAGCAAACCACCGATATATGAGACTTCATTGGGGTTTGGCTGATCAATAGTTACATTTCCTGTTGACTTGAGGGCTTTGTTAGTTCCGCAACAGTATGTTTCCCCTGAGAAACCACCAATGTATCGAATTGCACCTGAATTACCTATCGGCATTGTCACTGAGACATTTCCGGTAGCGGTTAGTTTGTTGTTGTCGCTGTATCCTGCTAAACGTCCTGAGAAACCACCAACGTGATCGATATCGGAAACTTGCTGGATAGCAAAAGTTGCGGTGACATTTCCTGAAGTAGAGATGTTGGTAAGTGAGCCATTGTTGGCCATCTCTCCGAATGCTCCACCGATATACCTAGCTCCCTTAATATCTCCACTCGAGGTGACGTTTTCTAGACGGGCGTTGTCGCCTGCACGTCCAAAAATACCGCCAACGTAATTGAAGTAGTTCCTAATTGTTGGTGTACCAGTAACATCAGATGTCTCTTCTTGAGACAGTGTTGAGGCATCGACTGGAACTGCAACAGATATGTTACGCATGGTGGTAGCTTCAGATAGACCCGCAACACCTCCGAAGTGATTCCACCAACCAAACTGATCACTAGGTGCAGTAATAGCTGAAGCTGAAACAGACCCTGAAATTGCGCTGTTGGTTATGGTTGTGCCCCAGATTGAACCAGCGAGGAGTCCCGAATAACCACCACCAGCAATAACATTGCTGGACTGGATAGTTATGTTGTCCAAGTTGGAGCGCTCAATATAGCCACCCAAAATACCAAAGTGGTCTCTCGGGTCATTTAGGTAGGTGCTTGTGGAATCTAGTGTTGCACCGCTAATTTTCAAGTTTCTAATAGTTGACATTCTTACTTGGCTAAACAAGCCCATGTAGGAATCATGGCGATAAATCTTCATGCCCGAAATGGTGTGGCCAGCTCCATCGAAATCTACGCGTTCGAGGTTGTAAGGAGACCATCCTGAGAAGTGAGCTTTTCCGTTAGCTGAAGTTGCTGGGCCTTCTGCGAAAGAGAAAGTTGAGTTCGTAACAAACTCATCTGAAGTTGCTGAATTGACATTGACCCAACCCTGGTTGAACCGTTTGTCACCCATACCGTCTATGTAGAGCCATTCTCCGCCCTGAAGTGTGTTCGCACCTGTAAAGGTGATCGAGCCATCATTGTTCCTGGTTGCACCTGTGATCGAAATCTCTGAGTTGTTATTCCAAGACTCAGTGCTCGGTGCTCCCAAGTCAATGTTGGCGTTCAGTTTCGCAAAGGTGCCGAACGCTTGGATTTGACCATTGTTTGTGCCAGTTCCAGCCGGAGCTGAGGTTTTGACAGTAATTGTGGTGTCGGTAGCTGATAGCACAGTCGCAGTATCGTCATCAAATGCGCCGCCATCGGTGCCACGAATATAAATATTCTGACCCGCACCGAAGGTTCCATGTTTACTCTCAACTGTAAAGGTTGCGGTTCCGTCTTCGTTTACTACTCCGTTAGAAATACCCTTGTAACGAGATTGACATTCGTTTAGTTCCCTAAGGTCTAGAGCCGTGCTAATCAGGTACGGATCTAAAGCTGATCCCCCACCTTGACCAGCTGCAGAGAAATCACAGTTGCCGTTGCCGACTGATTCTGCGGGTACTCCAGCATGAGCTGGAACTAACCCGGCAAAGGTTATTGTCGCGGCTATAGCTACGCTAAGCAGTGATTTGTTTGTGATTCTCATACTTCTCCTAGAAGGTTGGGCTTGGGTATTTTCACTAAATCTACCCGTAGAAAGCGCTTTCAACGGCCAACACATACACAAAGTTTTACGTGTCGAATTTATAGAAATGGGACTAGAAATTGCGATTCAATGAAAGCGTTTACTGTTCGAGATTATTTATCTGTTTATAAGTTCTGCAGGCCAATTAGTTTTCTTGAAGAATACTTCTGCTAGCAGACGCATGGCTGTCTTAGCCAGCTGTTAAACAAAAACCCCGGAAAGCAGCCGGGGAATCTGTTTGACCTCTTGACGAGGGTCTAATCGGAAGAAACATTTCCGAAACTTACCTTTGTTTCGAGTATAGGGAATATTTCTTTTTTTAAAAAAGAAGTTATCCCCTTCCGGTTAGACCCTCTTCTTAGTCCATGCATTACGAGAGGACAACGAGATGACTTTCAGTCTGATTGTTGATCTGGTGCTAATGGTGGTGAAGATAATCATTGTGATTATTGAGACCATCATGTTCAGGTAGAACCAGAAGGCTCAGATCCGAGCGGGTCTGAGCCTGCCTCTCCAATATTTCTTTTTCAACTACCCTGCTACTTAATTGACACCTTTATAGTTTTTGAGAGCGACTTAAAGCCCTCTTTAGCTGGTGCCGTTGCTCCTATTGAACATGTGCCTTTAACTTTCTTTGCAACGAGCTTGCCCTTTGAGATTGAGCAGATTTTAGCTGTCTTTGAAACCCAAACTAACTTGGTCCCCTGAAGGGTCTGTGTCGGGAGAACTAAACTCTTTTTGATTTTCAATGTCTTTGCAATAGCTTTTATGGTCTGATCGACCGGCGGAGTTGGAGCTGCTGCACCTTCATCTCCCTTGGGGCCTTGTCCTCCCTGCTCACCTTGAGCTCCTTGTGGTCCTTGTCCTCCCTGCTCACCTTGAGCTCCTTGTGGTCCTTGCGGACCCTCTGGACCCTCCGGACCTTGGCTACAGCCGAGAGTAGTTTTAGTGGCGGTAGTCGTACCCATTACTGCAAGCACACTGGACACACTTCCACAATATTCATAAGAGGTTAAAGCCTCAGATCCTTGGAAGGCATTTGCCGAAAGTGTCTGCAAGGCGCTTCCCAGTGTCACAGTGTGAAGTTGTGTCATGAATGCGAAAGCTTGTGACCCAATACTTCTGATTGAATTCGGAAGTTCTACCGATGAAACACTTGTTTGATAGAAGCTTTGATCTCCAATCGATTGGATTCCGCTTCCGAAGTCAACGCTCGTAAGAGATGTGTCGCTCGAGAATGCGGAGCTCCCCAAAGTCTTGAGAGAGTTCGGAAGTGATACAGACTGCAGGTCGGCATTACCAGCAAACGCGAGATCACCGATAGCCTCAACACCACTTCCAAGATCCAATGTTCTTAGTCGACTGTTAGCGAAGAAAGCTCTTGTGCCGATCCTCTTTACAGAATTTGGCAAAGAGATTGTCGACAAACTAGTTGCCCCATAGAACGCGGAATCTCCGATTACTTGAACTGAGCTTCCGAAATCAACTTCGCGGACGCTTGAGTTTGAATCGAAGGCTTGTTTGCCAATGCTCTTTAGAGAGTTTGGAAGGGATATCGATTCCAGAGCAGAGTTACCAAAGAAAGCCCCGGCACTAATGTTCTGAATTCCATAACCGTAATCAATGTCCTTGAGGTTAGTTGTCCCAAAGAACCCGTTTTCACCGATAGTTCTAAGTGAGTTAGGTAAAGAAAGTGTGAATATGTTTGTATTCGCAAAGAAAGCATCTTTAGCGATTTCAGTTACTCCTTCAGGGATAACAACCGCTCCTTCACAACTGCTTCCAGAGACTACAACATGCTGCCTGATATCTAAACAGCTCGGATTAAAGACAATCTCTGCAGCAATTGCACCTAGAGTGACTGGGATTGTTCTTGAGATGCTTTGGCTTGCATTGCTCGCAGAAATGAGAATGTTGGCATCTCCCGCATTGACTCCAAAGACGCTAAAGTTACAAGATTGCCCTGGAGTTAGTTCAGCACCACAAGATGTTGAACTTTCAAATACACCATTGGAAAGGCTGAGGTTATTCAAGTTAATCGGAGTGACACCCTTATTAGTCAAAATCAGCGACTGGACTTCTCCTGCGTAGCCAAAGTTAATAGCGGATACGTTGAGCTCTAGGTCGTATCCGGTTAGGTAATCGATAAAAGTCTGGAAATAAATGTGCCCACGATCTTGATAGAGATACATCAGATCTCCGGTTGTCGGATTTATAGCAGCGTTAGCCCAGGTTGCGTAATCTACTCCCGCTTCTAGCACTGTCACGCTTGGACCGAATGTTTCACCGAAGTCATTGCTTACCTGAAAACTTATTTTTGATCCTTCGCCAATAACACCAGTGACAACATTTCCGTTGTCGTCAGCTGCAAGAGATCTACCTTCGGGCTGGCCCGCACCACCAAAGAAAGTTGATCCCGCTACATCGATACGTTTAACTGAAGTGTCAAGAAGATTAACCTTTACGAGTCCAGGCTCCATTCCGGACATATACATATATTTATTAACCGGGTTGCTTGAGATAGCCGCAACGGAATAGTAGATAGATTCACCTGTTGAAACTTCCGAAGTAAAAGTTGAACCATAGTCAACGCTTCGGAACCAAGACACACTCGGATTATCAACAAACACATAGACATCGTGGGTAATTTTGTCGACTACTACATCTGAATACACCCAACCACCAAAGCTAGTTGGAACCAAATTAAAGGTTTGCCCTTGATCAGTGCTTGTGAAGAAGGATTGTCCGTCACGAGAGATTGCATAGATGTGATCCCCATCCACAGCCATGTGAAGTGAGTAAGTCCAACCGACCATTGCGCTTGAAATGGGCTCCGACCAGGTTGCTCCTCTATCTACGCTTCGGGAAAAGCGAGCAACATACGCACTGCCGTCATAAATTACCCAAGCCGAGTAGAGAATGTCATTTGATGACACTGCTATTTCCGCTCCACCAACCGCGACATCCGTGCTAACAATGGAAGCTAGCCCAAAGTTCTGTCCTCTGTCGACGCTTCGGGAAATTCGAATTCCTTCGGGGCTTGCGAAGGATGTAAATATCGTTCCGTCTGAGGTAACGGCAATTCTTCGGGTTGTATTCGATCCAGAGATGTTGCTATCAACGCAAGCTACAGGGGTATCGAGTGTCCCACAGTTTTGGTCTACTTGAGTTGGAGCGCTTAGGGGCGCTGGTTCCGCAGATGCGGAAGTCGCAGAATAAATAACACCGATCGCCACCAGTGATGGAATTATTAGCCAGGTTTGCAAGCGCTTAACACTCATTTGAAATACCAATCTGTTATGTCGGGAGAATTCCCTTAACACTACTAGCGCAAACAGGAACAGAGCATTTCAAGGCATATAAAACACTTATCGAAAACTAATCAAAGACTCTGAAAGTTCTTAATCAAATGAACAAAAAGTACCGAAAGAGAGCTTTAGTGGCCTAACAGTCGCAAGTAGGGGAGTTAATAGGAACTGTTAGGGGATCTTTCTCACGTAGTACGGCCCCAGCATCATTAACAACTGGATAACCTTCTCTGGCCCAATACTCAAAGCCACCAATCATTTCTTTGACTTGATAACCAAGCAGCGCAAAGTTAAGGGCACCTCTGTGCGCACCATTACACCCTGGCCCCCAACAGTAAACAACTATTGGCGTCTCAATAGGAATCTCTTTTGGTGCTCGTTCAGCTATCTCCGAGTGGTGCATATGTATTGCACCCTTTACTCTCCCCTGATCCCAAGACTCTTTTCCTCTAACATCAACAAGTACAAACTTCTTACCCGAATCAACATCTGCATGGACATCTGAAGCATCTGTCTCAAACGCTAACCGACTTGAGAAATGAGCTACTAACTCTTCTTTACTGGGCATAAAACTAGTTTAGGCTTCTCGGAAACCAAGTCCTCGATAGAAGAAACTGGAATATGTGCGCTTGGAGGGACTCGAACCCCCAACCTTCTGATCCGTAGTCAGATGCTCTATCCGTTGAGCTACAAGCGCTGGAATTGTTTGGTTGCGAAAGGCAACCTTGTTAGTTTAGCCGAATTAACTAAGGTCTTCAATGCTTAGAAAATAGGGGCTCTTTCATGTCACCTAGAATCGGCTAAACTGAACTAGTTCTGGAGACGTCGCATAGCCCGGTCGAGTGCGCCTCACTGCTAATGAGGTAAGGGTCTTAAAAGCCCTTCGGAGGTTCAAATCCTCTCGTCTCCGCCAGAATAAAGGCCCTAGGTGACTAGGGCTTTTAGTTTTAACCGAGGTTTGTTTTAGCTGTGATCTGCTGCAGTAAGGACTGGGGTATAGAAGTTGAGTTTGGTTGGGGCGACGATTAGCTGTGGTTCTAGCTGCTGGATTCTTGCTACGTGTTCTGTTTGCATGTGATCATCCCAGGCTGCTTTAGATTCCCACTTCTCGAACATGTGCCAAACGTTTGGGTTCTCTTCACTGACTACTAGGTCGTAGAGTAAACAGCCAGGTTCATTTAGTGATGCTCTGATTAATTCTGCATATGCAGACTGAACTTCTTCAAGTTTGGTCAAATCTGGGTATATGTCTGCTTTGAGGTATAGGTAGGTCATGTTCTTACTCGTCGCTGCCGTAGCTACCTGTGATTGTTCCAATCAAAGTGTCAGCGGTGTATTCAGATGTTGGAGCATCTCTAACGATCTTGCCAAGTCTTAGAACAACGATTCTGTC
>CANGIU010000026.1 GCA_947454255.1 Micrococcales bacterium
GACCCTATCGATGCTGAGTTCCAGGATCTTGTTGAAGAAACCGGACCTATCAGTAAAGAAGCTGAGTTACTAAACGATCTGCAGAGACTTCAAGCCGAGTTTGTAAATTACAAAGCGAGAGTTGAAAGAGATAGAGATCAATCTCGTAATGCTGCTATCGCTGAAGTTATCAGAGCCTTCTTACCTGCTTTCGATGATCTATCTCTTGCTGAATCACACGGTGATCTAGAAGGTTCTCCTTTTGCAGCAGTGCTAAACAAACTTCGTAATGGTGGAGACAAGTTTGGCCTAGTTGCATTCGGTGCTAAGGGTGAGAAGTTTGATCCAGAGATTCACAATGCTCTAGTGCAGACTCCTTCTGCAGATGTAACAGAGAATGTAATTGCTGATGTTATCTCGCAGGGTTATAAGTTAGGTGACAGACTGATTCGACCAGCGATGGTTGCAGTTTTCATTCCAGAAGAGAAGTAATTTATATGGCAAGTCAAGATTGGTTAGAGAAAGACTTCTATAAAATCCTTGGCGTAGCTAAGGATGTTCCTGAAGCTGAACTCAAGAAGGTCTATCGCAAGTTAGCAAGGAAGTATCACCCTGATTCAAACGCAGGTGATGCTAAGGCTGAAGCTAAGTTCAAAGAAATCTCTGAAGCTTATTCTGTGCTCTCTGATAAAGATCAGCGCAAAGAATACGATCAGTTCAGAGCCATGGGCGGTGGAGCTAGATTCACAGCCCCAGGTGGTTCAGGACAATCGTCAGCAGGCTTTGAAGATGTCTTTGCAAACCTGTTTGGTGGCAGAGGCGGCTTTGGTGGTTTCGGTGGTCCAACACCAGGACAAGACCTTTCTGCAACAACATCAATTCCTTTTATTGATTCTGTGAATGGCACAACTATCAAACTTGAGTACTCAGGCATGGCACCGATCAATGCAAAGATTCCAGCCGGTGTTCTCGATGGTCAGAAGATCAAATTACGTGGCAAAGGACAACCTTCACCTAACGGTGGACCTAACGGAGATCTCATCATCACCGTCACGGTGAAACCACATGCAGTGTTTTCTCGTGATGGCAACAACCTAAGACTCACAGTGCCAATTACTTTTGCTGAAGCTGTTCTAGGTGCAACCATTACTGTCCCTACGCTTGGTGGAGATCCAGTAAAGCTAAAAGTTGCTCCAAATACCCCTAACGGTCGAGTACTTCGAGTAAAGGGTAAAGGTGTGACAACAGCTAAGGGCACCGGAGACTTACTTGCCAGCGTTGAAGTTCTAGTGCCAACCCACATTAGCGATAAGGCAGCTAAAGCGCTCAAAGAGTTTGAAGAAGCACTGCCTGCAGAAGATCCTCGCCAAGACTTACTAAACCGTGCAGGATTGTTGTAATGAACAACATCGACCCTGATGCACCCATTCTGACTATTGCAGCAGCTGCTGAGCTTGCTCGCATGCATCCGCAGACTTTGCGACAGTATGACCGCATGGGGTTAGTAAAGCCAAGCAGGACTATTGGTCAGAGTAGAAGATATACCCTGCGCAATGTCACTCAGTTGGTTGAGGTAGCAAAACTCTCTAACGAAGGGGTTTCCCTTGTCGCTATCAAGAGAATCATGGACCTAGAGAACCAGGCAGTTGATCTAAAGTCTCGGGTTGCTGAATTAGAACGCCTTGTTGAAGAACTAGCCATGCGCCAGCCAGGTAACCGAGTATTCGCAGTTGGTGATTCAGGAACTATAAGTTTGCCTACCGGCAAGAGACCTAAGAAATCAAACGCTGTTGAGGTTTGGCGAGATAAGTAATCTCAAGCACCAAGTACTAGTTTTACTTTGATTTTCTGTTCCATTTTTAGATCTTCTGGAATACGAACTGCATTCTTCACTGGAAGTAAGTAAATTCCATCCTTGGGAAACAGTGATGTTGTGAAAGTAGTTTTCCCTATCGTTGCAGTTACAGGTATTACTCCCCAGCCATAGCTAAGCAGCTTGGCTGCTTCTTTGATTTCTTCGCAGATTTCTTTTGGTATTGGTAGGTAGTAAAAGGGTGCTGGTCCCCGCCACTCAATCATTTCTGCAGAGAATGTGAAATCCATTAGTCGATCTCGACTACAACAGGAACGTGATCGCTAGGTCCTTCACCTTTGCGTTCGTCTCTAACTATTTCTGCAGAGGTAACTCTTTCTGCGAAAGCTTCACTTCCTAGAATGAAGTCGATCCTCATTCCTTCATTCTTAGGGAATCTAAGTTGTTGGTAATCCCAATATGTATAGCCATCTGGAACCAGTGGTCTAACAACATCGGTTAGACCAATCTGTTCAAACATTTCAAAGGCATCGCGTTCTGCTTGAGAGACATGTGTTGAACCAATGAAGTCATCCATGTCCCAGACATCTGTGTCTAGAGGTGCAATGTTGAAATCTCCCATTAGGGCAAGTGACTGGTTAGGGTCATGTTCTAACCACTCTGCAGATGCTGCAGCTAGTCTGTCTAACCAGTTGAGTTTGTATTCGTAGTGCGGATCATCAAGAGTTCTACCGTTAGGGATGTATAGGGACCAGAGCCTTAGGTCATTGAATGTTGCACCTATTGCTCTTGCTTCCTGAGCTAGTTCTGGGCCAAAGCCAGGCATGTCTGCAAAGCCTATTTCAACGTCTTCTGCAGGCATCTTGCTGGCAAAGGCAACACCGTTCCACTGGTTTAGCCCGTGTAATACGACGTGGTAACCAGCGTCGGTAAAGGGCTGCATAGGGAACTGTTCTGGTTTGCACTTGATCTCTTGCATAGCTAAGACATCGATATCGGCTCTCACCATCCAGTCCACTACACGAGAGACACGGGTTCTAATTGAGTTAACGTTATGAGTTGCTATGCGCACTGTTTAAACTTATGGCATGACCTTTTCTTCTGCTAACAAGCCTCGCCTTATTGAACTAATCAAAGAACTTGCTGTGGTGCATGGCAGAGTCACTCTCTCAAGTGGTATCGAAGCTGATTACTATGTTGATCTACGTAGAGCAACTCTTCACCATGAAGCAGCTGTTCTGATTGGCCAGGTAATGCTAGATCTACTTGACGCTAATGGTGTTACAGATTTCGATTCCATTGGTGGTTTGACTATGGGAGCAGATCCAGTTGCAACTGCAGTGTTGCACCAGGCTGCTGCACGAGGTAGAGGTATTGATGCTTTTGTTGTTCGTAAGCAAGCTAAAGCTCACGGTATGGGTAGACAGGTTGAAGGACCTGATGTTAGAGGTAAGAGGGTAGTTGTTGTTGAAGATACTTCAACTACCGGAGGTTCTCCTTTGACAGCAGCTAAAGCTTTGGAAGAAGCAGGGGCGATCATTGTTGCTGTTGCAACTGTTGTGGATAGAGATACTGGTGCTCAAAAAGTAATCGAGGATGCCGGCTATAAATATCTAACAGCCGTCAGCCTCGATGACTTAGAACTTCGTTAGTGCTTTATTAGTTGACCTTTACCCTTGAAGGTTGAGTACTTGATCCAGTCAATCTTCATTTGAGCTTGTTGAATAGTGTCATCGAGCGCACCGGCATCAAAGTTTCCACCGGTTGCCAAGTTAAGAATTAAGTAAAACTCTCCGTTGAAGACCCAATCATTAGGTGAAACTGATGTCTTAGTTTCTCCGCCTACATAATTGTTATCGACGTAAAACTTGATGTTGTTTTGCAGCCAATCAACTCGGTAAGTGTGGTAACCAGCAGTTAGTGGAGTGTTACCAGCAAAGTAGTAATGAGTTTTACCTTCACCGCCTGAGTAGTTTGGACCATGCAAAGTTGAAACTGAGTGGTAAGGCTGTGAACCTCTAGCTTCCATGATGTCAATCTCGCCACAAGCTGGCCAGCCATCGCAGTTATCTCGTGGCACACCTAGCATCCAAAATGCTGGCCACATTCCAATACCTTCTGGAACTTGAATTCTTGCTGAAAGAGTTCCGTACTTGAAACCAACTTTGTCTCTGGTGACAATCTTCGCGCTTGAGTATTTGCAATCTCCACACCAGTTAGTGATTTCCTGATCAACTGGGTTTTCAGGGTCAAGCTTTTTAGCGGTGATTACTAGGTGACCGGAACCATCCATCGAAATATTTGCTGATTTGGTGGTGTAATACTCCTGCTCGTTGTTACCCCAGCCCATACCGTTACCGGTGTCATAGCTCCAGGTTTTCGCATCGACTCTAGTACCGGCTTTTTCACCAAAGTATCGGGCCCAGAGGACTTTTTCCTTGGTCACAGCATCCGCAGCGACGGATCCGGACAGGATGGCTAAGACTGCTCCACCTATAACTAGGGCTTTAAGTCCTGAACGTCTCTTCACGGGCTACCTCTTCTTGTTTCGTCAAACTATTTGATTACTTTTTGGTAACAGTTGCCCTACTTGAGGCTTCTCGAATTGCTAAGAAACCGCTTTCACGCTTAACTAGTTGTATCTGTGAAACCGCTTTCGCAGTTTACTACAAACCTTATAACCGAGGAAGTAGGCCTCCCTAATTAGTTGTCGCACAACAACCAATAGGGAGGCAACACCTCAGTAGGAGAACAAAATGTCTTTCAAGATGCTTTCCCTAAAAAGCACAGCCCTTTTCTCAGCAGCGTTGCTGTCAATTGGTGCACTAGGAGCTATCTCACCAGCTCAAGCAGTAGTAGATTGCACGAATGCAACCGCAGATACTGACACTTGTACTGTTCTAACCATCAACACCTTCGGTGACGTTATTGAACCAGCATTGGTTAGCGATTACAAAAGACTTCACCCAGAGATCAAGCTCAGCATTAAGAAGTCTGACCTGGATGCACTAAACGGTACTGGTCTATACACCCAGTGTGCTGCTGGTGGTGCTGGTTCTCCTGACATTGCAGCAGTTGAAATCTCATACTCAGGTTTCTGGCGTTCATACCCACAGTGTTTTATTGACATGCGCACTCTTCACACCACAGTTGGCAACAAGACCGCCAACGACATTAAGAAGGACTACCTTGCATGGCGCTGGGATCAGGGTGTTGGTTACAACGACAACGTAATTGGTGTTCCGACTGACGTTGGAGGCTTGGAAGTTGCTTACCGTTGGGACCTTTTCAAAGCTAAGGGTCTTCCATACAAGCGTGATGACGTTTCAAAGGCTTGGAGCACTTGGCCTAAGTTCATTGAATTCGGTAAGAAGTACATGGCAAAGGTTTCACCTGCAGACAAGAAGAAGAACGTTGGTTTCATGGACAACGCAGCTACTATCTACGCAGCGATCATGAACCAGGGAACCATGAAGTATTACAAGAACAACGGAACTGACGCTGGTCAGCTTGTTTACAAGACCAACCCTCAGGTAAAGCTTGCTTTCAACACAACCATCGATGCAGCTAAGGCTGGAATCGGAACACGTATCGGTCAGTTCTCATCTGACTGGAACGTTGGTATGTCTAAGGGAACTTTCGCAGTTATGTTGTCACCAGCTTGGATGATGGACTACATCAAGGGTCAGGCTCCAACCACAAACGGCAAGTGGGACATCGCAGATATTCCTGGCGGTGGTGGAAACCAGGGTGGTTCTCAGCTAACCATGCCTATCAAGAAGGCTGGAATGCCAAACCACAAGCAGCAGGCTTGGGACTTCATTACTTGGTACCTAGCTCCTGATCAGCAATTGAAGGTTTTCCAAATCTATGGTCTGTTCCCTTCAACACCGTCGCTATACAAAGACTCAGATCTAGTTGGCTTCAAGGACCCATTCTTCAACAAGGCTCCAACAGGCGCTATCTATGCAGATGGTGTTAAGAAACTAAAGCCGATCTTCGAAGGAAAGCTACAGCGCTGTATTGATATGGCTATGGGTTCAGCTCTTTCACTTGTCATCAACGGCAAAGAGAAGGTTTCAACCAAGGCATTCGCCAAGGGTCTTTCAGACGCTGATAAGTGTAAGTAAAACTTAAGAGAGAAAACAGATGTCGCAAACAGCTGTTAGTCGAAAGACTAATAAGCCAGCTTCCCCATGGAAGCCGGCTAAACCGCCAAAGAAACTGAACAACCCAGGGGCCGTTTTATCACTAAACGGTAAGTGGGGCTACTTGTTCACAGCACCATTCTTCGTAATGTTCTTGATCTTTGGATTAGCGCCAATCATTTATTCCGTATACATTGCATTCTTCAACTGGGATGCTCTTGGTACTCAGGAATTCATTGGTATCCAGAACTTCGTTGAGCTAGTTGCTGATGATCGTTTCTGGAATGCGTTGATGAACACAATTGACATCTGGTTGCTTTCAACAATTCCAATGTTGATTCTTTCTATTGGTCTTGCTGCGATTTTGCACAATCCAAATCTTCGCGGATCAACATTCTGGAGAACGATTCTCCTTGTTCCAAACATCACTTCAGTGCTTGCTATTGCGATTGTGTTCGGTCAGCTGTTTGGTCGTGATTTCGGAATGGTGAACTTAGTAATTGGTGCCCTTGGTTTCGAACACATCGACTTCATCCAGGGAACAACATCTAGCCACGTAGCAATCGCAACAATGATTGTTTGGCGCTGGACCGGTTACAACGCTCTTATCTTCTTAGCTGCGATGTTGGCTATTCCTGGTGAGTTATATGAGTCTGCATCACTTGATGGTGCTAACAAGTGGAAGCAGTTCAGATACGTGACTCTTCCCTCTCTGCGTAACACAATCACATTCGTTCTAATTGTTGGAACAATCGGTGGTCTGCAAGTGTTCGCCGAGCCTTTGATTCTTGGTGGTTCATACAACGGTGGTGACTCAGGTCAGTTCAGTAC
Source organism: Micrococcales bacterium (assembly GCA_947454255.1). Taxonomy (GTDB): domain Bacteria; phylum Actinomycetota; class Actinomycetes; order Actinomycetales; family Microbacteriaceae; genus Rhodoluna. The sequence goes on from CANGIU010000026.1 coordinate 6,772, forward strand.
TTTGACTCTGTTCCTATTCGATCAAGCATTCGTTGCATACAAGTGGGGCTATGCAGCTGCAGTTGGAATCATGATCACTGTGATTGTTGCGATTGTTTCATTCATCAACTTCGTTATTACTCGCAGATTGGCAGGTGATGGCAAATGAGTTCAGTAGCTAAAGTTCAGGCAAAGCCTGTAATTAACAAGAAGCCTAAATGGCAGAAGATGGGCCCGGCAGGTTACATCGCACTAGTACTAGTAACCTTCCTTTCACTCTTCCCGTTCTACTGGATGTTCATCGTTGCATCTAATGGAACTGATGAGATCAGCAAGATCCCACCAACACTTCTTCCTGGCCCACGTTTCTTCACAGTGGTGAGCCACGTTTATGAAGCACTACCTCAGTTCAACCAAGCGTTGCTAAACACTGTTTACGTTGGAACAGTTGTTGCAGTGGCTCAGGTGTTCTTCTCAGCTATTGCTGGTTTCGCGTTTGCGAAATTGAACTTCAGAGGACAGAAGTTCATGGTGCTCTTTGTTATCTTGACCATGATGCTTCCTAGCCAGCTTGGAATCATCCCGCTATACATGTTGATGGGTAACTTAGGTTTTATCGACTCATTGAACGCGTTGATTATTCCAGCATTGGTAACTGCATTTGGTGTGTTCTGGATGAGACAGGTTATCGATGCACAGGTGCCTAATGAACTTTTGGAATCTGCATCTATCGATGGTGCTGGTGTATTCCGCGTTTACTGGTCACTAGTTCTTCCGATTATTGCGCAGAGCAGCTTCGTTCTTGGTTTGTTCTCATTCCTTGCAACTTGGAATGACTTCCTATGGCCGCTACTTGTTCTTCAGACACCTGAGCATTTCACTGCACAGGTTGCAGTGAACCAGTTGAAGTCAAGCTATGCAATTGACTACGCATTGAACATGGGTGGAGCGTTCCTATCAACTGCTCCGCTAATCGTTCTATTTATCTTTGTTGGTCGCAGACTCGTCCGCGGTGTTATGGATGGGGCAGTGAAGGGTTAATTATGAGTTTTCCAGACGGTTTCAATTGGGGTTCAGCAACTGCCTCTTATCAAGTTGAAGGTGCTTTCGATGTTGGCGGCAGATCTGCAAGCATCTGGGACACTTTCTCTAAGACACCTGGCAAGGTAGTTCGCGGTGACAACGGTGACACAGCTTGTGATCACTACAACCGCTACCTAGAAGACATCCAGATCATGAAAGATCTTGGAATGCAGTCTTATCGTTTCTCAATTGCGTGGCCGCGCATCATGCCTAATGGCATAGGAGAAGTAAACCAAGAAGGTATCGATTTCTATAACCGTCTGATTGATGCGTTACTAGAAGCTGGTATCCAGCCAACAGCGACTTTGTATCACTGGGACCTACCTCAGGCTTTGCAAGACAAGGGTGGTTGGGCGAACAGAGAAATCGTTCAGCAGTTTGCTGACTATGCCACTCTTTGTGCTGAAGCTTTTGGTGATCGTGTTGCTAACTGGATTACCATCAACGAGCCTTGGTGTGTTACCTGGTTGGGTAACTTCTGGGGAGTTCACGCTCCTGGTCTAAAAGACTTAGACACTTCTATTGCAGTTGCGCACCACACCGCCTTGGCTCACGCTGAAGCGACCCGAGCACTTCGCGCAGTTAGACCTGAGATCCGCAGCGGTATTACTTTGAACATGACAAATTACAGAGTCTCTGATGAAAGCAATTCAGAGTTGCTGCAGTTGCGCGACTACTGGGATTCAAACATCAACCGTTGGTGGATTGATGCTCAACTGCACGGAACATATCCTGCAAACCTAGTTGAGTTCTACGGTGACAAACTTGCAAAAGTTGTTTTGCCAGGAGACATGGAAAAGCTGAAGATTGATTCAGAGTTCCTAGGTGTGAATTACTATTCAGACTCATTCCTGAACACTCCAACTCAAGAACAGGTTGAGAAGAATGAAGGAACCTTCATCTTCCCAATCAACTCTGATGGAACTTCACCTGCACCCCACACAGACATGGGCTGGCCTATCACTCCAGATGGTCTAGGCGATCTATTGATTCGCATTCACAAGTCATGGCCTGAGATCACCGAAATCGCAATCACCGAGAACGGTGTTGCTTACGATGATGAGCCAGACGAGAACGGTGTGGTCAATGATCAGCGCCGCGTAGATTACCTGTTGAGTCACTTGCACTCAGTTTCTAGAGCTATCGATGCTGGGTCACCAGTTAAGAGCTATTATTACTGGTCGCTAATGGACAACTTTGAGTGGGCAGAAGGATATGCGAAACGATTTGGTATCGTTTACATCAATTTTGAAACATTACAGAGAACTCCGAAACTTTCAGCACAGGTTTACAGTAGGGTTATCGCTAGCAACGGCGCTGTTCTCGACAGCGTCGCAAAGAACTAGGTCACCAAGGGGAGGAGAGCAGTATGGCTCCTTTAGCGCGCCCCACCTATGCAGTTATAGCTAAAACTGCCGGCGTATCCGAGGCCACAGTTTCCCGTGTTCTAAATGGTGATGAGAGCGTTCACCCAGATCGGGCTCAAAGAGTTCGCGAAGCGGTTGAAGAACTTGGCTATAAGAAAAACCGTGTTGCTTCTGCCCTGGCCTCTGGAAGAACTGGCTTAATTGCAGTAGTTATTGATGATGACCTATCTGTTTTCAGTGACCCGTTCTGGGGGACAGTCACCTCTGGAGTTAGTCGGGTTCTTCAGGAGAACGGACTCCACACCGTCCTAATGGTTGCCCCTGTTGGCGCTCTGGACGGCGGTGTTGCCCACTACTTGAAATCTGGTGAGGTTGATGGGGCTATCTTCTTCGTCCTACACAGCGATGCCCTAGTGAGCTATTTGAAGAAGCAGGGCTTACCACTAGTAATTACCGGTACTCCTCACTCAAACGCAGATATTCCTTTCGTTGATACCGATAACTTCGGTGGAGCACACTCAGCAACCAAGCACCTCATGGGCCAGGGTTGCAAGAAAATAGCCATCATCACTGGAGATATCGGAACCACCGCTGCAAAGCAGCGTCTCGATGGGTACTTGCAAGCTCACCGTGAAAAGGGGAATCTACCTATCAAGAGCCTCATCCGCGAGGGTGATTACAGCTTCGAAAGCGGTAAAGCTCATACAGAAGCGCTACTGGCTAGTCACCCTGACATAGACGGAATATTTGCTAGCAACGACCTAATGGCTATGGGTGCCATAACTGTTCTTGAAAGAGCGGGTCGATCTGTTCCAAATGACGTTCGAGTGGTTGGCTTCGATGATGCTCTGATAGCTCAAACCTCTAGACCAGCGCTAACCACCATTCGCCAGGATGTTGTTGCTCTTGGAGAAGCAGCTGGTTCTCTCATGATTGCTCAGCTCAATGGTCAAGAGTTTGAGCCAATTATTTTGCCAACCGAACTCATTATTCGTGAGAGTGCTTAGCACTAAATAACGAATTGGTAACTACCCGCGAAACCGCTTTCACGGATTCAAGATAAAGGCTAATCTGCTTATAGGAAGTGTGTGCGCACCCCGATTGATTCCTTGGTTTTAGGCGCACCCGTCTAATATCTGTCGATAAATCGGACATACTCCCCACTTAAAAGAAGGAAACAAAATGAACTTGAGCATGAAGAAGCTCTCAGCTATTACCGCCACTTTGATGCTTAGCCTTGTTGGCTTTGGAGCCATTTCGACTCCAGCCCATGCAGCTGACTGCCCTTACCCAGTTGAGGACCAGACTGCAAATGATCACCCGAAGGATGTCATTCGTCTGATTAGCCCTGTGCTAACCGATGACAACTCAATCCACCGTTACGACTTTGAATCACAGTTCACAATCGACTGTGACTGGTTCGGTGTTGGTATGCACTTCAACCAGGTTTATGTTCCTTTCGGTCTAACCACCAACTTAACTTTCCACGCTTCAACTCCAGCAGGTGCTCCACTTGCGTTTACAAAGGTTACTCTTCGCGGTAACAAGGGTTACTCAAACTCAAACGCTGCAGTTCGCATCAATGGTGTTAAGGCTCGTCCTGCTCCATCAAACGCATCTGACGGTGCAGATGTTATTGCGACTACAGACATCAATGGAAACGTAACTTTCGTTATTCAGTCTCCAGCGGATTGTGCTGCCTACGGTGGTACTCTTCCTGCCGCACCGCAAAATGCTGGCTATGACACTCCAAACGATAGAAACGCAGATCCATCAACTGACTGTTACAGCCAGTTCTTGCCACAGATCACAAGTGAAAAGACAGATACTTCTGACTTCGTTGAACTTCACTTCTTCGATCCAGCTGGTCTTGACTACAATGCCCCGGATGGAGCTAACAGAGAATTATCAGTTCCAGTTCTGGATGAGACAAACGCAATTCAGGGCGATGGCTTAGTGCAGACATATGCTTTGGTTGGTTCAAAGCAGACAATGGTTGTGCACTTCACAAAGCTTGATGGTTCTTACGCACGTAACCACGCGGCAACAGTTCGAATCAACTTGGCTGGCTCAGGTGCCAACGCAAAAATCTCTGCAGGCCTAATTGGTAACACCGGTGTTGCAACACTAACTCCGGCTGACGCAACTAAGACTGCTGAAGATCAGTTAGTACTAAGTGGAATGACAGATTCCTTTGGAAACATAGCGTTCACTGTGTCTAACACCGATACTTCAGGTGAAGCTCCACCGGCAACCAAGATCTCACCAGTTCCAACCGAGAATGCAAAGTTTGCAAACTTCGTAGTTGATTTGAACGATGTATTCGTTGCAGAAGGCACAGCTGAAGTTCACTTCTACAAAGCAGCCCCGGTCCTGCCGACTTCGATCACTGCAACTGCAACTGGCCGCACAATCAAGGTGACTCTAAAGAATGCAATTGGCAAGAGTTCAACAATCACCATCACCGGTAGAACTAAGGTCACAGTTAAGCCAACAACTGCATCTAAGGTACTTACTTACGCAGTCAAGAAGGGAAAGATTACCGTCAAGGTAGTTTCAAACGGAAAGACTCTAACCAAAGTATTCACAATCAAATAACTCTCCTAGTTAGAAATAACGGCTGTCCAGAAATGGACAGCCGTTATTTGTTTAAAGAGTTTTTAGTTAAGTAGATCTGCGATTGAGTTCAAGATCTCATTTGGTCTAAATGGATACTTGTTGATCTCTGCATCATCAGCAATACCGGTTAGCACTAGTACGGTGTGCAGACCTGCTTCGATACCAGCAACAATGTCAGTGTCCATACGGTCACCGATCATGCCAGTTGTTTCTGAGTGTGCATTGATCTTGTTCATAGCTGAACGGAACATCATTGGGTTTGGCTTACCAACGATGTATGGGTCTTTACCAGTTGCCTTAGTAATAAGAGCAGCAACAGAACCTGTGGCAGGTAGGACACCCTCGGCACTAGGTCCAGTTGCATCCGGGTTAGTAGCAATAAATCTTGAACCATTGTTGATTAGGCGGATTGCTTTGGTCAGTGAGTCAAAGTTGAAGTTTCTTGATTCACCCAAAACCACGTAGTCAGGGTTTACATCGGTCATCACATAACCAATTTCATGCATAGCTGTGGTGAGTCCTGCTTCACCTAGAACAAAGGCTGTTCCTTTTGGCTTCTGGGAGTGCAGGAAGTCTGCTGTTGCTAGAGCTGAAGTCCAAATGGCTTCTTCTGGGATGGCAAGACCAGTGGCCTTTAGCCTTGCAGCAAGGTCTCTAGGGGTATAGATGGAGTTATTGGTTAGAACTAGGAACCTAAGGCCCTCATCCTTCCACTGCTTGATAACTTCAGCAGCTCCAGGGAGTGCTCTACCTTCGTGGACTAGCACACCGTCCATGTCGGTGAGCCAACATTCGATTTTTCTTCTTTCAGCCATGGTTCTACTTTACCTTTAGCAAAGTTAGGCTTGAGTAGATGTCAGATAAAGAGCAAGAGAATAACCCAAGTCACGAACTAACCACTTGGGGAGTTGGCCCTTGGCAAGGGGAATGGCCAGAAGGCTCAGAACTACCTGAATCCATCTACGACACTGAACTGTTGACCAATGGGGATACTAGGAATGTAGTAGATAAGTATCGTTACTGGAAAATGGCAGCCATTGTTGCTGACCTAGATCTCAAGAGACATCCCTTCCACGTTGCTATTGAAAACTGGCAACATGATCTAAACATTGGCTCAATAGTTAGAAACGCTAACGCTTTCCTAGCTCAAGAGGTTCACATCATCGGCAATAAGCGTTGGAATAGACGTGGAGCCATGGTCACTGACCGATATCAACACATCAGACACCATGAAACAGTTGAAGAGTTTCTAGCCTGGGCTAAGTCAGAGAGCCTACCAATCATTGCCATCGACAATGTCCCAGGCTGCCAAAAGATAGAGACCTACAAGCTGCCTCAAAGCTGTGTGTTCCTCTTTGGCCAAGAAGGTCCAGGCCTAAGCGAGCAAGCCATTGAAGC
>CANGIU010000027.1 GCA_947454255.1 Micrococcales bacterium
ATGTCTAAATCTAAGGGCAACGTAGTTACGCCTAACGATCTTCTAGTTGAACACTCATCAGATGCTGTTCGATACTGGGCAGCAAGCGCACGCCTTGGAACAGACGCAGCTTTTGATACCGGACAGATGAAGATTGGTAGAAGACTTGCTATCAAGATCCTCAATGCGGCTAAGTTCGTCCTTAGCTTTGATGCTCCTGCAGCAGGAGCTTCTGCAACTGAAGCCATTGATCAGAGCTTGTTGTTGAACTTGGCTCAGGTAGTCAAGGAAGCAACTGCAGCATTTGATGCATATGATCACACCAAGGCACTGGAAGTTGCTGAGAAGTTCTTCTGGAACTTTACCGATGACTATCTCGAACTTGTTAAAGAACGTGCCTATGGACAAGGTGGCTTTAGTGAAGCAGAGCAGGCTTCAGCTCTAGTTGCGTTAAGAACTTCACTACTAACACTGCTTAGACTCTTCGCTCCATTCCTACCTTTCACTACTGATGAGGTGTGGTCCTGGTGGCAAACCGAAACTGGTTCAATTCACCGAAATGCTTGGCCTAAGGCTGAAGAACTTGAAGCAGGACTTGATTCAGGAAACCTGGATCTACTACCGCTTGCCTCAACTGCTCTGTTTGGAACGCGTAAGGCTAAGAGCGACGCTAAGGCCTCGATGAAGGCAGAGGTTCTAGAGGCAACACTGAACGCTCCAGCAGACACAATAAGTCGTCTGGAGCTCCTAGCGCCTGACCTAAAGGCTGCTGGTCGGATTGGGAACCTTAACTTCAAATCAGGTACTGAATTGTCTGTGACGGATGTTGTTTTAGCCCCTGCTGCTGAATAACTTTTCGCTATCAAGACCAAAAAGTGTCTGGTGATGGGTCTAGGCTTTTGCTCATGACCTTTGAAAACGAAAACCCATTTGCCCTGCGTTCAACTCTCGAATATGAGATGCCTGACTTCTCCAGAATCAATGACGATTCATACCTGCCAGCTTTTTACGCGGGCTGTGAAGAACAACTTGGTGAAGTTCACGCCATCATCAACCAAGATGAAGTCACCTTCGAAAACACCATCGTTGCGATGGAACGAAGTGGCCAGATGCTCATGCGCATGCTCATGGTTTTCTACAACAAGTCTTCAAGCGATACCAGTGACAGACTCGATGAGATTGAAGCAGAGATCGCTCCAAAGTTGGCCGCTCACATGGATGAGGTAAGGCTTAACCAAGCTCTATTCTCAAGAATTAAGCACTTGCACGAGAACCTTGACTCTCTTGAACTTGAGGCAGAAGAAGCCTGGCTGCTTGAGCGTTACTACCTCGACTTCACTCACTCAGGCGCTCACCTAACTGACGATCAGCGCGAAGAACTAAAAGTTCTTAACGAGAAGCTATCTGGGCTTGAAACCAAATTCGGAACAAACCTATTGAACGACACCAACGATCTTGGAGTCTTTGTTGATGATGTTGCCGAACTTGATGGACTGGATGAGAACCAGATTGCTGCTTGTGCAGCAGCGGCTAAAGACCGCGACCAAGAAGGTAAATACTTTGTAGCAATGGTGAACTTCACCGGAAACCCCGCTTTAGCCAACTTAACTCACCGTGGTCTTCGCGAAAAGATTATGAAGGCATCCCTCCTCAAAGGTGCTCGAGCAAACGAGAACGACAACCGTCCAGTACTACTTGAAATTGTCAAACTGCGTGCACAGCGAGCAGAACTATTCGGTGTGAAGACTCACGCTGAACATGTTCTACAGGATAGAAATGCTCAGAACCCAGAGAACGTCCACAAGATGCTCAAGCAGATTGCTCCAGCAGCAGTTAGAAACGCTAGAGCTGAAGGTGCCGAATTGCAGAAGGCAATAAATGAAAGCGGCGAGAGCTTTGAGCTAGCCTCATGGGACTGGGATCTATACACCGAAAAAGTTCGTCTAGCTAAATACAACTTGGACACATCAGCAATGAAGCCATACTTCGAATTAGAACGAGTGCTTCACGATGGAGTGTTCTTTGCGGCTAACAAACTCTTTGGAATCACCTTCAAAGAACGTAAGGACATCAAGACCTATCACCCAGAAGCTCGTGCGTTTGAGGTGTTCAACGAAGATGGTTCTAAGCTTGCGCTATTCATTGGCGACTTCTTTACCCGCGACTCAAAGCGTGGTGGGGCATGGATGAACAACCTAGTTGATCAGAACCACCTATTAGGGCAACTACCTGTTGTGGTGAACAACCTAAACATTCCAAAGCCTCCTGCAGGTCAGCCAGCGCTTTTGACCTATGACGAAACCACTACCCTGTTCCACGAGTTCGGTCACGCTTTGCATGGATTCCTATCAGATGTGAAGTATCCGAGATTCTCGGGCACGAGCGTTGAGCGTGACTTCGTAGAATTCCCTTCTCAGGTCAACGAGATGTGGATCACCTGGCCAGAAGTTCTAGATAACTACGCAAGACACTATGTAACGGGTGAAAAGCTTCCTCAAGAATGGGTGGATAACCTAAAAGCAGCTTCAGCCTTCAATGAAGGTCATGCAACGACTTCCTACCTTGCTGCAGCAATCTTGGATTTGGCTTGGCACTCACTTCCAGCCGATGCAACAGTTGCGGATGTTGAAGAGTTCGAAGCTAAGGCGATTGCAGATTATGGCTTGAATTACGCTCCGGTTCCGACTCGATACCGCTCAACTTATTTCTCTCACATATTTGCCGGTGGTTACTCAGCTGGATACTACGGATACATCTGGTCAGAAGTTCTTGACGCTGACACTGTGAATTGGTTCAAAGAAAATGGTGGCATGACTCGCGCTAACGGTGAACACTTCCGTCAGAGCCTGCTGAGCCGTGGTGGATCTCTAAATTCAATGCAGATGTTTAGAAACTTCCGTGGTCAGGATGCAACAATCGAACCACTATTAAAGCGTCGCGGATTACTTTAGAAACTTAGGCTTACTTAGTTTCAGCAGTGCTAACACGGCAAGACCAGTAACTATTGCCCAGAACGCTGCACCTACCGAGAAGAATGTAATAGCACTGGATGCCACTAAGAACGTTATTACTGCCGGAATTCGTTGTTCAACATTCTCAGTCATAACTGAAAAAGAGTTACCGATGGTTGGCAGCAAAGCCAAGCCGCTGGCGGCTAGCAGCAGTTCCCTTGGTGTCTGATAAACAAAAGCGATTGCAACACCGGCAAAGATTGCGAATATCAAATACACGGTTCCCCCACTTACTGATGCAATCCAACGCTTCTTTGGATCCTTGTGAGCGTGCTCATTTGCGTTTAGGGCGGCAGTGATAGCCGCCAAGTTCATAACAAATCCGCCGAAAAATGAGACTAGGACTGTGCCGAGTCCAGTGGTAACAAGCGATGATCTAAAAGGAACTTCGTATCCGAAGGATTTCATGATTGCGATACCCGGAATGTTCTGAGATGCCATCGCCACTAAATACAAGGGAATCGCGATAGAAAATACGCTGGCTGGACTAAAAGTTGGTTGCAAGTAAGAGATGTTGATTGCCCAGTCTGAGGAAGTGACACTGAGTCCCTGATTAACACCAATCAATGTGAAGGCAAGAACTATGGCGACTGGAGATGCCCAAATTGGTGAGAGCCAATAAAGCAAGAGCCAGACAGCAATTACTGGAAGAACTAGAGCTGGGTATGAGGCACTCGCTGCAAATGGGGCAACACAGAAACTGAATATGACCCCTGCCAACATCGCGCTGGCGATTGACTTAGGTATTGATGAAACCAGCTGACCGAGTCTTGGCCAAAGACCAGTAAGTGCTAAGAGAAGACCACAGAGCAGAACACCACCCATGGCATTGGTGAACCCAATTCCTGTGATTGCAGATCCAGCCAGTAATGCAGCTCCTGGAGTTGACCAAACTACAGACAGCGGCATCTTGTGACGCCAACTCAGAAAAATAGAGAGAGCTCCGTAGCTAACTAGCATCAATGCAACCATGGCGATGGTTTGCTCTTTAGTTGCACCAAGAGCGACAAAGGCACTCAGAAAAATTGCTGTAGTAGCAGCCGTTCCAGTAACACTGGCAACGAATCCGGCAATGATTGGGGCTCTGAGCCCTGGGCTAGAAGCCAATTACTAGGCCGACTTCTCTTGTCTATTTGACTTGAATGGAATAATTTCTGGCTGCTCGACGCCAGCAACAACGCCAGCAGTAATCTTTACGATTCCTTGGGCTGCGCTGCCAGGAATTTCAAACATGATTCCGGCAAGTGTCTCTTCCATGATTGCGCGAAGTCCTCTTGCGCCTGTGTCACGTTTAATAGCTTCATCAGCGATTGCTTCAAGCGCTTCGCGATCAAATTCAAGATCAAAACCATCTAGTTCAAACATTCTTTGATACTGCTTTACCAAAGCATTCCTAGGTTCAGTAAGAATCTGAATAAGTGATTGCTTGTCTAGCGGAGTAACAGAAGCAATAACAGGAAGACGCCCAATAAACTCTGGAATCAAACCAAACTTACGAAGGTCTTCTGGTTGAACCTGAGTGAAGATGTCGGTCTCTTCATCCTTGTTTCGAATCTCAGCGCCAAAGCCAATTCCCTTTTTGCCAATTCGACCTTGAACAATAGTTTCAAGCCCAGCAAAGGCCCCAGCAACAATGAAGAGAATGTTAGTGGTATCCATCTGAATAAATTCTTGCTGGGGATGCTTGCGTCCTCCCTGAGGTGGAATTGACGCAACAGTGCCTTCTAGGATCTTTAGCAGAGCCTGCTGAACACCTTCGCCAGAGACATCTCGAGTAATCGAAGGATTCTCAGCTTTACGAGAGATCTTGTCGATTTCGTCGATGTATATGATTCCGTGCTCAGCACGCTTCACATCACCATCGGCAGCCTGAAGAAGCTTCAAAAGAATGTTCTCTACGTCTTCACCGACATAACCAGCTTCAGTCAATGTGGTGGCGTCAGCAACAGCAAAGGGAACATTTAGCTTCTTAGCTAAGGTCTGAGCTAGGTAGGTTTTACCGCAACCGGTTGGACCAACCATCAGAATGTTTGATTTAGCAATTTCAATCGCATCGTGCTCTTTGCCAGAAGCGGTTAGTGTTCCACGCGAACGGATGCGCTTGTAGTGGTTGTAAACAGCGACAGATAGAGCCTTTTTCGCTTGAGTTTGACCAATCACATACTCGTCTAGGAAGCTATAGATTTCCTTAGGTCTTGGTAGTTCAAAATCCTCGGTCGGTTTGACCGGCTTTCCCATTTCCTCAAGGATGATCTCATTACACAGGTCAATACATTCATTACAGATGTATACGCCTGGGCCGGCGATAAGTTTGACGACTTGCTTCTGTGTCTTTGAACAGAAGTTGCATTTAAGCATGTCACCAGGGTCGCTGAGCTTAGTCATGCATTAAGCCTACCTAGCAACCCAGACATTGCCTCTTAGGCAAGCCAGCAAAGGTAAAGGCCAGGAGGGTTTCCCCTTCCTGGCCTAATCCATTTAGTTCTACTTAATCCAGTAAATCTTTGCGTCAGTTCCCTTATTAGCACCGTAAACCTTGGCCCTAATTACTTGAAGACCGAGAGTTCCCTTTGGGGCTTTCACTGTTGTAGCGACTTTGCCATTGGCATCTGAAATCTCTGACCACTGTTCAACGTCATCGCCTTCACCAAAGGACTCAAATGTTACGGTTGAGCCTTTCACTAGAGCACCAGCAAGGTTGGTCAACTTGAAAGTAATCACCTTTGAAGTGCCAGCTTTAACCTTCTGGCTGGGCACTACTGCAGTTAGCTTAGGGTTCACAAAGTGAAGAAATAGAAGGTCTTTGTCTTCTCCACGTTCTGCAGAGTCACTTGGGTGAGCTTGCATGCTTGGAGCGAGAGTTGTCTGAAGGCACATGGTGTCATCTCCACAATCAATTCCCTTTGAATACTGGTTTAGCTTGTTGATAGCTGCTGGGTATTGTTCACCAGAGATGTTCCAGTTCTTCATAGTGAAGGTAGCCTTACCGAATGAGTCGGTTCTACCGATGATTGCAGTCTCTCCAGCACCCATCTGAGGTTGATCTCCACACCAGTCTCGAACGATTGCACTGGTGTTAGGTCGATTGCTACCCGGGTAGTTTGTGCCCATAGTTGTTGAGAAAGTTGTCTTTGAGCATGATGCTCTCTTGTTTACAACTAGGTAAACCGTTGTGTTAGTGATTGCCGCACCAGCTGCATTTGTGTATTTGTAAGTCAGTGAGACATCACCTTTTACATCCGCATACATCGCGATTGCGTTTAGACCCTTACCGTAGTACTGATCCCAGCTACCTTTTGCATCTGCAGTTAGGTTGATTGAATTAGTCCCTCCAGGCAAAGGAGACACCAATCGCATTACGTAGCTACCATTTACGGGGGCAACATAGGCGAATGCTGGCTGAATCGATAGCGAGCCAAGTATTGCCAACGCCGTCGTTCCGCCAACAATTAGTCTGCGTATCTTCTTGTTCATTTGTTGCCTTTCATTAGTCATTGCTATTTGAAACGTTTAGTTGGTTGTTACTTTTCCCACACCATCGATTGAGTAGTAACGAATCCAATCGATTTTCAAGTTTGATTCATTTAGTGTTGGGTCAATACTCCCACCGAATTGACCACCCATAGCCAAATTAAAGATTGCATAAAAACTTGGGTCTTTTCCTTGAGCATTCGGACCAAACGGCCATCTAACTAGACCGGAGTCTGACTTTCTCATGCTGTAAAACATGACGTCATCGATGTAGAAACTGATTTCTTCTGGCTCCCACATTATTCCGTAGCGGTGATAGTCAGCACTTAGATCAACCATTGCATCTCTGGTTCCGCCTTTGTATTCGTGTGCGCCGCCAGAGTTTGCGTAGTGCACTGTTCCATACGTGGTGCGCGGATAAGTGCCTTTGAACTCCATGATGTCCAGCTCGCCACATCCCGGCCACGGTGTTGTGGCGATATTTCCGCCTAACATCCAAAACGCTGGCCAGGTACCATCTCCTGCTGCCAGCTTGATTCTTGATTCGAGATAGCCGTAGGTAAAACCAACTTTGTTGTATGTAGTGATCTTTCCGCTGAGCCATTCGCACTTACCGAAGTAACAGTTGTAATTCGTCGAGCCAGTTTGTCTTGTGGCAGTTATGGTCAGGTTTCCTTGAGAAGAACCATCCTGCGCATTCTTAGAAGCTAGGTAATACTCTCTCTCACTGTTTCCCCAACCACAGTTGTTATAAGGAGCACCACAACCATCTGTCGTGTCAGCTGTCCATTTAGTTGAATCAGGCGCTGCTCCGACAGCTCCATTAAACTCATCAGCCCAAAGCAATGTCTTTACTACCGGCTGTGGCTCAACTCCGATGGAGAGCAACCTATCAATTGGAACTGAAGCGAGGTATAACTCACTGGCTGGAGCAGCAGCTCTGATGATGCAATCCCCCAAAGTTTTGGCATGAACCTTTGTTCCGATAATTGAGCAAATTGTAGGAGTCAAGGATGAGTAGTTCACTGCGGGGCCGGCAGCAACTGCAAACAGTTGCTGATCGGCTGCACCGAGGAACATGTCAGCTGGCTGACCAAACAACACCGAGTTACTGAGCTTCGCTCCTCTTGGAATTGCTGTAACGGCCACGCCGGGTGAAACATATTTACCGCTAAGGGACGCAACAGTGAATCGATATGAAGCATTGTTAGTGAGCCCCGAAAATCTAACCGAGGTGAGAGCCGGTGAGAGTGTCTTCACACTCGACCAGTTTCCCTTATTTGCTGTCACACGATAGCCAGTGATCTTGAACTTGGAACTACTGACTGCCTTCGCCCATTTCACAACTGCAGCGCCATTGCTAGCAACAGCTGATACAGATTTGGGTTTAGACAATGAGGTATTTACTGTTGCGGCATTGGTAATAGTGCCTAAAGAAACCACGGCAATAATCAGGCTGGCAAAGCCCAATAGTCTGATTACGTTGCGCAACTTTTAATCCTCAATAACTAGCGTGGAGGCGTTTCGCACAAAACGTTCTAATCAGGCTAACAGAGTAATAGTCAATAACAACTAGTAACTAATACTTCTCCTGAAACGTTACTAAGACTTTCTTGAGGTAAGGACCTGGTCAATCAAGCCATACTCAAGTGCCTGCGCAGCAGTAAGAATCTTGTCTCGCTCGATGTCCTTGCTTACCTGCTCTTGAGACTGCTTAGAGTGCTTTGCAATTGTTTCTTCCAACCAGACACGCATACGCATGATCTCAGCTGCCTGAATTTCAATGTCAGATGCCTGACCACGACCACCGCCACCTGAAGCTGGCTGATGAATCAAGATCGTTGAGTTAGGAAGAGCAAGACGCTTACCTGGAGCTCCACCAGCGAGCAATACTGCAGCGGCGGAAGCAGCTTGACCTAGACAAACAGTCTGAATCTGAGGCTTGATGTATTGCATGGTGTCATAGATCGCAGTCAGTGCTGTAAATGAGCCACCAGGTGAGTTGATATACATGGTGATATCACGATCAGGGTCTTGGCTTTCGAGCACGAGCAACTGAGCCATGATGTCATCTGCTGTGACGTCATCAACCTGAGCCCCTAGGAAAACAATTCTGTCTTCGAAGAGCTTGGTGTATGGATCTAGGTGACGGTAACCGTAAGGAGTTCTTTCCTCAAACGAAGGAAGGATGTAGCGGGCTTCAGGCATGTTGTTGGTTGTCATTTCTATTTCCCTTACTTCGTGCCTACGCCAGTTGATACTGCTGCAAATTCTTGAATGTGATCAACGAAGCCATATTCCAAAGCTTCTTGAGCGGTGAACCAACGGTCACGATCGCCATCAGCCATTACCTGATCGACAGTCTTGCCGGTTCTTTGCGCAGTGATAGCCGCCAGATGCTTTTTCATGTCATTGATTAGCGAAGCCTGTGTTTGGATGTCGGCAGCTGTTCCTCCAAAACCACCGGATGGTTGGTGCAAGAGCACTCTGGTGTTTGGGGTTAAAAAGCGCTTGCCTTTAGCACCTGCGGTTAATAAGAACTGGCCCATCGAGGCACACATACCGATACCAACTGTTACTACGTCATTCGGGACATATTGCATGGTGTCGTAAATGGCCATACCAGCGGTGATAGAGCCACCTGGAGAGTTAATGTAGAGGAAGATGTCCTTAGTTGAATCTTCAGCTGCAAGTAGCAGCATCTTGGCGCAGATTTCGTTAGCGTTATCGTCGCGAACGTCATCACCTAACCAAATGATTCGATCTTTAAGCAGTCTCTCGAAGACATTGCTCAGTTGAGTATTTTCAGCCATCTATAGTTCCTCTATCTTTGTGTGTTGCCTAATCAAGATAACCGAGGAAACCGCTAAATCTTCGCAGTGTTCGCCACAGGCAAATTTAGTCGTGGTCGTGACCCTCGTGGTTTTCAGGGGCAAAACCATCATCAGTCTTAGTGAATTCGGCTAAGTCAACCTTTTTGCCATCGCTGTCAGTAACAGTTGCAGCCTCAAGAACAATAGAAAGTGCCTTGCGGCGAGCTACCTCTGCAACGAAGGAAGGAATTTGACCCTGTTCATCAACTACCTTGACGAACTCGTTAGGCTCCATGCCGTATGACTGGCTTGCCTGGATCAGGTACTGAAGCAACTCGTTCTCGTTGACTCTAACCTGTTCAGCTTCAGCAATTGCATCTAGCAGCATCTGAACCTGGAATGACTTAGTAGATTCAACGATTACTTCTGCGCGGTGTGGGTCATCGCTTGCCTTACCTTCACCTTCAAGGTGACGCTCGACATCAGCGTTAACCAATTCATCTGAAACTGGAACTTCAACAAGAGTCAGCAACTGCTCAGTAAGAAGTTCACGAGCCTGAAGACCCTGAGTGTATGACTTGCTTCTCTTGATCTGATCTTCAAGTGAAGTTCTAAGTTCAGCAACAGTGTCGAATTCGCTAGCCAGCTGTGCCCATGCGTCATCTAGAGCTGGAAGTTCGCGCTCTTTGACAGCATTTAGGGTAACTGTGATTTCAGCTTCCTGACCTGCTTTATCTCCACCAACTAACTTGCTCTTGAAAGTTGTGGTCTCTCCAGCAGTCAAAGTGTCAAGTGCATCATCGATACCGTCAAGCAGTGAATCACTTCCGATTTCATAAGAGATGTTCTGCGCTTGGTCAATCTGAGTTCCATCAACTGATGCAATCAGATCGATAGATGTAAAGTCACCTTTTTTAGCCGGACGTTCAACTGTCTTTAGAGTTCCAAAACGTGAGCGTAGACGATCTAGTTCAGCTTCAACTTCAGACTTCTCAACTTTGATGGTGTCTACCTTGACCTTCAGGCCCTTGAATTCTGGAAGCTTGATTTCAGGTCTTACTTCAACTTCGATTTCAACAACTAAATCCCCAGCAAAAGTCTTCTCATCAGGAGTCGACTTCACATCTGCTGAAGGCTGACCCAATGGACGAAGTTTTTCCTGCTCAATTGCAGCACGATAAATCGAATCCAAACCATCGTTGATTGCGTGGGCAAGGATTGCGCCACGGCCAACTCTCTGGTCAAGAATTGCAGCTGGAATTTTACCCTTACGAAAACCAGGGATGTTTACTGTCTCAGCAATGTGCTCGTAGGCGTGATCAAGACTTGGCTTGAAATCTACTGGGTTCACCTCGATGGTTAGCTTCACACGGGTTGGGGTTAGGCGTTCAACTACTGTCTTCAACGGTTTCTCCTGAGCAGGGTTTCACTTTGTTTGTGAACCGATTTGTTTTACAAAAATGGTCGGGGTGACAGGACTCGAACCTGCGATATCCTGCTCCCAAAGCAGGCGCGCTAGCCACTACGCTACACCCCGGTGGTTTTTATCCTCACTTACGCAAGAACAAAACAACCTTGGTAATCCTAACCCATAGAATGTATTTGCGCTTAAAGTTCTAAGCCACGCGGATGTAGCTCAATGGTAGAGCCTCAGTCTTCCAAACTGATGGTGCGGGTTCGATTCCCGTCATCCGCTCCAACTACCTCTGACAGCCAGGACACCAGTAGAGTTTCCTAGCCGCCATAAGCTCAATAACCACCGTCCCAGAGCACCTCAGGCACCCTAAGCCCTCTCTCTTATAGACATAGTTTCTATCTACCTTTTTAGGCTTTTTGGTCAATAACTCTTCTCTGGTGATCATGAATCCGGTCCTAACCCCCACCTTCATCAGTTTGACTGAATCATCCCAGAGGGCAATTACTTGTTCATTGGTGAGCTGATTACCTAAAACATGAGGACTAATTCCAGCTCTAAACAATATCTCTGCTCGATAAACATTCCCAATTCCGCTAATGACATCTTGGTTCATAAGCAATAACCCGATAGGGCTTTTCGATGACATGACTCGATCCACAAATTTTGCTAGCTGTGTTTTCTTGAGATCTGGATTGGTTGGATCTGGGCCTAAACGCCTCTCTATGAGCTTGACCGATGATGTGTCTATAACTTCACATACCGTTGGACCACGAAGATCGGCGATGTTCTCTGAGTCATAGAAACGAACTCGCACAGCTCCGGTGAGAGCATCTTCCTTATCTTTAGAAACAAATCTCCATTTGCCATAAATTCCAAGGTGCACTCTGCAAGTCAGTTTGTTTTCGAAATCAATGAAGAGTTGTTTACCAATAGCTCTTACTCGAAGGATTTTTTCACCTGAAATGAGTTTTGCCTCCGAGGTGAATCTACCCTGCGGGGAATCAACCTGAACTGGTTTCCCTTTGAATAACTTATTTAGTTCGTTAGCGATGCGCTGAACGGAATGACCCTCGGGCATTTCTACTAAAGAATCTCACCGGTTTGTTCATAAGTTGCAATCTTGCCAATTCTTCTGCTGTGTCTTTCATCTTGAGAATAGGGCTCAGCTATAAAAGCAAGTATTAGCTCTAGCACCTGCGCCTGATCGTGTTGGCGTGCACCAACAGCTACTACGTTTGCATCGTTATGTTGACGAGCAAGTCTTGCGGTATCAAGATTCCAAACCAAGGCCGCTCTAATGCCATGGACCTTATTGGCGGCTATTTGCTCGCCGTTACCAGAACCACCCAAAACGATGCCAAGGGCTTCAACTCCGGCATCCTCATCCGCTCTGACTGCTAATGCCCCAGTAATGCAGAATGCTGGATAGTCATCTAAAGGGTCATATTCCTTAGGTCCGTGGTCAAATAACTCGTGACCAGCCTTAGTTAGCTCCTCAATGAGGAAATGGCTTAGGTCAAGACCGGCATGGTCTGTGGCTATATGTATACGCATTTTGGGCTACCTTTTTAGGGTTATCGTTGGTCAATACTAGGCTAGTTCCTAATAACCCTTAACAACCATTGGAGTTTGTAATGCCTGCTGAAAATCTAACCCGCCTGGAAGCCATTGAGCGTGCCGAGCTAGTTGAGGTTCTCTCATACACAGTTGAACTAGACCTTCTCAAAGGCGAAGAGGTTTTTGGTGCAACCACAACAGTTAAATTCAATAGCCACAAGATTGGCGCATCTACTTTCATTGATGCCATAACCAAGACAGTGCACCGAGTCACATTAAACGGCAAGGACCTTGATGTCGCTGCTGTTAGCGATGGCATTCGAATTCAACTAGACAACCTTGCAGCTGAAAATGAACTTGTTGTGGTTAGCGATAACCCATATATGCACACCGGTGAAGGTCTGCACAGATTTGTTGACCCAGTAGATCAAGAGGTCTATCTATACACCCAGTTCGAAGTTCCTGATTCAAGAAGAATGTTTGCTGTGTTCGAGCAGCCGGATCTAAAGGCAACTTTCCAGTTCACAGTTTCTGCACCTAGTAAGTGGAAGGTGATTTCCAACTCACCAACACCAACATCGGTTGACAGAGGCGA
>CANGIU010000028.1 GCA_947454255.1 Micrococcales bacterium
AGAAACGCTGGTAGACAGCGTTCATACAAAAACGTAACCCTAGCTACCAGCCTCTCCCCTTGCTGGTATTGCTCAGGACTTATTCGTCAGTTCAACATAGGAAAACTGCTAGTTGGCGACGACATCAACTTCAAGGGTGGCCAAGACTGGGTCCAAGAACACGGCTGTGCTGTAACAGTCATGAACGATCCAGGTCTCATCAAAGTCATGGGTGACTTTATCATCGCTAACCCCTCTCTCTGGAATGAAGACATCGGGGAAGATTAGTCTTCAGATAATCACCTTTAACTGCTTTGGTAAAGGTTCTATATACCTTCAGCGACACTCAGTTCTTTCTCGTAACTATGTCCCTACGCTGGTTAAGGCACAACTCCACGAGAGAAAGCATCAATGACGATGAATGAAAATGCAGGCAATTGGGGATTTGAAACCAAACAAATCCACGCCGGATACACAGTTGAACCAACAACTGGATCAGTAGTCCCACCGATATATAACACCGCAGCCTATCTGTTCAAATCTGCAGAGCACGCGAGAAACCTCTTTGGTTTATCCGAAGCAGGAAACATATATACAAGAATCAATAACCCGACTCAGGACTTTGCGGAGCAGAGAATTGCCGCTCTTGAAGGTGGAACAGCAGCACTGCTGGTTTCATCTGGTCAAGCAGCTGAGACTTATGCAATTCTAAATATCGTCAACGCTGGGGATCACGTGGTCGCTTCCTCGAGAGTGTATGGCGGAACTTATTCACTTCTGAAATACACCTTGCCGAAGCTTGGTATTCAAACTACTTTCATTGATGATCAGGATGACCTTGCTGCTTGGGAAGCAGCTGTTCAACCAAACACCAAAGTGTTCTACGGTGAAAGCATCGGTAACCCTAGGGTGGCAGTTCTAGATATCGAAGGCATATCCGAGATAGCTCATCGTCATGGGCTCCCAATGATTGTCGATAACACGGTGGCTAGCCCATATCTGATTCAACCGTTCAAGCACGGTGCAGATATTGTGATTCACTCCGCTACCAAGTTCTTATCAGGACATGGAACAGTAATCGCTGGTGCCATCGTTGACGGAGGTAAATTCAAGTGGTCCAAGTCAGATAAGTTCCCAGGACTAACTACCCCTGACCCCTCATATCACGACATCACGTATAGCGAAGCTCTAGGGGACAGCATTGCCTACATTGTCAAAGCTAGAGTGCAACTGCTTAGAGACATGGGTTCATCAATATCTCCTACCACTGCATTTGAACTACTGCAGGGTATGTCTACTCTCAGCGTGCGCATGGACCGCCACAACGAGAATGCTGTGAAGATAGCAACCTGGCTTGAAAAACATCCTCAGGTAGATTTTGTTAACTACGCAGGTATACCTTCATCACCTGATTATGCAGCAGGACAGAAGTATGCACCTAATGGTTGTGGCGCTGTCATGTCATTTGAAATTAAGGGCGGAGCTGCCAAAGGTGAAAAGTTTGTTGAGTCGGTAAAACTCTTCAAGCATGTTGCCAACATCGGAGATGTTAGATCACTACTTATCCACCCAGCTAGTACCACGCACTCTCAACTAAACCCTGCCCAACAGCTAGCCTCTGGAGTAACACCAGGACTTATCAGGCTATCCATTGGACTAGAAACAGTAGAAGACCTGATTGCTGATCTTGAACTAGGGTTTGCTGCCACTAAATAGCTCGAACAAGTGATACAGATTTGATTCAACCCCTTAGAACATTTAGTGGATAGTTCTCTGCCCATAGAATTGCCTCAGCGAAAGGAACCCATGAGTATCCAACCGAAGGTTCTTGTTATCGTTCACGACATCGATGACCACCTCAACGAGATGGCTAACCCTATTGCCGAAGCTGGCATTCTTATGAACACCTGGGATGTCCAGAATGACGGTGATGGCCTTCCTGAAATAGAGACACTGGATCAGTATTCTGGCATCATTTCACTAGGTGCTCACGCAGGTGTATTAGAAGAAGCTGAGCATCCTTGGATGAGTCATGAACGCAAGATCATGGAGTGGGCCCTAAAAACGGAGACTCCACTTCTAGGTCTTTGCTTTGGTTCCCAACTACTCGCCTCAGCTGCAGGTGCTCGAGTTTATAGAGCTGATGCAGGAGAGTTTGCTTGGACAAAAGTTGAAATGCTTCCAGAAGCGGCTAAAGATCCGGTGATCGGAGCTTTGGGTGAAACCGCAGACGCTTTTCAGTTTCACTATGACACTTTTGAATTGCCAGAGAACGCTGTTCTTCTTGGTGAAAGCAATGGCACAATCGAAGCTTTCAGAGTTGGCTCAAGTGCTTGGGCAACTCAGTTCCACCCAGAAGTAGGTCTCTCTCAGCAGTTAGCTTGGCTAAGCACATACCGTCGTGCATTCCTGAGAGAAGGCATAGATCTCGAAGAGCAGATAGCTAAATCACACGAACTAGCAGCAAGCTATCGTAAACAGGCCTGGGATCTATCAGAAGCATTTGCGAAGCAGGTTTTGGCGTTCCATAACCGCTAGGCAAAAGTATCGGCAGGCAATATGTAAGAAACCCCGGTCCTCGTGAGAAGGAACCGGGGTTCGTGCGCTCCCCGGGAATCGAACCCGGAACCCACTGATTAAGAGTCAGTTGCTCTGCCGATTGAGCTAGAAGCGCATTGCCTTTGGCAACGATTCTCAAGAATAGCAGTTATAACCCCAGTATTCAAAGTTGGATACTTTCTAAATTTCAGCTGAAAGTGCATGAGCCCTTGGATCGAATGCCCTGTCTTTCAATAGATTGCAGGGATGGAAAGGACCGAGATCTCAAGACATGAGCGTCTGAGACGTGGGTAAGTCTTAGCACAACTTCTCGGAAAATTACAGCCATCTACCCCCCCCTAATTCATACTTCAAGCAAGTGGTCATTAGAGACAGGCTCAGTCAATACTTAGAATTGAGTAAGAGGTCCACTTCAAGGTTAGATTGCTACTCTTTGAACAGAATTTGAGATAGGGGAATCATGTCGAAAAAACCTCAACCAATCCGAGTGAATTGGAAGCACATTCAGTCTGTAAGTCGCTTGTTGTCCTCTGAACAATTTACATTGCTGGCAAAATACCGAGCAAGAAGGGATTATGCGATTGGGTTCACCCCGTCAAAAATTGATGGAATGAGCATTGGCACAAGCGATGCCTATTTTGTGATGCTTAAACTCGGTTTGGCCTACACAGCAGCTGAATTGCTAGCCAGAGTAACCAATCAGAAACATAATCTAGGAATAAAGAGCGTGCAGTTATCCCAAGCCCTCAATTCTGGGAAATTCGACAAACTTCTTGCTGGAATCGATGCAGATAATGCACGCCGCTACCCTAATGGTTCGTCTAATTTACTGGAAAAGTGGAAAAACACTAACGCCAAAACAGACTTATCCAGACTAGTCTCGCAGTTTAGAAATTACATGTTTCATGGAGCGTTTTCTCCGTCAGAATCTGGCCTGGCTAGGTCCAAAACCCTCAGAAATCTCGTTCTTGAACTTGCAGATCAAATAATCGAATCCAGTGAAGACGCTCTTCAAAAATGGCTGGTTTCTTTAAATAACAAGAAGAAGGTCGGCTAACAATCAATCGAACTAAAGTTCCCGCGGCACAATTTTGCAGCCCCCAAGCTTCGCTCGAGTATTAGGCTAATTACATCGCATTGCGTTTGGGAGCAGGAGATTTACCTTGAAGAAGAGGTTAAGGATATCTACGCTAATTCTGGCAATGGCGTTTTCGACCTTGAGTTCGATGCCTGCGAAAGGTTTCGAAGCAACCTGCCTTGCAAGTTTGCTTGAAACAAAGAATGTGGGAAGGCTCAACTGCAACCTAGCAAATGCCAATCTCCGGAATGCTAATCTCCGAGAAGCTAGGTTCTACGGGGCAGACCTAACTGGAGCAGACCTAACTGGAGCAGACCTAACTGGAGCAGACCTAACTGGAGCAGACCTAACTGGAGCAGACCTTAAAGGTACCAATTTAACTTTCACAAACTTCACGTCTGCGAGACTTTACAAGGCTAATTTGCAACAAGCAAGAGCTGACCAGACAAACTTCTCGAACGCCATGCTAAAAGGTGCCGACTTAACTGAGGTCGACCTTTCAAACTCAAATTTGCAAAACATCTGGGCTGATTACCTTCTAGGTAAGCCAACACTTCCTCTAAAGTTTAAGTTGCTTCAGCATGATCCATCTGAAGAGTATTACCCTTACTGGGCTAGAGGATTGACACTCGACATGATTATTGGCCCGGGAGCAAA
Source organism: Micrococcales bacterium (assembly GCA_947454255.1). GTDB lineage: Bacteria > Actinomycetota > Actinomycetes > Actinomycetales > Microbacteriaceae > Rhodoluna. Next base: position 4,274 of record CANGIU010000028.1, read on the forward strand.
CCTAGGTAGCTTCGACTTTAGAGGTCGCGACCTGACCGGATACGATCTCTCTGGAGCTAATTTGTACCAGGTCTTTTCCGGAGCAACCACTGGGAAGCCAATATTATCTAAAGGTGCAAAACTCCTTAATGGATATCTAATTGGTCCAAAAGTCTCTCTTGTGAATGCAAATTTGTCGGGGTTGGATTTGAGTGGGATGGACCTCACAGGTGTATTCTCCGGCGGGATAGTTGGCTCACCTAAACTCCCAAAAAACTGGATCTTGGTGAATGGTACGCTGATTGGGCCAAACGCTCGCATCGGTCCCGTTGATTTAGGTAAGGCAGATTTACGTAAGGCCGTACTTTCGGGGATAGTTTCACAAGAAGTGACCGGCACGCCATTGCTACCCGCTGGCTGGAAAATTAAGTGGGGAGGCGTTTTGTTTGGTCCTACTGCTGATCTCTCAGGCAAATGGATATATCCTTCACAGGTTAACAAATCAAACCTCACTGGAGCGAATCTAACTGGAGCGAATTTCACTGAGGTATCTCAAAGTCCAAACCAGGACATTAAATCAATAACCTTCTCTGATGTGAATTTGAGTAGCTCAAATTTGTCGAAAGCTAATCTGCAGCAAACTATCCTAAAGCGGGTAAATCTCACGAACGCAAACCTAAGCGGAGCGAATCTTCAGGGAACTGATCTCACAGGAGCTAACATGACGGGCGTCAAGTTGTCTGATGCCAATCTTAACGGCTTTATATTCAATTCCCCGCGGAATCCACCCAAGGGAATTCCTGGAGCGAATCTCGCTGGCGTTAATTTGACTAATGCAGACCTGAGAGGTCTCAACATTTATCCTGAGGCACTTGCAGGCTCGGGCTTGAAAGGTCCAAACTTTTCAAGTGTTAATCTGACGAAAGCTAACTTAACGGGAGCAAACTTCGCATACGCTCTCTTATCCAAAGCAAACCTAACAAATGCAAATTTGACTAAGGCTAATCTCTCAAATGCAGATTTGACGGGAGCTATCTTGACGGGAGCCACCATTACTGGAGCTGACTTCACTGGCACGACTTTTGATTCCAAAAATAACGGAAAGGAAGTCAAGGGGATTCCCAAAAGCCTTCCAAAAGGTTGGAAAGTTATCAAAGGAAAGCTCAAAAAGGGCTAAAAGTTTTGCGGGTTCTTGCCCGAGTCAGCATTGAAGGAAAAGCCTCAATCAGGGCCGGCAGTTCAGATTAGCTGCTTTTATTGAATGCTCTGAGAGCGCTTTGCAGCCTGTTTGCCATAGTTGATTATTGAATGGCCTCAACGGTGCCTTTCGAATCTCATCCTCCTGGTTTCGAACCACAGTTACTTAGGGGTAATCCAAGTTTGACTATGGGGCAGGTTTGACTAGATTTATGGGTATGACTGAACTAACTGTTGGCTCTAAGGCCCCTGCATTCAAATTGACTAACCAAGATGAGAAGGCTGTTTCACTAGCCGATCTCAAAGGTAGTCGAGTAATTCTGTATTTCTACCCAGCTGCCTCAACCCCAGGTTGCACCAAGCAAGCCTGTGATTTTCAAGAGAACATGTCCGTTTTGAAGAAGGCTGGCTATGTGGTTCTAGGTGTTTCTCCAGATAACGCCGCCAAACTGACTAAGTTCCGTAAGGCTGAGAGCCTGAAGTTCGACCTACTCTCTGACCCAGAGATGAAGGTCATCAAGGCCTATGGAGCTTTTGGTGAGAAGAGCATGTATGGCAAGGTTTACGAGGGTTTGATCAGATCTACCTTCGTAATTGACGAGAAGGGCAAGATCGAGCACGCCCTATACAACGTCAAGGCAACCGGCCACGTGGCTATGCTCCGCAAGGTTTTGGCTATTTAGGCTCTGAGGTTGCTTTTACTACCCCAGCGCTAAACAAGGTAAACAAGACGGCTAAAGATGGTAATGCGATCGCAAATCCACCTAGCAGGCTTGCCTCAAAGGTCCCCAGAGCGATGGCTATTTGAATCAACTGCCAGAACACTCCAGCGCTTCTAGCCCATCTCTTGCCCTTGGTGATGGCTATTCCTGCAAAGCTCAGCCAGACGCCCGCTGAGAGGGTTAGGACCACCAGAGCGGAGTTAGTTAGAAGGGCTCCAGCCTGGCTTGTGGTCATCCCCCAGACGATGGCTACGGTGGCTAGGAAGAGCACTAAAGCTTCTAGAAAATAGGCAATTGCTAAAGCTCTCAGAGTGGTCTGAATATTGATTTTGCCCATAGTTCCAAGCCTAAATGCCTATTTACAAACGACCCCTCGCTGTGGGAAAATTATCTAGTCGCGGTCGCGAATAAACCTAGAAATCTTCCAAGATTTGCCTTTATTCTGATGCGCTTCCCCTGTTATTCGATCTAAGGAACATAAATATATGGAACTGCCATGGCTAACTGAAGCTCGCTGCCGAACCGAAGACCCAGAACTATTCTTCCCGGTAGGAAACACAGGCCCAGCAGTAGACCAGATCGAACAAGCTAAAGCTATCTGTCGAGAATGCAAGGTAACTTCTAACTGCCTTGAATACGCCATTAAAGAGAACCAAGACAATGGTGTTTGGGGCGGTCTGAGCGAAGACGAGCGTAAGTCACTAAAGCGCAAGTATGCTCGTGCGCGTCGTTCAGCCTAAATAAGCGGAAGCTCTAGAGAAACAGTAGTTCCGCCAGTCTTACCAGATTTGAAATCAATCTTTCCTCGAAGTTCACCCTCAACTAGGGTCTTCACAATCTGAGTTCCAAGCCCTGAGAGCACCTTGCCAGGCTCTAAGCCAACGCCATCATCAGCAACCGAGATGTATAACCTCTTGGACTTTCTTGAAGCATTCACTGTTACGTGTCCAGTCCGGTTAGCCAAACCATGCTCATAGGCATTGGTAACAATCTCAGTGAGAACTACAGATAGCGGAGTTGCCATTTCGCTCGGTAATCTTCCAAACTTTCCGATTCGTAAGTTCGTAACCCTAGCGTTGAAGGCAAGAGCGAGTTCGCTCACAAGAGCAATGATGCGATCAAAGACCTCATCGAAGTTCACATCCTGAGCCAAACCTTCAGATAGTGAGTCATGCACGACGGCAATAGCTGCCACTCTTCGCTCTGCATCACTGAGAGCTTCTAAGGTCTCTTCCGATTGACTTCTTCTCCCTTGAATACGCAGAAGGCTAGCAACAGTCTGCAGGTTGTTCTTTACACGGTGATGAATCTCTCGGATGGTGGCATCCTTAGTGATTAGTTCACGCTCTTGTCTACGTAGTTCGGTTACGTCACGACAGAGCAGAATAGCTCCAGTGTTAACGGAGTTCTCAAAGATAGGGACAGATCGAACCGAAAGCGCTGCACCGTTACCTTCAATATCTGCTCTACCTGCTAATTTTCCAGAGACAACAATCGGGAGGTTCTCATCAACGTTGATTCGATTCTTGTTTATCTCTTTGGTGACTTCCAAAAGGCTTCTACCTTCTAGTTCTCCGGTCACGCCTAGCTTCTGAAAGGCAGAAATACCATTTGGTGATGAGAAGACAACGGCACCGTTAGCATCCAGGTGAAGCAAACCATCGTTGACACGAGGCGCTCCTCTTCTAGGTGCACTTTGCTTATTGAACTCTGGATAACTTCCATCTACCACCATGTTCAAAAGAACATCACCTAGCACTGAGAGATTAATTCTGGTTTTGTTTGGAGCAGCAGCTTCACCTAGGTTGGCATGCTTTGTAACAACAGCAATAGGTGATGGTGTTATGTCTGTTCCACTTTCAGTGTTCAATCTTCTGAAAACCGGAACTGCACTCAATCTTGCTGGAACACCTTGGTACTTATCCGGCTCTGAATAATCAACGCTCTTGCCTGATTTGTATGCGTTACTAACCAAAGATGCCCAAGCTTTTTCAACTGGTTTACCAGTTATGTCTCGATAGAAAACAGTCGCAGCACTTGATGGCCTTGCATGCCCTGCTGCAATGAAGCCATTCTTGCCATCTGGAATCCAGAGCACTAGATCGGCAAAGCTAAGGTCTGCAATCACCTGCCAGTCCCCAGTTAGAGCGTGAAGCCACTCAATATCGGCAGCGTGGGTCTGACCGTATTGCTTCATCAAATCTGAAAGTGTGGACACCTAAGAAAGTTTAGCCAGCGCATCCCCTGAAGCACTATCCAAGAGCAATGCTCTGGCTAGATCGGCTCATCCCAGTTGAATGCAAAGCAACCCTTACTCACCTGGATATCTCAACGACATTCAAGCAAACCGTGTCTGAGGTCTAAGGTATAACTTTGCTTGAGAACAAAGTCGAAACCAGTTCCAACCCAGTCTCGGCCAACAGAGCATCAAGCAATAACACGATGAAAGCAATTGGGCGCATATTGCGAAATAGAATTGAAAACTTAGGAGACGCAATGACAACTGACACGATTCGCGAGTCACTCAAAGGCAAAATATACGTTGAATTAGGGGAGATTTATTGTGTTCACGATGAAGGCTACCCTTGGCTACCAAATGGGTCTGTGGACTTAGTCCTTACTGACCCCCCATTTAATATCGCTAGGGACACAAATTTTCATACTTACGAAAAAAATACAATAAATTCGTTTCGATTCGATGCGGAGAAAGGATGGGACTCTTATAGCCCTGAAAGTTTCAGAGAATTATTGAATAACTGGGCTAGAGAGTTTTTCAGAGTTCTCCGACCGGGCGGCAGCTTTGCGATTTTTTGTGCAGATGAGTACATTTCGGACTTGATAAGCGCTCTTAGAAGTGCAGGTCTAAAACCAAGGAGGACTCTCACTTGGAGAAAGCCCAATGCAGTTCCGGTAAATCGCAAACACATGATGATGAGCGCCTGCGAATATGTTGTTCTCGGGGTGAAGGGTTCTAAGTCGGTTTTTAACTCTGATATCCCCACCCAACCATCGCAGAACATTACAGATTCAGAAATTATTGCTATCGCAGACAAAGCCTCCACTGTTTTGGATTTGGAGATAAGAAAGTCACTAGCCAATTTGAACCGAAGGCCTTCTCCTCAGGAAATAGAAGCGATTGTGTCCTCAACAATTCAAAGCTTGGCTGCGCGCGCAGCCAAACGATCGATTAACATCTATTCACTGGATGGCAAAACTGCGGAGCTTTGTGTGCCCAACTACGTCTCCTTCAACAGCAAAGCGGGTAATAGACTCCACCCCACAGAAAAACCAGTAGCTCTCCTCAGATATTTAACTGAGCTCCTGTCGAATGAAGGGGATTTGATTTTAGACCCATTTTCAGGTTCAGCCTCTGCCGGGGAAACCGCAGTTTTAACAAGAAGAAGGGCAGTGCTTGTCGAAAGAGACCAGGAATTCTTCGAGAAGGGCTCCAAGAGAATCAGTAAACTTACTGAAGAACTAGACAATGAACTCTTAATGTAAAGGCATTCGAAGAGTTAATTCAACAATACTTCTTTAGAGGTGTAAGCAGGAAGGGGATTACTTATGCTATCTGCGGGTAAATTGTTCCAGGACATTGAGGCCGCGGGCCTCTTAATTGATAACAACTGGACTGTTCGCCAAAACGACCACCTAGACAAAGAGACTTCCTTCATCTATCGCAGCGCTAACCTTGCCGACCTCAATTCTTCATTCGCCGACAAGGATTTGAATTTAGAAACCAGGAAGTATGCAATACACAGGTGGAGAAATTTCAAGAGACATGAGGCTTGGCTTCTATTGCTGCTAGAAGAAGTGCAAACAACTTCGCTTCCAGAATTCAGCTATCACAAGCAAGTTGACTTTTTCATTGAAACTGAATCTGAGAGAATTCCATTCGACCTAAAGGTTACAAGATTTCCCAGATCTGCTTCACCCCAATTGCGCGATAGAGAATTGGCTGAATGGTTCTACTTAAACCAATCAACCGAAGGGAGATTCCATCTAGGAAACAGATTTTTCGTGGTTGGAGACCCGGAGTCGTCACTTTACAGCTTGGAAGCAGCTCGCATGACCGTTAGAGAGTTTGCAAGTGAAATGCGCCGTTTCCGCCACTTTATAAATCACGGGAATGGGTCAAGTAGCCGAGCGGTTGTTTTGAGGCACCCATCTGCAACTAACCTGTAGTTCTATACCTCTCAGGCTCAGCCAAGTAGCAACCAGCACATGGATTTGATTCGGCATGTGTTTCGTCCCCTTCAACAAAATCTAGGGAAGGATGCTTAGGTCGAACCCCAGTGGCACAACAAGTCTTACAAACTTGTCTCTTTGCCGAATTGAGCACGCTAAATAGAAGTTGAAAATCCTCTGGTTTCTGGTTTTCAGGTTTGTAGAGCTCTATGTAATCTGGGTGAGTTTTGTTCCCGTACCTATGGTCTACTTCTCGAAGCGCTTTGGGAACCTTGAGTAGTGAAAGAGCGCAAATCTCTTCGGAATTAAAGTGAAGTTTGACGCTGGCCGTTACAGATTGGTTCCAAGTGTCCTCAGTTCTTAGGCCGTTCATCCGTAAGTGCGTAATGGCATTGCCACTCTTTGTCTTCTTTTCCCAAATTACATCTGTAATACCCCAGTAAGCGCCGTGTCGCGCAGCCCCGTTCCTACTCCACTTCAGATCCGCAGCCTCAAAATCATCTACACTTACCCAATCAGAAACACCGGCTTTGTCTGGCTTAAATAGTGCCATTGCTTTATCTCGGCGGGTGATTCGGCTCATGGTTTCCCCTAACAGTTCCATTTGGAAACCATTTTATATCTCACCAGAGCTTTTATTGCCAACCAAATGACCTACAGGTTTAATCTCTGACGTTGAGGGCTATAACGGTCGCTGGAGAGCAAAGAGTGTTGCTGTTCTTTGACTACTTCTTGAAGAACGAACTACCTTCACCGTTATCTGGCTTTGCATCCTTGACCTCAGGCTTACCTTCTTCGCTAGGAGCGCTAAAGGTAAGGGTCTGCTGAACTGGAGGAGCTTCCTGCACTCTGCTTTCAACTTGAACATCTAGGTTGAATAGGAATCCAATAGATTCTTCCTTGATGGAACCCATCATTTGGGTAAACATGTTGAAGCCTTCACGTTGATACTCAACCAGTGGATCTCTCTGAGCCATCGCACGAAGACCAATACCTTCTTTCAGGTAATCCATCTCATACAGGTGATCTCTCCACTTTCTATCAAGTACAGAAAGAACAACTCTTCTCTCAAGTTCATGCATAGGAGCTTCACCAACAGCTGCAGCACGCTTGGTAT
>CANGIU010000029.1 GCA_947454255.1 Micrococcales bacterium
ATCTCAATCTTGTCTAACTTGTCCAAAGTAATAAGAGCAGAAGAACGATCTGCTTCTTTGACTCCAAATGAATCAAGTAAAGACATTAACAGTGCTCGATGATTCACTCGAATCACTGCCCCTGTTAGCCCAAGAGCATCTAAGGCAGCAAGAGAAGCATTTAGTAGTTCTATCTCAGCAAGTACAGAATCATCGCCGATGATGTCAATATCACACTGAACAAACTGACGGTAACGACCCTTCTGTGGTCTCTCAGCTCTCCAAACAGGACCTATCTGAATAGCTTTAAAGACTGAAGGTAAAGAAGCTCTGTTAGTGGCATAGAACCTAGTCAAAGGAACTGTCAGATCAAAACGTAAACCTAAATCAGCTAAACCATCAACATCCGAAGGAGTAGTTAGAGCTGTTTCAAGCTCTGCTCCTCTTTTCATTACCCGGTAAGCAAGCTTCTCGTTGTCCCCACCCTGACCTGAAGTCAAACGATCTAGGTTCTCTAAAGCAGGAGTCTCAACCTCCTGGAACCCAAAAGAGCTGTAAACACCCTTAATAACCCCTAAAACACTCTCCCGCTTAGCCTTTTCAGCAGGCAGAAAGTCCCTCATACCTCTAGGTGGGTTAATGTCTTTGGCCATGAGTCAAGTTTGGCAGATAACTATAAGAAACTCTTCTGCCTGGGGAAGATTTGAGGACTAGTTGAGCTCGAAGGAATCGGCCAAATCTGACTTGATTACATCCCAAATAACTCGAGTCCGCAAATCTATCTGAACAGCAGTCCAGTTTCCTGTTGCAGGTACCCGGTTCAAGCCAAGGTTGTCTGTGATTTCTTTGCCAGACTTGGACAACCCAGAATAATTACCGGCAAGTAGCCTGTTTAAATACAATTCGCTGTTTAGGTAGTTGTCCTGCTTTAAGGCATCCCAAGGGAGGGCGTCCGACTGTTCGCGATTATCTTTTGGATGTAGAAGGGCTAAGTTTCCGAGAGAATTTACATATTTGCTTTCGAAAGCGGATTGCTCTTCGGGCTTCATATCTGACCAGTTATCTGGTTTCTCGAACTCGTCAAACTTGCTGGGATTCTTTGGGAATATGTGATCAAGATCGAAACCGGGCTTGTCTTCGTTCTTACCAGAGGTCCTCATGTATGACTTCATTTGAGTTTCCATAGCATCGAACTTCTCCTGATAAATTCTTGACGCTCGCGCAAGCAAATACCTTAGGACCTCTTGGTGAGACTGTGTCGTGTATCTGAGTGCAGAAATTCTAATGAAGGCCGCGTCAAACACGGTATCTAATTCCTCGAATGCCCCTGACGAAGTTGCGGCCTGAATTAATTCCTTTTTACTTGGATTGGCGTCGAGTTTGCTGATGTTGTAAGCCCAAGGGTGCACATTTCTCTCAAATTCCTTGACTGTCTTGGAGAGTACCGCTAAAACCATTCGATCTTGTACCATGCGATTTAACATCTTGTAAGCATCATCTGTAAGGTGTGCGCCTGCCAATAGAACTTCAAAATGCTGGACGAATTTGCGCAAGTAAGCGAAATAGCTCGAGTCATCATAGCCACCAAGCTGCTCAACGGTGTTTAAGCTCAGTTGTTTTATCATTTTGGCATTAGATGGTAAACCGAGAGCGAAGTCCTTAACTTTTTGAGCACTATCTAGATGCGCCGTTTCTCCTTCTTCAACGTCTTTTGCAAGATCCGCTTTTCTGGTCGGTGCAAATGTGCCGAACAAGTTGTTAGTCGAAATTGACTTGCCTGTCATAATTCCGGCCTTCAGTTTTAGCAGGAAATCCATGTTCTTAGTTCTCTTAAGTCTTGAACCGTCAAGTAGATTAGCCGCATCATTCCAGTGCTTGGCCAGAGCATCAAATTCAGAATCAGACACACCTTGGAATAGAAAATTCTTGATTAGGTCGGAATCATCCAGAACTAAACCGCGATTGTTGACTCGAGAAAAAATTCTCATTGCATGCTTCGCATCTTCAAGTTCTAGTCTGATTAATTTAACATTTTCCTTTAAATATTTTGCGAATTCTTGCGCACGTTCATCGTTGTAGCCATCAAAATATTCGTTTATTTGTGACCAGGCAGAAATAATGTTTGCTGCAGTTGGGCCATCAAGACTTGGTATTTTCGTGTTTGCTAAGAGTGCAGAGAGAATTTCGTCACCGTTTGAAGCGGGCTTGATTCTCGCTAATTCTCCATCTTTGTAGCTGTGACTAATCAACAAGTTCCACTCAGAAATGATCTTAGCTGAAGCAGGAATTCGATTTAGTCTTTTGTAGAAGTAGAGAGTCATCAGATACAGGGTTGTGCATCGTTGCTGGCCATCAATTAAATCCCATTGACTGGAATCCAAATCTGCTAGTCGAGTATCAGAAGGACAAACAATGATTTGCCCTAAAAGGTATTCCTCGGTCTTCGACTCGTCAAAAGATAAATCTAAGTCGTCTAGCAGGATGCCTACTTGCTCTTCTCCCCATGCGTAACCCCTCTGGTAACGAGGAACGATGTAATGGTCATCCCAAAAAAGCTTCTTAACGCTTACGAGGTCATACTCTAGTTTCGGCTTATTGTTCCCATTTGTCATTAGCTACTCCTACATTAGTATCTTAAGTGTATGGGTAAGGAGACCCGATGAAAGTATTCGATAGCTTGGGCACAAATAGCAAACTAACTTGTTTTAGTCGAGTCATTGATCAGTTAAAAAGTGATTTGAGCGGGTTGCCTCCAATCGGTCCAAACTTTGGAAAAAGTCTCACTATCCGAAAGATGATGAATGAGCTGGCAAAAAGAAATAAATGGTATAAAAAAGTCGGGATTAATTCTCAAATTACAGACAGCGACCGTAAATCGAACTATTTCGTCGAATATATGCACGATTTTATTTGCCCGACATGCGACGAAACACATCGAATCAACGTGGAACTCTGTTTTGACAACAGGCAGGCAATGGCAGCAAATATATTTAAATTGGAAATTGCAAACTCGAACTTCATTTCCAAACGGAACAGTAAAAGCCTCGGCGTAATTGTGTGCCTTACTGATCGAGCTAAAGAACTTGGAAACTGGGACAACTCTGTTGGCACCTTCGATGAATACATACTTGCAATTGAGACTGGCTACAAAGACTACATACAGACAGACATAGCCCTAATTTCCATTGACGTGTGACTCAGTGAATAAGCTCCTCAATTCTTCGATTTAAATTTGTTTTCTGAGCTCTTGGGCAATCACTTTGCCAACTCTCTCAATAAGACCAATAACTAGAGCGTTTCCCATGAAAAAGGCACGTCTCACATCGCTTATCTTTTCTCCCTCAGCTCCAGTCGAGGTCCAGTTATCAGGAAATCCGTTGAGTCTTTCAAGTTCGACGGGCAGCAACCTGCGGTGCCTATTTCCTACTTTGATTATGTGTTTGAATCTAGAAGGCGTGTTTCCACCTTCACCAGTCAAGATTGTACGGCTCGGCTTATCCAATGAATCTGGGTAAGCCATTTTTCCTTCAGCGTAGAAGTAAGTAGTTCCGGATGCCTTATGGGTTCGTTCAATGGACTTAGAGCCCTTTAGGTACTCCCACTCTGCAAGCCTGTCTTTGTCAATCCAGTACTCTTTTGGCACATCAGCCGAATCAACGAGTACATCCTTGAGTGTTGCTCGTTTCCCCGCATAGTTTGACTTAGTCTTTGCTGTCCAAACAACTCCATCTCGGTAAACCCCGGAATCCAGGAAGGGGCTTATCTTTCCTTGCGGGTTGAACTTCTTGGTAATTTGTTCTGGATCTGAATCCAATTCAAAGGTTGATACCTCTTTCAATGGACTAAAACTGAAGGCTCGTGCGAGAACACCAGATTTGAAAATGTAGTCTTCAGGTTTTTTCTTATTCCACGTAGCGAGATCGTTTCGAGTAGCAACGATGAATACTCGAATACGGCGCTGTGGAAATCCTTCTTCCGCTGCATTCATCAATCTCCACTCGATTGTGTAGCCGAGGTCGCCGAGTGTTCTTAGCATTATTGCAAAGTCTCGGCCACGTTGAGTTGAAGGGGACTTCAAAAGACGGTCTACGTTTTCAAGGAAAACAAACTTTGGCTTTCTGTTAGCGACCAGTTTATAGATTGACCACCAAAGAACACCCTTTTTACCCTCAAGCCCCTTTGATGAGTTCAATGATTTTGCAACTGAGTAATCCTGGCAAGGGAATCCACCAACAACAAGGTCAACCTTAGGAATCTCATTAGATTTTCCAGTTACAACTCGGTCAACCACTTCTTGAATGTCTTCATTCGAGTGTCCTATTGCACCGAAGTTTGCCACGTAGACACTCGAAGCATGTTGAGTCTTAGTCGATGGTTCCCACTGACTGGAAAAGGTTGTTTCAAACCCGGCTTTGTCAAGGCCTATACGAAACCCACCCACGCCGGCAAATAGCTCAGCGACGGTTCCTACAGTTTTTTTGGTTGCCATGACTCTCCTAAGAGGATCGTATATGATCCCTCTGACTTATTGTGGATCTCAAGGCGTGTCGATCGAGATTCCTTTTTATTCCTCAACCCCAATTACCCCAGCATCACTAGCTGCTAGTACTTCTGCTTTTCTTATGTCGTCTGAGAGGTCTCTGACTGCTGTTCTTAGGGCTCGTTCTGGGTCTAGGTCTTTGGCTTTAGCTGCTTGAACTATGGCTAGCAGTAGTGCTCCTAGCTCTACTTCACTATTCAGCTGAATTAGTGAAGGTGCCTCTTTGTCTAGGAGGTTGATCTTGTGGGCTTTACCTATAACTTTGCTGGCTAGTGCTAGAGCAGGTAGTGCTTGAGGGATACCATCTAGAACTGAAGCTCGTTCTGGCTTCTCCTTCTGTTTGTGGTTATCCCAGTTGAGCATCACATCGTCCCCTGTTTTGGCTTTGTATTTCTCTAGTTCTTCAGGGGTTCCAAATACATGGGGGTGTCTACCCTCCATCTTCTCTCTAGTGAACTTAGCAACATCTTCGATGTTGAAAGGTTCTCCAAGAGTTCCAGACTGAGCTAGATCTGAATGGAAGACAACCTGGTAGAGAACATCTCCCAGTTCTTCTAGGACGTCTTCTCTAGTTCCTGACTCAATGGCATCAATGAGTTCATAGGTTTCTTCTAACAAGTACTGAACCAGTGACTCATGGGTTTGTTCAGCATCCCAAGGGCAACCGCCAGGAGATCTAAGAGTATGTGCTGTTTGGATTAGGTTATCTAGTTCAGTCATGGTGTTAGTTTGCCAGAGGCTTGGGGATAACTGGAGCATGGCTCGATTGATTTGGCTAGCCTTGCCGGATGCCTGAAAAGCAATACCTGACCCTAGTGCACGTTGTGGGTTCGAATTTCACGAGAGAAATGAAGAATTTGCTTCCGAACGCAAGAGTTGTTGTTGAGATCGCTGTTCAGGAGATTCTGGCAAAAGATGGAATGAATCTAGTAGCTGGTAATTGGCTTAAGAGTTTAGGTTCAGGTCTTTGGGAATTCAGGATTGGTAAAAACTTCAAGTCAGTGTTCTCCAAGTCTGGAATCTCTCATCCTGCTCGAATGTCAAATGAAACAATCCTGATAAGAGTGTTCTGTGCCTTCGAAGGTCAAGAGATTTTGATTCTTGGACTCTACGACAAGCAAAGGCACGGCCCTGGTCGGCAGCAAGATCTAGCAATACAAAACGCAAGAAAGGCATTATTGCAATTCAAAGGAATTAGGTAGATGATTACATATATGAAATCAGCAAAAGAGTCGCCAGCTATAGCTAACGAAGAGTTTTGGCAAGACATCCATGCAACCTATACCGAAGAGGAGCTCAAAGAAGTCGCCCCTCTGCGAGCTATTGTCTATGCGCATGACCTAAAGAATCGGTTGGCTATGGAAATCAAGGCGAAAAGAGAAGAGCTGAAGCTCACTCAACGCGAACTGGCTAAATTAGCAAACATTAGCCAGAGAGAGATTTCATTTTTGGAGCAAGCGAAGGGCAATCAAACCCTAGCGTCTGTGAGCAGAGTGTTATTCATACTGGACCTGCAGTTAGAGATTAGGAATTAAAGACAGAGCTTAGGAAGACCCAAGTCCAATCGATAAGGTCTTTGTCTTGAAGGAACTCCCCTGCTTTATCTTTAGGGGCAGGAACTGTTAGCTGCTTAGCAGTTGCTAGATATCTCAGGCCAGGATACTGATGGCTGAGTCTTATTTGTTTTGCTTCATCTAGCTCAACTGGAGATACCTTTACCTGGTTACCGATCAGCATTACGTCTTTCAAATTCAATCTGTTGCACTGTTGTCTCAACTCGGTGACTTCAAGCAGGTTCTTCACTGACTGTGGTGCTTTGCCGTATCTATCTTCTAGTTCAGCCAGAATCTTCTCCAGCTGTTCTCTTGTTCCAAGTTCACCGCTGGCAGCAGAGAGCTTGTGATATGCCTCTAGTCGGAGCCTCTCTGAGTCAACGTATTCGATAGGGATATGGGCATCCATTGGAATCTCTAGTTTTAGTTCAGCAGGAGACTCATGCTTGATGCCTTTGAACTCATCAACTGCTTCACCTATCATTCGAAGATATAGGTCGAAACCAACTCCGGCAATGTGCCCTGATTGTTCACCACCGAGCAGGTTACCTGCACCTCTAATTTCTAGATCTTTGAGTGCAACCTGCATTCCAGAACCTAGTTCGTTATTAGCAGCGATTGTTGCAAGTCTGTCTAAGGCAAATGGTGAAAGTGGCTTATCTGGAGAGTGGAAGAAGTATGCGTAGGCACGTTCTCTAGATCTTCCAACTCTTCCTCTGATCTGGTGCAACTGAGATAAACCGAAGTTCTCTGCTCGATCAACAATTAAAGTATTGGCATTAGGGATATCAATTCCAGCTTCAATGATTGTGGTTGATACTAGTACGTCGTATCTTCCTTCCCAGAAATCGATTACTACCTGCTCTAGTTGAGCTTCATTCATTTGACCGTGAGCAACTGCAATTCTGGCTTCAGGAACTAGTTCTGCTAGTTGGGATGCAACCTTGTCGATGGAATCAACTCGATTGTGAACGAAGAACACTTGGCCTTCTCGGATTAGCTCTCTGTGAATAGCTGCCGCTACCTGCTTCTCGTTATAAGGGCCAACATACGTCAAGATTGGGTGGCGCTCCTCCGGAGGTGTTGCCAGAGTGCTCATCTCCCTGATGCCGGTAATTGCCATCTCTAGGGTTCTAGGGATTGGAGTTGCCGACATGGAGAGGACGTCAACGTTGGTCTTTATGTCTTTGAGTTTCTCTTTGTGCTCAACACCAAAGCGTTGCTCTTCGTCAATAATGATTAGACCTAGATCTCTAAACTTCACTCCTGATGAGAGCAGTCGATGAGTTCCGATTACAACATCGACTTCACCTGTGGCAAGAGCAGCAATAGTCTCTTTAGATTCCTTGGCAGTTTGGAATCTCGAGAGTGCTCGAACGTTTACCGGAAAACCAGCAAAGCGTTCAATGAAGGTCTCAACATGCTGGCGAACTAGCAAGGTAGTTGGAACAAGAACTGCAACCTGTTTGCCATCCTGAACAGCCTTGAAGGCTGCTCTGATGGCAATCTCTGTCTTTCCATAACCAACATCACCGGCTACCAACCGATCCATTGGAACTGGTTTCTCCATGTCTCGTTTGATTTCTTCAACTGTGTTCAGTTGGTCAGGGGTTTCAACAAACGGGAAACTGTCTTCCATCTCTCGTTGCCAGGCTGTGTCAGGTAAGAAGGCGTGACCCTTAGCGTTCATGCGCAGTGAGTAAAGCTTGACTAGGTCAATGGCAATCTTGCGAACTGCTTTTCTAGCATTGCCCTTGATTCGGGACCAGTCAGATCCACCCATCTTAGAAAGCACTGGTGCTTCCCCGCCAACATACTTGGTTAGGAAATCTAACTGATCGGTTGGAACGTAAAGGACATCACCCTTCATGCCTCGCTTGGCAGGTGCATACTCAATTACTAAATACTCTCTGGTGTTCTTGGCAGAACCAACACCCATTTGTCTTTGAACCATCTCGACAAATCTGCCAATGCCATGAATCTCATGAACCACATAGTCACCAGCTTTTAGAGCAAGCGGGTCAACTGCCTGTCCACGTTTAGCTGCCAACCTTGGCTTTTTCACTGGAACATAGCCGGAACTTCTTCCAAAGAAATCACTATCGGTTAGCAGAATTAGTTTTGACTCATCGGAAACGAAGCCCTTGCGAATTGGTGCCTGGATTACTAGAACTTTGGGTTCAGTTATTGACTTGGCAACTTCAGCAATTTCCTCTGGGAGTTCAAGTGTTAGCTCATTGGCTATCTGGTTAGCGGTTAGTAGTTCAGCAATTCGTAATGCGGTTCCATGAGCGGGAGCTGCAATGACTACCTGCATGCCCTGTTTGATTTGATCAATGATGTAATCGGTAGGTTCAACTGCCAATCCTTTGAAGTTAGGAACTTCCAGTAAATTAAGGTTTAGTTGTTTCTCTTCATCTGCTAAGAACTGGGAAATGCTGACTAACTGTCTGTTACCAATGTTGACAGTGAAATCATGCAGAGTCCTAAAGCCACCAGAAGACAGATCGATAGGAGCTTTAGCACCTTCAATGGCAGCATCCCAAGCCGCATGCAGAAACTCTTCGTTGGTTTCGATTAGATTTGCCGCTCTCGCCATCGACTTTTCCGGGGAGAGTAAGACGACGTATGCATCATCAGCTAGGTAGTCAGTAATCTGACCCAGCCTATCAACAAGAGCGGGAGCTAGAGATTCCATCCCGTCAACAGGAATACCTTCAGCAATCTTGGCAAGCATTGTGGTGAGATTAGGAAACTCGTGCTGCATCTGTCTGGCTCTAGAGGCAACGTCAGGGGTAATGATGATTTCTCTTGCTGGATAGAGAGTGAGTTCCGTTGGCTTGTTATCTAGAGATCTTTGATCAGCGACGCTGAACTCACGCATCTCCTCTAATTCGTCACCGAAGAACTCAAGACGAACAGCGTGCGCCGCTGTGGTCGGGAAGATATCCAAAATTCCACCACGAACAGCAAACTCGCCTCGCTTGGTAACCATGTCAACTCGTTGGTAAGCAATCTCAACAAGCTTTAGAGATAGTTCAGGAAGCAAATATTCTTTGCCGGTCTCAAGGTGCAGCGGTGGGTAATCAGCAAGGCCTAGGAATACTGGCTGGAGTGCTGCTCTCACGGAGGCAATTACAAAGACTGGCTTATCTGACTCTTTTTCTTGTAATTCGTTTAGGCGGTGCAGCACCTTAAGTCTTTTACCAACTGTCTCAGCAGATGGAGAGAGCCGCTCGTGTGGAAGGGTTTCCCAAGATACGAATTCTAAAATTTCAGCATCAGGTTCAACAACCCTCAGGAAATCGGCTAGATCTTCTGCTTCTCGACCGGAACTAACTACAACCAAAACCTGCTGCGAAAGCTTCTTCTGCTGACGAATATTGTTTACTGTTGCCAAGATCCAAGGCTGGGCACCAGCCGGAGCTACTATCTCTAAATGCTTATCTTTTAGGTGTTTACTAATCGCTGCAAAGGAATATGCATCTGAAACGCGTGCGACAAGGCGCGAGCACCCCTCAGATTCCTTGTGCGCATCCATGGGATAAGTCTAGGTTGAATAGACCTAGTCGCCTAACCTCAGCTGTCCATATCCCCCATGCTCACCCAGGTGTGCGTTGGTGTTGTGTTTGCCTCTACATAGGAGATGAAATCCTGAGCTAAGCCATTACTCAGTTTCTCGTCAAGAAAATCTATTAAATCTAGATCCTTGAGATAGCCGTGCCCTTTGGCCCAAGTCTCAATCAAACTCAACTTCACATCATGCCAGCACTCACCCCCACTATCTTTGTAGTATTTGACAATTTCTGAATTGTATTCAAAGGTTAGGTCGAAATAGCCGAACTTACCCTTTTGTGATATTTGTTTATTCATAATGACCTTTCTCTATATGGTCATTATGAGTGGTACCACTGATATCTAATTAGGCAGAATGAAACGTTTGTTGAGCTTCGGCTAGCCCCTTGCTGACGATTGCTTCAACAGCATCAGCAGCTATTTCTAAAGTGGTTGGTAATTCTTTTTTCTCTGTTGAGGAGAAATCCTTTAGAACAAAGTCAGATACTTCCATGCTGCCTGGCGGCCTACCAATTCCGACTCTTAATCTGATGAAGTCATTGCCGATTGCGCTAATGATGTCTCTCAGGCCATTGTGGCCAGCATGACCACCGGAAAACTTGATTCTTACTTGCTGGGAGTCGATATCTAATTCATCGTGTATCACGATTAGCTGATCTGGCTCTAGGTCATAGAACTTCAAAAGGTTTGCGGTTGGACCACCTGAGGTATTCATGTATCCAAGTGATTTAGCCAGGATAAGTTTTGGGGCATCAAAGCCCTGTCCTAGTTTGCCTTCTGCTACAAGAGCATGTGCTTTATGTGTTTTAAAACTTGCGTTGGTTCTTTTAGCTAGAACGTCTAAGACCATCTGACC
>CANGIU010000030.1 GCA_947454255.1 Micrococcales bacterium
CGCAACTGGTGTTACCTTCTACGCAGTGCTGTGGGCTGGAGCATCAACTGACTTGATTGCTACTAACTTCAAGATGAGCTTGAACCAGGTACTTGTAACGATGCAGATATCTCTAATTGTTCTGCCTATCGTTGCCTTCCTAGTCACCAAGCGAGTCTGTCTATCGTTGCAGCGCAAGGATAGAGAGATTGCTATCCACGGTAGAGAATCTGGACGTATTGTTCGTTTGCCTCACGGTGAATACATTGAAGTTCACGAGCCACTAGATCCACACGATCTATACAAGCTGGTTGACTTCAAGGACTACAAGCCGACTCTTGCCAGACCGAATGCTCAAGGCAAGATAACTGTTGCTGCCAGAATTCGCTCATCGCTATCAAAGTTCTACTTCGAAGACCGTATTGCTCCTGCAACTCAGACTGAAATCGATGAAGCAGCTCACCACGCTCACGAGATTGAAGCTGAAGTTCAGAAAGCTATCGAATCTTCTAAATAGTATTCAGGATTACAGCAGTGCCTATCACAGGAAATGTTTTTGTGGTGGGCACTTCTGGTTCCGGTAAGAGTACAGTTGCCAAGGCTATTGCATTGAGACTTGGACACAAGCACATCGAGATTGATTCTCTGCTTTGGCTACCGAACTGGACCCAAAGAGATTCCGAAGAACTTACCCAGCTTCTCCTCAAGGAAATTGCAGCCGGCCCGGTAGTGGTTGATGGCAACTTTGCTTCTAAAAGTATTAGGCAGCAAAAAGGTGATGTTCTGGTCTTCTTGGATTACCCTCGCTGGTTGGTGATTGCAAGACTAGTCAGAAGAAGTCTTACGAGAGTGATTCTTCGGAAAAAATTATGGTCAGGCAACAAAGAGGAGTTCAAGTTTCTCATCTCCCCTGATCCAGAGATTAACCCAATACTTCATGCTTATAAAACACATTCTTCACGGCATAGAAGTTACACGCAACTGATTGAAAATTCTCCAGCGACGACAAACCACATAGTAAAAAACCCCAAGCAACTTAGAAAGTTACTCAGGGGTTTTTAAGTTTTTTCTAGTGAGCGTGCAATCCACGTGAATGTTCAAACACGAAACCAATTAGTGCAACTAGCGCTAATGGGAACCCAATAATAAACATCCACCAGCCAACAGCAAGAGATGTGAAGCATAGCGCTCCACCAATACCTAGCATTATTGGCCACCAAGACCATGGCGCGTAGAAACCTACTTCTGCTTCACCATCTTCTATGTTGGCATCAGGCATGTCTTCAGGTCCTGTAAAACCTTTAGCAGTCTTGCCAAGATAGAAGGCTAGGAATCCTGAGAGAAACACAAGCATTCCAATTGCGGCAAAACCAATGATCTCAATCTGGCCATAAACCAGGTTTGACCAGTAACCATAAACAATAGCCACGAGTAGGTAGAAAAAAGTTAGCAGCGTGAAGATTCGCGTATTGGTCTTCATTATTTAACCTCAACCTTTGTCTTAGCAGCAGGAACTGCAGCAGGGTCTGCGAACTCTGGATGGTTCAAGTCAAATGCAGGAGACTCACTTCTGATTCTAGGAATGCTAGTGAAGTTATGTCTAGGGAATGGTGAACCGGTTGCCCACTCCAATGACCGTCCGTAACCCCACGGGTCATTGACTTCAACCTTCACACCATTGCGGTGAGTGATCCAGACGTTCCATAGGAACGGCAACATTGACAACCCGAGTAGAACAGCTCCTGCTGTAGAAACTTGGTTCATCCAGGTGAAGCCGTCGCTCTCTAGGTAAGTCGCGTAACGACGAGGCATACCAATGACACCCAACCAGTGTTGAATCAGGAATGTGGTGTGGAAACCAATAAACAAAAGCCAGAAGTGAATCTTGCCTAGACGCTCATTGAGCATCTTTCCTGTCATTTTTGGCCACCAGAAATAGAACCCTGCAAACATCGCAAACACAACTGTTCCAAATACCACGTAGTGGAAGTGAGCAACAACGAAGTATGAATCACTCAAGTGAAAATCAAGGGCAGGAGATGCCAAGATGACACCGGTTAGTCCACCAAAGATGAATGTAGTTAGGAAACCCAAGCTCCATAGCATCGGTGTTTCAAAGGTCACAGAACCTCGCCACATTGTTCCAATCCAGTTAAAGATTTTTACACCGGTAGGGACAGCAATCAACATGGTGGTAAACGCGAAGAACGGAAGCAGGACAGAACCAGTGACATACATGTGGTGTGCCCACACTGTCATTGATAATGCAGCGATAGCAATGGTCGCATAAACCAAAGTGCGGTACCCGAACACTGGTTTGCGGCTGAAGACTGGGAAGATTTCAGATACGATTCCGAAAAATGGCAAAGCGAGAATATATACCTCTGGGTGACCAAAGAACCAGAACAAGTGTTGCCAAAGCATTGGCCCACCATTAGCTGGATCAAAGATATGTGCACCAAATTTACGGTCTGCACCAAGTGCAAAAAGTGCGGCAGCAAGAGGCGGGAAACACATGATGACAAGAATCGAAGTTACCAAAGTGTTCCAAGTGAAGATTGGCATACGGAACATGGTCATTCCTGGAGCACGCATTGTGATGATTGTGGTGATGAAGTTCACACCACCCATGATTGTTCCGAATCCGCTAAGAGCAAGACCGAACACCCAAAGATCTCCTCCTAATCCAGGTGAGAACGTTGGGCTTGAAAGTGGAGCGTATGCAAACCAACCAAATGAAGCAGCCCCTTGTGGTGTGAAGAATCCAGCAACCGCAACGAAAGAGCCAAAGAAATAGAACCAGTATGCAATTGCATTCAATCTTGGGAATGCGACATCAGGTGCGCCAATTTGAACTGGCATCAATACGTTTGCAAATCCAGCAAAAAGCGGAGTAGCAAACATCAAAAGCATGATGGTTCCGTGCATAGTGAAGAGCTGGTTGTATTGCTCTTTAGTTTCAACAATGCTCAAACCAGGCATAGCCAACTGAGCTCTAATAACGAGCGCCATAACACCAGCAATCATGAAATAGATGAAAGCGGTAATTAGGTAAAGGTACCCAATCTTTTTGTGGTCAGTTGTAGTTAACCAATCAACAACGATTCGTCCTTTAGATTTCTTGACGGTAGTAGACATTCGCACTATCCCCTAATCTCTGGGTTGTCACCTGGCAGATTGCCGTTTCTGTTCAGGTTGTTAGGGTCATTTGGATCTGCAGTTAGTTGACCCGAGAATCCTTGAGCTGCAAGATCGGCAATATGGGTGTCGTAGTCAGCTTGAGAGACAATCTTTACGTTGAAGAGCATCATTGAGTGGAATTCGCCACAGAGCTCTGCACACTTTCCTTTGTAATCGCCAATAACCTGTGGAGTGAAATACATCTTGTTCACTCGACCTGGAAAAACGTCCTTCTTGTATAAGAAATCAATGACCCAGAAAGAGTGAATGACGTCTCTTGATACAAGGTCAATCTCAACAGTCTTGTTCACAGGTAAGTAAAGAGTCGGCAGCTCGGCTTCGGTGCCATCTCCCTGATACTGAATTCCGCTGTCATAAACGTTATTGTCTGTGTAATTGAAATCCCAAGACCATTGCTTACCAATGACCTCAATTCGATAGTCACTATCAACTTTTTGCTCGATAGCGCCCATATCCCTTGCAGTTAGTGCAAAGAAGCCAAGAACCAAGATGAATGGAACCACTGTAAACAGGGTTTCAATCGGCATGTTGTATCGAAGTTGCGGTGGAATTTCGGTGTCACCCTTGCGGCGACGATAAACAATGATCGCCCAGAACATCAGACCCCAGGCAATTAGGCCAACTGCCCATAGAACTAGCCAAGAACCAACCCAAAGGTTAACAATTCGGTCAGTGTGGTTAGTGATACCGGGAACACCAGGAAGGAATCCTCTTGATAATTCTGCTGAACTACACCCTGTTAGTGAGGTAATGAGGACTGCAACGATAGGCAAAGCTGCCCATCTCAATCGACGCTTAGGAAGCACAATCGACCCTTCAATTTCAAATCGTTATAGTCCAAGTTTAGGCGTTAGTAAGCCGAGATAACGCCAAAACACAGCCCAATATTCGGGGTTAGCGGATTATTAGTTGAAAGAGGAGCCACAAGCACAGGTGCCCTGGCTATTTGGGTTCTCAATTTCAAAAGCACGCTTCTGGAAAGTGTCAACAAAATCAAACTTTGCCCCATTAATGAACGGCGCACTCATTCCATCAACCACTACTTCAACCCCATCGAAGTCCCGTACAAGGTCATCTTCACGGAGTTCTGGGGTCAAAATGAACGGTAAATACTGGAAGCCAGCACAGCCACCAACCTTGACTTCAACTCGAAGGCGAAGCTTCTCCCCCTCCGCTAGATCACTAACATCTGCAGATTCAATGTGGCGACGCAGTTCTGCCTTGGCAGCCTCGGTTATTTCTAGTCCATGGGTTAGTGTGTCAGTCATTTTTGCTCCTTGTTTCCTCTAATTCTAGGCGAATATCCAAATTTAGGTCAGATTTTCACTAGCCCTGCAGGTTATTGCCAGCAACCAAGAACAAAGCCTCTGCAACCATGGCATTTTTTAGGCCGACAAGATGAACTGACTCGTTTGGGCTGTGTGCTCTGGAGTCAGCATCTTCCACACCAGTTACTAGTATTTGAGCAGCTGGGAAGACCTCAGTCAGGTCAGCAATGAAAGGAATAGATCCACCAATACCAATTTCTATTGCCGGGTTCCCAAAGGCTGCTCCAAGCGTTTCTTTGGCCAAAACTGAGGCCCAGCCTGAAGTATCAGCCATATAAGGCTTGCCGGTCTCGATTGGCCCAAATTCCAACACTGCCCCGAAGGGTATGTTGGCCTTTAGATGAGCTCTGAGGAGCTCTAGGGCCTCATCTGGATCCTGCCCAGAGGCTATTCTTAGGCTAATTTTGGCAGAAACCTGGGGTAAAAGGGTGTTCGAGGACATTGCGACCGAAGGAACGTCCAGTCCGATGACAGTGATGGAAGGCTTGCCCCAAATCCGCTCCATAATCCCTCCCTCACCAATTTGACTGACCTCAGGCAAAAGGCTGCTATCAGCTCGCAAATTGGCGTCTGTGTATGGCAAATCCTCGAATTTATAGGATTTTAGACCTTGAACGGCAACACTGCCCTTTTCATCATGCAGTGATGCTAGAACCCGCAGCATCGGGATCATTGCATCAGGGATTGCCCCACCGAACATACCTGAGTGAACAGCGTGTTCCATGGTTCTAACCGTAATTTCCTGGCTGACCATGCCTCTTAGGCTCACAGTCAGAGCAGGAATCTCAGGCGACCAGTTCATCGAATCGGCAACAATGATCACATCAGCGGCCAATTTGGCCTTGTTTTCGTCCAAAAACGCCCTAAAAGTTCTAGATCCTGCTTCTTCCTCACCTTCGATGTAAATGGAGATGCCCAGATCAAAATCTGGCCCAACAACGGCTTGGAGTGCCTCGATGGCAGCTAAGTGGGCAATTACTCCGGCCTTGTCATCAGCTGCCCCACGACCGTAAATACGGCCATCCTTAGTCGTCGGCTCAAAGGCAGGAGTTTCCCACACCGAGTCATCCCCCGGTGGTTGAACATCGTGGTGGGCATAAAGCAAAATGTGCGGTCTGCCATTTTTGGCAGGTCTTGAAGCCAAAACAGCAGGTGCTCCAGGCTTTCCATCGACCGTGGCTGTCTTAATCTCTACAGTTTCAAACACGCCTGTTTGTCTAAATAACTCAGCCACTGCTTCTGCACTTCTATCCAAGTCGTTTGGATCGAAAGCATCCCAAGCAATGCCCGGTATTCGAACTAGTTGACCTAGCGCAGCTATTCGCTGGCTGAATTCCGCTTCAACACTGGCTCTAACTGTTTTCACCAGTTCACTATCGGAATTTAAGGCTTGCATGTTGCTTGGCTTCGGAGTGAATGTCATGAGAGTAATCTAGAACACAACTCCACTAAAACTAAGGACATAAATGAGCGACCAAGAAAAACCTGATAATTCAACTGTTATTGGGAAAGGTCGACCAACTCCCACCCGTAAAGAGCGTGAAGCCGCTAACAAGCGTCCGTTGGTTGGGAATAAGAGCAAAGAGGCTAGATTAGCCGACCGTGATCGTCAAAAGGCAGAACGTGAGAAGGCAAGAAAACTTGCCATTGCCGGTGATGATAGATACCTTTTGGCTCGTGACAGAGGGCCTCAACGTAAGGTCATCAGAGATGTTTTAGATAATCGATACACCTTAATCGAAGGTCTAATGCCGATGATGATTTTGTTCTTGGTAATAACGTCTCTAACTAACGAGGTTGCAAAGAATCTAATTACGATTGCGATGATTTTGGCATTACTGGCCGTGTCTGTCGAAGCTCTGTTCATTAGTCGCAAAGCCACTGCAACGATTCGAGAGAAACTTGGATCAGAGACCAAACTGCAAAGAGGAAATTATTTCTATATCCTTACCCGTGGAATGCAACCAAGGCCACTTAGACTTCCCAAGCCTGCTCCACGAAAGAAAAACAAAGCATAAGTTTCAAGTTCTAATCCTCAAGAAAACTTAAAGTAACACCTGAGCCACGAGTTCACAAAGGAGTTTACTGTGGTCAATGATGACAAGTTAGATATTTCAAAGCTGGTCAACCAAGTGGTTGAATCGATTGAGAATCTAAAAGATAGCTACGGACCATTTGAAAGACACTCTAGCCAAACAGTTTCGAATAGTCGCGTGTCAGAAGTTCTAAGCGAGCTAACCGGTTTGCTGGAGAATAACTTCCCATATTTCCATCCAAATTACGCAGCGCAGATGCTAAAAGCTCCGCATCCTGTAGCCGTTGCTGCTTACTTGGCAACCATGATGTTAAATCCAAATAACCATTCAATCGACGCTTCCCCTGCCACCACTGCAATGGAACGCGAGGTACTTAAGCAAATGGCTGCAATGTTTGAGTACCCGGAAGACTTCTTAGGACATTTGACCTGGAGTGGCACAACAGCAAATCTTGAAGCGCTTTGGATTGCCAGAGAGATAAACCCGACAAAACTTATTGCGCATTCAGCAGATGCCCACTACACCCACTCCCGGATGTCCGAAGTTCTTGGCACCACTAATCTCACTATTCCAACAGATGCCTTCGGACGCATGAATCTAAATGCGCTTGAGGAACAACTCAAGACTGGTTCTGTCGGAACCGTAGTTGCAACCATGGGTACAACTGGCCTAGGCGCTGTTGACCCATTAGCGGACATAGTTGAACTGGCTAATCGCTACGGCGCAAGAGTCCATGTTGATACCGCCTATGGAGGGTTCTTCAAGCTCATTGCTGAAAATCACTTGGATCAAGAAACAGCTAGACACTTTGCGGCATTGAAGCACGCTGACTCAATTGTGGTTGATCCGCATAAACATGGTTTGCAACCTTATGGAAGCGGCGCTGTATTTTTTAGAGATCTCTCAATTGGAAAGTTCTATAAACACGACTCACCATACACATACTTCACTTCTAGCGATCTGCATTTTGGTGAAATTCAATTGGAATGCTCTAGAGCAGGGGCGTCTGCCGCCGCCATTTGGGCGACACTGAAAATATTCCCACTGACTGAAACTGGTCTAGGAGCAGGACTTATCCAATCTAGAAAAGCTGCACTTGACTGGCACAGACTCATCTCCGATTCTGAAAATCTATTGTCCTACCAAGTTCCTGAATTGGATATCCTGACTTATCTACCTAAAACTAAATCAATGACTAAATTGGATCGAATTTCAAATGAGATCATGGTTCAAGCAAGCCAAGGACCGAAAATAGATCAGATTCACGTTGCTACATACAGCGTCAAACCAGATCAGTTAGCGGCTAGAAATATCAACCTTGATAATGATGCCGACCATGCCCGTATTCTGCGCAGCGTACTTATGAAGCCAGAGCATGTCGATTGGGTTCCACATCTTCATCAAAGACTCGATGAATTAGCCGGCAAACTAATCAGTTATCATCAATAAAAAGAAGAATAGGTGCAATGAATGAAATACAGATATCTAGGTAACAGCGGGTTCAAAGTCAGCGAGCTAATTTACGGTAACTGGCTTACCCACGCCACCCAAATTGAAAACGAAGCGGCTTACGCGACTGTTCATGCTGCGCTTGAAGGTGGAATTACGACGTTTGACACTGCAGATGTTTACGCAAACCAAGCTGCTGAAGTTGTTCTTGGTGAAGCGCTAAAAGGTCAGCGTCGTGAAGGACTAGAGATCTTGACCAAGGTCTATTGGCCAGTTGCTGAGCGCAAGCCAAACGATACGGGTCTTTCACGTAAGCACATCATGGAATCGATCAACGGCTCCCTAAAGCGTTTGCAAACTGATTATGTTGATCTATATCAAGCGCACCGCTATGACGTAGAAACTCCACTCGAGGAAACCATGCAGGCTTTCGCCGACATTGTTCGTCAGGGTAAAGCACTATATATCGGTGTTTCAGAATGGGACGCAGAACAGATTCGTGCTGGACACAAGCTCTCCAAAGAACTTGGTTTCCAACTCATCAGCAGCCAGCCACAGTACTCAATGCTTTGGCGAGTAATTGAAGCAGAAGTCATTCCAACATGTGAGGAACTAGGACTAAGCCAAATAGTTTGGTCCCCTATGGCCCAGGGAGTTTTGACTGGCAAGTATTTGCCAGGTCAGCCTGTTCCAGAAAACTCTAGAGCTGCTAACGAAAAGGTTAATAGTTTTATCCAGAAACTTCTAACCGATGAAGTTCTAAGCAAGGTTCAAGAACTTAAGCCGATTGCGGATGACCTTGGAATTACTATGGCTCAGTTCTCGCTTGCTTGGGTATTACAAAACAAGAATGTTGCTGCCGCCATTGTTGGTGCAACTACTCCTGCTCAGATCACTAGCAACCTTGGTGCCGTTGGAGTTGAGATTCCAGCAGATGTAATGACGAAGGTCTCAGAGATATTTGCAAGCATCGCAGTTACTGACCCTAGAGAAACAAAAGCCCCTGAAACCAGACTTGTCTAAATACGGTTTAGTTTCCTAGCCCAGAGTGGGCCAAAGTATATGAAGCCGGTGTATCCCTGAACAAGGTTTGCACCGGCTTTTATACGTTCTAAGACCTGGTCCTGGGTCTCGACTCCCCCGACAGAGATAATCACAAATTCTTTGCTCAACTTAGTTCGCAAAAGTCTTAGAACTTCGAGTGAACGCGAATCTAATGGAGCACCTGATAAACCACCAGCACCGTAACTTTCGACTTCCCTGACGGCTGCCTTGAGATCGGAGCGACTAATTGTCGTGTTCGTCGCAATTACTCCGGCAAGTTTTAGCTCTTTAGCAAGCTCGGCAATAGCAACAATGTCTTCATCAGCCAGATCAGGAGCAATCTTTACCAGCACGGGTTTATCCAACGATTCCTCTAAAACCGCATTCAGTATCGGCCTGAGCGCAGTTACCGATTGAAGATCCCTAAGTCCAGGAGTATTTGGTGATGAAACATTAACGGCGAGGTAATCAGACCAGGGTGCTAATAAACGAGCACTTGTCCGGTAATCGTTAGCAGCATCCGCCAACTCAACTACTTTGCTTTTACCGATGTTCACTCCGATTACGGGGAGGATATCTGAGCTATTTCTAAGTTTCTCCAGACGCTTCGCGACCACCTCTGCGCCATCGTTATTAAAGCCCATGCGGTTGATGAGGGCTCTGTCTTCTTTTAAGCGGAATAACCTTGGTCTCGGGTTTCCTGCTTGAGCTAAAGCCGTTACAGTACCTATCTCAATGTGAGAAAAACCCAATTCCCCGAAAGCTTTGACAGCAATAGCGTTCTTATCAAAACCGGCAGCTAGCCCAAAGTAGCCTCGGAAGCTCTCGCCAAGCACATTTACATTATGTGTATTGATTTTGGGAAGTAATTTGGTCAATTGCAACTTAGAGGAGAAACGGATGACAAACATCCCCAAGTGATGTGCTTTCTCCGGATCCATTCTTGAAAAGATCAACCGAAAAATAAGTTTATATAGCACCTGTCTAGGTTACCCTTCGCTACGTAGTTCAGTCCTGAGGTTATGAAAAAGGGTCGACTCGAAAGCCGACCC
>CANGIU010000031.1 GCA_947454255.1 Micrococcales bacterium
TTACGAGATTGATCTCTATCTCTTTCAACTCTCGCTTTGTAATTTACAAACTCGGCTTGAAGTCTCTGCAGATCGTTTAGTAACTCAGCTTCTTTACTGATAGGTCCGGTTTCTTCAACAAGATCCTGGAACTCAGCATCGATAGGGTCCTGAGGTAGGTCAGCACCATCAGGTGCTGACCCGTTCTCATCGGACATTATTTCTTCTCTTCTTCTTCGTCAACAACCTCAGCATCGACAACATCTTCGTCAGATGCAGGAGCTTCCCCAGCTTCTGCTTCTTGTGAAGCGGCAGCGTAGATAGCCTCGCCTAGCTTGGTCTGTGACTCAGTGAGCTTCTCGATGGCAGCCTTAATTGCATCAAAGTCTTCGCCAGCAAGAGCAGTCTTTAGAGCATCAACATCAGCCTGAACCTCTGCCTTTACCTCTTCAGATAGCTTCTGGTCGTTGTCCTTGATTAGCTTCTCGATTTGGTAAGCAAGCTGTTCACCCTGGTTACGAGTATCTGCTTCTTCACGACGCTTCTTGTCTTCAGCAGCGTGCTCTTCAGCATCCTTAACCATTCTTTCGATGTCTTCCTTAGACAGTGAAGAACCACCTGTGATAGTCATTGACTGTTCCTTGTTAGTTCCCTTGTCCTTAGCAGAGACGTGAACGATACCGTTAGCGTCAATGTCGAAAGTCACTTCGATCTGAGGAATACCTCTTGGAGCAGGAGCAATACCAGTTAGTTCAAAGTTTCCAAGTGACTTGTTGTCCTTAGTGAAATCTCTTTCACCCTGGTAAACCTGAATTGAAACTGCAGGTTGGTTATCGTCAGCTGTTGTGAAAACTTCTGAACGCTTAGTTGGGATTGCAGTGTTACGTTCAATCAACTTGGTCATGATGCCACCCTTGGTTTCAATACCAAGAGATAGTGGAGTCACGTCAATCAATAGAACGTCTTTACGCTCACCCTTTAGTACACCTGCTTGTAATGATGCACCAACTGCAACTACCTCATCAGGGTTAACACTCTTGTTAGGTTCTTGACCACCGGTCAAAGTCTTAACAAGTTCTGCGACCTGAGGCATACGAGTTGATCCACCAACAAGAACTACGTGTGCAATGTCAGAAACCTTAACTCCAGCTTCTTTGATTACATCGTTGAATGGCTTGCGAGTTCTCTCCAACAGATCGTTGGTTAGTTGTTCGAACTGTGCACGGGTAATGCTCTCGTCCAAGTTCGCCGGACCATTCTCAGTTAGAGAAAGGTAAGGCAACTGAACGTTAGTTGACATTGACTGTGAGAGTTCTTTCTTAGCTTGCTCGGCAGCTTCCTTTAGACGCTGCAGTGCAATCTTGTCTTTAGAAACATCAACACCAGTTGTCTCCTTGAACTTCTTCACTAGGTGATCAACTAATCTGTTGTCCCAGTCATCTCCACCAAGACGGTTGTCTCCTGAAGTTGCTTTTACCTGGATAGTTGAGAAGCCATCGTCTTTACCAACTTCTAGAAGTGAAACGTCGAAGGTTCCACCACCTAGGTCGAATACAAGAATGAGTTCGTCTTCTTTACCCTTGTCCAAACCATATGCAAGAGCTGCAGCAGTTGGTTCGTTGATGATACGTAGAACGTTTAATCCTGCGATCTCTCCAGCTTCTTTTGTTGCTTGACGCTCTGCGTCATTGAAGTATGCAGGAACTGTAATAACTGCATCTGTTACAGGCTCACCTAGATAAGTTTCTGCATCTCTCTTGAGCTTCATCAAGATACGAGCTGAGATCTCCTGTGGTGTGTATTTCTTACCATCGACATCGAATGTCCATGTGGTACCCATGTGACGCTTAACAGAAGCAATAGTTCTGTCTACGTTGGTAACGGCTTGACGCTTAGCTGTTTCACCAACAAGCACCTCACCATCTTTAGTGAATGCAACTACCGACGGAGTAGTGCGGAATCCTTCTGCGTTAGCGATAACGGTAGGCTCTCCACCTTCAAGTACGCTTACTGCGCTGTTGGTGGTGCCCAGGTCAATACCTACTGCACGTGCCATATGTTTGTTCTCCTTATTTATGGTCCGCCCTTACTGGGCCGCAACCTTTGTTTCTAAAGTCTCAAAGTTGAGCCTTCTTGACTCAAGTTTACATAACCCCCACCGAAAGTCAAGAAAAACTTGATAACACCCGACTCAAGTTCGCTGTGGGCTAATTGTTGTGAAACCTTGCCCCGGAAATCACAAAAGAACAGCCAAACCCCGCCAAACTAGGCACTATGACAACTACTAAACCAATCTCTAAACACGCTACTTGGGCCTGGATGCTGTGGGACTGGGCTGAACAGCCTTACCCAACCATCATTCAAACCTTCATCTTCAGCACGTATATCACGAGTTCTGCGTTTGTGGTTGGTGCGATGACAGATTATATGTCAAAAGAACAGCTAGACAACGCTCTGGGATCCTTGGCAAGCCAGCTTGGTATTGCAGGAGCGATAGCGGGGCTTCTCGTGGCGATTAGTGCTCCTCTTTTTGGAAGAAGAAGCGACTTCGCCGGTAGACGAAAGTTTTGGTTACTTGTTAATTCAGGATTCCTAATAGCTTTGATGGTCGCCTCTTACTTTGTGGAACCAAACCCAGCTTTTTTCATCTTTGGGCTAGCTCTATACGCAATCGGTAGCGTTGTGCAGGAAACAGCTTTCATTAACTACTACGCAATGTTGAAGCAAGTAACAAACAAAAACAACTTAGCCAAAATCTCTGGGCTTGCGTGGGGTCTCGGTTATGTCGGTGGAATTGTCTTGTTGATGAGCGCTTTGGTGCTTTGCTTTCTTCCGGGGCACCCTATATTTCCGACTGAGGAAAACAGTCTTAACTTACGCGCGATGTTCCTCTTCGCGGCTGCATGGATGTTGATCTTCACGATTCCTTTAGCAATCTTTGTGCCAGAGATCCCTAAAAGCGCAGCAATAGGTAAAAGAGAGTCAATCTCTCAGAGTTACAAAGGAATTTTTTCTTCTATTTCCAAACTGCGAAAAGACAACCCAGACGCACTTCGTTTTCTTTTAGCTAGCGCTGTCTACCGAGATGGCTTAGCCGGTGTCTTCACCTACGGTGCCGTTTTAGGAACGCTTGCGTTTGGATTCGATCAAAAAGGCGTTTTGTTCTTTGGTGTTGCAGCCAATATCGTCTCTGGTTTAGGAGCATTCTTGGGAGGTTATCTTGACAACAGGGTAGGCACGAAGAACGTTATCGTCGCATCTCTGATCGGAATGCTCGTTGCGGGAACTGGAGTGTTTGCGTTCGCAGGGCTTGGTTCAATCACCTACTGGGTGTTTGGTCTAGCGCTTTGTCTCTTTGTTGGACCAGCACAAGCATCTTCTAGAACTTTCGTTGCCCGATTCGCTCCAGATAAAAGAGAGGGCGAAATTTTTGGTCTATATCAAACGACCGGAAGAGCAGCTTCGTTCCTTTCCCCGTCATTGTGGGCAATCGCAATTGGTGCGGCCTCTATTCTTCATCTACCTAATCCGGCAATATTTGGAATCATCGGAATCATGGTTGTCCTAGCAGCCGGTTTGTTCTGGTTGTTACGCGTGCACCCGGAACCTAACGTAATTAGCTAGTAATTAAATAGAAATGGCCCGTCTTTTGACGGGCCATTTACTTTTAAGTTCTATTCGCTTTGTTCTAGTGGTTCATTACCAACATCTGTTTGATAGAAGTTGAGGTATGAACGTGAAGCTGTTGGTCCTCTTTGTCCCTGGTATCTGCTGTTGTATTTAGCTGAACCGTATGGAGTTTCGCTAGGGCTAGAAAGCTGGAAGTAACAGAGCTGACCAATCTTCATTCCTGGCCACAGTTTGATAGGCAGTGTTGCAACGTTAGATAGCTCTAGAGTTACGTGACCTTTGAAACCTGGGTCAACAAAACCTGCTGTTGAGTGGGTTAGAAGACCTAGTCTTCCTAGGGAAGATTTACCTTCAAGTCTTGCTGCGATGTCATCAGGGAGGGTAACAAACTCATAGGTTGAACCTAGAACGAACTCTCCTGGGTGCAGGATGAATGGTTCATCTGCTTTGACTTCAATAAGTCGGGTTAGGTCAGGTTGGTTCTCAGCAGGATCGATGAACGCATACTTGTGGTTATCGAATAATCTGAAGAACCTGTCTAATCTGACATCCATGCTGGATGGCTGCAATAGCGACATCTCTAGTGGGTCTAGGCCAATCCGGCCTTGTTCAATTTGTGAGCGAATATCGCGATCTGAGAGCAACATAATGAAAAGGTTACCCTGAGATACCTGCTCAGTGCTGTTGCTGGTTGGTGTGTAAGGCAAAATAGAACCTATGCGCGATAGAGATGGCAGAATCAGCCCTCCCGAGAAGATCAGAAGAGTCTTTGAGGGTGAAGCTGAAGCATTAAGCCAGGTCCCTAAAAACAAGAGGGGGCCTCTCGGCGCTGCCGTCACTCTTCGCCTAGGGCACCTGTTCTCGAGATGGCTAGAGCGAAACGTAGATACGGACTGGAAGGGCTCAGCTCCTCAGTTGATGTTGATTGCCATCCTAGTCAGACACAAGACACTGACTATGGGTGAAGCTGCTGAACTGCTAGATGTCACTCCAAGAGCTATCACCAGACTGGTTGACTCACTAGAAAAAGAAGGTCTAGTCTCAAGACAGGTTGGACCGCACGACAAACGTGTTTACCTGATTTCTGTAACAGCAAAGACTGAAGCACTGGCTAAGCAAATGATGCCTAAACATGAGAAGAAGATGTCTGAACTGTTTTCTGTTTTCACTGATGCAGAACTACTTGAATACCTAAGACTCAACACAAAGCTTGCAGAGCATCTAAAGCAGACACTGAGTAAGGACTAGTGCTCTAGTCCAACCTTCTTCTGCACCCATTTCATCCACTTCGGTGCGTACCAGTTGGCATTACCAAACAATCTCATTAGTGCAGGAACCAGCAGTGCTCTAATCACAGTTGCATCTAGCAACACTGCAAAGCCAACACCAACACCTAACATCTTCATGATGCTCACACCACTTGATGCAAACGCAAAGAATGAAACGGCAAGAACAAGTGCAGCTGTTGTGATGATGCGACCTGATCTCTGCAAACCAACTGCAACAGATTCTGTTGTGTCCAAACCAAGATCATGTTGCTCTTTAATTCTTGACAGCAAGAACAACTCATAGTCCATCGACAAACCAAAACTAATCACTGCAACTAGAACCAACGATGATGAATCAATGGTTCCAGTGGAAGCAAAGTCCCCGATAAGCCAGTGCAGGTTTCCATTCATGAAAACCCAAACCAAGAAGCCCATCGTTGCAAACAAAGACATGAAGTTTAGAATCACTGCCTTGATAGGTAAGATCAACGACCCTGTGAATAGGAACAGAAGCACCATCGTTGACAAAATAATCCAGAGCGCTGCCCAAGGCAGGTTAGTTGTAATAGCGTTTAGCGCATCTGTGTATACAGCAGAAGAACCACCAACAAGAACCTGATCGAAAGTACTCGACACAGATCTGATGTCATTCGTAACAGCTTCGCCTTCAGGGCTTCTTGGTTCAACATCCGCAATGGCAACAATTCGCGTCCAGCTGTTCTTTTCATAAGCGCTGAAATAAGAAGCGGTTCTTGGTACTAATTCACCGTTAGCGAAGATGCCCAGATTGGTTTGCACTCTAACAATGTGGTTGTGCTTAGAAAGATCGGTAGCGTAGGCAGTTATCTTCTGAGGTGTTGCGTTCTCAACCAGAATCTCAATCGGAGATCCTTCTCTTCCATCGAAGCGATCGCGAATCTGATCTGTAGCAAGTACTACTCGATTATTAGTTGGAAGAATGCGGTCATCAACTTGGCCTAGCTTTACATTCATGCCAAGAGCCGCCAGTGAGCCTAAGGCCAACACAGAAGCAAGAATGATGGCCACTGGCCTCTTCATTACAAACTTCGCAAGCTTTGACCAAACCCCGTCATCTTTTTGTGGGCGGTGTTTGAAAAGCGGCCACTTGTTGATGCCATCTCCCAGGAGATTCAACATTGCTGGCAGTGCAATCAAAGCAGCTGCCACAGCAATGAACACTGCAACTAGTCCTGCATATGCAAAGGATTTGAGGAAGTATTGCGGGAAGAAATTCATAGAGATCATGACAAGAGCAACTGTCACTCCCGAGAAGTAAACCGTTCTTCCGGCTGACATGAGAGTGCCCTGCACAGCCGAAGAAACGTCCTGATTCTTTGCTCGCTCTTCTCTAAACCTTGAAACCATCAAAAGTGCATAGTCGATACCGAGACCCAACCCGAGACCGGTAACTAGGTTCACGGAGAACGTTGAGGTGTCCGTGAATAACGAAGCGAGCCAGATGAAGAAAAACGAACCGAGGATGGTAAGTCCAGCAATCATTAGGGGTAGACCGGCTGCGATTACAGAACCAAAGACAAAGATCATCAGCAGAAGTGTTACTGGAATAGCGACCGATTCGGCTTTAGTTAGGTCGCCTTCAATGGTGTGATTTATTTCACTTGTGATCGGACCCCAGCCTGCTACGTAGATAGTTGCACCGAAGTGGTTGCCGCTGAAGGTGTCCTGGATGTCTTTTGAGACTGCTGCAGTCTTGGACCCATCTTCCAATTTTGCGAAGAAGTATACGGCTGTCCCATCTTTTGATTTTAGAGTTGGAGTCCTACCGAGCGAGTAATAGGAAGAGACCGTCTTCACGCCAGCGCTCTTAGAAAGTTCTGCAGAAATGATGTCTCCGTTTGCTGATGATTGAACATCATCAACGCTTCTCCCCATGTCAACGACTAGAACTACTTCTGGATCAGTCTGACCAAAGTCTTTAGTCAGCATCTGAGTTACTTTCTCAGAATCACTTCCTGGGTCGTTATAACCGCCACCTTTTAGGTTGCCAAAAGCTTGGAATCCACCAATTAGAGAAAGAAGTACTAGGGCAATAAAGCCAAAGAGGGATAGTTTGCTGTGTCGAATGACAAAATTGCTTAGAGGTCTCATAGACCTCTAAGTCTAAATTATTTACCGAGGAAAGAATACGCTGTGCAGAGAATCAACAGGAATGCATCCTTCTACTTCGTTGTTGCTGCAATTGGATTAGCAACTGCTTGGTATTTCAACACCATCGCAATTCTGCGAGGACAAGACTTCCTAGTGTCTTGGTTTGGTAATGATGCAGATCTAGTTCTTGCCTGCGATTTATTACTGACTGCATTCGCCGCGGTTCCTTTCATGGTTATTGAATCAAAACGCATCGGCATGAAGAATGTTGGATGGTTTATAGCTGCTGGTTTTATCTCTGCTATCGCTTTTGTGTTTCCTTTCTGGTTAGCAATGCGGGAGCTGCATTTGGCTAAGAA
This sequence comes from Micrococcales bacterium, assembly GCA_947454255.1. GTDB lineage: Bacteria > Actinomycetota > Actinomycetes > Actinomycetales > Microbacteriaceae > Rhodoluna. The sequence continues at coordinate 7,367 of CANGIU010000031.1, forward strand.
CAAGCTCGTTAGTAAGTCTGTGAAATCGGGAATAGCTGTTCACTCTGTTAAACAGGGGCGAGAGCTAGCTGGTGGAAGCCTTGAAGTTTTTGAACTTGAAGGTAGAAGAATTGATGTCTGGTTACCTGAACACCACGATGAGTTATCGCCATTGCTAGTAGCTCACGATGGAGCTAGCTTTCTTAGAGACACAGCCGAAACCTGGAATCACCAAAACTGGGGCATCCCTGAAGCTATCGCCGCCGGAAGAGTTGTAACACCGGACGGTCGGCTACCGATTACTGTCGGTGTTTACCGTTTGGATGACTCCTTGCGATTGAACGAACTCGCTCCCCAGGATGTTCTAGAACCACATCCAGAGTTGCTCAACCAAATTGATCCCATTCTGAGGCCGGCTAACCCAGAGTTCATGGGTAATAAGTATCAAGACTTTCTAGCTCTGAAGCTCGTGCCAGAGCTTTCAAGAAGATACGGTTTGAAACTCACTGCTAACCGAACTGCTCTTATGGGCTCAAGTCTTGGGGGCTTGGCAACAATTTATGGGGTTGCCAAACATCCAGAAGTTTTTGGCTGTGGTCTAGCTTTATCTTCACACTGGCCACTTGGTGGTCAACAAATGGTTGATCTTTTATTAGAGTTGCTTCCACCACAGGGAGCCGTCCGCATCTATACAGATGCCGGAACTAAAGATATCGATGCTGATTATTATCCGTGGCACTTTGCAGCTGGCAAGAAATTTGAATCTATGGGCTGGGTTCGAGATGTTGATTTTAGAACTGAACTCTGGCCAGGGACAGGACATAAAGAATCTTGGTGGGGGCAAAGAGTGGAGCACCCAATTAACTGGTGGCTAAATTCCTAGAGGGTCTTCGTTTACTAATGTTCTAGCTCCACCCATAAACTCAA
>CANGIU010000032.1 GCA_947454255.1 Micrococcales bacterium
ATATTGATAGAGAACGGTTGGTATGCATCATTTTCTGGAACAGTAACTTTTAAGAAAAACCAATATCTTCGTGACGCACTAGCGATGCTTCCAAAAGAACTGATTCTTGTTGAAACAGATGCACCTTTCTTAACCCCGGAACCATTCAGAGGAAGGCCTAACTCGCCATACCTAATGGGTTTGACAGTTAGAAAAATGGCTGAAGTGCTAGCCATGGAAGTTAATAGTTTTGCTAATCAGCTAACTTTAAACACCGAAGCAGTTTATGGTTCATGGGCTGAGGGACTAAATGGTTGAGCTTTTAGGTGGATCTGAAGTTCGAGCACTAGCCGAAGAGTTAGGTGTTGCCCCAACAAAGAAACTTGGCCAAAACTTTGTCACTGACCCCAACACGATTCGTAGAATCGTCGCTGCTGCAAAACTAAAAGGCACTGAAGTAGTTGTTGAGATTGGACCTGGGCTGGGTTCGCTCACCCTTGGATTATTGGAACAGGCTAAGACAGTTATCGCTGTTGAGATAGATCAAAAGATGGCTCAAGCCATTGAAGCGACTGTTGCTAAGCGAGCGGTGGGTAAAGACTTCAGGTTAGTGACTGCTGATGCGATGAAGGTAAGTGAGTTACCGCTTGCACCTGATGCACTGGTAGCCAATCTTCCATACAACATCTCAGTTCCTGTTTTGCTGCACTTCCTAGAAACCTTTCCTTCGATTCAGTCGGGACTTGTGCTAGTTCAGGCTGAAGTTGCGCACAGGCTTGCTGCGAGTCCTGGCTCTAAGGTTTATGGTGTCCCGAGCGCCAAGCTTGCTTGGTATGCAGATTCCAACTTGGCTGGCAATGTTGGTAGAAGCATCTTCTGGCCAGTTCCTAATGTTGATTCAGCTTTGGTCTATTTCACCAAGCGGATAAATCAATTAGGTGATGAATCGCTAAGAATTAAGACCTTTGCTGTTATTGATGCTGCCTTCGCGCAAAGACGTAAGACTCTTCGTCAGGCACTAGCTAGCTGGGCAGGTTCGGCAGGGCTAGCAGAACAGCACTTGGTTGCAGCAGGCATCGACCCAACTAAACGTGGGGAAGCACTTAACATCAATGCCTTTGTTGCTATAGCTAAGCAGGGCCCAGATGCTATTTAGAAAGAAGAAAGAAGAGCCAGGTATCTTTGCCGATCTTCCAGTTTTCGAAGGCCACCCGAGTACTCAGCGAGTTGAAATCAAAAAGCGAGGTAGAAGAGCGATGCAAATCCCAGCTACCGCTTCAAACCCTGATGTCAGAGCAGATCAACTACTTGCTAATACCGGAAGACGTCGCGAAGAATGGCTAGAGCTTATCTTCAACAGTGACTCTAGGGAATCTAAACAAAAAGACATTTCGCTATGGCTCCAGGAAAACTACAAAGTTCAAAAGTGGTGGGCCAACTCCATTGCCTTGAGTTACTTACAGTGGCGAGAGGCACCTAAGACTCACTCCGCACAAGATTCGGTTTTACGTTTGGCGGTTACCATCCCCACTACGCTTCCGCTAACCTTCAGTATCTTCAAAACTGAATCGTTATATGGTGAAACCTTCATGAGATTCCTAAAGCAAATACCCAATGAAAAGCTAACGCTTTCATTCAGCGATGAAACCAGAGCAACTCTTAGTTTTAGAACACATGAAACCGGATGTGAGATTTTGATTGAACATGAGTTCATTGAGAATCCAGTCATGCTCAAGGCAAGAACTAAGTATTGGAATGACTTGGCCTCCAAAGTGGTTCAGCAGGTGAGTCGATGAGAACTATTAAGGCATCTGCACCTGCAAAGGTCAATCTGATTTTTGAAGTCGGCAAGCTCGAACCCTCTGGTTTTCACAATGTGAATTCACTTTTTCTTGCACTGAATCTTCGTGAGGAGATAAGTATTAGTGCTGGACTTCCCGGAACAGGCATCGCCATCTTCGTTAGCGGAGAAAACCTACCGGCAAGACACATTTCGGCTGTTCCAACTGATGGATCAAATCTTGTTGCAAAGGTCGCTAGCCTGCTCTCCCAGAAATTGGGAATTAGTACCCCTGATATCCAGATTGATATTCTCAAGCGCATTCCAGTTGCCGGCGGTATGGCGGGTGGATCTGCTGACGCTGCAGCCATGCTGGTGGCATTCAACGAGTATGCCCACCAAAATCTTGGCACAATAAAACTCACTCAAGATGAATTACTAGAGACCGCAGTTGCACTTGGCTCTGATATCTCATTTAGTGTCCTCGGGGAACTTGCCATCGGTACTGGGAAAGGGGATCGATTGCAATCAGTACACTCATTCCCATTTGAAACGAATTGGGTAATAGCCATTAGCCAAGAGGGCCTCTCAACGCCAACCGTCTATGCCAAATTTGATGAGTTAGATAAGCATTCAGCTTTTAGTGACTTGCTAGTTTTTAGCCAGAACATAAAGGACTCAGCCGAGTTGGCAGATGTCCTTAGGAATGACCTAGAGTCAGCTGCCATTGCGTTGATGCCGAGTTTGGAAGCACTGAAATCAACCATCGAGGAACTAGGTGCCCTAAAGGCAATAGTTTCAGGATCAGGACCAACTATTGCTGCGTTATGTGAATCCAAAGCACAGGCTGAGAACATTGCCAAAGCACTAAACGATCAGGGAATCTTTGCCCTTACCGCTGGTTCTCCAGCACATGGGGCAAATCTAGATCTCTAAAGGCTCAACATCTGGCAGACTTAGAGGGTGCTAAAGCCTTCTGGCCTAACACAATGCTCCCTAGTGTAACGGCAGCACGGCACCCTTTGGAGGTGTTCGGTCCAGGTTCGAATCCTGGGGGAGCAGCGTAAGACAATGGAGGTTCAATGACTGAAGCGCACTTAGCCGTTGTCGTATTGGCAGCTGGCAATGGCACCAGGATGAAATCGGCAACGCCGAAGGTGATGCATGAGATCGCTGGTTTGCCTATGCTCGGCCATGCTTTAGCTACTGCAACCTCACTGGGTGCTTCTTATGTAGTTCCTGTCATTAGGCACGAAAAAGACAAACTCGAGGCTTATATCAAAGCCTTTTATCCGACTGCTCACATTTCGCACCAAGATGAAATTCCAGGTACTGGACGTGCTGTTGAATGTGCACTCAATGTCCTCACTGATGGTTTCTCAGGAGCAGTAGTTGTTACCTCTGGAGATGTTCCTCTCCTGGATGTAAACACCATTGAAACAATGCTTGATGTTCACCTGTCTTCGGGGGCAGGGGCTACATTGCTTACCGCTGTATTTGATGACCCAACTGGCTATGGCCGCATCGTAAGAGATGACTCAGGAGCATTTAGTTCAATCGTTGAGCACAGAGATGCCACCGATGATGAACTAGAGATAACCGAAGTAAATGCTGGCGTTTATGTATTTGACTTTGATGCGCTTAGAAGCGCATTGGCAAATATCGGTTCACACAATGCAGTTGGTGAAAAGTATCTGACTGACGCGGCAACTGAAATCCTTAAATCAGGCAAGGCAGTTCAAGCTCTTCAAGTCTCTGATAACTGGCTTGTTGCTGGTGTGAACAACCGTATTCAACTACAGCAGGTAAGCGCAGAACTAAACAGACGTATCTGTGAAGGTTGGATGCTCTCTGGAGTTACCATTGCAGATCCACAAACCACATTTATCGACATCACCGTAACCCTTGGTGAAGATGTGACTTTGTTACCTGGCACTCACCTCAAGGGCATCTCCAGCATTGGTAGAGGCTCAACTGTTGGCCCTGAAGTTTCTATGAAAGATACCCAGGTCGGTGAAGATGTCACCATTATCAAGGCGCATATCTCTGGATCAGTTATTGAAGCTGGCGCTATTGTTGGCCCTTACTCATACATCAGACCAGGAACCAACCTAGGACCTGATGGCAAGATTGGTGCCTTTGTTGAGACCAAGAATGCTCGTATCGGAGCTGGGTCAAAGATTCCTCACTTGTCTTATGTTGGAGATGCCACCATTGGTGAGCACAGCAACATCGGAGCAGGCACAATCTTCGCTAACTACGATGGGGTTGATAAGCATCACAGCCTCATTGGTTCTCATGTTAGGACTGGTGCGCACAACGTCTTCGTTTCTCCAATTACGATAGGTGATGGTGCATACACTGCAGCCGGCACTGTTGTTCGTAAAGATGTGAACCCAGGTGATTTAGCTATGAACGTTGCCCCGCAACGGACTCTAGCTGACTGGGTTTTAGCTAAACGCAGTAATACAGCAGCAGCCAAAGCAGCTCAAAAAGCCAAAGAATAAGAAAACAGGAGACCGCAGTGCAGATCAAGTCAACCGGGCAGAAGCGTTTGGTATTAGCCAGCGGAAGAGCACATCCTGAATTGGCTCAAGAAGTTGCCACTCTCCTTAACACCGAAGTAGTACCGACTACCTCTTATGACTTTGCCAATGGTGAGATCTTTGTTCGTTTCGATGAGAGCGTTCGCGGTGTTGACGCATTCGTCCTGCAGTCACACTCTGCTCCTATCAATGACCAGTTGATGGAACAGCTAATCATGATTGATGCTCTAAAGCGAGCAAGCGCTAAGCGCATCACAGTTGTTTCACCTTTCTTTCCATATGCCAGACAAGACAAGAAACACAAGGGGCGTGAGCCAATCTCAGCAAGGCTAGTTGCAGACCTATACAAGGCAGCTGGTGCAGATCGATTGATGTCAGTAGATTTGCACTCACCTCAGATCCAAGGATTCTTTGATGGACCGGTAGATCACCTTTGGGCTTTGCCACTTCTTGCCGACTATGTGAAGCAAACCTTTGGTGCGGAGAATCTCACTGTTGTCTCTCCTGACTCAGGTCGTGTTCGAGTAGCCGATATCTGGGCAGACCGCCTAGGTGCTCCTCTTGCCATCATTCACAAGCGTCGCGATCCAAACAAGCCAAACCAGGTTCAGGTAAATGAACTAGTTGGTGAGGTTGAAGGTCGAGTATGTATTTTGGTCGACGACATGATTGACACAGCAGGAACAATTGTTGCTGCTGCAAAAGCACTCAGAGATAACGGCGCAGGCAGAATCATCGTTGCAGCAACCCATGCTGTCTTTAGCGACCCTGCAGTTGAGAGACTCTCTGGCCCCGATGTTGACAACGTTATCGTCACTAACACCTTGCCAATTGATGCTTCTAAGCAGTTCGAAAAACTAACAGTGCTTTCTATCGCACCGCTGATCGCTAGAGCTATCTCATCTGTTTTCAACGACGATAGTGTTACCAGCCTGTTTGATGGCCACGTCTAAACCAAAACAACAGTTATCTCTAGCTGGAGCAGTTGCCATTGGATTGGCATCAATGCTCGGGGCTGGCGTTTTCTTTGTTTGGTCAACTGCTTGGGATAAAGCCCATTCACATATCTTTCTTGCACTAGGCCTCGCTGCCCTTGTTGCCTCACTTAACGCTGCTTCGGTTTATCAACTCGCTAGCAATGTCTCTCGTGCCGGGGGAGTTTATAGTTACGCCAGAGTTTACTTACCTAAAGAATTCAGCTTCATTGCAGGCTTCGCATTTGTTTTTGGCAAGATAGCCTCTATCGCTGCAATCGCAATCATCATAGAAACTTATTTATTGCCCGGATACTTCGGATGGCCGGCGGCGGTGGCTGCAATTCTTTTGATGACGGCACTGAACCTATTAGGCATCAACAGGACAGCTCAGATGGCTGCTGTCTTAGCAATTCTCACCATTAGTTTTATCGCCTTCACTGTTGTTTCAGGACTAAGCCACGGAATTTCTAGTGCCAGCTTTACCAGCAGTATGTTGATGCCAACATCAGATCTCTCCACAGTTTCCGCAGCCTCAATAATTTTCTTTGCCTTTGCCGGCTATGCAAGAGTGGCTACCTTGGGAGATGAGGTAACGGACCCTAAGAAAAACATCCCTAAGGCAATCGCAATTTCTTTAGCGGCAGTGCTATTCATTTACCTTCTAATCACAATTGTGGTTATTGGCGTATTGCAGCCAAGCAATGAAGCGATGCCTTCGGCTGTATTCAAATCAATGCTTTCGATAACGGCTCCTTGGTTTAATCCCTGGGTCATCGATCTAGTCGTAGTTGGCGCAAGCCTAGGCTCAATACTTGCCCTATTAGCCGGTGTCTCTAGAACAGCAGCCACCATGGCTGAAGATAAAGAGTTACCTTCAGCATTTGCTAAGCGAAACCGTTTTGGTGCTCCCTGGCTTGCGGAGGTCTTGATAGCTCTAGGAGCTATCACTTTGATTGAGACATCCCAATACACCCAATGGGTTATTGCATTCTCGAGCTTTTCCGTGTTGCTCTACTACGCGATTGGCCATGTCTCAGCGTTCATGCAACCTAAAGAAGAACGCCGGCAACCTAGATTATTCGCTGTCCTCGGGTTTTTGCTCTGCGCCTTTTTGCTAATCAACGTGCCAGGGCCAGCCGCTCAAGTCAGCACCGTAATCATTGTGGTAGCAGTGCTGGGCAGGTATGCCATTCGCCGGGTTGCCATGAGTCGAAGCGGCAACTAGACTTACCTAGAAACAACGGCGAGGGTTACAAATCGTAACCGTAATCGACGGGGTCAAGATCTTATGGTCAAGGTTCCTCGCGTAAAACGCTTGAGTTGAACACCAAAGATAAAGGAAAACTCATGTCAGAAAACAAACTAAAAGGTGAACTTAGAACTAAGTTCGGCAAAGGCGCAGCTCGTAAAGAACGCGCAATCGGTAGAACTCCAGCTGTAATTTACGGTCACGGTTCAGAGCCACGTCACATCACTCTTCCAGCTCACGAGATTGCACTTGTGCTTCGCCACAAGAACGCCATCATCGAGCTAGACCTAAACGGCAAGACCGAGACTGTTCTTGTAAAGAGCGCTTCTAAGGATGTTGTTACTCAGGTTATTGAGCACGTAGACCTAGTCGAAATCGTCAAGGGTGAAAGAGTGCACGTTGAAGTTCCAGTTCACATTGTTGGTGAATCAATGTCAGGTACTGTTATTGACCTTGAGCACAAGACTCTAAAGCTAGAAGTTGATGCAACCACCATTCCTGAATATGTTGAAGTTGTTTTCAACAAGGAAGGTCTTGGCTTCCACGTAACAGCGGGAGACATCAAGCTTCCAGCTGGCGCAAAACTAGATCTTGAAGATCACGTTCTAGTTGCAACTGTTATTGCAACTGGCGCAGGCGCATCTGAGGAAGCTTCTGCACCTGCTGCAGCAGCTGAAGAAGCTCCTAAGGCTGAGTAATCATCTCTAACAAGACTTATCTAATAGTCGGGCTCGGTAACCCCGGGCCCGACTATTCTCACAATCGGCACAATGTCGGTCAGATGGTCTTAGACGTTCTAGCTAAAAGAACCAACGCAAGTTTTAAAACACATAAAGCACATGCTCTTGTAGCAGAAGGCAAACTAGGACAGGGCTTTGATGCCCCAAAACTTATCCTGGCTAAATCACTTGGATACATGAATAC
>CANGIU010000033.1 GCA_947454255.1 Micrococcales bacterium
AACTCTGGCCAGGGACAGGACATAAAGAATCTTGGTGGGGGCAAAGAGTGGAGCACCCAATTAACTGGTGGCTAAATTCCTAGAGGGTCTTCGTTTACTAATGTTCTAGCTCCACCCATAAACTCAATCACCGCAGGGTCTACCTGAATGTCTTTTAGTTTGATTGGTTTTGTTAGGTATAGGCCTTCTAGAGATCTAACTCGACTCAGTGCAACATAGGTGTGACCTGAAGAGAATGCTCCTGCACCCATATCAATTGTTACTTCGTCATAGGTTTGTCCCTGTGACTTATGCACAGTGACCGCCCAAGCAAGTCGCAGCGGTATCTGTCTAAATTCGGCTAATACTTCTGGAACGATAGTTTCAGTAAATTTACCGGTACCTTCGTTGAACTCTTCTTCGATTAGATATCTAACTTTTTGCCACGTACTCACACCAACTGTGTGAATTTCGTTGTCAGCTTCGACCAAAACGTAATTACCTTCACCGAAGGAAACTACTTTTCCAATGGTGCCATTAACCCAACGCCAACTCATCACACCTTCAGAATTCTTTACGGGCTTCTGGTCATCATTCTTGATAAACATCACCTGAGCACCAACTTTTAGATGCAGCTCTGCTTCTGCGGGAAGAGTATTTCCAAATGCACTGGCATCGCCTGTTCCAAAGGAAGATCTAAATACTCGTTCTTCTGTTTGCAGAAGCGCTAAACGGTTTGCATTAACAGAATCAACGATGTTGTTTATGGTGGCCAGTCGGATGATGCTGTCGTGTGGTGGATAACGGTTACCAGCTTCATTGATTCGGTCAACCATCTCTTGGCTAACTTCTCCAACACGAATTGAATTGAGAATTGATTTGAATTCAGGATCACGCTGTCTAAATATTTCAATAAGTTCAAAAATTTCCATGCGCTCTGAAGACCAAACTTTGGCATCAAAGAACCACTGCGAGCGATATTCCATTTCTACAAGTTTCGCTAGCTCGTCTCCTCTTGCCGGAACGGGAGCCAACTGATACGGATCTCCAAACATCACAATCTTGCAAGCACCAAAAGGTACCTTTGGTTTTCCTCTTGCTGTTCTCAGAGCAACATCGATTGCATCCATCAAGTTTGCAGACACCATAGAAACTTCATCGATGATAAGCATGTCTATTTCTCTAAGTACTTCTCTGGCTCTTCTGCCAAGATGTCTTGCAACATCCCCAGGAGTTAGAGCACCAAAAGCAAAACCAAACAGGGAATGAATTGTAATTCCACCAACGTTATATGCAGCAACTCCAGTTGGAGCACACACCACTACTTTCTGTTTGGTGTTATCTCTCAAATAGCCAAGAAGCGTTGATTTACCAGTTCCAGCACGACCGGTCACGAAAACGGTTTGCCCATCTTTCTCGATGTATTCAAACAGAGCAAGCTGCTCTTTGGAAAGCTTTATTTCAGACAAACTATTACCTTGAATCTTCTTTACGTTGGGCTAGACGCTCAAGCATACGGTTGTATTCCGACAAATCCTCGTTGCCACTTCTATCACTGGCTCGATCGAGTCTCTTGGCATCCCTGTCGTCACTTCTAGCCCACTGAATAGCAACGATGATGGTGAGCGCTGCTGTTGGTAGTTCACCAATGCCCCAGGCAATGCCGCCACCGGTCTGCTGGTCGGCCAATGGGCTCTGCCCCCAGGTTCTCCCCATGGCCCCAAACCAGTCGGCTAACAGCAGCGTATCGCCGGTCATGAGAGCTAACCCAAAGAAAGCATGGAAGGCAAGGGTTGCAATAAGGAGAATGAGTCTCTGCGGATACCCAAATCGCTTCGGGCCAGGGTCAATTCCAATCAAGGCCTGCACAAACAGATAACCGGTAATAACAAAGTGCACGATCATCCACTCGTGCCCGATGTGTTCTCTTGTTGCCCAGTTGAATATTGGTGTGAAGTAGAAGACAACTAGAGAGCTTGCAAAGAGGATTGCCGCTACTAGAGGATGCGAAATGAATTGAGCGTATTTAGTGTGTACGGCCCAGAGCACCCACTCTCTAACACCACGAGACTCATCCTGACGTTTAACTACTGCTCTTGCTAACAAAGTTATTGGTGCACCTGGAACAAGCAATACAGGGACTCCCATGGTGAGTAACATGTGTGCAAGCATGTGGGCACTGAAGAGATATTGTTCATAAGCATTGAAGTATCCATTGGTGACATAGAACAATAAAGCGATTCCTGAAAGCCAAGAAATGGTTCGCGCCGGTGACCAAGAATCACCTCGACTTCGAAGCCTTAAGACACCTGCCAAATAAAAGCCAGCAAGAAATACACAGACCAGCAACCAAATTAGATCTGGTTTGAACGTTGTAAACCAAGTTAGTGCAGTTGGTTCTGGTGGAAGCTTTGCGCCGGTCAGCATCTCTGCTGGAGTTAGTTGACCTGCTGGGTAGTCATTGGTCGGTGTTGCTGTTCTTGCCAGCGCAGTTCCTAATCCCATTGCAGTTCCAAAGATGATTAGCTCAACTAAAACTAAAGTGCTAAAAGTATTTGCTTTGATTTTGAAGAACTTGATGATTCTTGTTCTATAGATTGCGCCAAGTGTGCCAAGCAAAACAAGTGAGAGAGTTTTTAGAATAGCCACCTGGCCGTAACCAGTTGTAAACAGATTGCTTAGTGAGCCAATTCTGATTTGTGCAGAACTAAAACCCGAAACAGCAACAAGACCAAATGCAAAAAGAGCGAGTGTTGAGTAGCGAGTGAGCATTACTTTTTGATCATCAAGCTCTGCTGTTCTTGACTGCGCAATCACAAGGGCGACAAAACCACCAACCCAAATACAAATCCCAACAAGGTGAAGACCTAGGGCGTTAACTGCCATGGAGTGTGAAGCACTTCCTGCAGCGTGACCACTAAGGGCAACCGGAACCAAACCAGCTAAACCAATTACTGCACAAAGAGCAGCTCCAAAGAGTTTTCTAACAAACAGAATCAATACTGCTAATACAAAAGCTGCTAACACGTTCATTGTCAACATTTGCCCAAGTTGAATATCCGTAAGGAAGATATAGAACTGATCACCAAACTTTTGATCAAGTGAAAGGGGTGAACCAGTAATCGCTAAATATGTTGCAACAAGATATGTACTTCCTGAAAGTGCCCAAACACCTGCGCTAACAGCAGCAGAAAGTAAAACTTTGCTAAAAGCTTTTGTGCCAGGAGAAAGAGCAAATGATGTAAAGACCAGTGAACCAATTGTTACTGCTTCCGCTATGTCTGTAACACCGCGAAGCGATGGTGCGCTCCAACGCAAGACATCGCCAACATCTCCGAGCTGGCTTGGCACTGCTGCTCCACCCTCAAACATTCCAATGAGAATGCCAAGAGCTAAACCAAGAGACAACAAAGTAATAGCAATAGCTAGCCTTGTTGTTTTTGTAGTGGACACGCATCAAGCCTAAGTTAAAGCAAAACGACGCACCGAAGTGCGTCGTCTGCTTGTGTAACTTGAATTACTTAACTGCAGCCTTTAGCTTGCTACCTGCAGACACCTTTACAGTGTTTGATGCAGCAATCTGGATGGTTGCACCAGTCTGAGGGTTACGACCTGCACGAGCTGCGCGGTGACCCTTCTCTACTGACAACCAGCCTGGGATGGTTACTTTGTCGCCCTTGGCAACAGTTGCTGCGATGATCTCGAAGAATGCGTCAACGGTACGGTTGACTGCAGCCTGTGATTCACCGGTGTGGCTTGCGATTGCGGCGACTAGGTCGCTCTTGTTTAGTGCTGACATTGGGTCCTCCTGGACATTCAAAGTGCTTGACGGGATGTCGGTTTCACCCTATACGCCTAAACCCCGCGTGTTTATTAGGGTTTCGGCGTGTTGAGGATAACTGTTAGAAAGTTTTTCCTGTGAAATCAAGGGTTTTTCGACGAAATTGACGTTATTCGCTGTCTACCACAGGTGCTTTTCGAGCCGCTGCAGCTACTAGAACTCCAGCTCCCGCAAATAGAACGATCCATGCCCAGTCCAGGTGAATGGTGGACGCTAGGCCTGCTCCAAAGATATTGTTTTCCAGCATCGAGGATGCTTCTGCCAGCTTTTGATTGAAATTAATCAGTGCGTAGGTCAACTGCGCTACGGCTAGAAGAGCGGGAATCCATAGGAGCTTGTAGCGCTTGATAGCAGTGAAAATGATTGCCAAAACGCCGTATCCGATTACATAGACTCCATCTCCCTTGCCATTCAGGAAATAGTTGATTGATCCCACAATAGGCAGACTCACCAATGGTAGAAATGTTCCGAAAATCAATAGGGCTGCACCAACATACCCAAATAACTGCCTTCTGTCTGTCATAGTTTCCATTCCTTGTTTTGAGCAACCGTATGTTGCTAGTTGGGAATTTGTCAGTACTAGGGATTTTCTGGTCTATTTACCGAGTGACTTGAGATAACCATTCGGTGACATTCATAGGGTTAAAGCAAAAACCGCCGTCTTTCGACAGCGGTTCTTGATGAAATCTTGGTTACCAGGATGACTTGGTGATACCTGGTAGCTCACCCTTGTGAGCCATGTCGCGGAAGCGAACACGTGAAACACCGAACTTGCTAAGCACACCACGAGGGCGGCCATCGATAGCGTCACGGCTACGAACACGTGTTGGAGATGCGTTACGAGGTAGCTTCTGAAGACCCAGACGGGCTTCTTCGCGCTGCTCGTCGGTTGAGTTAGGGTCAACCAAAGCTTTCTTTAGTGCTGCACGCTTGTCAGCGTAACGGGCAACAACGATCTTGCGCTGTTCGTTGCGGGCAATCTTGCTCTTCTTAGCCATTTCTAGCGCTCCTCGCGGAATTCAACGTGCTTACGCACTACTGGGTCATACTTCTTTAGAACGATACGGTCTGGATCGTTACGACGGTTCTTACGAGTTACGTAGGTGTAACCAGTGCCCGCAGTGGACTTCATCTTGATGATTGGACGGATGTCCTTGTCTTTAGCCATTGCCTATTCCTTAGATCTTCTCGCCGCGAGCTTTTAGCTCTGCAACAACAGACTCGATGCCGCGTGCGTCAATAACCTTGATGCCACGGGCAGATAGGTTTAGAGTCACGTTGCGCTTTAGTGAAGGCACGAAGTATGTGCGCTTCTGAATGTTTGGGTTGAAACGACGCTTAGTTTTGTTCTGAGCGTGCGAAACAGCGTGTCCAAACTGCGGACCGGTCTGGGTGACCTGGCAGTAAGCAGACATCGTCTTCCTCCGTGTTAAAAATTGGTGGCAGGCAAAAAGAATATTCTTTACCTGATTTGTGGCTGACCCAAAGATTTCGGGCAACTACCCAAGTTTAGGGGTCAATAGGGGCTGTGTGCAAGTCCTAGTTTGAAGTTATTTACCGGTGCACTTTTGGCACAGCCCAAAGATGTCGATTGTGTGCGAGACATCAGTAAAGCCATGTTCTGCCGCTACTTTACTGGCCCAAGATTCGGCTTGCTGAGCCTCAATCTCAACAGCAACCCCACAGCCATTACAAATCAGGTGATGGTGATGGTCTTTAGAGCAGTCTCTGAACAGCGTCTCCCCAGCATTTACGAGGGAATCAGCCAACCCATCGGCAACCAGAGTATTCAAAGTCCTATATACCGTCGCCAAACCAATCACAGAGCCATGCTGAGTTAGTTGTTTGTGTAGCTGTTGAGCAGAGACAAAGCCTTGAGCTTGCCCCAGGGCATGCAGAACTGCGTCTTTTTGCCACGTATTTCTTCTGGAAGTTTGGGGTTTGCTAGTCATGGTGAGTGATGTTGTGCTCTTCGTCGATTTCCTTGTGGATCTCTCTTCTGAGTCGAGGAAGGATCATCTTCTTCCAAACAGTGCCATAGAGCAGCCAAATGATGACAAAGTCTTGGATTATGGTCCAGGAGAGCTCCGCAATGATGTGTGCAGGATCGGTGAAGATAGCCCAGGCCTCTGGCCAAAG
>CANGIU010000034.1 GCA_947454255.1 Micrococcales bacterium
AATGACTACTAACACAAAAAACACTGCTTCGGCAGGTGCAATCGAAACCAACGACGTCGCCCCAATTCCTGCGGGTGAACGTCACGGCAAACCGTGGCACTTATTCACAGTTTGGTCGTCCCCGAACCTAGAGTTCGCAACCGTATTCGTCGGCGCACTAGGAATTGGCTTTGGACTTAACGTCCTTCAGGCAATTCTTGCTGTGCTCGTTGGAAACGCTTTAGCTGGTATCACCCACGGTATCTTGAGCACTTGGGGGCCAGAAGCTGGCCTTCCACAGATGGTTCTTGGCCGCAATGCATTCGGCAAGGTAGGAAACCTGATCCCTTCAGGTCTCTCAACTCTTGTTGCAGGTATTGGTTGGTTCGCAGTTAACACTGTTTCCGGAACACTAGCGCTGTCTGCTCTACTAGGCGTTGACGCAGTATATGCACTGCTCATCGTTATTGTGGCTCAGGTAGGAATCGCATTCGTAGGTCACAACTTGATCCAGGTTTGGGAGCGTTACAGCTCTTACTTCTTGGCTCTTGTTTGGCTAATCGTTGCATTCGTAGTGTTCACTCACTCAGGTGCTTTCACTCCTAGTGCTGGAATCACAGGCTTCTCATGGGCAGCGTTCACACTAACTGCTGGTGCCGCTTATGGTTACACCGCTGGTTGGACTCCTTTTGCTTCTGACTACACCCGTTACCTTCCTGCAAAGACTGACAAGACTCGTCTTGGTCTGGCAGCAGGTCTAGGTAACTTTGTTAGCACAACACTTCTTATGTCTTTGGGTGCGGTTGCATTCAACCTCATTGAGACTGCTGTTGGCGACGCTAATGGTGGACAGTTTGTTGTCTTTGGTGCAAACCCAACCAAGGTCTTCACAGACGCACTCGGTAACGATGCACTTGCTAAGGTAACCCTGCTTGCTATTGCAATCGGTTCAATCTCAGCAAACGTTCTTAACGTTTACTCAGGTGCAATGTCATTCTTGGCAATGGGCGTAAACATCGGGTTCAAGGCTCGTCGCGCAATCATGGTTGCTATTGCCGGTGTTATCGGTGGTATCACTGCTTACTTCGGTGTTACCAACGGTGACGTAGGACACCAGCTGGAAAACTTCCTATTGGTCGTTTCATACTGGGTAGCTCCTTGGATCGCAATCGTTCTAGTAGAGCGTTTGATTTCAGGTGGCAAGGATGCTGGCAAGCGTGCACTAGCTCCAAAGGAATTTGGTGCAGGTGTTATTGCTTTCGTATTTGCAACCGGATTCTCAATCTGGGGCTTCTCAAACCAGGTGTTCTACACTGGTCCACTTGGAGCCGGCCTAGGTGACATGGCTGCAATCGTTGGTTTTGCCATCGCTGCAGTCCTGTACTACGTCCTATCAGTTCCACTACGTTCAAAAGACTAGTAATAGTCTCTAACCTCTAACTAAAGAGCCTCGGCTATGGATTTCAAACCAGGAGACATCTTCATCACTGATGAAGAGAAACTCTCAGTTGCCATAGCCGAGGCTCATTTAGGTTTAAGTGAGGGTGGCATTCCGATTGGTGCTGCACTCTTTGATAAAGACGGAGTCCTTCTAGGATCCGGTCACAATCTTCGCGTCCAACAGGGTGACGCATCTATGCATGGTGAAACCAGCGCATTTAGAAACGCTGGTAGACAGCGTTCATACAAAAACGTAACTCTAGCTACCAGCCTCTCCCCTTGCTGGTATTGCTCAGGTCTTATTCGTCAGTTCAACATAGGCAAACTACTAGTAGGCGACGACATCAACTTCAAGGGTGGTCAAGACTGGGTCCAAGAACATGGCTGTGATGTCACAGTCATGAATGATCCGGGTCTGATAAAAGTCATGGGTGATTTCATCATTGCTAACCCAAGTCTTTGGAATGAAGACATCGGGGAAGACTAACTTAGCCCTGCAAATATTCGATTTTCCAATTTGGCCGGCAAGCAAAATTCCAGCCCCTAAACCAAGGAGCTGGAATTTTTTTCTCTATTCGCTATTTAGCGATGGAGACTAAATTACGTTTACGCGTTGCGATGCGGCGAATGCCTCATCACTTTGAGTGAAGTAAATGATTGCCTCAATGAAAGCAATGATTTCAGGTACAAATGTCCAACAGAACAACAAGTAGACAATTCCTGCACCTGACTTACCAAGGTAGAACTTGTGAATGCCTAGCCCGCCGAGAAAGAGGGCCAAGATTCCTGCTGTGACTCGAGAGCGAGGAGCGCCAACATAGTTACTTTGGTTTCTTGAGTTTGCTGCATTTGGGTGACCGCACCCTGGGCAAGCAAGCGCTTGTGCGCTCATCGAATTCCCACAGGCACTACAAAAAGCTGAAGCCATAATATTTCCATTTCTATTTCAAGGGTGGGGAAGTGTTTCCTTATGGCAATGTTAGCCCTGTTAGCACAAAAAATTATTGAAATATCGTTGCAAAAAGGAAACATTTTTCCTTACTCCCATCCGACGTAGTTTTCTTTTCTTAGATATAGTTGTCTCCAAACGGAATTCACGAATTGAGGAAATGATGGAAACTACCAAATTTTGTACAGGATGCGGAAACGGTCTGATTGAGTCGGCTGCAATGTGCCCAAAGTGCGGGACCCCTGTAGCAGGCCTAAAATTATCTAGTAGCGCTACCCAGAAGAAGAGAAACACTGCGATTTTACTTGCAGTATTCCTCGGTTTCTGGACTTACATTTACACCTTCGCAAAGGATAAAGCGAAATTCTTTATTTTCCTTGCAGCAAATACTGTTGCATACATAATTTCCATGACTACTCTAGCTATGGCCAGTGAACAAACAGTTAGACATCTAGCTATGGCCAGTGAACAAACAGTTAGACAAGCATCCTGTTTGTATAGCTCTTTCGACTACGATTACGGGTTTGACTCGAGCATGTGCGACATGTATCAGCCAAACTACGCTGGAGTAATTATTGGTTTAGTCATTCAGCTTGGAATTTATGTGTTCATACTTGTGGATCGGATAAGAAAGACAGAAGAGTACTACTCAAACTACCCAAACTAAATTTCTTTCAGCACAAACTAAAAACCCCGGTCCTCGTGAGAAGGAACCGGGGTTCGTGCGCTCCCCGGGAATCGAACCCGGAACCCACTGATTAAGAGTCAGTTGCTCTGCCGATTGAGCTAGAAGCGCATTGCTTTTGGCAACGATTCCTAAGAATAGCAGTTATCTATGCGCGTTACAAAGTTGCGCATAGCGTGGCTTTGGCTAGATTAGAGATATGACTGAACTAACTGTTGGCTCAAAGGCCCCTGCATTCAAACTAACTAACCAAGATGAGTTGGCTGTTTCACTAGCCGATCTCAAAGGTAGCCGAGTAATCCTGTATTTCTACCCTGCTGCCTCTACCCCAGGTTGCACCAAGCAGGCTTGTGATTTTCAAGAAAACATGTCTGTTCTGAAGAAGGCTGGCTACGTTGTTTTGGGTGTCTCCCCCGACAATGCTGCGAAATTGACTAAGTTCCGCAAGGCTGAGGGCCTCAAGTTTGATTTGCTTTCTGACCCAGAGATGAAGGTTATCAAGGCCTATGGTGCATTTGGTGAGAAGAGCATGTATGGAAAGATCTATGAGGGTTTGATCAGATCTACCTTTGTTATTGACGAGAAGGGCAAGATTGAGCACGCCCTATACAACGTCAAAGCAACTGGACACGTTGCGATGCTTCGTAAGGTTCTAGCTATCTAGATTCAGACGTTGCGTTGACTACCGCACTGGTAAACAGGGTAAATAGCACAGCAAGTGAAGGTATCGCTATGGCAAAGCCGTAGAGCAGGCTGGCTTCAAAAGTACCCAGAGCAATTGCAAGTTGAATGAGCTGCCAGAAGATACCTGCACTTCGAGACCAGCGTTTCCCCTTGATAATTGCTCTAGCTGCAAAGGTTAGCCAGATGGCTGCTCCTAGAGTCAGAATCACTAATGCTGAGTCAGTGAGGAGAGCTTTGATGGGATTGGTAGTCATGGCCCAAACGGTGGCTATGGTGGCAATGTATAGGACAAGGGCTTCTAAGTAATAAGCAATGGATAGTGCTCGCAGAGTGGTCTGTATTGTGAATTTGCCCATGGTTTATAGCCTAAATGCCTATTTACAAACCACCCCCTGCTGTGGGAAAATTGACTAGTCGCGGTCGCGAATAAACCAAGAAATCTTCCAAGATTTAGCTTTATTCTGATGCGCTTCCCCTGATATTCGATCTAAGGAACATAAATATATGGAACTGCCATGGC
The DNA here is from genome assembly GCA_947454255.1 of Micrococcales bacterium. Taxonomy (GTDB): domain Bacteria; phylum Actinomycetota; class Actinomycetes; order Actinomycetales; family Microbacteriaceae; genus Rhodoluna. Next base: position 4,258 of record CANGIU010000034.1, read on the forward strand.
TAACAGAAGCTCGCTGCCGAACCGAAGACCCAGAACTATTCTTCCCGGTAGGAAACACAGGCCCTGCAGTTGACCAGATCGAACAAGCTAAAGCTATTTGCCGTGATTGCAAAGTAACTTCTAACTGTCTTGAATACGCCATCAAAGAGAACCAGGACAATGGTGTTTGGGGCGGTCTTAGTGAAGACGAACGTAAGTCACTAAAGCGCAAGTATGCTCGCGCACGTCGCTCAGCCTAAGTAAGCGGAAGTTCTAACAGAACTGCAGTTCCACCGGTCTTATCTGATTTGTAATCAATCTTTCCTCGAAGTTCCCCTTCAACAAGTGTCTTCACAATCTGTGTACCCAAACCGGAAAGCACCTTACCTGGCTCTAAGCCAACCCCATCATCAGCAACAGTTATGAAGAGTTTCTTAGACTTACGGCTTGCGTTCACGGTCACATGGCCGGTCTTGTTAGCTAAACCATGCTCATAGGCATTGGTCACAATCTCTGTAAGAACTACTGATAGCGGCGTTGCCATCTCGCTTGGCAGTCTGCCAAATTTGCCAATGCGAAGGTTAGTCACCTTTGCATTGAAGGCTGCTGCTAGTTCGCTAACCAGGGCAATTATGCGATCAAAAACCTCATCGAAGTTAACATCCTGAGCTAGACCTTCAGAAAGTGAATCGTGCACTACCGCAATTGCGGCCACTCTTCGCTCAGCATCACTTAGCGCTTCTA